>CBHTVR010000012.1:0-62110 GCA_966096795.1 uncultured Gammaproteobacteria bacterium
GCGATGTCTATTACGCCTGCGCCCTGGCCTACCAGCTGCGCCGCCCCTGCGCCGATGTCGTGCGCACCCGCGAACAGAATCGCGGCCAGGGTTGGGGCGTGATCGCCCAGCGCATGGGCATCAAGCCCGGCTCGGCGGAGTTCCACGCGCTCAAGGGCCAGGTCGGCAAGTCCAACGGCAGGTTCCGCGGGCACGCACCCGGCAATTCCGGCAACAAGGGCAATAGTGGCAAGCCCAAGGGCAAGCCCGCTGCGGCTGAAGAACACGGCAATTCCGAGCACGGCCCCGGCAATTCCCAGGGCAATGGCAACAACGGCAAGGGCAACAACGGCAAGGGCAAGGGCAAGCCTTGAGCCAAGACGAAACTGAGCTGGTAACGCATCGCGGCGGCTGTCATTGCCGCCGCGTGCGTTTTGAAGTGGACGCGCCGCGCCATCTGCTGGTGCAGGACTGCAACTGCTCGCTCTGCCGCATGAGCGGTTTCTGGCACCTGATCGTTCCGGCCTCGCGCTTTCGTTTGCTGTCCGGCGCCGGCGACCTGGTCGAATACACCTTCAACACGGGCGTGGCCAAGCACCGTTTCTGCCGTGTCTGCGGGGTGAAGAGTTTCTATATCCCGCGCTCGAATCCTGATGGCGTGGACGTCAACGCCCGCTGCCTGGATGATGGCAGCGTCGAGTCCCTCGAGATTGAAGCTTTCGACGGCCAGAACTGGGAGCAGGGCGCGGCTGCGCTGGCGCATCTGTCCGAAGGCTGAGGCCAATCAATCCAGGCGCTTGTGTATCCGGCGCGTCGAGATAACCAGCAACACCACCGCAATCGCCGCCAGCGCCAGCATGTCATTGGGCAGGTCGGCCAGGCCCGCGCCGCGCAGCATGATGGCGCGGATCAGCCGGATGAAATGCGTCATCGGCAGGACTTCGGCGATCCATTGCGCCGCCTTCGGCATGCCCGCGTACGGGAACATGAAGCCCGACAGCAGGATCTGCGGCAGGAACACGAAGAAGGCCAGCTGCATGGACTGGAACTGGCTCTTGGCCAGGGTCGAAATCAGGATGCCCAGCGCCAGGTTGGCGATGATGAACAACAGCGCCGCCGCATAGACTTCCAGCAAGTGGCCGCGAATGGGCACGGCGAACACCAGCTTGCCCAGCAGCAAGACCACCGTCACCTGCACCAGGCCAATCGCCACGAAAGGCAGCACCTTGCCCAGCGTCAGTTCCCAGGGTGAGACCGGCGTGGCAATGAGCATCTCGAGGTTGCCGCGTTCGCGTTCTCGCACCAGCGCCATGCCGGTGAACATCACCAGGGTCATGGTCAGGATGACGCCGATCAGGCCGGGCACGGTGTTCACCGCGGCGCGTCGTTCGGGATTGTAGAAGTTCACCACTTCCACGCCCTGGTAGTTGCCGCGCAGGCCGGGCAAGGGAATCGTGGCGAGCTGTCGGGCGGCGGCCTGGATGCTCTGGTCCGAGCCGTCCACCATGACCTGGATCGCTGGGCGATCGCGCATCTCCAGGCGGCGGTCGAGATCGGGCGGCAGGACGATGCCGATATTGATGCGGCCCTTGCGGATCAGGTCCTGCAATTCCGATGGATCGCGCACTGGCGCCTGCATGTGCAGCACGCCGGTGGCGCCCAGGGTGGCGATGATCTCGCGCGAACGCGCGCTCTGCGCCTGGTCGGCCACCGCCGTGTCGATATGGCGGATGTCGAGGTTGATGGCGAAACCGAACAGCAGCAGCTGGATGGTCGGAATACCCAGGATCATGCCGAAGGTCAGGCGGTCGCGGCGCAGCTGGCGCAGCTCCTTGATCACGATGGCGAGCAGGCGGGTGAGGTTCATGCGGCGGCCTTGCGCGCGACGTGGGTGGCGGCGACGAAGACGTCCTCGAGATTGGGCGCGACCGCTTCGATGCCCACTGGCTGGCCGGCGCCGATGGCGCGCTGCAGTTGCACTTCGTCGATGCCGGGTGCCGCCAGCACGCGCAGGGCGGTGCCGATCTGGGCCACGCCCAACACACCTTCGAGTTTGCGCAGCTGCGCCTCGAGCGGGCGCGCGTTGGCGCTGCGTAGCAGCCATACCTTGCCCGGCAGCGCGGCGCAAAGATCCTGCGGCGTGCCGTCGGCAACGACGCGGCCGCTTTCCAGGATCGCCAGGCGATGGCAGCGTTCGGCTTCGTCCATGTAGTGCGTGGATACGAGCAGGGTGGTGCCAGCGTCGGCCAGGTCGAACAGGCTGGCCCAGAAATTGCGGCGCGATTCCGGGTCCACCGCGCTGGTGGGTTCGTCGAGCAGCAACAGTTCGGGCTCGTGCAGCACGGAACCTGCGAGCGCCAGCCTTTGCTTCTGGCCACCGGACAGGGTGCCGGCCAATTGCTTGCGCAGGCGGCCGAGGTCGTAGCGTTCCATGATCTGTTCGATGCGCGCGCCGGACGTGCTGCGCGCCAGGCCGTGGATGGCGGCGAGGAACTGCAAGTTCTCGATCACGCTCAGGTCTTCGTAGAGCGCGAACTTCTGGGTCATGTAGCCGATGCGGCGCTTGAGTTGCTCGGCCTGTTCGGGAATGCGCAGGCCCAGCACTTGCACTTCACCGGCGCTGGGCGTGAGCAGGCCGCAGAGCATGCGCAGGGTGGTGGACTTGCCCGAGCCGTTCGGTCCGAGGAAGCCATACACCTGCCCGCGCGGAATCTGCAGGTCCACCTGATTCACGGCCACCAGCGCGCCGAAGCGGCGGGTCAGGCCCTGGGCGCGGATGGCAAGGTCGGTGGGCGCGGCCATGTCGGATCAGCGCGCGATGCGCGCCTGCACCGGCACGCCGGCCGGCAGGCTGGCGGCATCGGCGTCGGTGAGCACGAGTTCGGCGCGATAGACCAAACGGCTGGCGTCGTCGCCGGTCAGCGCGTAGTAGGGCGTGAAGCTCGGGTCATGCGCGATCGTGCGCAGGCGCGCCGGCCAGGCCTTGTCGCTGCCCTGCACGGTGACGGTGAAGGCCTGGCCTTCGCGCAGACCCACGCGCTGGCTTTCGGGAATGAAGATGCGCGCATAGGGCGCGTCGCCCACCAGCAGGCTGGCCAAACTCGCGCCCAGCGCCGGCTGGTCGCCGGGTTTGAAGGGCAGGGCATCGACGTGGCCGGCGCGCGGCGCATGCAATTCCAGGCGCGTGCGGCTGATCTGCAATTCGTCCAGCGCGGCGCGGGCGCTGGCGAGCGCGGCTTCGGCCTGGGCGATCTGTTCCGGGCGTGTGCCTTGGGTGAGTTCACGCAGCTGCGCCTGGGCCGAAGTGACCTGTGCGCTGGCGCGATCGCGGGTGGCGCGCGCGGCATCCAGGCTCGAGCGCGCGACCAGTTGCTTGCCCGCCAGTTCGTCCTGGCGCGCGTACTGCTTGCCGGCTTCAACGGCGCTGGCTTGCGCGCTGGCCACGGCTGCGCGCGCGGCATCGAGTTGTTCGCTGCGCGCGCCATGCATGAGTTCCGACAGGCGGCCTTCCTGTTGTGCCACCGCGGCCTGGGCCTGCGCGAGGCGCGCGTCCATGCGGCGCGAATCCAGCGTCAGCAGCAGGTCGCCGGCCTTCACCGCCGCGCCTTCGCTGACGGCCAGGCTGAGCACGGGTTCGCTGGCTTCCGCCGGCAGGCTGATGCGGTCCCACTCCAGGGTGCCGAGCAGGACGGTTTCCTTGGGCTTGCTGTTGCAGGCGGCGAGTGCGAAGGCGGCGAGCGCCAAGGCGAGGATGCGAAGTTCAGGGCGCATGGTCGAACTCCAGCCCGCGTTCGAGCAGGGCAAGGGTGTGGGATTGCATGGCGTCGGCGCTGATGTCGCCGGCATTGAAGAAGCGCCGCCAGATCGGTTCGGCGGCAAGCGGGAAAAGAGTCAGGCCGACCAGGGACACCACCAGCAGGCGCGGGTCGAGGTCGGGATTTAGCGCGCGCCGCGATTGCGCCTGCGCCAGGCGCGCGGCCAGGGCCTGCGGAATCATCGGCGCCACGCGGCCGATCATCAGCTCGCGCAGCACGCCGCCTTCGGTGAGGATTTCGCGCACCCACACCAAGGGCAGCCAAGGGTGGCGCGCGACCACGGCATGCAGGCCGCGCACGAAGCCGCGCACCAATTCTTTCGGCTCGCCGTCGATGGCGCCGAAGCTGGTCGTGAGCTCGCCCAGCACCGGCATCAGGCGCTCTTCGAAAACGGCGGCGACCAGTTGTTCCTTGTTGCCGAAGTAGTAGTGCACCAGCGCGGGCGTGGCACCGGCGTCGCGGGCGATGTCCTTGAGCGCAGCGGCGCGGATGCCTTCACGGGCGAAGCGCGCCAGCGCGGCATCGAGCAGGTGCTCGCGCAGCGCGCCTTCGCTCTCGGTGGGGCGACCGGGGCGGCGTGGACGGCGGGCAGGGGCTTTGGCGGTGGCCATGTCGGCATATTAATTCTGTAATTAATTATTGGCAAGTGCTCCGTCCGGGTATCGGCCAGGCTCGGCCCGGGCCTAAGATGGGCTGGCCCCGTTGGCCGGGCCGGGGGCATCGGTATCCAATCCACTCAAGGGGAAGGGCTATGTCGAAGAAGCTGTTTGCGGAGTTCCTGGGAACGGCCTGGCTGGTACTGGGCGGTTGCGGAAGCGCGGTGCTGGCCGCGGGTGTGCCCGATGTCGGCATCGGTTACCTGGGCGTGGCCCTGGCCTTTGGCCTGACGGTGGTGACCGGTGCCTATGCGCTCGGTCCGATTTCCGGCGGGCACTTCAATCCGGCGGTGAGCTTCGGGCTCTGGGCGGGCGGGAAGTTTTCCGGCAGCGAATTGCCGGGCTATGTCATCGCGCAAGTGTTGGGCGGTATCGCCGGTGCCGGCGCGCTGTACCTGATCGCCTCGGGCAATGCCGACTTCAGCGTGGCCAATGGTTTCGCCTCGAACGGTTTCGGCGAGCACTCGCCCAATGGCTACAGCATGACGGCCGGACTGGTCTGCGAAATCGTCATGACCTTCATGTTCCTCATCGTCATTCTGGGCGCAACGCACAAGCGCGCGCCTGCGGGTTTCGGTGGCCTGGCGATTGGCCTGGCGCTGGTGCTGATCCACCTGATCAGCATTCCGGTGACCAACACCTCGGTGAATCCGGCACGCAGCACCGGGCCGGCGCTGTTTGTCGGCGGCTGGGCGCTGCAGCAGCTGTGGTTGTTCTGGCTGGCGCCGATCGCGGGCGCAGTGATCGCTGGCGTGACCTACAAGCAGTTCATGGCCTCGGACGACTGAGTGGCGCGCATCACGCGCCGCTTCGCACTCGGCGCTCTCGCGCTGGGCGCACTTGGGTTGGCCGCCTATGCCGCCGCCGGCTTCTGGCTGGCGCCGCGCATCATCCGCGCGCAGGCTACCGACTATGTCCGCCAGGAGTTGGGCAAGCAGCTGACGCTGGGCGAGATCCGCACCAATCCCTTCACCTTCGAGCTGGAGGTGAAGGACCTGGCCATCGGGGACGGCAAGTCACCGATGGTATCGCTCAGGCGCGGCTATGCCGATGCGCAGCTGTCATCGCTCTGGAGCAAGGCCTGGACCTTGCGCGCGCTGACGCTGGAAGCGCCGTTCGCGCGCGCCATTGTCCGGCCCGATGGCTCCTTGAACCTGAGCGAGCTGGTGCCCAAGGACAAGGACAAGGACGACAGTCCGCCGCCGGAAGTCTTCATCGCCGACCTGCAGGTCACGCAGGGCGTGGTGAATTTCAGCGACCAGAGTCGGCGCCTGCGGCCGGAGAAAGTGTTGTCGCCGATTGCCTTCTCGCTGCGCGCCTTCCATACCAGCGCCGAAGGTGGCGGCTTCAGTTTCAGCGCGGCCAGCAGCCAGGGTGAGCGCTTTGACTGGCGGGGCCGCCTGTCCTTGCGGCCGGTCGCGTCCGAAGGCCAGTTCAAGGTGACGGCCCTGCGCGCGCGCAGCGCCTACGAATTCATCAGCGAGCAACTGCCTTTCGAAATCAGTCAGGGCCAGGTCGATCTCGCCGGCCGTTACCACTTCGCCTTGGGCGACGAGAAAGGCCCGCGCCTGGACCTCGGCGTGCCGGAGATCGCCATCCGCGACTTGGGCTTGCGCCCGATCGGTGGCGACCGTGATTGGCTGACGCTGCCTGCAGCCAAGATCGCCAAGCTCGACCTCTCGCTGCAGCAGCGCAAGCTCAGCCTGGGCAGCGTGAACCTGCAAGGCCTGAGCGCCGATGCCTGGCGCGATGCCGGTGGCGGCTTCAACCTGCAGGCCCTGTTCGCACCGAAGACAGCAGCTGCAAAAGCCGTCGATCACGATGCCGCCGCGACAGCCTGGAATTTCAGCATGGGCCCGCTGAGCCTGCGCGAGGGCCGCCTGAGTTTCGAAGATCGATCGGTCACGCCGGTCGCGCGTTATGCCTTCACGCCCTTGTCGCTGGATATCCCGAGCCTTGGCAGGGATTCAAACCAGGCCTTGCCGCTGAGCCTGGACACGGTGATCAACGGCCAGGCGCCGCTCAGCCTGAAGGGCGAGCTGACGCCGGCCACCGGCGCGACGCGCCTGGACCTGTCGCTGGCCAAGCTGCCCTTGCGCGACCTGCTCTCGTACTTGCCGCAGTATCCGGCGCTGGAGTTCCGCTCGGGCGTACTTGAGGCGCGCGGCGAACTGCGCTTGGCCGGCAGCGCGGCAAATGCGCCGCAGCTGGCCTTCGACGGCACGGGCAGCGTGGATGGCTTCCAGCTTCTGCAGGGCGCGGACAAGCATCCGCTGCTGGCCTGGAAACGCATGGGCCTGGAGGGCTTGAAGCTTGAAGTCGCGCCGACCCGCATCGAGCTCGAGCGCATGCGCCTGCAAGGATTGTTCGCGCAAGTGGAGGTGGCGAGCGATGGCCGCTTGAACCTGGTGACGGCGTTGGCCCCCGCGGCGCGCAAGCCCACATCGGCACCGGCTCCCGCCGCGGCGAGCGCGCCCTTGCCCTTGCATATCGCCGACGTGCAGCTCGATGCCGGCACCATGAGCTTCGCCGATTATTCGATCGAACCCAATTTCAGTGCCCGCATCGAGGCCCTGCATGGACGCATCGGCAATGTTTCCAGCGACAGCCAGGCGGTCACGCATATCCATCTTGATGGCCAGGTGTTGAACCGTTACTCGCCGGTATCGATCCAGGGCGAGACGCGGCCTTTCGCCTTCGACAAGCACACCGATGTGACGATGAAGTTCAGCAATATCGAATTGCCGATCTTCAACCCGTATTCGGGGCGCTTCGCCGGCTATTCGATTGCCAAGGGCAAGCTCAGCACTGAACTGCATTACCAGATAAAGGATCGCAAGCTGGTCGCCGCCCACCACGTGGTGCTCGACCAGTTGGAGTGGGGCGCGGCCACCGACAGCAAGGACAAGGTCTCGCTGCCGATTCGCCTGGCGACCTCGCTGCTCAAGGACAGCCACGGCGTGATCGACCTGGACCTGCCGGTGACCGGCAGCCTGGACGATCCGAAATTCCGGGTCGGGCCGATCGTCTGGCAGATCATCGGCAACCTGATCGTGAAGGTGGCGACGGCGCCTTTCCGCTTCATCGGTTCTTTGTTCAAGGGCGCGGAAGACGCGCAATACGTGGACTTCGCCCCGGGCTCCGCGCAGTTGTCGGACGCGGCAAAAACCAGTCTCGCTGCGCTGGCCAAGGGCTTGGCCGATCGCGCCGAGTTGAAGATCGATATACCGGTAGGTCATGCCGGTGAACTCGATGCCAGCGCGATGGCCGACGCACGCCTGCGCGCCGCGGCGCTCGCGCTCAAGCCAGCCGTGGGCGACTATGCCAGCCTGGAAGCCGACGACAAATACGATCGCCTGCGCGCCTTGTACAAGGCCGGCTTCGGCAAGAAACCGGAGTTTCCCGAAGCCGAAGCCAGCGCCGATGAAGCCACACGCAAACAGCGCAAGCTCGCAAGCCAGCAAGCCGATATTGTTTGGCTGGAGGCACAGCTCAAGCCACGCTATCAGCCCGATGCCAACGCGCTCGCCGAACTTGCCCAGGCGCGCGCACAATCCGTGCAGGAAGCCTTGCTGGCCGGTGGCGAGCTCGATGCCTCGCGCGTGTTCCTGGCCGGCAACCAGGCGCTGCTGGCGAAAGAGGGCAAGGCGCGCATGGAATTGGGGCTGAAGTAGGCGTGATGACGCAACTTGCCATTGCCCTCTTGCTGGCCGCCCTGATGGGCGTGGCGATCCAGCGCGGCGGCACCTGCACGGTGGCGGCGATGGAAGAGATCGTGCTCAAGCGTCGCGCCACGCAACTGCTGGCGATGGTGTTCGCATCGCTGTGGGTAGCGGGCTTGATCGCGCTGGCCGGTTTCGCCGGCTTCGGCATGGCGTCGCCACCCGGCTATGCCCTGGGCATGGGCGCCGTGTTCGGCGGGGCACTGCTGGGATTGGGTGCATGGATCAATGGCGCCTGTGCCTTCGGCACCGTGGCGCGCGTGGGCTCGGGGCAGTGGGCGTGGCTGGCGACGCCCTTTGGTTTTTTCGCCGGTGTCTGGTTGGCGGCGCATTCGCGCTTGATCGTGGCGCCGATGCCCTTGCATGAATCCTCCGCTTCCCTGGGGCAGGTTGCTGCCTGGGGCTTGGTGCTGCTCGCGCTCGCGACCTGGGTTCTGCGCCCGGGACGCAAACTGTCGTGGTCACCTGCCAGCGCGACCTTGCTGATCGGCCTGTGCTTCGTTTTGCTGATGCTCAGCGTCGGCGGCGCCTGGACCTGGAGCGAAACCGTGGCAAGCCTGGCGCGCGGCATGGGCCTTTCCGAAAGCGGCCTGCACCTGATGCTGCTGTCGGCGCTTTTTGCGGGCTCGCTCATCGCCAGCCGCGCCTCGGGTCGTTTCGGCAGCACGCGTCCCGGCGCAAGGCGTGTGTTGGCCTGCTTTCTTGGCGGCGCGCTGATGGCCCTTGGTGCCAGCTTCGCGCCCGGTTCCAACGACACGTTGCTGCTGATCGGCTTGCCGATGTTCTGGGCCTACGCCTGGGTGGCGTTCGCGACGATGTGCGCGGTGATCGCGCTGGCGATATTCGCCGGGCGCCGATGAAGGGCGGCGCCTGCTGCCGCCGATGAAGATTGCCTGCGTTCTCGTCCTTGCCTGCTTGCTGGCGTCCTGCGCGTCATCGCCGGTGGCCCGGCCGCAGGTGGAGCTATTCAACGATGCCTGGTTCGCCGCGCCTGACGAGCGCATCAGCGCCGAGGATGTATTCGCGCCCAGCGCGGCGATGAATCGCTTCCTGGCATCCGACATGGCCGCGGACCTGCGGGCGAAGGGCAGCGAGCGCGGCTTGTTCGACGCCCTCTACGGCCATGGCCGGCTGAAACTGGACTACGACGCCGACATCACCCGCAATGCCGCGCAGGCCTTCGAGGCGCGCTCGGGCAACTGCTTGTCGCTGGTGATCCTGACGGCGGCCTTCGCCAAGCGCCTGGATATTCCGGTGCGCTACCAGAATGTTTTCATCAAGGAAGCCTGGAGCCGGAGCGAGGGCCTGAATGTCCTCAACGAGCACGTCAACATCGTGCTGGTGTCCCGACAGCATGGCGGGCCGGAGATGATCATCGACTTCATCCCGGTGAGCGCGCTGGCCGGCGTGCGCACGCGCGTGCTGGGCGAGGCCAGCATCGTCGCCATGTACATGAACAACCGCGCTGTCGAATCACTTGGCCAGCACCAGCTCGACCGCGCCTATTGGTGGGCGCGGGCCGCGATCGTGCAGGACCCGCACAACCTGTCGGCCTACAACACCCTGGGCGTGGTCTACAAAAACCATGGCGATACACGCGCTGCCGAGCAGGTCTACCGGCACGTGCTCGAGGTCGAGCCGGACAATGTCGTGACCCTGGGCAACCTGGTCGCCGTGCTCGACACGCTCGGCAAGCACCAGGAAGCGCGCGCGCTGGCCGCGACCCTGGCGAAGATCCAGCCGACGCCGCCCTTCCACTACTTCGACCTGGGCACGGCGGCCATGGCGCGCGGCGATTTCGCCGAAGCCCGGGCCATGTTCGCCCGCGAAGTGCAGCGCGATGCCTACTACGACAAGTTCCATTTCTGGCTGGGGCTGGCCTATTACGGCCTCGGCGACCTGGACAACGCCCGCAAGCAGTTGGCCATTGCCGTGCAGAACAGCGCCACCCAGGAAGACCGCGACCTGTACGCCCAGAAGCTGGCGCGGATCCGGGCCGGCCTGCGCCCCTAGCCAGGGCCTGGAGCCGGGTGGGCTGGTCAAACGGAGTAAATAGGGATACAAATGTATCCCATGTCCGCCCTTAGCCCCCGCCGCGCCGCCATCCTCAGCTTCATCCGCGACCGGGTGGCGGGGCAGGGGCAGCCGCCCACCCTGGCCGAAATCGCCGCCGCCTGCGGCCTGGCGACCCGTGCGGCGGCGCGCAAACAGGTGCTGGCCCTGGCCGAGGCCGGGCTGATCGAGGTGACGGCCGGGCAGGCCCGGGGTATCCGGCCGGCCGGCATGCGCGCGCGTGCCGACCTGCTGCGGGTGCCGGTGCTGGGCCGGGTGGCGGCGGGTACGCCCATCGGCGCCGATGCCGGCCTGGCCGGCACCCTGACTTTGGACGCGCGCCTGTTTTCGTCCGCGCCCGACTACCTGCTGTGGGTGCGCGGCGATTCGATGATCGAAGACGGCATCCTCGACGGCGACCTGGTCGGGGTGAAGCGCACGCCACAAGCCCGCAATGGCCAGGTGGTGGTGGCGCGCCTGGAAGGCGAACTCACCATCAAGCGCCTCTCGCTGACGGGCGAGGGTTTGCGCCTGCTGCCACGCAACGCCGCGTATGCGCCGATCCTCGTGGAGCCCGGCCAGGACTTCGCGATCGAGGGCGTGTTCTGCGGCCTGGTCCGGCGCGGATGACATGGGCGCCTTGCTTGCGATCGACACGCTGCTGCACGAGCGGCGCATGTGGAAGGGTCGGCCGGTGGCCGCGCCGCCGAGCGCGCAGCCGACCGGATTCGCCGCGCTGGATGCGGCCTTGCCCACCGCAGGTTGGCCGGAAGCCGCGCTGAGCGAAATACTGATTCCGGTGGATGGCGTCGGTGAGTTGCAATTGCTGTGGCCGGCGCTGGCGCGCTTGTCGCAGGCCGGCGAGCGCATCGTGCTGGTGGCGCCGCCTTACTTGCCGTTCGCGCCGGCTTGGCAAGCAGCGGGCATCGATTTGCGGCAGCTGCAGGTGGTCGAAGCCAGCACACCGCGCGATGCGCTCTGGGCGACCGAGCAATGCCTGCGCTCGGGCAGTTGCGGCGCGGTGCTGTGCTGGCCACAAAAGGCGGATGATCGCGCGCTGCGTCGCCTGCAGGTCGCAGCGGAAGCCGGGCACACCCTGGCCTTCGCCACCCGGCCCATGGCCGCGGCATGCAATGCCTCGCCGGCCGCGCTGCGCATCGCCATTGATGTTCAACCGGCGCAACTGCGTGTGCTCAAGTGCCGCGGCGGGCTGGCGCCACCGCAGCCGATCGCGCTGTCGTCGGGCTGAACCATGCGCTGGGCCTGCATCCTGCTGCCACGGCTCGCGCTCGATGGTGTGCTGCGGCGTTGCACCGATCCGGATTCGCCGCTGGTGCTGGTGGCCGGCGCGCAGCAACGGCGCACCCTGCATGCGGTCAATCGCGCCGCGCATGCGCTTGGCCTGCGTCGCGGCATGGCACTGACGGCGGCGCAGGCGCTTGCCCGCGGCTTCGCGACCATCGACCACGACCCCGACGAACAAGCGCGCTGGCACCAGTTCCTGGCGGCCTGGGCCTATCGCTACAGCTCGCAGGTCAGCACGCAATGGCCGCATGCGCTGCTGCTGGAAATCCAGGGCAGCCTGGGCCTGTTCGGACCCTGGCCGCGCTTCGAGGCACAGCTGCGCGAGGACCTGGCGCAACTGGGTTTTCGCCACCGCATCGTTGCCGCGCCAAATCCGGTGGCGGCGCGGGTGCTGGCCAACGCGCACGATGGCCTGGCGCTCAACGGCCTCGAGCCGATGCGCCATGCGCTGGGCCAGATGCCGGTGCAGTCGGTGGGCTTCGCGCCGGAGGTGGCGACGGCCTTGCAGCGCATGGGCCTGCGCACGCTGCGGCAGGTGTGCGCCTTGCCGCGCGAAGGCATTGCCCGGCGTTTCCCGGCAACGGTATTGCGCCATATCGACGAGGTGATGGGTGATCGCGAAGTGGCCTTCGACGGCTACCGGCCGCCGGACCGCTTTGCCATGCGCATCGAACTCGACTACGAGGTCGAATCCTCGCAGGCCCTGCTGTTCCCGCTGCGGCGGATGATCACCGACCTGGTCGCTTTCCTGGCCGGCCGCGATGGCGGCGTGCAGCGCTTCGCCCTGCATCTGCAGCACGAGGGCCACGCCGATACCGTGGTGCCGGTGGGCTTGCTCGCGCCCGAGCGTGATGCGGCCTTGCTGTTCGAACTTGCCCGCGGCCGCCTCGAGCAGGCGCAGATACCCGCGCCCGTGCGCGCTTTCGCGCTGCTGGCCGAGGACTTGCCTGCTTTCGTACCCGCACACCGCGAACTGTTCGACGCGCGCCCGCAGCAGGCCATGCCCTGGGAACAATTGCGCGAACGCCTGCGCGCGCGCCTCGGCGAAAAATCCGTGCACGGCCTGCGCGCGCACGAGGACCATCGCCCGGAACAGGCCTGGCGTGGCGAAGCGTCGCCCGCATCGCGCGAGCCGAAGTCGCCGGCGGCTTCGGCGCCGATGCGCCCGGGCTGGTTGTTGCCGATGCCGATTCCCTTGCGCGGGCCGGCGCCGCGCATGGTTGGCGAAGGCGAGCGTATCGAGTCGGGTTGGTGGGACGGCGGCGATATCCGCCGCGACTACCATTTCGCGCAACTGGCCAACGGCCAGCGCGCCTGGATCTACCAGCCGGTCGAGGGCGGCGCGTACTGGCTGCATGGCTGGTTTGCATGAGTTACGCCGAGCTGCACTGCCTGTCGAATTTTTCCTTCCAGCGCGGCGCCTCCAGCGCCATCGAATTGTTCGAGCGCGCCCAGCAGCGCGGTTACACGGCGCTGGCAATCACCGACGAATGCACGCTGGCCGGCATCGTCCGCGCCTGGCAGGCGGCGAAGAAAACTGGCCTGGCCCTGGTGGTCGGCAGCGAGATGCAGGTCGAGCAGGGCCCGAAGCTGGTGCTGCTGGTGGAAAACCTGGCCGGCTACCAGGCGCTGTGCCGGCTTATCACCGCAGCACGACGGCGCGCGCCGAAAGGCGAGTACCAATTGTTGCGCGAGGATTTTTCCGGGCCGCTGGAAGGCTTGCTGGCCCTGTGGCTGGCCGATGGAGGCGCCGATGCCGGCGAGGGCGCCTGGCTGCGCGCGCTGTTCGCGCAGCGCCTGTGGATTGCGGTGGAGTTGCATCGCGGCCAAGGCGATATCGAAAAGCTGGCGCGCCTGCAGGCGCTGGGCATGGCGCTGGACCTGCCCTTGGTCGCCGCCGGCGATGTGCATATGCATGCGCGTGGGCGGCGCGCGCTGCAGGACGTGATGACCGCGATCCGGCACCGCCTCAGCGTGGCCGAAGCCGGCAAGCGCCTGTTCGCCAATGGCGAGCGCCACCTGCGTTCGCTGCGGACTTTGGCCGAGTTGTATCCGCCCCAGCTGCTGGCCGAAAGCGCCGCCATCGCCCGGCGCTGCCGTTTCGACCTTGGCCAGTTGCGCTACCAATACCCGCACGAGCTGGTGCCGGACGGTCATACGCCGACCTCCTGGTTGCGCGAACTGGCCGAGCAGGGCCTGCGCTGGCGCTGGCCGGAAGGAACGCCAGGCAAGGCGCGCGACCTGCTGGAAAAGGAATTGGCGCTGATTGCCGAGCTGGGCTACGAAAGCTATTTCCTGACCGTGCACGACATCGTGCGCTACGCGCGCGAGCAGCAGATCCTCTGCCAGGGCCGCGGTTCGGCGGCGAACTCGGTGGTTTGCTACGCCTTGGGCATCACCGCTATCGACCCCGACCGCATCGGCATGCTGTTCGAGCGCTTCATGTCGAAGGAGCGCCGCGAGCCGCCGGACATTGATGTGGATTTCGAACACGAGCGGCGCGAGGAAGTCATCCAGTACGTGTTCGAACGCTACGGCCGCCATCGCGCCGCGCTGACGGCTGTTGCCAGCACGTACCACGGCGCCGGCGCGGTGCGCGATGTCGCCAAGGCCCTGGGCCTGCCGCCCGACCAGATCGACGCCCTGGCCGGCTGCATCGGCCGCTGGAGCGATGCTTTGCCTGCGGCCGAGCGCTTGCGCGAGCAGGGCTTCGACCCCGACAGCGCGATCATTCGCCGCGTGCTGGCGCTGAGCGCCGAGCTGATTGGTTTTCCGCGCCATCTTTCCCAGCATCCGGGTGGCTTTGTCATTTCCGAGCAGCCGCTGCACACGCTGGTGCCGGTGGAAAACGCCAGCATGGAAGGCCGCACCGTGGTGCAGTGGGACAAGGACGACCTCGACGCCGTCGGCTTGCTGAAGGTCGATATCCTGGCCCTGGGCATGCTCAGCGCGCTGCGGCGTTGCCTGGACCTGCTGCGCGCCCACCATGGCCGCGACCTGGACCTGGCGAGGATTCCGGCGGAAGACGCTGCCACCTACGAGATGATCTGCCGCGCCGACACCATGGGCGTGTTCCAAATCGAATCGCGCGCGCAGATGGCGATGTTGCCGCGGCTGCAGCCGCGCAAGTTCTACGACCTGGTGATCGAGGTTGCGATCGTGCGGCCCGGGCCGATCCAGGGCGACATGGTCCATCCCTACCTGCGCCGGCGCACCGGCGAGGAACCGGTGCGCTATCCCTCGCAGGCCCTGAAGCAGGTATTCGAGCGCACCCTGGGCGTGCCCCTGTTCCAGGAACAGGTGATGGCGCTGGCGGTGGTTGCCGCCGGCTACACGCCGGGCGAATCGGATGACCTGCGCCGGTCGATGGCGGCATGGAAGCGCCACGGCGGCCTGGAACACCATCGCGACAAACTCACCCAGGGCATGTTGGCGCGTGGCTACACGGCCGAATTCGCGGCGCGCATCTTCGAACAGATCAAGGGTTTCGGCAGTTATGGTTTTCCGGAATCGCACGCAGCCAGCTTCGCGCTGCTGACCTATGCCAGTTGCTGGCTCAAGCGCCACTACCCGGTGGCCTTCACCTGCGCGCTCATCAACAGCCAGCCGATGGGTTTCTACAGCCCCGACCAGTTGCTGCAGGACTTGCGACGGCACGGCGTGGAAGTGCGGCCGGTGGACGCGCGCTACAGCGACTGGGATTGCGCGCTGGAAGCGCAGCGTGATGGCGGCTTCGCCTTGCGCCTGGGCCTGCGCATGATTCGCGGCTTTGGCGAAGACGATGCCCGGCGCATGAGCCGGGCGCGGGCGATGCAGGCCTTCGCCGATGTCGCCGACCTGTGCGAACGCGCCGCGCTCGATGCCCGCGCCCGCAACCTGCTGGCCGACGCCGGCGCCCTACGCGGCCTGGCCGGGCACCGCCACCGCGCACGCTGGGCCGTGGCCGGGGTGGAAGAGCAGCGGCCCTTGCTGGGCGCGCGCACGCAGCCGCGCGAGCAGCAGATCGCGTTGCCGCTGCCGAGCGTCGCGCAGAATATGGAGGCCGATTACGCCACGCTCGGCACCACGCTGGGACGGCACCCGCTGGCGTTGCTACGCGCGCAGCTGCGGGCGCGGCGCTGCCGCAGTTCGCAGGAGCTGCCTGCCATTGCCTCCGGCCGTAGCATTGCTGCCGCCGGCCTGGTGGTCGGACGCCAGCGCCCGCAGACCGCCAGCGGCGTGACCTTCGTGACGCTGGAAGACGAACACGGCATGATCAACGTCGTGGTCTGGCGCCAGGTGGCCGAACAGCAACGGCGCCCGTTCCTGGAATCGCGGCTGCTGATGGTGGAAGGCACGTTGGAGGCGAAAGACGGCGTGCGCCACCTGATCGCCAGGCGCTTGCACGACCTGACGCCGATGCTGGGCAGCCTGGACAGCCGCAGCCGGGATTTCAGGTAGGCGGACCGCAAAACCGAAACGTGTCAATGAATGCTCTGGAAGATGGCTTGAATCAGACCTCCCCAAAACTGTCCGTCGCACCAATGATGGACTGGACCGACCGCCACTGCCGCGCCTTCCACCGCGTGCTGGCGCCGGGCGCGCTGCTGTATACGGAAATGGTGCATGCGCAGGCGGTGATCCATGGCGACCGCGAGCGCTTGCTCGGTTTTGATGCCAGTGAGCATCCGGTGGTGCTGCAACTGGGCGGCAGCGATCCGACTCTGCTCGCGCAGGCGGCGCGCATTGGCGCGGACTGGGGTTACGACCAGGTCAACCTCAACGTCGGCTGCCCATCGGATCGCGTGCAGGCCGGCCGCTTCGGCGCCTGCCTGATGAAGGAGCCGCCGCTGGTGGCCGATTGCATCGCCGCCATGATTGCCGCAGTAAGCATCCCCGTCACGGTGAAATGCCGCCTCGGCGTGGACGAGCAGGAAGACTATGACGCCTTCCTGGCCTTCATCGACACGGTGGCGGCTACCGGTTGCCGCGACTTCGTGGTGCATGCGCGCAAGGCCTGGCTCAGTGGCTTGTCGCCGAAGGAGAATCGCGAGATTCCGCCGCTGCGCTACGACTGGGTGCAGCGCCTCAAGCGCGAGCGGCCGGCGCTGCGCATCAGCCTCAATGGCGGACTGTCCACGGTGGACGCGGCGCTGGCACAACTCGCCCATGTGGACGAAGTGATGATCGGGCGCATGGCCTACCACGAGCCCTATCGCCTGCATCTGCTCGATTGCGCCCTCGCCGGGCGCGAGCCGCAGCCGCGCGAAGACCTGTTGCGCGCATATTTTCCCTACATCGAAGCACAACTCGCGCGCGGCCTGGCGATCAAGCACATCACCCGCCATATCCTCGGGCTGTTCCATGCCCAGCCGGGCGGCCGCGCCTTCCGGCAAATCCTCAGCGAAGGCGCACCGCGCGCCGATGCCGGCCTTGCGCTGCTCGAACAAGCCCTGGCGCCAACGCGGCGCACGGAACAGGCGGCATGATCACGCGCGATGCGCAGGCCTTCGTCGCCTTTGCCCAACACTGTCCGCCAGATCTGACGCCGGCCACCGCGAAGGCGGTATTCCTCGTGTCGCCGGAAGGCTTCGCGCTGGCCGAACAATCGGCCAGCGACAACGCCTACATGGACCTGTCGGTGCGCGTGGCTCCCGAACGCGCCCTGGCCCAGCACCGCGAACTGCAGCGTGCGCTGGCAACGGTGCTGCCGACGATCTGTTTTCCGGGTGATGCAAAAACCCCCGACGCTTTGTTCCCGAACAATGTCTTCGCCAGCGCGCAAGGGCGCCTGATCCTCGGCCACATGCGCCACCCCGTGCGCCAGGCCGAAGCCGAGCGCGCCGACATCCGCGGCTACTTCCGCGACACACTCGGCTATGAAGAGCTCGACCTGCGCAGGCAGCCGGGCATCTGCGAACTGACCGGTTCCATGGTCATCGACCACCGCCGCGGCCTGGGTTTTTGCGGATTGTCGGAACGCTGCGATGAAACGGGCGCGGCGGCGATGAAGGAGGCTTTCGGCCTGCGCGGCCTGCTGATGTATGACCTCGCCGCCGGCGAATACCACGGCAATGTGGTGATGAGCGTGCTGGCAGGGCGGGCGGTGGTGCTGGCCGAGAGCGGCTTCGCCGATGCCGCGGTGCCCGGGGCTATCGCGGCTTTGTACGCGCCGCATGCCCTGCGCATAAGCGCGGCCGAGAAGGCGGCCTTCGCGGGAAACTGCATCGCCGTCACGGATGAAGACGTTTTCATGAGCGCCGCCGGTGTCGCCGCGCTGCGCCCGGAAATGCGCCAAAGCCTGCAAAACGCCGGGTTTCGCCTGCATGGCGTGGACCTGTCGGAGATCGAAAAGGCTGGCGGCTCCCTGCGCTGTTGCGTTGCCGAGATCTGGTAGGCAAGCTCGTTCAGGTTCAGACCGGATTCACCGCCTCCACCCCAGACTTCGCCTCAATCAAGCTTGTTCCCCGTCCTTCGGATACCATCGCGCCGCCATGTACAGAGTCACCCGAGTGGTCCAATGCCTCCTGTTTTCGGCCTTCCTGGCCGGATCGGGCAGTGCTTTGGCCCAGATCTCGCCCGATGCCGATCCCGGCGCACCCAACCCGCCGCCCGCCAAGGGGTCCAACGGTGGGCTGCCGGACTCCGTCCGTCGGGTCGAGCGTCAAACCGGTGGTGAAGTGCTGCGTGCCGAGCCGATGCAACGTGACGGTCGTGAGGTTTACCGGCTCAAGGTCCTGACCTCCGACGGTCGGGTCCGGGTGATGCAGGAAGACCCCAGCGACCCGCCCGACCAGAACCGTGGCCGTGACCGCAACCGCGATCGCGACCAGGACCGGCCGGCGCGCGGACGTGACAAGCAGAAGGAATCGTCCCGTTCGGACGAGGACCCGCCGCAGTAAGTGCTCCGGTTCGCAGCCGGATCCCACAAGGAGACGACATGCGTATTTTGCTGGTGGAAGATGAAGCCCCCCTCCGGGAAACGCTGAGCGCCAGGCTCAAGCGCGAAGGCTTTGCCGTGGACGCCGCCGCCGATGGCGAGGAAGGCCTGTACCACGGTCGCGAGCTGCCCTTTGACGTGGCCGTCATCGACCTGGGCCTGCCCAAGATGTCGGGCATGGACCTGGTGCGCAACCTGCGCAGTGAAGGCAAGAAATTCCCCATACTCATCCTGACCGCGCGTTCGAGCTGGCAGGACAAGGTGGAAGGTTTGAAAGCGGGCGCCGACGATTACCTGGTCAAGCCCTTCCATGTCGAAGAGTTGCTGGCGCGCATCAACGCGCTGCTGCGGCGCGCCGCCGGTTGGAGCAAGCCTTCGCTCGATTGCGGCCCGGTGAGCCTGGATCTTTCTGCGCAGACCGTCAGCGTCAATGGCGCCGGCGTGGACCTGACCAGCTATGAGTACAAGGTGCTCGAGTATTTGATGTTGCACGCCGGCGAGCTGGTGTCCAAGGCCGACCTCACCGAGCACATCTACCAGCAGGATTTCGACCGCGACTCGAACGTGCTGGAGGTCTTCATCGGCCGCCTGCGCAAGAAGCTCGACCCCGAGGGCGAACTCAAGCCGATCGAAACCGTGCGTGGCCGCGGTTACCGGTTCGCGATTCCGCGCAGCGAATAAGTTCCGCACATGGCGAGGCGTGCCCTCTCACTGCATGCCCGTCAGCTGCTGGCCGCCAGCCTCGGGCTGGTGGCCTTCCTCGGCCTGACCGGCATCGCCCTGGATGCCGCCTTCCAGCGCACCGCCATCAGCAACCTGCAGGAGCGCCTGCAGAATGATGCCTATGCTTATCTCGGCGAGTTCGAGTTCACCCGCAACAGCGAGCTGATCGAGCCGCCGCCGGGGCAGGCGCCGGACTCGCGCTTCCTGCAGCCGGGCAGCGGCCTGTACGCGGTGGCGCGCGGCAAGACCCTGCGCTGGAATTCGCCTTCGGTGCTCGGCCGCGCTTTGCCGGAGCCGGAATTGCTCAAGCCCGGCGAGCAGCGCTTCGAATCCGAACCGCTGATGTTTGTCGACGACCAGGGCCAGACTCACAAGGTCTATCGCTTCACCTATGGCCTGGCCTGGGAACAGGGCGAGATCGGCCAGGGCAGCACGGTCACGCGCTTCACCATCGCCATCTACGAAGACTCCGAGCAGCTCGACCGCCAGGTGCGGGTGTTCCGCAATTCGCTTTGGGGCTACCTCGGACTGGCGGCGGTATTGCTGTTGCTGGTGCAGATGCTGGTGCTGCGCTGGAGCCTGCAGCCGCTGCGCAACCTCGAACGCGAACTCTCGCGCGTGCGCCGCGGCGTGGCCGATCGTTTGTCGGGCCGGCACCCGCCCGAGCTCGAGCAGATCACCGACAGCATCAATGGCCTGATCGAAAGCGAGCATAAGCACCTCGACCAGAGCCGCAACACCCTGGGCGACCTGGCGCATAGCCTGAAGACGCCGCTGGCGGTGATGCGCTCGCACCTGGACTCGGGCGAAAGCGGCGACGAGCTGCGCCGCGAGATCGGCGCCCAGGTCCAGCGCATGAATGAAATCGTTTCTTACCAGCTCTCGCGCGCCGCGCGCAGCGGCCATGCCCTGTTCTCCGCGCCGATTCCGATCGAGCCGCGCGCCGAGGAGATCGTCGCCAGCCTGGAAAAAGTCTATGTCGGCAAGGGAGTGTTCTGCGAATTCGAAGTGGACGCGCAGGCGAGCTTCTACGGCGAGCTGGGCGACTTGCAGGAACTGCTCGGCAACCTGCTGGAGAACGCCTTCAAGTGGGCGAAGCAGCGGGTGTTGCTGACGGTGAAGGTCGAGCCTTCCATCGGCAATCGCCGGCCCGGCGTGTTCGTCACGGTGGACGATGACGGTCCGGGCATCGCACCGGAGAACGTCGACCGGCTATTGCAGCGCGGCGTGCGTGGCGACGAGCGCGTGCAGGGCCATGGCATCGGCCTGGCGATCGTGCAGGACATCGTGCGCGCCTATCACGGCGAACTGCGCGTGGACCGTTCCGAAGAATTGGGCGGGGCACGTTTCGCCGTGCACTTCCCGCCGATCGTCTAGGCGAGGCTTCGGCTAGCGGATCATGCCCGGCAGCATGCTGTGCCAACGCGGCACGGCCGGGCGGGTGGCGGAGCTGCTGCGGCTAGGCGCAGGCGAGACATGCGCGGTCGGCGGGGTGTCGTTGTCGGCGACCGGGGCGGTGGCCGCGGGCTTGCCGGCCTTGGCCTCGGTGCTGTCGTCGGTCGCAGGCGGTTCCCCCGCCAACGCGATGGCGGCGAAGCAGAACAGGCTCAGGGCGAGCAGCAAACGGGGCATGTCGTCGGTCTCGTCACGGGTCATGCGGCATTGGATGCCCGCAGGACGCAAAAGGTTGCATCGGCGAGTGTATCCGTATCCGGAACGACGCGCCCGTGCTTGTTGCGGCGCAGCATAGCCGGAAACTGTCGCATGCGGCAGACTCCTGCCCGATGAATGCAATTGCAGTGGCAAGTCCCCGTCTTCGCATCCGCGGCCCCGGCCTGCGCCGGGCCTTGATCGCCGGGGCGCGCCGGGTCATCGCCGACCGCGACACCCTCAACAAGATCAATGTCTTCCCGGTGCCCGATGGCGACACCGGCAGCAACCTCGCCTTCACCCTGGGCAGCGTGCTGACCGGCGCCCTGAGCCGGCGCACCGCCGGGGCTGGTGAGTTGATGCGCCGGGTCGGCGAGGACGCCATTGACGGCGCCCGCGGCAATTCCGGCGCCATCCTGGCGCAGTTTTTCACCGGCGTGGCCGAGCACCTGGGCAGCCAGGGCAGCATTGACCCGCCGCGCCTGGCGCAAGCCATCCGCGCTGGCTCGGCGTCGGCGCGGCAGGCGCTGGCGGAACCGCGCGAAGGCACCATCCTCAGCGTCATCACGGCCTTCGCCGACTCGCTCGATCCGGCCCAGAAAGCCGAGAGCATGCGCGACTGGTTCACGCCGGCCCTGGAGCGCGCGCGCCGCGCCCTGGCCGACACCCCGCGGCAACTGCCGGTGCTGGCCAAGGCCGGCGTGGTGGACGCGGGCGCGCAAGGTTTCCTGGACCTGCTCGAAGGCATCGGCGAATACCTGGCCAATGGCGAAGTGGACACCACCCATTTTGAAAGCGAGGACGATGCCGACCTCGAAGCCGCGCAGGCGCACGAGGAAGTGCTCGACGCCGACCCGCAGCACCGCTGGTGCAGCGAGTGCCTGTTGCTGGGCGAAGGCCTGGACCGCGCCGGACTACGCGCGGCGGTGGGCGAGTTAGGCGCGAGCTGCGTGGTGGTGGCCGGTTCGCATTCGCGCATCCGCCTGCACGCGCACGTGGCCGATCCGCAGGCCCTGTTCGACATCGCCGCGAAATTTGGCCGCGTCGAAGCCACCAAGGCCGACGACATGCGCGCGCAGGCTCGCACCGCCGCCGGCGGCAGCGCGGTGGCGATCATCACCGACAGTTCTGCCGACTTGCCTGAAGGCTTGGCCGAGGCGCTGAACATCCATGTGGTGCCGCTGCGCCTGAACTTCGGCGACCAGGACTACCTGGACAAGATCGGCCTGACGCCGACCGAGTTCTACCGCAAGCTGCGCGAGGAAATCGTGCTGCCGCGGACCAGCCAGCCTTCGCCGGGCGATTTCCGGCGCCAGTTCGAATTCCTGCTCTCGCATCATCCGGCGCTGGTGTACCTGGGCGTGTCGCGCGCGGCGTCCGGCACGATCCAATCGGCCGAGACCGCAGCGCAGCGCGGCCATCCCGAACGCACGCATGTCTTCGACACCGCGAATGCCGCCGGCGGCCAGGCCTTGCTGACGATCGCCGCCGCCGAAGCGGCGAAGGCGGGCGTGGCCGCGAAGGACATCGTTGCGCTGCTCGAACGCCTGCGCCCGCAGACCCTGACCTGGGCCGTGACCCGCGACCTGACCATGGCCGTGCGCGGCGGCCGCGTGCCGGCCTGGGGCAAGCCGCTGGTGCAGGGCCTGGGCTTCACGCCCGTGGCCAAGGTGACGCCGGAAGGCAAGTTGAGCCTGGCGGCGGGATTGTTCGGCAAGCGCCGCGTGCCCGAGCGTTTCGCACGCTATGTGGCCAAGCGCGTGGATCGTTCCAGGCGCTGGCGCGTCATCGTCGGCCACTGCGACGCCCGCGAAGATGGCGAAACCCTGCTCGCGCAATTGCGCGGCCTGATCGATTGCCAGGACGCCTGGCTGGCCGAAACCGGCCCCGCGGTCGGCGCCCATGCCGGGCCGGGCGCGCTGGTGATCAGCTTGCAACCGGTGGGCGGCTGATCGCGCAATAATCGCGGCATGGGGATGACGCTGCTCCTGCTGCTCACGTGTTATGTACTGGGATCGGTGTCCGGCAGCCTGCTGCTTGGGCGGATGCGCGGCGTGGATATCCGCACCCTGGGCAGCGGCAATGCCGGCGGCACCAATGCCTTGCGCACGCAGGGCTTCAAGTTCGCGTTGGGCACGGTGCTGGTGGACGTGGGCAAGGGCGCGGCGGCTGCCGGGCTCGCCGTGTATTTCCTGCCCGCGCAATCGGGCGCGATTCTCGCCTGTATCCTGGCGGCGGTGGCCGGGCATGTCTGGCCGCTGTTCCATGGCTTTCGCGGCGGCAAGGGCGCAGCCACCTTGGTGGGCGGCTTGCTGGTGATCTGGCCGCTGTCGCTGGTCGCGGTGCTGGGCGTGTGGCTCCTGAGCCTGGGTATCAGCGGCTACGTGGGCCTGTCGACCGTGCTGGCGGGTCTGGGCCTGTTCTTCTACGCCTGCGTGGAAGGCGCATCGCCGCAGCGCATGGTGTTTGCGGCGCTGGCGGCGCTGTTCCTGGCCTACACCCATCGCAGCAATCTGGCGCGGTTGCGTTCCGGTACCGAACCGCGGTTCGAGCGCGCGCGCTTCATCGGCCGCTGGTTGCCGGGGCAGCGGCCATGAACGCGGTCGCGGGCTTCGAGCCCCTGGATGCGGCGCGCATTCTTGCCGATCTGCCGCTCGAGGCGATGCCGGTGTCGCTGCATATTGCCCAGGACACCGGCTCCACGCAGGACGATGCGCTTGCGGCTGCGGTGCCCGAGCAGGGCTGCGCCTTGTTCCTGGCCGAACGCCAGCGCGCGGGCCGCGGCCGGCGCGGGCGCGAATGGATTTCGCCGCCGGGCGCAAATCTTTATTTCAGTTTGTCGCGACGATTCTCGCGACCCTTGCCGGCGCTGTCGGGCATGAGCCTGGCGGTGGGCGTCGCCTTGGCCGAAGGCTTGCGCAGCCTGGGCTTCGGCCAGGTGCGCCTGAAATGGCCGAATGATTTGTGGATTGATGCGCGCAAGCTCGGCGGCATCCTGGTGCAGCTGCGCCCCGAAGTCGGCGGCGGCAGCAGCGCGGTGATTGGTGTCGGCCTGAATGTGCGCATGCCCGAAGACGCCGCGCAGCAGATCGACCAGGCCTGGTGCGACCTCAGCCAGTTCTCGGCTGCGCCGGTGTCGCGCAACGCGGTCGCCGCGGCGCTGATGGCGGCGCTGTTGCCGGCCCTGGATGAATTTGATGCCCATGGCCTGGCGCATTTCCTGTGGCGCTGGCAGGGCCTGGACGCGCTGCGAGGGCAGCGCGTGCAGGTGCAGGATGGCGCGCGCGTGATCGCCGGCCTGTGCCTGGGCGTTGCTGCCGATGGCGCGCTGCGCCTGGAAGCGGATGATGGCAGCGAGGTGCAGGTGCATGGCGGCGAAGCCAGCCTGCGACCGGCCTGAGGACTTCGCGATGAAAACAATGCGCCGCCGCTGGTTGCTGGACCTTGGAAACTCCCGGCTCAAGTGCGCCTTGCTCGACGCCCAGGGCCATCGCGGCGAGATCCTCGCGATCAGCCACGAGCAGGACGATGCCCTGCCTTCTCTGCTGCGCCATATCGGCGCGCAGGACGGCCATGACGAAGCCTGGCTCGCTTCGGTGGCCTCGGAGCAACGGCGCGGCGCGCTCACGTCCGCATTGGAAGCTGCCGGTGTGCGCGTGCAAGCGGTGCAAACGCAGGCCGTGTGCGGCCGCTTGCGCATCGCTTACGCCGAACCTTCGCGCCTGGGCGTGGATCGTTTCCTGGCCCTGCTGGCAGCGAGCGAACGCAATGACGGCCCGTGGCTGCTGGTATCGGCCGGCAGTGCCCTGACCATTGACGTGCTCGACACGGACGGCACGCACCTGGGCGGTTCCATCGCGCCGATGCCCCAGCACATGCGCGAAGCCTTGGCCACGCGCTTTGCGCAACTCGACCTGGCACCGGGCGTGGCTGCGGATTTCGCCAGCGACACCGCCGATGCCATCGCCTCTGGTTGCGAAGGCGCCATCCTGGGCCTGCTGGAGCGCAGCCTGCGCCTGGCCGAACAACGCCTGGGCGCACGCCCGACCTTGCTGGTGGGCGGCGGCGGCGCGGCGCTATTCGCCGGGATTGACCATTGGCCGCGCCACGACTTGCCCTCGCTGGTGATCGACGGCATGGCCAGCTATGTGCGTGGGCAAGCGGCGTGAGCATGCTGCAGCGCGCGCTGCTGATCCTGCTGCTGTGCATGAATCTTGGCGTGGCGGCATGGTGGGCCGGGCATCGTGATGCCGCGCCGCCGGTGCTGCCCGCGCTGGACGCGAATGTTCCGCGCCTGCGCCTGCTGAGCGAAGTGGAAAAGCGCCCGCTGCCCGATGCCGCCGAATTGAGCGAGGCGCCGGCCTTGATGGACTCGAAAGCGAGTTGCCTGAGCCTGGGCCCGTTCGAAACGCCCGCCGATTTGCGCCAGGCCATGGACGCGCTGTTGCCGAAAGTCGAGCGCATCCAGTTCCGCGAAGTGCCCGCCGTGGCGCTGCGCGGCTACCGGGTATTCCTGCCGCCGGCCGCATCGCGCGCCGATGCCTTGCTGGTGGCGCGTGCGCTGTCGGCCAAGGGAATTTCCGAGTACTACGTGGTCACCGCCGGCCCGCAGCAGGACACCATCTCGCTGGGCACGTTCCGCGATCTGGAAAACGCCACGAAGCGCCGCGACGCCGTCGCCGCGCTCGGTTACAGCCCGATGCTGGAGCCGCGTACCGAATCGGTTTCGCAATGGTGGATCGACCTGGCCGCCGCGCCGGGCTTCCAGTGGCAGGCGTTGCTGCCGAGTCCGGCATTGAAGGCCATCGCCTCGCCCTGCAACTGAACGCGCTAGAATTGCACCCATGCCGGCATAGCTCAGTTGGTAGAGCAACCGCCTTGTAAGCGGTAGGTCCCCAGTTCGAATCCGGGTGTCGGCACCAGCTTCGGAGCTGCGCCATGTGCGGACGCTTCACGCAAGGCATCAGTTGGGCTGAAGTCCACGCCTTCTCGCAGGCATTGGACTTGCTGCTGCCCGACACCGATCCCGAACCGACCTACAACCTCTGTCCCACGCAGCAGGCGTGGCTGATTGCTGCTGACGGCAAGCAGGCGCGCGCGCAGCAGATGCGTTGGGGCCTGGTGCCGAGTTGGGCCAAGGACATCAAGATCGGCGCCTCCATGATCAATGCACGCTTGGAGACGGCGTCGGAAAAGCCGTCCTTTCGCAGCGCCTGGAAATCGCGTCGCTGCCTGGTGCCGGCCAGCGGCTATTACGAGTGGCGCGAGGAGGGCGGCATCAAGCAGCCTTATTACGTGCACGACACGCGCGGCCCGCTGCTGATGTTCGCGGGCCTGTGGGAGCAGTGGAAGACGCCCGAGGGCGAGTCGTTGCGAACCTTCGCCATCCTGACCTGCGCGGCCGAGGGCGCCATGCTGCAGCTGCATGACCGCACGCCGGTGATGCTGGAAGGCGTGGTGATGCACGACTGGCTGCACGGCAATGCCGAACAGGCTGCGGCCATCGCCCTGAGCGCGGCCACCCCGGACCTGGCCTGGCATCGGGTCCACCGGGCGGTGAGCAATCCGCGCAGCCAGGGGCCGCAGTTGATCGAGCCGATCGAGGCCAGCCCAGCCAAAAGCTGAACGCGGCAGCCATTGTACTTGTAGATAATATCCTAAGCAGGTATATTGGCGGTCATGAACGACAAGGCCAACTTCGGCTATACCGTAGCCGACATCACCCGCCTGTTCCGGCGCGTGTTTGACCGGCGCTCCGCGCAACTCGGGCTCACCCGCGCCCAGTGGCGCGCGCTCAGCCGGATCGAGCGGGCCCAAGGCGCCACCCAATCCGAACTGGCCGAAGACCTCGACCTCGAGCCGATCGCCGTCGGACGGGTCATCGATCGCCTGGAAGCTGCCGGCTTCATCGAGCGCCGCGCCGATCCCGATGACCGCCGCTGCTGGCGCCTGTTCATGGCGCCGAAGTCCGACGAAGTGATGGTCGAGATGAAGCAGATTGCCAACGTCCTGCGCAACGAAGTGCTCGCCGGCGTTTCGGCCGAGGATCTGAAAACCACCATGCGCGTGCTGGCCACCGTCAAGGACACGCTCAACGAACTCGATCGCCAGGATCGCAGCGCGCCCATGCGCGCGAAGGCAGAAAAATGAAATCGCAAATGAAAGCCGCCGCCGGCCGCGTGCCGCTGTGGTTGTGGATCGCCGGCCCCTTGCTGGTGCTGGGCTTCTTCGGCTGGGAGTGGTTCCAGTCGGGCCGCGCCGTGGAAACCAGCAATGCCTATGTCAAGGCCGAGCGCGTGATGATCTCCGCGCAGGTACCCGGTCGCGTGGTGGAAGTGGCGGTCGGCCAGAACCAGTTCGTGCAAAAAGGCGCGCTGCTGTTCCGCCTGGACGCCGAGCCCCTGCAAATCGCGCTGGCCCAGGCCGAAGCCAAGCTCGCGCTGGTGAGCAACGAAGCCAATGCCGATCGCGCCCAGGTGCGCGGCGCGGGCAGCTCGATCGCATCGGCGGATGAAACCGTGCGCTGGGCCGAGAAGGACCTCGCGCGGATCCAGGACCTCACCGCGCGCCAACTGGTGCCGCGCAAGAGCCTCGACGATGCCCGCCACGCCCTGGTCGAAGCACGCACGCAGCGCGACAGCGCGCGCGCCGCGCAGGCGCAGGCCGCTGCCGCACTCGGCGGCAACGCCGCCATGCCGGTCGAGCAGCTGCCCGAATATCGCGCCGCCGCGGCCGCCGTGGCCAAGGCGCGCTTCGAACTGCAGCAGGCATCGGTGTTTGCGCCCGTCGCCGGCATCGTCGGCAACCACGATTTGCAGGCGGGCGAATATCTCAATGCGGGCCAGGTCGCCATGCCCTTGGTCGCCACCGACCCGGTATGGGTCGAGGCCAACTTCAAGGAAACCGAGCTTGCGAAATTGCGCGTCGGCCAGTTCGCGAAAATCAGCGTGGACAGCTATCCGGGCGTGAAATGGAAGGCGCGCGTGGCCTCCATCGCGCCGAGCTCGGGCAGCGAGTTCAGCGTGCTGCCGGCGCAGAACGCCTCGGGCAACTGGGTGAAGATCGTGCAGCGCATCCCGGTGCGCCTGGAGCTGGTGGATGCCAAGGCCAATTCGCAGGTGCTGCGTGCTGGCATGAGCGCCGACGTCACCGTGGACCTGGTGCACGAACCGGCCGCTGCCGCGCGCGCCACCGCCGCCCTGCCGAACTGAATCCGGTCGCATGAGCGCAGGCGTTGCCACCGCCGAAACGATGCCGGCTGCGGGCGCCCGCGGCCTGGTCGTGGTGTCGGTGATGCTGGCCACGCTGATGCAGGCGCTGGACACCACCATCGCCAATGTCGCCCTGCCGGAAATGCAGGGCGCGCTGTCGGCTACGCAGGACCAGACGGCCTGGGTGTTGACGTCCTACATCGTTGCCGCCGCGATCATGACGCCGGTCACCGGTTGGCTCGCCGGCGCGCTCGGGCGCCGCCGCCTGCTGGTGCTCAGTGTTGCCGGCTTTACAGTGGCCTCGCTGTTGTGTGGCGTGGCCACGGGCATCGGCGAGATGGTGATATTTCGCGTGGCGCAGGGTTTGTTCGGCGCCGCGCTGGTGCCGATTTCGCAGAGCCTGCTGCTCGATGTGTTCCCGAAGGAAAAACACGGCGCCGCGATGGCCCTGTGGGGCATGGGCATCATGATCGGCCCGATCCTGGGGCCGCCGCTGGGCGGCTGGCTGACCGAGTTCTACAGCTGGCGCTGGGTGTTCCTGATCAACCTGCCGGTGGGCATCCTGGCCCTGCTCGGCATCCTGGCCAGCGTACCCAAGGAAAGCCCGCACAGTCGGCCTCTTGATTGGACCGGACTGGCGCTGCTCGCGCTGGGTATCGGTGCGCTGCAGCTGTGCCTGGACCGCGGCCAGGGTGAAGACTGGTTCGGCTCGATCGAAATCCAGATGGAAGCGGCGCTCGCGTTCCTGGGCCTGACGCTTTACCTGCTGCACTGGCGCAGCCACGAGCATCCGCTGCTCGATCTCGGGCTTTGGCGCAACAGCAACTTCGCCGTTGCCTGCCTGCTGATCTTCGTGGTCGGCATCGTGCTGTTTTCCACGCTGGCGCTGCTGCCGCCGTACCTCAGCCAGATCATGCATTACCCGGTGCTCGACATCGGCCTGCTGCTGGCGCCGCGTGGCGTCGGCACCATGCTCGGCATGATGCTGGTCGGGCGCCTGCTGGGGCGCATGGATGCGCGCTGGCCGATCATGACCGGCATGGTCATGACCGTGTACTCGTTGTACCTGATGACCGGTTTCGGCGTGGATATCTCGCGCGAGCAAGTGGTGTGGATCGGTGCTCTGCAAGGATTGGGCCTGGGCTTGGTGTTCGTGCCCATCGCCAGCGTGGCGTATGCCACGCTGCCGCCGGCGCAGCGCACCGAAGCGGCCAGTCTTTTCAGCCTGGTGCGCAATATCGGTTCGAGCATCGGCATCTCGGTGGTGATGACGATGCTGGCGCGCGGCACCCAGGCCAATCATGCGGAGCTTGCCTCGCGGGTACCGGCCTTCGGCGCCGAGCAGGGTCTGCTGCCCAGCGCCTGGGATCCCACAAGCCTGCAGGGCGCGGCCGCGCTCAATGCCGAGGTCACGCGCCAGGCGGCGGTCATCGCCTACGTCAATGACTTCCAGATGCTGATGTTGCTGACACTTTTGGCCCTGCCCCTGGTCTATTTCCTGCGTACCCGGCGCGGCGCGACCGTGCCGCCGGCGCCGGCCATGGACCATTGATGACACGGCGTGGACGTGCGCCTGGATTAAACTGCCCGACCGGTTCGCGCCGGAGCCCGATGGAGAACGCGATGAGCCCCATGCTGCGCCCCCGCCAAAACGCGGCCCGCGTCCTGCTGATTCTAGCCGGCGTGGTCCTGCTTGCCGCCTGCGGTGGTAAAGACGAGGGCAAAAGCAAGGGCGCGGGTGGGCCGCCTTCGGTGGTCACCACCACGGTGCTTGCGCCGGCGCCCTGGAGCGATGGCATTGAAGCGCTGGGCACGGCCAATGCCCGCGAATCGCTCAGCATCACCGCCAAGGTCAGCGAGACGGTGGCGCAGGTGCGCTTCGACAGCGGCCAGCAGGTGAAGGCGGGCCAGGTGCTGGTGACGCTGTCCGATAGCGCGCAGGTCGCGGGCATCAAGGAAGCGGACGCCGACTATCGCGAGGCCCAGACCCTGCTGGAACGCCAGCAAGCGCTGGCGCAGAAACAACTGGTCGCCGCCAGCACTCTGGACGCGCAGCGCGCGGCTCGTGACGCCGCGAAAGCGCGCCTGGACCAGATCCGCAGCCAGGCGGGTGATCGCGTGATCACGGCGCCCTTCGCTGGCGTGCTGGGACTGCGCATGGTCAGCCCGGGTTCGCTGGTGACGCCAGGCACGGTCATCACCACGCTCGATGATGTCTCGCGCATCAAGGCGGATTTCTCGGTGCCGGAGAGCCAGCTTTCGGCGTTGGCGGTAGGCCAGGCCGTGCAGGCCAGCAGCGATGCCTTTCCCGACGAGAAATTCGAGGGCGTGATTACTTCGGTCGGCTCGCGCGTGGATGCTTCCACCCGCGCCCTGATGGCGCGCGCGGAGTTCGACAATGCCTCGGCCAAGCTGCGCCAGGGCATGCTGCTGCGCGTGAGCCTGCAGCAGGCCGCGCGACCGGCGCTGCAGGTTCCGGAGCTGGCGCTGCAGCAACTCGGCCAGCAGAGCTTCCTGTTCCGCGTTGCCGGCGATACCGTCGAACAAGTGCCGGTGAAGATCGGCGCGCGCCGACCCGGTTGGGTCGAGATCGTTGACGGCGTGAAGGCCGGTGACCGCGTGGTGGTGGAAGGCATCGTCAAGCTCAAGCCCGGCGCCAAGATCGTCGACGCGGCTGCGGCGAAACAAGGTGCCAGCGCTGCGGAAAAGGGCAACTGACCCATGGTGATTTCCGACCTGTCGATCCGCAGGCCGGTGCTGGCCACCGTGGTCAGCCTGCTGCTGATCGTGCTCGGCATCTTTGCCTTCACGCGCCTGCCGCTGCGCGAGCTGCCCGACATCGATCCGCCCGTGGTGTCGATCAACACCACTTACACCGGCGCTTCGGCAGCGGTAGTGGAAACGCGCATTACCCAGGTGCTGGAAGACGCCGTCAGCGGCATCGAAGGCGTGGACCTGTTGACCTCGAGCAGCCGCAACGGCCGCTCCAGCATCAATATCGAATTCACCACCACGCGCGATATCGAAGGCGCGGCCAACGACGTGCGCGATGCGGTCAGCCGCGTGCTAGACCGCCTGCCCGAGGACGTGGACACGCCGCAGGTGGCGAAGGCCGATGCCGACTCGGAAGTCATCCTCTGGGCCAACCTGATCGGCCCGAACTTCGACACCCTGGCCCTGACCGATTACGCCGACCGCTACCTGGTCGATCGCCTGTCGAGCATTGACGGCGTGTCGCAAGTGAATGTCGGCGGCGGCCAGACCTATGCCATGCGCATCTATCCGAACCCGGTGGCGCTGGCCGCGCGTGGGCTGGCGGTGGGCGATATCGAAGCGGCCTTGCGCCGCGAGAATGTGGAGCTGCCCGGCGGCAGCATCGAGTCCACCGACCGCGACTTCACCGTGCGCGTGGAGCGCGGTTTCCGCTCGGCGGAAGATTTCGCCAAGCTGGCCCTGACGCGGGGTGATGACGGCCACGTCGTGCGCCTGGGCGAAGTGGCACGCGTCGCCCTGGATTCGGCCGAACGCCGCAGCTATTTCCGCGGCAATGGCGAAACCATGCTGGGCCTGGGCATCGTCAAGACTTCCACGGCCAACAGCCTGCAGGTCGCCAACGATGTGAAGGCCGAGATCGCGCGCATCAACCAGTCGCTGCCGCAGGGCATGCACATGGGCGTGACCTACGATTCCACCGAATACATCGATGTCGCCGTGCATGAGGTTTACAAGACCCTGGCCGAGGCCATCATCCTGGTGCTGGCGGTTATCTGGCTGTTCCTGGGCAGCGCGCGCGCCGCGATCATTCCGGCGGTGACGGTGCCGGTCTGCGTCATCGCCGCGTTCATGGCGTTGTGGGCCTTCGGCTTCTCGATCAACCTGCTGACGCTGCTGGCTCTCGTGTTGTCCATTGGCTTGGTGGTGGACGACGCCATCGTGGTGCTGGAGAACGCGCAGCGGCGCCTGGATCTTGGCGAGCCCGCGCCGCTGGCGGCCCTGCGCGGCACGCGTCAGGTGGCCTTTGCGGTCATCGCGACTACCGCCGTGCTGATCGCGGTGTTCGTGCCGATGGCCTTCCAGGAAGGCAACAACGGCCGCTTGTTCCGCGAACTGGCGGTGGCCCTGGCCGGCGCGGTGGCGCTGTCCGCTTTCGTGGCGCTGACGCTGACGCCGATGATGTGCTCGTTGCTGTTGCGCCCGCACCAGCGTGGCGGGCACGGCTTTGGCGCGTGGGTGGACCGTCGCCTGGTCCAGCTGTCGGAAGGCTACAAGCGCACGCTCTCGCACCAGGTGGCCAAATCCTGGCTCTTCTTCGGTCTGATGATCGGCGCCTTGCTGGCGAGCGTGTTCCTGTTCACTTCGGTGCCACGCGAGCTGGCGCCGACCGAAGATCGCGGTGCGTTCTTCGTGATGGCCAATGGCCCCGAAGGCGGCGGCTACGACTACACCGTCACCCAGGCCGGCAAGGTCGAGAAGGCCTTGCTGAAGTACGTGGGCGACGACAAGCCGATCAAGATGATCAATACCCGCGTGCCCGGTGGTTTCGGGGGCGGTGGAGAGATGCAGAACGCCCAGGCGATCGTCATCCTCAAGCCCTGGAACGAGCGCGCCGAAACCACCGACCAGGTGGTCGAGAAAGTCGCCAAGGACCTGGCGAAGATTCCCGGCGTACGCGCGCTGCCGCAGGTGCGCCAGGGCCTGGTGCGCGGCGGCGGCCAGCCGCTGCAGCTGGTGCTGGGTGGGCCGGACTACGCGCAACTGGTGGGCTGGCGCGACCGCCTGCTGGCGCGCTTCGAGGCCAACCCGAAGTTGACCGGCGTGGACTCGGACTACAAGGAAACGCGCCCCCAGCTGCGCGTGAACATCGACCGTGACCGCGCGGCGGATCTTGGCGTGTCGGTCAGCGAAATCGGCAACACCTTGCAGACCATGCTTGGCTCGCAACGCGTCACCACCTTCGTGGACGAGGGCAAGGAATACGACGTGCTGGTGCAGGCCGAGCGCCAGGACCGCAACAGCATTGATGGCCTGAAGAATCTCTACGTGCATGCGCGCGGCGGCGAACTGGTGCCGCTGTCGAGCGTGGTGCAGGTCAGCGAGCTGGCCGAGCCGGGCACGCTCAATCGCTTCAACCGCCTGCGCTCGATCACCCTCTCGGCACGCCTCGCGCCGGGCTATCCGCTGGGCGAGGCGATTGATTTCGCGCGCAAGGCCGCGAGCGAGGAATTGCCCGAGTCCGCGCAGGTGGATTTCGGCGGCCAGTCGCGCGAATACCTCAAGGCCGGTGGCGCAGCGATGTTCACCTTCGGCATGGCCCTGCTGATCGTGTTCCTGGTATTGGCGGCGCAGTTCGAAAGCTTCGTGCATCCGCTGGTGATCATGCTGACGGTGCCGCTGGCCGTGCTGGGCGCCTTGCTGGGCCTGAAGCTTACCGGCGGTACCATCAATCTCTTCAGCCAGATCGGCATCGTGATGTTGATCGGCTTGGCAGCGAAGAACGGCATCCTGATCGTGGAGTTCGCCAACCAGCGCCGCGACGAAGGCCTGGCCATCCGCGATGCCATCCTCGACGCGGCAGCCACGCGCCTGCGCCCGATCCTGATGACCTCCGTGGCCACCGTCACCGGCGCGCTGCCGCTGATGCTGGCGCATGGCGCCGGTTCGGCCAGTCGCTCGACCATCGGCGTGGTGGTGGTGTTCGGCGTGCTGCTTTCGACCTTTCTGTCGCTGTTCGTGGTGCCGGCTTTCTACCTGCTGCTGGCGCGCTACACGCGGGCGCCGGAAGAACGCGCGCGCATGCTCGAGGACCTGGAAAGCCGCATCGCTTCAGTGGACAGCAGCCACGGCGGCTAGCAGGGGCTAAACTGGCGGCCTGTACCGTTGCCTGGAACGCCGATGTCCGAACGCAAGCCGCCGCCCGATTCGGGATCGCTGTATCGCGGTCCTTCCGGTCCGCCGCGCGACAAGCGTGAGCGCGAACGCGACCGCCAGCGCGACGAGGCGGCGCGTCCCGCACGCGGCCCGGCGCCGATGCGTGGCGAACGCGCCGCGTCCGGTCGTCCCGAGCGCGCCGCGGCCGAAGCGCCCAAGCCACCCAGCGAGATGCGCATCTACGGCCTCAATGCCTGCCTGTCGCTATTCGCGCATCGGCCCGAGGCCCTGCGCAAGGTCTGGCTGACCGAATCGCGCCTGCCTGCGCTGAAGGCCGTGCTCGCGCATTGCGTGAAGCAGCGCCTCGGCTACACCTTGGTGGAAGCGGAAGACCTCGAACGCCTGAGCGGCAGCGCCCACCACGAAGGCGTGGTGTTCGGCGCCATGCCCGCGCCGGAACTGCCGCTGTCGAATTGGCTGCGCGAACTCGCGCCCGGCCCGCAGCTGGCGATCTGGCTGGACGGCGTGGGCAACCCGCACAACTTCGGCGCCATCGCCCGCAGCGCGGCGCATTTCGGCGCATCGGCGATCCTCCTGCCCAAGCATTCCACCCTGGCCTGGTCGGGCGCCGCGGCGCGCGTGGCCGAAGGCGGCGCCGAGGCCTTGCCGCTGGTGCGCCTGGGCCGCAGCGACAATGCCATCGCGCAGCTCACTTCGGCAGGATTCACGATGGCGGCCACAGTTGTGCGTGGCGGGCAATCGCTCTACGTCACGAAATTGCCCGAGCGCCTCGTGCTGTTGATGGGCGCCGAGCAAACCGGCGTGGATCCGGAACTCGCGGCGGCCAGCACGCTCAAGCTCGCCATCCCCGGCAGCGGCGCGGTCGAAAGTTTGAACGTGGCTTCGGCCAGTTCGGTGCTGATGTCGGAGTGGCGGCGCCAGCGCGCAATGGCGCGCTGACGCCAATCACGCTTACTTCTTGGCTTCGTCGGCCACCGGCGAGCGACCGAAATCCACCGGCGAGTTCGCCGCCATCAAGGCCATCACCGCATAGGCCGCGGCCTGCTGGTCGAGGTCGCTGGCCTTGATCTTGTCGAGCGTGTCATTGGGCGTGTGGTGGTAGTCGAAGTAGTCGGTGCCGTCCTGGGCAAGATCGCCGTAGGGCATGCCCAGGCGCGCAAACGGGCCGATGTCCGGGCCAGGATCGGCGCCGGTGGCTTCATAGGCAATGCCCAGCGGCGCCAGCACCGCGCCGATCTGCTCAATCACCGGTCGCGCTTCCGGCGCAGCGGCGGCGCGGAAGGCGTAGATGCGCCCGGCACCGAAGTCGCTCTCGGCACCCAACTGCTGAAGGTCGAGTTCGGCCTTGTGCGTTTCCGCATAAGCGCGGCCGCCGTACAGGCCCTGTTCCTCATTGGCGAAGGCGATGACGCGGATGGTGCGCATCGGCGCCTTCTCCAGGCGGCCGATCATCGCGCCGGCGGCCATGGTGATGGCCACGCCCGCGCCATCATCAATCGCGCCGGTGCCCAGGTCCCAGGAATCGAGGTGGCCGCCGATCACGACGACTTCCTTCGCCAATTTGCCGCGACCGGCAATCTCGCCGATCACATTGAAGGTGTTGGTGGTCTTGCCGCTGAAGCCCACGTCAATGTCCAGGCGAATGCGCACGGGCTGGCCGCGACGCAGCATGTTCGATAGCAGGTCGGCGTCGGGATTGGACAGCGCGGCGGCCGGAATCTTGTCGCCGGTGTCGGCGTAGCGCTGCATGCCGGTGTGCGGCATGCGGTCCGAGTCGGTGCCGATGGAGCGGATCACCAGCGCCACCGCGCCCTTGCTGGCCGCAGTGGAAGCACCGCTGCGCGCGGCGACGGCCGGGCCGTAGCCGTGGCCGTCCTTGAAGCGTTCCATGCGATTGGCGATGTAGGCGATCTTGCCGGTGAGCGAGCCTTCCGGCGCGGCCTTGAGCGCGTCGAGGTTGGCGAACTCGACCACTTCGGCATCCAGCGGCTTGCCGCCCGTGCCCACGGTTCCGCCCAGCGCGGTAATCACCAGACGCTGCGGAAACGGCGCGAGCACTTCGGCGCTTTCATGGCGGCGCTCCCAGGTCGGGAAGCTCACCGGCTCGAGATACACGCGGTCGTAGCCGAGCGACTTGAACTTGTCCTGCGCCCATTGCACGGCGCGATCGAAGGCCGGCGAACCGGCCAGGCGCGGACCGATTTCCGTGGTCAGCGATTCGACGATGGCGTAGGCGCCGGTGTCCTTCTGCGCAGCCGCGACAAAACCATTGGCGGCATCGAGCGTCTTCTTGTCCACCGTCGCGTCGGCCGCAAAGCTATTGCTGCAGGCAAGACAGAGGGCGGCGACCAGCGCGGCACGGAGGGGAAACTTCATTCGGGGAACTCCAAAAAAGGAGGCGCCGGGTCTGCCGGCGCCCCGTGGTTCTTGCAGAGGCCTAGCTTAGCGCGAGCGCAGGGCGTCGCGAATCTCGCGCAGCAGCACGATGTCCTCGGCCGGGGCCGCGGGTGCGGCCGGCGCTTCTTCCTGCTTGCGCTGCAGGCGGTTGATCACCCGGATGGCGATGAAGATCGCAAAGGCGATCAGGGCGAAGTCGATGATGCTCTGGATGAAGGCGCCATAGCGCAGCAGCACGGCGGCCGCCGCTTCCTTGCCGTCCGGCCCCATCTGCGCGGGCGTCAGCACCACGGCCAGCTCGGTGAAGTTCACCCCGCCCACCACCTTGCCGATCACAGGCATCACGATGTCGTTCACCAGCGAGGTGACGATCTTGCCGAAGGCGCCGCCAATCACCACGCCGACGGCGAGGTCGATGACATTACCGCGCATCGCAAATTCCTTGAACTCGGACATGAAGCTCATGACTGCCTCCGGAGGGCTGGGTGGGTCAGGGAAGGATACGCCCGCGCAGCTCGGCCAGGCCGTCCACGCCAGCATGGAATTGGTCGCCGCGACTCAGGGCCGCCACGCCCGAGGGCGTGCCCATGTAGATCAGGTCGCCCGCTTTCAGGGCGAACAGCTTGGACAGTTCGTGGATGATCTCGGCGACGCTGAACACCATGTCGCTCAGCGGCGCCTGCTGGCGCAGCTGGCCATTCACCTCGAGCCACAGCCGGCGGCTGAAATCGTGGCCGGCGCTCGCCACCGGAACGATGGCCGCGATCGGCGCGGACGCGTCGAAACCTTTGGAAATATCCCAGGGCAGGCGCTTGTCCTTGGCCTCGGCCTGCAGGTCGCGGCGGGTCAGGTCCAGGCCGACGGTGTAGCCGAACACGAAGTCCAGCGCCTGGTCCGTCTGCACTTCGCCCTGCGCATCGGCCCCAATCGCGACCACCAGCTCGACCTCGTGGTGCAGGTCGGCAGTGGCGCTGGGGTAGGGCACGTCGCCATCGGTGACGAGGGCATCGGCGGGTTTCATGAAGAACACCGGCCGCCCGCGCGAAACTTCGGCGCCCATCTCCTTGGCGTGCTCGGCGAAATTGCGGCCGACGCAGTAGATTCGGTGCACCGGGAACAGCGCGCTGCTGCCGGCGACGGCGACGGTCGCGGGCGCGGAAGGTGCGAAAACGAAATCAGCCACGGCTCAGGCCTTGAATGCAAAGCCCGAGTTTAGCGGCAGCGCGGGCTTCAGCGCAGGCTGAGCGAGGGATTGGACTTGTTGACGACCGAGTACTCGCCGTCGATGACATTTTCGTTCGCGGCAGCCGTGGCCGGCGCGGCATCGCCACGACGCAGCATGCGGCGCACGGCGGCAAACATCAGCATGCCCAGGCCGACGAACAGGCCCACCACCACCAGCACGGCAAGCAGGACCAGACCCAACAGACCCAGCACCAGGCGAAGCAGGGGATGACGCGGCTTGCTGGGGGTGTAGGTGAAAAAGCGATGGACGAAAATAGGCATGGGGGACGTGACAAACTGCCGGGTAAGAGGAGTGTGCCCATGCCCAATGGGGAAAGTGTAAGTGCTTCGTTAATTCGCAGAGCCGACCTGCCAGAAGTGGGCATCACGGCGCTTACCGCGAATATTTCCGGCGAAAATGTAGCCATCTTCGTCCAAACCGATGCGGGCCAGCTGCGCGCCTGGGTCAACGCCTGCCCCCACGAAGGGCGGCGCCTGGACTACGCGCCGGGCAAGTTCCTGATAGACAAGCAGAACCTGGTCTGCGCGGCGCACGGCGCCAGCTTCCGGCTGTCGGATGGCTTCTGCGTGGGTGGGCCCTGCCGCGGCGAATCCCTGCGCGCGGTGGTGGTGACCGAGCACCCCGACGGCCAACTGGAGTTCTCGCTCCCCGCCTGACGCGCGCTGGTGCGGCGTACTTGCTTCAGGCTGAGGCGCTCCGGCGGTCGAGGGAGGGGGTATGTCCTGCCCCTCGGGCGTAAGCCGCTCCTGCCAACTCACTCGGGTCCGGGCGGGCATCCTGCCCGCCCTCTGGCCATACCCCCTCCCTCCACCGCCTACGGACTCGACAAGGCGAGTACGCCGCGCCAGCGCGCTTCAATCGGAGGCGGCACTCGCCAACCCCGCCGGCGCCTTCACGCCTCGGCCCAGCGAACTAGAACAACAAGTTCACGGCAATTAGTGTGATGAGCAGATAGGCGAGCGTAAGGGGCCCGCCTGTGCGCCACATATCGCGCGGCCGATAGCCCGCAGGGCCGGCGATCATCGACATCACCGGGTTGGAGTGGCTGAGGAAATTGTTCGAGGCCGACAGCGCCACCAGCATCGCCGAAGCCAGCGGGCTGCTGCCGGAAGCCAGCGCCACGTTGATCGCCATCGGCACCATCACCACCGTGGCGCCGACATTGCCGATCACCAGGCTGAAGGAAATGGTCAGCAGGGCGATGGCGGTCTGGAATACCCAGAAGGGCATTGAGGAGCCGACGCGCTCGATCACCTGCTGCGCCACCCAGTTCGCCGCGCCGGTGGAATCCATCGCCCAGCCCAGCGGAATCAGGCAGGCCATCAGGAAGACCGTCTTCCAGTTCACCGCCGAATAGGCTTCGTCCATGTTCAGCACGCCGGTGACCACCATGGCCACGGCGCCGGCCATCAGCGCCACCGGCACCGGCAGCAAGGTGCTCAGCGCCAGCGCCATCGACACCACGAACAGGCCCAGCGCCCAGCGCATCTTGTGCGGCCGCTGTTCCTGCTTCGGGTAGTCGGTGACGACGACGAAATCGCGGTTGATGCCGGCCTGGCCCAGGTCCGACCAGATGCTGTGGAAGACCAGCATGTCGCCCGCGCGCAGCGGCAGCTGGCGGATGTCGGCGCGCAGGATCTTCTTGTCGCGGTTGATCGCCAGCAGGCTGATGCCGAAGCGCTTGCGCAAGCGCAGCTGCGCCTGGGTGCGGCCGATGAATTGCGAAGTGGGCGGCACCACGGCTTCAGAGATGCCGGCGCGATTGGGGTCGAACAGGTCGGCGAAATTGCGCAGGCGTGCCGACAGCTTCAGGTCATGCGCATCGGCATAGGCCTGCACCTGCTCGCGCTTGCCCATCACGCCGATCACGCTGCCGACCCAGATCATCTGGTCGGCCGGTGGCGCAAGTCGCGCTTCGTTGCCGGTCTGCAGGGCCAGGAACAGCGGTGCATCCAGTTGCGCTTCGGCTTCGCCCACCGACATGCCGACCAGTGAACTCTCCGCGCCGACCGTCAGCTCGAACACCTCGCCTTCGATGCCGTAGGCCTGGGCGAAATAGCTTTCGGTGCGCGCCGGGGTGACGGCGTCATTGACCTCGTCCGCGCTCGGCAACCATTTGCGGCCCGGGTAGCGGTAGTACAGCAGGCCGGCGATCAGCAGGGTGATGCCGATGGGCAGCGGCCGGAACATCTGGAAGGGCGTGAGCGTGGCCGCGCCCGAAGGCAGGTTGCGATTTGCCGATTGCACCAGGTCGTTGAGCAGCAGCAGCGGCGAATTGCCGACCATGGTCAGGCCGCCACCCATGATGATGGCCGCCGCCAGCGGCAGCAGCAGGCGCGCCAGCGACACGCCGGTGCGCGAGGACAGCCGCGAGGCCACCGGCAAGAACAAGGCCGTGACCGAAGGATTCTGCATGAAGCCCGACATCAGTCCGGCCACGGCCGATGTCCACAGGATGAGGTGTTCTTCGACGCCCTTGGATCGTCGCAACAGCCAGGCGGAGAGGCGATTCAGCGCGCCCGTGTGGTCCAGGCCCGCGCCCAGGATCATGGTGGCGATGATGCTCATCACCGCGTTGCCGGAAAAGCCCGAGAACAATTCGTCGGCCGGCACCAGTCGGGTGATGCCCAGCACCACCAGCACCACCAGCGCCGTTGCATCCGGGCGGATGCGCTGGAACATGAACATGGTCATGGTGAACACGACCAGGCCCAGCACCAGCACCATGTCGCGGGTCAGGACCAGGTCGGTTCCCATCTCAGCGGCGCCGGTAGACCAGGTCCCACACTCCGTGGCCGAGCTTCTGGCCGCGGGTCTCGAAATGCGTTTGCCGGCGCCAGTCCGGGCGCGGCACGGCGGCGCCAGGGCCGGCGATATTTTCCAGCAGGGGTTCGGCGTCGAGCACTTCCCACATATGGCGCGCGTAGTCGGCCCAGTCGGTGGCCAGGTGCAGCAGGCCGCCCGGGCGAAGTTTCGCGCAGAGCAGCTTCACGAATTCCGGCTGCACGAGGCGGCGCTTGTGGTGGCGCTTCTTGTGCCAGGGATCGGGGAAGTAGATGCGCACTTCCTGCAGCGAAGCATCGGCGATCTCGTGCTTGAGCACTTCCACGGCGTCATGCTGGTAAACACGCACATTGCCGTGGCCGCCGGCCGCGATGTCGTTCAACAGGCGGCCGACACCGGGGCCATGCACTTCCACGCCGATGAAGTCGCGCGCGGGTTCATTGCCGGCGGCGAAGGCCAGCTGCTCGCCGTTGCCAAATCCAATTTCCAGCACGTGCTCGGCCTTGCGGCCAAAGGCGGCGTCGAAGTCGCGCGACTCGCCGCTGTAGTCAATGCCGAAGCGCGGCCAATGTTCGGTAAACGCACGCCGCTGTGCTGGCGTGGCGCGCCCCTGTCGCAACACGAAGCTGCGGATCGGGCGCTCGCGCAGGTTGGGTTCGGTGGGCGCGGCAGGACGGGAGGCGTCGCTGCTCATCGCTCAGAAGAACAGCCCGTCAACGGGGCTGGAGGCATTGGCGTTGCGCTTGCGCGGGATGCGACCGGCCAGGAAGGCTTCGCGCCCGGCCTCGATGGCCTTGCGCATGGCGCTGGCCATCAGCACCGGATATTTCGCCGAAGCGATGGCGGTATTCATCAGCACGCCGTCACAGCCGAGCTCCATTGCGATGGCGGCGTCCGATGCCGTGCCCACGCCGGCATCCACCAGGATCGGCACCTTGGCGTTGTCGATGATTTCCAGCAGGTTCCACTTGTTCTGGATGCCCAGGCCCGAACCGATCGGTGCCGCAAGCGGCATCACCGCGACGCAGCCGATTTCCTCCAGGCGCTTGGCCAGGATCGGATCATCGGAGGTGTAAACCATGACGTCGAAGCCGTCCTTCACCAGGGTCTCGGCGGCGGCGAGTGTCTGCACCACGTCCGGGAACAGCGTGCGTGGATCGCCCAACACCTCGAGCTTCACCAGCTTGTGGCCGTCGAGCAATTCGCGCGCGAGCTGGCAGGTGCGCACGGCATCCGCGGCGTTGTAGCAGCCGGCGGTGTTGGGAAGGATGGTGTAGCGATCGGGCGGCAGCACGTCGAGCAGGTTGGGCTCGTTGGCGTTCTGGCCGAGGTTCATGCGTCGCAGCGCGACGGTGACGATTTCGGCGCCGGCGGCTTCGGTGGCGAGGCGGGTTTCCTCGAAGTCCTTGAACTTGCCGGTACCGGTGAGCAGGCGGGAACGATAGTGCTTGCCCGCGATGACCAGCGGGGTGTCAAGGGAGGACGGCGAGTTCATGGGTGAATTATGGCGCAATCAGCCGCCTCCTATCGCCTGGATGATCTCGACCTGGTCGCCTTCGTCGAGCAGGTGCTGATCGTGGCGGCTGCGCGGCACGATGCTCTGGTTGACCTCGACCGCGACCCGGCGCTCGCCCAGGCCCATGGCCTGGAGCAGGGAACGGATGCTGAGGGGGGCCGGGAATTCCCGGGGCTGGCCGTTGAGTTGCAGCTTCATGGGCGGATTTTAGCGCGTTGCGGCGGCCTCCCGGCCGACCCCATAATGGCCGCGCGCCCCGCGGGTGTAGCTCAATGGTAGAGCTGTTGCTTCCCAAGCAACTGACGAGGGTTCGATTCCCTTCACCCGCTCCAGCGCGCCGCCAGCGGTCATAATCGACCGGCCGGCCGCCCAGGCCGGGAGAGCCCTGATGTCCGAGCTGCCCGACGCGCCCCCCGACAGCGAAGCCGAGCGCCTGCGCCCCTTGGGCGCCGCGTATCTGGCATTACAGGAGGCCCTGCAGATGAACCGGGCGCTGGAACTGGAATTGCAGCGCATGCGCGCCAGCCAGAGCTGGCGCATCACCGCACCGCTGCGCCGCCTGCGTGCGAAGTTCAGCGCCGCGGCGGCCCGCTTGCCTGAACTGCAAGCGGCGCCGGCGCCTGGCAATGTCGCCGAGCTGGTTGATCCGGGCGAACTGCTGCGCGCTTGCGTGGACCGCAGCTCAGCGACTGCGGCGCCCTCGGTGCAGGCGGGCCATTCGCTGTACGTGGACGTCACCGAGATCGACCGCGAAGACCACGGCGCCGGCGTGCAGCGGGTCGTGCGCCGCATTCTCGGCCAGTGGCTGCTGCAGGCGCCGGCGGGCTTTCGTGTCGAGCCCGTGCGCCTGGCTTCGACCGGTGGCTATGTGCACGCCCGCGCTTTCCTCGCGCGCATGCTCGGGCTACGGCCCGGCGAAGCCGGCGGCGACCTGCCGCTGCTGCCGAAGGCCGGCGACAAATTCCTCGGCCTGGACCTGATACGCGACCGCGCTGCCGTCGCCCGGCCGGCGCTGGAGCGCCTGCGCGCCCAAGGCGTGGATATCAGCTTCGTCATCTACGACCTGCTACCGCTGCAACGGGCGGACTGGTTTCCGCCGGGCGTGTCCGAGCGCTTTGATGAGTGGTACCAGACGGTGGCCGCGTTGTCGGATCGCCTCCTGTGTATTTCCGAAAGCGTGGCCGCGGATCTGCGTGCGCGCCTCGCCCTGAACGCGCAGCAGCGGGCGCCACAAGTTCTGGTCTTTCCACTGGGCTCGGACTTGGAAGCCTTCGCTTGCGCGAAGCCGGCGCGCGCGTTGCGCAACGCTGATGCTGCGCGCGTGTTGATGGTTGGCACGGTGGAACCGCGCAAGGGCCATGCCCAGGCCCTGGCGGCCTTTGAACTGCTCTGGCGGCGCGGCCATGCCGTGGAGTTGGTGATTGCCGGGCGCCCCGGTTGGGCCGTTCCGGAACTGCTGCAGCGCCTGCGTGCGCATCCCGAATCAAACCGTCGCCTGCGCTGGGTTGAGGGCGCCGACGATGCCGCGTTGCTGGACTGCTACCGCGATTCGGACTTGCTGCTGGCGGCATCGCAGGGCGAAGGCTACGGCCTGCCGCTGGTCGAGGCGGCCTCACAAGGCCTGCCCATCCTGGCCCGCGACCTCGCGGTATTTCGGGAAGTGGCGGGCGAAGGCGCGGATTATTTTCGCGGCGACGATGCCCCCGCCTTGGCTGCAGCCATCGAAGACTGGCTGGAGCGATGGCGCCAGGGTCGCCTGGCCGACCCCGCGCAAGTGCGCCGCCACGATTGGCGCAGCGCCGCAGAAGCGCTGAAAGTCCAGCTGTTTCGGGACTGAACGCGCCCTGGCCGGGACTTGGTCGGCCGTGGGTCGCCGGTTATCATTCACGGCCACGAGTACGCACCCCCGTGCATTCGGGCAATTACAAAGGCTGGCCCGTGTTGGAGCTGTACCGCGCATTGTGGCGTTATCGCTTCTTCATCGCGTCCTCGGTGAGAAACGACTTGCGCGCGCGGGTCGCCCGCAGCCATCTGGGCGCGGCCTGGATGGTGCTGCAGCCGCTGGCCCAGGTGGCTATCTTCAGCTTGGTGCTGTCCGAAGTGCTGGCCGCGCGTTTGCCCGGCACCACCAGCAAGCACGCTTATGCCATCTACCTGATGTCCGGCTCGCTGGCCTGGTCGCTTTTCAGCGAGATCACCAGCCGCTGCCTGAGCATCTTCGTGGACAACGCCAGCCTGTTGAAGAAGATTGTATTTCCGCGCATTTGCCTGCCCCTGATCGTGGTGGGGTCGGCGCTGGTGAACAGCCTGCTGCTGTTCATCGCCATGATGGCGATCTTCCTGCTGATGGGCCATCTGCCGACCGTGGAGCTGCTGTGGCTGCTGCCGCTGGTGGCGGTGACGGTGGCGTTCGCGCTGGGCCTGGGCTTGTTGCTCGGGGTGCTCAATGTATTCGTGCGCGACATTGGCCAGGTCATGGTCATTGTGCTGCAGCTGTGGTTCTGGCTGACGCCGATCGTGTACATGCCCAGCATCGTGCCCGGGCAATTCCAGAGCTGGCTGGCATTCAATCCCATGCTGCCGATCGTGCAGGCTTACCAGCAGGTCATCCTCTACCAGCAAGCGCCGATCGGACATGGCGTGTTCTGGGTGGCGGGACTGGCGCTGCTCTTGCTTGGCGCGGCGCTGCTGCTGTTCCGGCGCGCGGCACCGGACATGGTGGACGTGCTGTGAGCGAAACCCTGCTTTCGGTCGTGGACCTGGGCAAGGTCTATCGCAGCTTCCCGTCGCCGTGGCGGCGGATCCTTTCCTGGTTGGGCGGGCCCGCCAGGGCGGCGAACGAGTTCTGGGCGCTGCGCCATGTCTCGTTCAACATCAGCCGGGGCGAGGCCATCGGCATCGTCGGCCAGAACGGCGCGGGCAAGAGCACCTTGCTCAAGCTGATCACCGGAACGGCGCGCGCCAATGAAGGCCAGGTCGCGGCCATGGGCAGCATCTCGGCGATTCTCGAACTCGGCATGGGTTTCAATCCCGACCTCAGCGGGCGCGAGAACTGCCGCCACGCTGCTGGCCTGATGGGCCACTCGCAGGCCGAGATCGCACGCATGTTGCCGGAGATCGAGGCCTTCGCCGAAATCGGTGACTACTTCGACCTGCCGGTGCGCACGTACTCCAGCGGCATGCAGATGCGCATCGCCTTCGGCGTGGCAACGGCGGTACGCCCGGACATCCTGATCGTGGACGAAGCGCTGGCGGTGGGCGATGCCTATTTCCAGCACAAGAGTTTCGATCGCATCCGCCAGTTCCGCGAACGCGGCACCACCTTGCTGATCGTTTCGCATGACCGCTCGGCGGTGCAGCAGCTGTGCAGCCGGGCGATCCTGCTGGACCAGGGGCGCCTGATCAAGGACGGCGGCGTTGAAGAAGTGATGGACTACTACAACGCGCTGATCGCGCAACGCGAGAACCAGACGGTCACCGTGACGCGCCTCGATGATGGTCGCGCGCAGACGATTTCCGGCACGGGCGAGGCCACGGTGTCCGAGATCAGCCTGCATGACGCGCAGGGTGCGCCGGTGGAGTTCGTCAATGTCGGCCAGCCAGTGGAACTGCGCATCCGCGTGCGCGTGCTCCGCGCGGTGCCGCGCCTGGTGCTCGGCTACATGATCAAGGACCGCCTCGGCGCGGCAGTGTATGGCACCAACACCCACTACACCGAGCAGGCCCTGACCGATGTCGCGGCCGGCACCACCATCGATTTCAGCATCCGCTTTGCGATGAATATCGGCGCCGGCACCTATTCGGTATCCACCGCGCTGGTCAGCAGCGAAACGCATCTGGAAAACAACTACGAGTGGCGCGACCTGGCGCTGATCTTCACCGTGGCCAACCTGGACAAGCCGTCCTTCGTGGGCACCGCCTGGCTGCCGCCGTCGATCGGGTTGACCGTCTCGTGACTTTCGTTTCCTACGCGCAAAATCACGAAGACGTGATGCTGGCGCGGGTGTTCCGCAGCTTGGCCACGGGCTTCTACATTGACGTCGGTGCCCAGGACCCGCGCATCGACTCGGTGACCAAGGCCTTCTACGACCAGGGCTGGCACGGCATCAATCTCGAGCCGGTCGAGTTCTGGTACCAGAAGCTCTGCCAGGAACGTCCGCGCGACATCAACCTGGGCGTGGCCGCCGGTGCCGCGCAAGGCGTGGTCGACTTCTTCGAGATTCCCGACACCGGGCTGTCCACTTCCAGCGCCGACTTCGCCCAGCGCCACCAAGCCCAGGGCTACGCGCCCATCGCCCGCAAGGTGCAGGTGCGAACGCTTGATGCGATCTGCGCCGAGCATGGCGTGGAGACCGTGCATTTCCTGAAGGTGGATGCCGAAGGCGCCGAAGCCGATGTGTTGCGGGGCATTGACCTTGCCAAACTGCGGCCCTGGCTGATCCTGGTCGAGGCGACGGAACCCAATTCCTCGGTCAGCACGCATGCCGGCTGGGAATCGCTGTTGCTCGATCGCGGCTACCTGTTCGTCTACAACGATGGCCTGAACCGTTTCTACCTGGCGAGCGAACATGCCGGATTGGCCGCCGCGTTCGCGACGCCGCCGAATGTCCATGACGATTTCGTGCTGCGCCAGATCCTCGACCACCAGGGCCACGAGCAGGGCCTGGCCACGCACATTGCTGCGGTCGAGGGGCTGTCACAGCTTCGCGCGGAACAGATCGGCCGCTTGGACCAGATCGTCGCCGAAAAGGATGCAGCACTCGCAAGTGGCCATGCGGACCTGCTGCAGGCACAGGCGGAGGTCTCCCGCTTGCACGAGGCCGTGGCCGATCGCGAACTGAGCCTTTCGCACCTGCGCACGGAGTTGTCCGAGCGTGAGTTGAAGCTGTCCGAGCGTGAGACGACGCTGTCGGCACTCCAGCAGCTGTTGGCGGGACGCGAAGCGGATATTTCGGCGTTGCAACTTTCCTTGGCCGAGCGCGAGGCGAGCATCGCCACGTTGCGCAGCGCGCTGGCCGAGCGCGAGGCCGAGTTGCAGGCGCGCAAGGCGCGAGTCGCGTTGCTCAGCACGCGCTTGCAGGCCTCAGGACAGGCGGTGGAAGACCTGTCGCGCACGGTGCTTGACCTGCAGGCCGCGCGACTGGCCGCCGAAGCGGGATGGAGCGGGGCGCTGCTCGAGCATGAAGCGAGCCTCGCCGCGCTGGCGCGGGCCCAGCGGGACTTCCAGGACATCGTTTCCAGCCGTTCCTGGCGACTGACCAGTCCCTTGCGGCGTGTCATGACCTTGGCCGTGGCCGCCCGCAACGCGTGCCTGGTCGCGATTCGCCGGCTCGCTTCGAACCGGTCGCCTGACCCTGCCGATGCGATGCATCGCGGCGGGGGCGAGCATGCCATTCCGCTCGCCAACCCGACCGAACCGCCTGCACCGCCGCCGCGCGCGCTGGCGATCAGCGAAGACGCCGAGCAGATCCTGGCCCGGTACCCGGTGCTGAAGCAGGCGCCAGCCGACGAGGGCGTCCGCTGATGCGCATCGTCATCGATCTCCAGGCCTGCCAAGGGGCCGGCAGCCGCATCCGGGGAATCGGCCGCTACTCCAAGAGCCTCGCCCTGGCGATGATTCGCGAAGGCCGGGGGCACGATTTCTGGATCGCGCTCAATGGTGGCTTGCCCGAGGCGGTGGAGGACATCCGCGCCACCTTTGACGGGCTGTTGCCCCAGGAACAGATCGTGCTGTGGGACAACCCGTTCCCGGCCGCGACGCACGAGCGGCCCGAGCCGTGGAAGCTTCGTAGCGCCGAGCTGCTGCGCGAGGATTTCCTGCACGCCTTGCAGCCGGACATTGTGCATGTGGCATCCCTGTTCGAGGGTTGGGGCGACTCGGTGGCGACATCGGTCGGGCGCGGCAGTTCGCCCCGTGTCTGCACCGCCGTCACGCTGTACGACCTGATCCCGATGGCGATGAGCCAGATGTATCTGTCGGATCCGCACGCGCGCAGCTGGTATGACCGCAAGATCGAGGATCTTCGCGAGGCCGACTTGTTTCTCGCGATTTCCGACCACACCCGGTCCGAGGCGCTGCAATTGCTTGGACTCGCAGCCGGCGAAGTGGTGAACATCTCCGGCTCGATCGATCCGATTTTCAAGCGCCTGCCGAAAGACGCCCATCGCGCAGCGGCGCTGGCGGCGCGCTACGAAATTTCCCGGCCGTTCGTGATGTATGCCGGCGGCTTCGACGCCCGCAAGAATATCGCCGGGCTGATTCGGGCGTACGCGGCGCTGCCGCCCGCCGTCCGGCAAGCCCGGCAACTGGTGATCGTCGGACAGCCGCCCGCGCGCGAGTACGAAGCGCTGGTCGGCTTGGCCGCGCAATGCGAGCTGGCGCGCGATGAGCTGCGCTTCGTGGGCTTCGTCCCGGATCCGGACCTCGTGGGCCTGTACAACGCTTGCGATCTGTATGTGTTCCCTTCGCTTTACGAGGGATTCGGCTTGCCGGCACTGGAGGCGATGGCCTGCGGTGCGCCGGTCATCGGCGCGGACGCCAGCAGCTTGCCCGAGGTGATCGGCTATCCCGAAGCCATGTTCCCGCCCGACTCGGACGAGGCGATGAGCAAGCTCATGCTGCGCGCCCTGACCGACGACGGTTTCCGCCGGGACTTGGTCGAACACGGGGCCGAACGGACCCGGGTGTTTTCCTGGGAGCGCTGCGCCCGCGCCGCGCTCGATGCCATGGAGGCTACAGTCAAGCGTGCGGACGTGCCCAAGCCGGCGCCTGGTCCTGCCACTGCAGACCAGCGCTGGAACGCATTGGCGCGCCAGAGCGCAGCCCTTGCGCCCTTGTTCAAGGCTGCTTCGGTCGATGCCAATGTCGGCCGACGGCTCGCGGCCGCACAGTCGGAGTGCCATCCGGTGCCGGGGCGCGAACGGCAGCTGATTGTCGATATTTCCTATTTCGCCAGGCACGACGCCCGCACCGGAATCCAGCGTGTCGTGCGCAATATCCTGCGCGAGTTGCTGTCCGCGACCTGGGGCAATTACCGGGTCGAGCCGGTCTACTTCGATGATGACGGCGTGTTCCGCTACGCCCGCGCCTTTGTCCACCAATTCATGGGCGCCGAAGGCGAACCCGGAACCGACGCGCTGCTCGATGCCGCGCCCGCCGACATTTTCCTTGGCCTGGACCTTTCCGCGCATATCATCCCGCAGCATTACGAGACCTTCGACCGCCTGCGCCGGCGCGGCGTATCGCTCTATTTCCTGCTCCACGACCTGGTGCCGATCCACCTGCCCGAGCGCGTGAACCCGGGCAGCCTGAAAGTCTTGCAGGGCTGGTTCAGCGCGATATCGACCCTGGCGGACGGTCTGTGCTGCGTCTCGCGCACCGTCGCCGGCGAAGTGGCCGAGTGGTGCGACCAGTCACGACCACCGCGACTGCGGCCCCTGGCCATCGGCCATTTCCACCATGGCGCAGACCTGGACATGCCAGCCGATGTGGCCGATGCCGGGGACGATGGCCGCGCGGACGCCGAATTGTTGGCCGGGCGTCCGACCTTCCTGATGGTCGGTACGATCGAGCCGCGCAAGGGCAATCCACAAGTGCTGGCGGCCTTCGAATTGCTGTGGGCTTCAGGCGTCGACGTCAACCTGGCGATGGTCGGCAAGCTGGGCTGGTTGATGGACGGGTTCGCCGAACAGCTGCGCGCCCATCCGGAATTGGGCCGACGACTGCATTGGTTCGAGGGCATCGCCGACAAGCGCCTGAGCGCATTGTACGAAGCCAGCTCGGCGTTGATCTTCGCCTCGGAAGCCGAGGGCTTCGGACTGCCCCTGGTGGAGGCGGCCGGACATGGCCTGCCCATCATCGCGCGCAAGCTGCCGATCTTCGTGGAGGTGGCGGGCGAGCACGCTTACTATTTCGAGGGCTATGCCGCCTCGGACTTGGCCGAAGCGATTCGGCAGTGGTTGCTGCTCAATCAAGAAGGCAGGGCGCCCCGTTCCGTCGGCATGCCAAGGCAGAGCTGGAAGCAGAGCGCCCGGCAGCTGATGCGCCTGGTGCTGGACGGTGACTGGGATTGCCACTGGAGCCCGAACCCGCGCTACCTGTTCCCAGTCACCGACGCTCGCCTGCAACGCCAGGTCGGCAGCCTGGAGCGGCGCATCCTGAGCACAGACGGCCGTGCGGGCTACCTCGTCTACGGTCCCTACGCGAGCCTGCCCGCAGGCGAGTATCGCGTGCGGGTGCTCGGCGACTGGCAGGGCACTGAAGAGGGCGCCCGCCCTTACTTGGACATCGTCACCGGGCAAGGCCAGCAAACCATCCTGCATACCTTGCTTGATCGCGATGCCGCCACGGCCGGTTGCCTGCTGGAAGCAAGTTTCCTGCTGAGCGCCGACGTTGCCGACCTGGAGATGCGCCTGTGGGTGGACGTGTCGACCGAGCTGGCCGTAACCGCCATCGAGTTGCTGGGCCAGCGATCCGGGGACGAGGCGCCGGCGGGCTAGGAAGCGCCGTTCTATACTTCGCACTTCAGCCCCGGAAAATTGCCATGCCTTCGAACGCTGCCGCCTCCCTCCGATTCCTGGCCTGCCTGGCCCTGTTGGCTTCGTTGCCCGGCTGCGAACGCACACCGCCACCCGAAGCGCCCACGACGGCGGCGGCCACGACACCGGAAGAAATCCCCGTCGCTTCCGAAGCCCCGCCTGCGCCATCGGCGCTGCCAGTACTGCTGCCGTTCTCCACCGATGACGCGCGCATCAACACCGAAATCGGCGAGCGCAGCCTGGGCCGGGGCATCGCCACCACGGGCAAGACCGGGTGGCTGATGTTCGGCCCCTACATCGCGCTGCCGGCCGGTCACTACCAGGTGGAAATCCGTGGCTCGGCCTATCCGGGCCATACCGGCACGGTTCACTTCGACGTCGCCCAACGCAAGGGCAACGACCTGCTGGCGGCCGCCGAGATCGACGCGCCGGCCTTGCTCACGCCGCCTTCCGCGGACGCGATCGCGGTACTGTCCTTCACCCTGGCGGCGCCGGCCAGTGACCTGGAAGTCCGCGTGCGGGTCGCCGATACCGCAAACCTGTCGATTTCCGGCTACGTGATCCGCTCGATTCCCTGATGTCCGAGCCGGCGCCGGGACGCTAGCGGACATGCTCGCGACGCTTCGAAGGCTGCATCCGGACGCGCTGCTCGAGCGACTGCTGGTGTTCGTGCTCGCCGCCAGTCTGCTGGGCTTGGCGCTGGCGCTGCTAGGCGTCTTCAAGGCATGGCCGGTGTGGCTGCTGGCCGTGCTTGCCACCTTGGTCTATCACCGGCGCGCCGCGCCCACCCCCGCTTCCGCGCCGGGGACGCGCGCCTGGCAGTTGCTGGTGGTCGTGCTGGTGGCTTTGCTGTTTCGCTTGCCGCCCTACCAGTACGTGCTGGGCGGTCAGGACCAGGGCGTGTACACGAATGTTGCCGCGCATCTGCTGCACACCGGCGGCATCGCCGTGCAGGACAAGGAATATGCGCGCATCGCCCGCGAGGGCGGCCTGGTCGAGTATCGCCGGCAGAACTACACCTATCCGTTCCTGCCGGGCGTCTACACCAGCAAGGACCCCGGTCCGGAGCAGTGCTTCCAGTTTTATCACCTGTTCCCGGTGTGGCTGGCCCTGGCCGCGTCGGTGCTGGGCGTCGGCTGGAGCGGCTTTGGCCTGCTGTTCCTGTCGCTGTTGTCCATCCTGTTCTTCCAGCGTTTGGCCAGCCAATTAAGCGGCAGCCCACGCATCGGATTGGTCGCCGGCCTCTTGCTGGCCGCCAATCCCCTGCATGCGTTCTTCTCGAAGTTCCCGGTCACCGAAGTGCCGACCCTGGCTTTTTCGACGGCGGGCTTCTGCTTCCTGGCGATGTACGCGGGCAGCGCGCGCGACATCCGGCAAACGCGCTGGCTGTGGCTGTCGACGCTGGCGATGTCCTGCGCATTCTTCACCCGCATGTCGGGCTTCATGTACCTGCCGTTCGTCTGGGCCGTTTCGGTGGTGGCCCTGGCCTGTGACAGCGACCGCGAGCGCGCACGCGCGCTGAGCGGGTGGTCGCTGGCGGTTGTCTTGGCCTACCTGTTGTCGGTGGGCTACGGCCTGGTCTGGTCGCGACCCTACGCGCTGCATACCTACGACGAGGCGTTTGCATTGTTGTTCGGGCTGGATTGGCGCAATGCGTTGATCGTCCTGGGCAGCAGCATCGCCCTGGTCTGGGCCCTGCTCTGGAAGGAGCGAGAGCAAGCCTTCGCTGCGCGGATCGGAACCGGATTGCAGAGCCTTGCCCGCCTGATGGGCCCTGCCTTGCTGCTGGTGCTGGCTGCCGGTGCCTGGAAAGCCTGGCAACTGGGATTCACCGAGCATTACCAGGGCAATCAGGTGTTCGGGCCGTTTCCCGGCGTGGTTGGCGAGGGTTGGGGCAGCGTTGCCCACACCAGCCTGGTGGTCACGGCCCTGTACCTGGGCCCGCTGGCGTTCATCGCCTTGCTTGTGGTCGCGCAAGCGAAGTTGCCGGCGTCCGGCCGCCTGCTGCTTTTCTTCGTCTGCGGGTTCTTTGCATACGCCGCGCTGCTGAACTGGGTCGTGCCATACCAGCCGTATTACGCGCGCTACCTGTTGAGCGAATTGATTCCCTACGCCTTGCTGCTGCTGTGCTGCGCGCTGGCCTGGTTGAATGGCCGCATGGCGCGTGGCCTGCTGGCGGGGGTGCTTGTTGTCAGCGGCGCGGGCTATGTGGTCTTGTCGGCGGCCCAGATGGGCAAGCAGGACAACGTCGGCGCGTTCGCGTCCGTGGGCGATCTGGCGGCCATCGCCGGGGACAAGGACGTGATCCTGCTCGATGGTTTGCAGGGCCAGGGCTTCTGGCCCAAAGAGGTGAAGACCACGCTCGTCTACACCTTTGGACGGCATGTGGTCACGATCGGAACTTCCTCCCTGGCGGACATGGAATTCATGTCGGCGATCGATCGCGCCTACGACCGTGTCTTCGTCGTCAGCACCCGGGGCCGACTGCCGCCCGGCTATACCGAACTTGCGCCGGTACGGATCTGGGCCATGGGTTTTGAACGCACGAGCCTGCCGCCGTATCGCCTGGTGCCGACGATGGACGCACGGCTGCGCGTCTTCCGGATGGACCGGCTGGAGTTCGACGTTGGCATGAAGCGCGCATTCCAGCTCGACCGCGATCGGTCGGTCAGAAGCTCCGTCGGCAAACGCAGGGAAGGCTCAGGCGTCCAGGCGACGGGCCAAGCCGGAGAGCTTCTCGCGGGGCCGGGGATTCGCCTGCCGGCTGGCCGCTTCCGCCTCGCGCTGCAGGGACAAGCGGACGGGCGCAGCGATGCGTGGCTGCAGCTGACTGAATCGGAAACCGGCGCCGTCCTGGCGCAGTCGGCCCTGGCCCCTCAGGCAACGCCGGGCGGTGTACTGGCCTGGTTCGACTTTGAAGTTCCGCAGGGAAGCAGTCGCGGACTGGACGTGCGGGTTCGGGTGGCGACGGGCTCGCGACTGCTGTTGCGCGAATACAGCTTTACCCGCTTGCCCTGAGCGGCCGCGCTTGCGGCCGCCCCGGGTTGGGTGCTGCGATCAGAAGCGGTTGACCGCTTCCTTGTAGCGAATGATGTCGCCCAAGGTGTGGCCGCTACCGCTTTGGCAGTGCAGCTTGTACGGGCGTGTGGAACCCGTGTTGGACCCGTTGCTCTCGACTTCGATGGTGTACCGGGTGTTGGCGCCGTTGTTCCGGGTGGTCTTGTCACCCAGGTAGAAATCGCTCCAGCCGGTAACGCCGGGGCCACCTGCAACCACCAAGCCGTCCTGGTCGAGCATGCGCATTTCGAGGCCGTAAGTATTCAGCAGGCGGGTGATGTTCGGCGGGCTGGTAGCCGGATCGATCAGCTCGCACTGCACGAAGTCAGGGTGGCGGAAATAGACCACATGGGTATTGCTGCTGGCACCGGTGCCGATTTCAAAGTTGCGGCCGACGCCGTCGGTCGAAACCAGGGTCTCGCGGGCCACGTGGTTGTCCTGCGAGCCGATGATGTCTCCGGGATAGCTCAGGCCGCCGGCGCCCAGTTCCTGCTTGCCAATGCGGAAGTCGGCGCCGAACGTCGTGCTCTCCTGCACCGTGCAAAAGCTGATGATGCCCGGCTCGCCGAGCGCGGTGTCGGTATTGAGCTCTTCGATCTTGATGTAGGCGTCGTCGAAGTCACCGGCAGGGGCGCCGGCGTAGGAGAAGATCTCGGACATGCGGAGGAATTGCCCCGGCTTGAGGAACTCGTCGCCTTGGCCGAGGACCGCCGATGCATTGCTGTAAAGCGTGTAGTGCACCTTGGTGGTCGAGGGCGAGCCCGGGGGCAGGGGATTGGCAAGCTCGTTCAAGTTGCCGATGAAGCAATTGGTCTGGAAGGTCGGGCTGTTGGCCGTGGCGGCCAAGCGGCGAAGTCCGTTGATCACGCCGTCGGCAGAGGTGAAGGTATGCGCCGGGAAGGCCTCAACCGTGAAGCCGTTGCCTTGCGGGTTGGTCACGCGGGAAAACGCGGCGAAGGTCAGGCTGGCGTTAGTCTGCTCGCTCATGTGCAGGAAACCGAACTGGCTGCCTACCTGTGAAACCAGACCCGGGCACAGCGTGCGCAGGCCGACGATGGCCAGCGACTTGCCGGCGGGAATATTGATGTCGTTGCAGCTCAACGGCCCAATGTTCGCTTGCGAAGTGGTGTTGGCAGGAAAGTACTTGGTCTTGATGACGATCGGGACCAGGTTCGGGTTGCGGAAGTTGTAGCGCTGGGCGAACGAGGCAGTATCCACGACCATCGGGAAGATCTGGATCGAGTGGTAGCCATCGGTCGACTGCGCAAGGGCATTTCCGCCGGGCAGGAGGAATACGGCCGCGAGGCCAAATGCGATGCTGATGCGCTGGATTGCGTTCACGGGTGTCTCCGGGGGAGGGACATTACAGCTAATGGGGAACTGTAGTTTTGCATAGATTGGTGTGGCCACGGCGTGGTTCAAGCCGCCGGCAGATTGCTGACGGTCACGTTTCCGGTATCCAGAGGACAAAAATGCCCCTCGAGGGGGCACTTTTGTGAATCAGTTCCGGTGCCACGGCGACCTGCTCGGGCCTTAGAACGTGCCCGGGATATTGAACTTCACGATGTCGCCGAGGGTGTGGCCGCTGCCGCTCTGGCAGTGCAGCTGGTAGGGGCGCACGGCAGTCGAATTCGTTTCTGAATCCTCGACTTCGATCGTGTAGCGGGCGTTGGTCCCGTTGTTGCGCTCGGTCTTGTCGCCCAGGTAGACGCGTGAGAAGCCCTGCACATTGTTGCCGCCGGCGACCGTGTTCAGCAGCTGGTCGCGCAGGCGGATTTCCAGGCCGTAGGCGGGCAACGCGCGCGCGTGGGTAGCCGGGTCGATGATCTCGCAGCTGACGAAATCCGGATGGCGGAAATAGACGACGTGGGTGTTGCCCACGGTCTGTGCCGGGATGCTGAACTGGCGCGCGGTGGTGGTGTCGCCGGTCATCTTGATGTCGTAGCCGACGGTCGTGTCGCGGCTGACGTGGTCGTCCTGCGCGCCGATGCCCGAATACTGCGTACCCCAGCCGCGGTACTGCTTGCCGATGCGGAAGTCGGCGCCGAAGCTGGTGTTGTCCTGCACGGTGCAGAAGGTCATCAGGCCGGGCTCGCCGTCGCCGCTCTCGCCGATGACGATGTAGGCGTCGTCATAGTCGCCAGCCGGGGCGCCGGCGGTCGCGAAGATATCCAGCATGCGAACCAGATTGCCGGGCAGCAAATTGAAAGTCCCCGAGCCGATCTGGGCGTTGGCGCTGTTGTAAAGGGTGTAGGTGATGGTGCTGTTGAAGTTGGTGCCCGGGGTCAGTTCCTGGACGCTGCCGACGAAGCAGTTGGTCTGGAACGAGGGGTTGCCGCCGCTGGCGGTCGTCCGGCGCAGGCCGGTGATGATCGTGTCGGCCGAAGTGAAGGTATGGGCCGGGAAAGCTTCAACCGTGAACCCGTTGCCGGACGGATTGCTGACTCGCGAATAGCCGGCGAACAAGCGGTTGTCGGTGCCAGCGGTGTAGGTGTACAGGGTGCCGAACACACTGCCGACCGCGAGGTCCGGGCAGACCGCGCGCAGGCTGGTGAACACCTTCTGGCCGCCTGCGGGAATCGTGAAGTCAGGGCAGGTCTTGAGCGTTGCCTGGGCGGAACCGTTGCCCGGGAAATACGTGGCCGTCACCACCGCGGCATGGGCGACGTCCGGATTCTTGAACGTGAATCGCTGGGTGAACGAGCCCGAATCGACAACGATCGGGAAGATCTGGATGGCATGGAAGCCATCGGTCGACTGGGCCGCAACGGTCGGGGCGCCGGTCAGGGCCAGCACGCCAAGGACGGCGGCAAATGCGATTTGCTTCAACGAGGACACTGACAACTCCTTGGGGTGGCGTTCGCACCGGTTGGGCGTGCGCATTGGGCAAGCCGCCGGGTGAAAAGGTTCCCTATGTTGGCACAAACCGCCGATGCCCGGGAGAGGAGCCGGAACCTGCGAAGGGCGTTCCTGGCCGACGGTCCGGCCTAGGGGCGCTGTTCGGAACGGTTCTGGATGGCGGCTTCCTGTGCGCGCAGTTTGGCCAGCTCCTGCGGGCTCAATCGCGTGCCCTGGGTCGCAGGCACAACGGCAGGCCCATTGTCTGCCCACATGTCCACGACTACGAAGCTGCCGGGAGAATTCGGAACCTGCTTCAAGTCGCCGGCCCGGATCGGGTGGCTGTTGCCCTGGGCATCCTTTGTGTATCCGATGATTGCGCCAGCCGGCGCCCGAATCGGAATGGGCTTGGCCACGGGCAGGGGCTCATTGCTCAGGGGCAGGCCTGCCGAAGACAAGACACGATTGCCATTGGCGTCCAGGGGAATTCCGCCGACGTTGGAAACCGCGCCGGGGGGCATCCATCCGCTCGATCCCTGGGTCGCTGCGGCGCCCGCGGCTGCAGATGCGGCCGAGCCCGAGGCCGAGGCCGAGGCCGGGGCCAAGGCCGCTGCGTTGGTGGCTTCGCCGGGCGCCTTGGCGCCGTGCGGCCAGAAGTAGTAGGCAAGCAGGGCCACCGCCAAGCCGGCCATGAGAGTGCCGACCATCGGCTTTCGGGAGGCGCGCGAGGAGTCCATGTCCGGCAGTCTCGCAAATAAGGGGGGTCTGGCCAAGGGCTGTACCCGGATCGGTTTAGCGTCCGTGTACGAAAACCTGACAGCGCGTGTTGCGTTAAAGTTCCCCCCGTCTGCCAAGGCGCAGGCAATCACTTCACCCCGGAGCGCTCGGAATGCCCTGCAGTTTCGCCATGGCCCGGTCGCCGCGATGAGCAAACTCATCATCCAGATTCCCTGCTACAACGAAGCCCTGCAGTTGCCCGGGACCCTGGCGGCGCTGCCGCGGCAGGTGGCGGGTTTCACCGTGGTCGAATGGATGGTGCTCGACGATGGCTCCACCGATGACACCGGTTCAGTCGCGATCGCCGCCGGTGTCGATCATGTGCTGCGCTTTCCGGACAACCGCGGACTGGCCGCCGCGTTCGCTGCCGGGCTCGAGGCCAGCTGCAGGCGCGGCGCCGATGTCATTGTCAACCTCGACGCCGACAACCAATACCAGGCGTCCGGCCTGGCGGGCCTTTGCGAGCCGGTGCTGCAGGGTCGCGCCGACATCGTGGTCGGTTGTCGCCCGATTGCGCGTATCGAGCATTTTTCCCCGCTGAAAAAGGTGCTGCAGCGGCTCGGTAGCGCTGTGGTGCGCCTGATTTCCGGGGTGGCGGTGGAAGACGCCACCAGCGGCTTCCGCGCCTACTCACGGCGGGCCGCCATGGCCCTGAACGTCTACTCGCGATACACCTACACGCTGGAAACCCTGGTGCAGGCGCGGCAGGCAAGTCTGGTGGTGGCCAGTGTGCCGGTCGAGGTGAATCCGCCGACGCGACCGTCGCGACTCATGCGCAGCACCGGCGAGTATGTGTGGCGCTCCCTGGTGACGATGTTGCGCAGCTTCGTGGTCTATCGGCCATTGCGTTTCTTCCTGGTGCCGGCAAGCCTGCTGTCCCTGGCCGGCATTGCGCTGGGCGTCCGCTTCCTGGTGCATTTCCTGAGCCTGGGTCATGCCGGAAACATCCAGTCGCTGATTCTCGCGGCGATCCTTATCTTGCTGGGCGCCACCTGCGTGGCGATCGGCCTGCTCGCGGACCTGCTCTCGGTAAACCGCCGTCTGCTGGAAGATGTCCAGGCCAGCAACCGGCGGCGGGACTGGCAGTCGCCGTGAAGCGGCAGCCCTGGCTGCTCACCCGCAAGCACCCACCCAGCGTCGGCGGCATGCAGGCGCTCAGCTTCGAACTGGCCCAGGGCTTGCGTCGGTTGCGTCCAGTGACGGTGCTGGCCTGGGGTCACGGCCAATGGGGCCTTCCGCTGTTCTTCGCCTACGCCTTCGCACGCCTGCTGCCGGCGCTGGTGCTGGGTCGGGTCTCCGTGCTGCACCTGGGCGACCCCGTGCTCGCGGCGCTGGCCTGGTTGCCACGCCTGTTCCGCGTGCCGGTGGTGGTGACCGTGCATGGGCTCGACATCACCCACCCCTCGCCGATCTACCAGGCCTACTTGCGCGTCTGTTTCTGGGGCCGGGTGGATGCCTATGCCTGCATCAGCGGGCATGTCCGCGATCGCGTGCTGGCGGCCGGTATTCCTGCGCAACGCGTGCTGGTCATTACCCCGGGCGTTGGTGAACCCGCGCGCGTTTCGGACGAGCCCGAATTGCAGGCCAGGCTGGCGCCTTCGGCTCCGGTGCTGCTTTCGGTCGGTCGCCTGGTCGAGCGCAAGGGGCTGCCGTGGTTCCTGAGCGAAGTTGCGCCGGCATTCTTCGCACGCCACCCGGACGCGACGATGCTCATCGCGGGCGAAGGCCCGATGCTCGCCCAGATCCAGGCGGCGCTTGTCCGTCCCGCATGGGCTTCCCGTGTACTGCTGCTGGGTGCCGTGGAGGAATCGCGAAAGGCGTGGCTGATGCAGCGCTGCGACCTGGTGCTGATGCCGAACATTCCGGTGGCAGGCGATGCCGAGGGCTTTGGCCTGGTCGCGCTGGAAGCCGGTTCGGCTGGCCGCTGGGTGGTGGCGGCAGACCTGGAGGGCTTGCGCGATGCCATCGCCCAGGACCGCAACGGCGAGCGGGTGGCAGCCGCGGATGCCAAGGCCTGGATCGCGGCCCTCGACCGGACCTGCGCCGACCTGCCCGCGCTGCGCGCGCGCGGCGATCGCGCGCGTGACTACGTGCGCAGGCACTGTTCCTGGTCGGTCATGGTGGACAAGTACGAGCAACTGTTCCGGGAACTCGAGGCCGATGCCAGCTAGCAAGACCTTCAGGTGGCTGGGCGGCGTGCTCGGCGCAATTGTCTTTGCCCTGGTACTGCATCGCCTGTGGAGCCACTGGCATGAAGTATCCGGCGCGGTTGCGCATATGCGCTGGCCGCCGGTACTGGGCGCGTTCGCGCTGTATGTCCTGGCGCAGGGGCTGTTCGCCTGGTCCTGGCACCAATTGATGCACGCCGAAGGCGAATCGGAAACCTTCGGGCGCGACGCTGCGCGCTGGAGCATCAGCATCGCGGGCAAGTATTTTCCCGGCAAGGTCTGGCATGCCGCCGCCCGCATCGGGCTGTATCGGCACAGCGCGCGCAGCCCTCGCGTCGCCCCCGCCTTCTTGCGGGAGATGATGCTGACCGTGAGCGCGGCCATGGCATGGGTCGCCATCAATGGCCTGGCGGCACCGCGGGTGCACCCGGGTTTCGCTTCACTGTTCGCGCTTGGTGCGGCACTGCTGCTGCTCGCATCCACGGCAGTTGTCGCGCGCAGCTTGTTGAACCGGCTGGGGCGCATCCTGCCCTGGACGTTCTCGGTGCCCGAACGGGGAGGCCGGGTCCTGTGGCTCGCCTGGGGCGCACAGGTTGTCGCTTACGGTTTGTTCGGACTGGGCCTGCAACTGCTCGGCAGTTCGGTCGGCGTGCTGGCCACGGACACGGCCCTGCCGATCATCGCGGCCCTGTGCTTCGGAGGCATCGCGGGTATCGCCGCGTTCTTCGTTCCCGCCGGCCTGGGCGTGCGCGACGCGGCTTTGGCCTGGTTTCTGGCGCCTTGGCTGGGCGCGGCGCCAGCGCTGTTGCTGGCGGTATTGGCGCGTTTGTGGATCAGCGTGGGTGAAGCGGGGCTGATTGCCGCCGGATGGCTGTGGCTGCGCGCGCATGACGATGCACCGGCCGAGGACCGGGTCGAACCGTGAGCTACACCAGCGAGCATCGCCTGCAGGACCGACCCGGGCGACTACGGCGCGCCGCGCGCATCGCCCGCGTGCTGGAGGACTTGGGCGGCGTGGATCTCGCGAACGCGCAGCTGCTCGATGTCGGCGCCGCGCATGGCCTGATCACCCTGGCCCTGGCCGAGCGCAGTGCCTCGGCTGTCGGCGTGGACGTGGATCGCGAAGGCATCGCAGCCGCGGCGCAGGAACCGGGCCGCGCCCACTTCGCGCTCGCGTCCGGCATGGCGCTGCCCTTCGCCGACAACCGCTTCGACGTGGTCATCTGCAACCATATCTACGAGCACGTGCCCGATGCGTCGCGCCTGATGGCCGAGATCGCGCGCGTGCTGCGCCCCGGCGGCACCTGCTATTTCGCCGGCGGCCATCGCCTGCAACTGATCGAACCGCACCATCGCCTGCCGTTCCTGTCCTGGCTGCCGCCCTCGCTGGCGGATGCTTTCATGCGCGCGGCCGGCCGCGGGCCGCGCTACGAAGAGCGCTTCCTGCCGCCGTGGCGCCTGAAGGAACTGTTCGCCGGGTTTTCCGGGCAGCGCAATGTCACGCCGCAGGTGCTGCGCCAATGCGCGCGCTTCGACATCGGCCCGACCTGGATGGAGCGCCTGTTCGCCTGGGTCCTGCCGGTTTGGCTGGCGCGGCCGGTTTCCTGGTGCCTGCCGACCCACCTGTGGCTGCTGCGCAAGTAGGATGGCGCCATGAAGATCGCCATCCTCTCGCGCAACGCCAAACTCTATTCGACCCAGCGCCTGGTCGCGGCCGGGCGCGAGCGCGGCCACACCGTGCGCGTGCTCGACCCGCTGCGCTGCTACATGAAGATCGCGCCCGGGCAATTCCAGCTCAAGTACAAAGGCCGCTTGTTGAAGGACATTGACGCGGTGATCCCGCGCATCGGCGCTTCGGTCACGCGCTACGGCACCGCCGTGCTGCGCCAACTCGAGATGATGGGCGCCTGGACGCCGAACAGTTCCGACGCCATCCTGCGCGCCCGCGACAAGCTGCGTTGCCACCAACTGTTGGCGGGCGAGGGCATCGGCCTGCCCACCACCGTGTTCGGCGACAACCCCGATGACACCGCCGACTTGCTCGGCCTGCTCGGCGATGCGCCGCATGTCATCAAGCTGATCGAAGGCTCGCAGGGCAATGGCGTGGTGCTGGCGGAAACGCTGTCGGCTTCGCGCAGCGTGGTCGAAGCCTTCCGCGGCTTGTACGCGAACTTCCTGATGCAGGAGTTCGTCGCCGAAGCGGGCGGCGCCGACCTGCGTTGCTTCGTGGTCGGCGAGCGCGTGGTGGCGGCGATGCATCGCCAGGCCGAACCCGGCGAGTTCCGTTCCAACCTGCATCGTGGTGGCCAGGCCAGCGCGGTCAGCCTGAGCGAAGCCGAAGAGGCAACCGCATTGCGCGCGGCGAAGGTGATGGGCCTGGAGTTGGCGGGTGTGGATCTGATCCGATCCAAGCGCGGGCCGATGGTGCTGGAGGTCAATTCCTCCCCCGGTTTGGAGGGGATCGAGGCCGCCTCGGGGGTGGATGTGGCCGGGGCCATCCTGGACCATCTGGCCGCCCGGACCCCCTCCCGACCCCCGTCCCGGACCCCCCGGAAGGGCCAAAACCGGCCCCCGTCGCCCCGCCGGTCGGCCCGGGCAAAAAATAAGTCAAAACCTACCCAAAATTGAGCAAAATTTAACGGATTTTTAATCTCCGGGCCCCTAGGCTGTCCGGGCCAGATCAAGGGGTCCTCCTCGTGGACGCCGCGATTACGGCAATCGGGATATCTGCAGTCTTCGACCCGGGCAAGGCGCCCAGCGGTGCCTTCCCGGGTCATTTTCCGTCCCCATTCCTTGCGCATTCGCGCCCATCCCGGAACTTGCCGCGCTCTGGCAGAATCCCAGCATCGTCCCTGGAGTGCCATCCCC
>CBHTVR010000013.1:0-60687 GCA_966096795.1 uncultured Gammaproteobacteria bacterium
TTCACGTCTTCGATGCGGAACAGCTGCTTCATCTCGGCGCGGCTGAAGATTTCCTGGTCGCCATGCGACCAACCCAGGCGCACCAGGTAGTTCACCACCGCGTCGGGCAAATAGCCGGCAGCGCGAAACTCCATGACGCCGGCCGCGCCGTGGCGCTTGGACAGCTTGGCGCCGTCCTTGTCCAGGATCATCGGCATGTGCGCGAAGCGCGGCTCGGGCACGCCCAGCGCGCGATAGATGTTGATCTGGCGCGGCGTGTTGTTGACGTGGTCGTCGCCGCGGATGACTTCGGTGATGTTCATGTCGATGTCATCGACCACCACCGCGAAGTTGTAGGTCGGGAACCCGTCGGAACGGAAGATCACCAGGTCGTCGAGTTCGGTATTGCTCCACTCGATATGGCCCTTGATCAGGTCGTCGAAGATCACCGAACCATCGAGCGGGTTCTTGAAGCGGATGACGCGGTTCGGGTCATCGCGATACGGCGCATTGAGCTCGCGGTAATGGCCGTTGTAGCGCGGCTTCTCCTTTTTCTCGAGGGCGGCGTTGCGCATCGCCTCGAGTTCCTCGCGGGTTTCGTAGGCGTAATAGGCCAGGCCGTCGGCCAGCATCTGCTCGGCCACCTGCTTATAGCGGTCCAGCCGATGGGTCTGGTAGATCGGGCCTTCGTCGTATTCCAGGCCCAGCCAGTCCATGGCGTTGAGGATGCCGCGCACGTTCTCGTCGGTGGAACGCTCGCGGTCGGTGTCCTCGATGCGCAGCACGAAGGCGCCGCCACGCTGGCGCGCTTCCAGGTAGCAGTACAGCGCGGTGCGGGCGCCGCCGATATGCAGGTCGCCGGTCGGGCTGGGGGCGAAACGGGTGCGGCAGGTCATCGGGCCGGGCTCAGGGTGGCGAATCGGGCATTTTACCCGCGCCCGCGCCACCCTGCCCGCTTGCCCGGGATCACTTCACGGTGATGGTGATGCGATCGGACACTACCGGCGGCTGGTGCGGAATGTGGTTGGCATCACCCAGCACCAATTGCAGGGTGTGCTTGCCTGGCGCCAGTTCCAGCGTGGTTTCGGTCTGGCCCTTGCCGAAATGCAGGTGCTTGTCGTCCTTGGGCAGGGGCGCATCCAGTGCCGGCAAGGGCGAATCGATGATCAGGTGATGGTGGCCGATGCCCTCGCCAGCAGTGCCGGCCGGGGCGACGCCCATGTTCTCGAGGCCGAAGCGCACGGTCACCGGACCCTTGATGACCTGGCCGTTCGACGGCGAAATGAAGTACACCCGCGCCTTCGGAGCCGACGCGCTGCGCGGCAGGTCCGCCGCCATGCTCGCCATGCCCAGACCCAGGGCCAAGAGACCGCCCAGCATCCATTTGCCGTTCATCGTTGCTGCTCCGTGTTCGCGGGCTGTCACCTTAGCGCGATGGCCGGGCGGCTGCATCCGGTCCCGCCTGCGCGCTGCGGCTGCTAAAATGCGCGCATGCACGCCCCCCGCCCCCTGAGCCATGTGCTGGCCGCCCTTGCCCTGTTCTTTGCCGCGCCGCTGTCGGCGCAGACGACCAGCACGCCGGTAGCCCTGCCCAATGCCGCGCCTGCGCCCTCCGCTGAAACCAGCGCCGGCAGCGGTCCGCGCGTGGCCCTGGACACCAGCATGGGCCGCATCGTGGTGGAGTTGTATCCGGACAAGTCGCCGCGCACGGTTGCAAACTTCCTGCGCTACGTTCGCGAAGGCCATTACAACGGCACCGTATTCCACCGCGTGATCGCGGATTTGCTGGTGCAGGGCGGCGCGTTTACGCCTGACCTCGAGCACAAGCCCGAACGCGCGCCCATTCCGAACGAAGCCAACAACGGCCTGTCGAACTTGCGCGGCACGATCAGCGCCGCGCGTCGCCCGTCCACCACCGATTCGGCGGCGGCGCAGTTCTTCATCAATACCGTGGACAACCGTCAGTTCGATTACCGCAGCGATGCCAGCCCGCAGCTGACCGGCTACTGCGTATTCGGCCGCGTGGTCGAAGGCATCGATGTGGTGGACAAGATCCGCGCGGTCGCCACGGCGGCGCGCAAGCCCTTCAAGGGCGACGTTCCCGCCACGCCGGTGGTCATCGAACGCGCCAGCGTCATCGAGCCCTGATCGTGGCGAGCCTTTTCATCTCCGACCTGCACCTGGACCCGACGCGTCCGGCGATCACCGAATTGTTCCTGCGCTTCCTGCGCGAGGACGCCCGCGAAGCGGAAGCCCTGTACATCCTCGGCGATCTGTTCGAAGCCTGGGTTGGCGACGACGAGGACAGCGAGCTGGCGGTTTCCGTGAAGGCAGGGCTGCGTGCGCTGGTGGCTTCGGGCGTGCCGGTCAGCCTGATGCGCGGCAATCGCGACTTCCTGATCGGACCAGGCTTCGCCGCCGACACCGGCGTGCGCTTGCTCGCCGATCCCTGCGTGGCGGTGCTGGCCGGCGAGCCGACCCTGCTGCTGCACGGCGACCTGCTGTGCACCGACGACGCGCGCTACCAGGACTTCCGCCACCAGGTCCGCGATCCTTCCTGGCGCGAGCAATTCCTGGCACAACCTCTCGCCGCGCGCCGCGCCTTCGCCGAGCAGGCGCGCGCCGCCAGCCAGCAGCACCAGCAAGGCCTGAAACAGGAAGGCCAGCTCGAAGCCATCACCGACGTCAATGCCGAGGCCGTGACCTCAATGCTGGAACGCTACGGCCTGCGCCGCATGATCCACGGCCACACCCACCGCCCGGCCATCCATTCCCTGCGGGTGGGCGAACGTGGCGCCCAGCGCATCGTGCTCGGCGACTGGTACGCACAAGGCTCGGTGCTGCGCGTCAGCAGCGATGGCTTCGAGCTCGCGCAGCTGGCGCTGCCGCTCTAGGGCTTGTCGTAACGCTCGGCGCGAAAGCCGGCGACTTCAAAGGCCAGGGACTTCAGGCTGCCGCTACCCTCGGGCAAGCGGATGACCACCAGCTTGGCTTTCGACATCCGCTGCTGGAAAGCCACTTCGTCTTCGATGAACAGGGCCGGGCCCTTGCCCGAATCGGCCTGCTTGCCGGCAAAGCGCGCGGCGGCGCCGCCGTCGAAGCTGATCTGCATCGCGCAGGGCGAGCCGCAGGCGAAACGCGATTGCGCGAACAGCAGGTAGGCGCTGCGGCCCCAGGCCGGGTGATCGCGCAGCACCAGCTGCGCATCGGGCTGGATCGCCGGTTCGCCCTCGCCCACGGGCGGCGTACGCGAATAGATCGTGGCGGTGCGCTGTTGGCCCTTGCCCACGGGCGTGGACTGATAGGTCCACAGATCGCGCAGGCGGCGGTCCTCGCGCGATTGCTCGGCCTTGGCGCGGATCTCGGCGAGCTTCGGCGCCAAGGTTTCAGCGGAGGAACTGGCGGCGTATTGGCCGCGCAATTCGTCGGCCAAAGTTTCGGCGCCTTCCCAATTGCCCTGGGCCTGCGCAGCCTGAACCTGCGCCAGCAGTTCGGCGGCTTTGGCGGCGTCTTCCCTGGTCAAGCCGGCTTCGCCCGACTCGCCTTGCGAGCAGGCGACCAACAGCAGCATCGCCAGCGCAGTGAGGTAAAGCTTCATGGCCCCACCTCCACCAGTTCGGCAAGGCGCTGGATCTCTTCTTCGTCGAAGCCCGCCGCGCGCCGCGCTGGCAAGTTGAAGGGGCCGCGCAGGGAGCCGCGAGCCACGCCCCGCAGCAGGCCGATAAAGGTCGGGCCGGGCTCCACGCCTTCGCGCGCGCAGCACCAGGCGAACCAGCGGCTGCCGATGGCCACATGACCGACTTCCTCGGCCAAGATAATTTCCAGCACTTCGGCGGAAGCATCGTCGCCGGCGGCGCGCAGTCGCTTGATCAGGCCGGGCGTGACATCCAGGCCGCGCGCTTCCAAAAGGCGTGGCACCAGGGCCATGCGCTCGAGCGCCGAGCCGGCGGTTTTCTCAGCCATTTCCCACAGGCCGTCGTGCGCGGGGAAATCGCCGTAATCGTGGCCCAGGGCCTGCAAGCGTGCCTGCAGCATGCGGAAATGTCGGGCTTCGTCGGCGGCGACGCCAATCCAGTCACGCGCGAACGGCGCAGGCAAGCCGCGAAAGCGCCAGGCCGCGTCGAGCGCAAGATTGATCGCATTGAATTCAATGTGCGCGATGGCGTGGATCAGCGCGGCGCGACCCGCCACCGTGCCCAGGCCACGCGAGGCCACTTCGCGCGGCGGCACCAGCAAGGGCCGCTCGGGTCGCCCCGGCGCCGCCACCGGCCCCGGCACGCATTCGCCGGGATCCACCGCAAGTTGCGGCAGTTCCACCACCAGCGCGTTGAGCGCGGAAATCTTTTCCGCCGGCAGCCTGGCTTGCAGGCAGTCGTGCAGGCGCGCGTAAAGTCCCACGCGGGCCGGGCTCAGGACGCGCGGCGCTTGAGCTTGGACTCGTCGTTGCGCGCCTGCTGCAGGCGCTCAAGGTAGCCAGGCTCCATGCCGGTGACGTACTCGCCGTTGAAGCAGGACGAGTCGAAGTGGGACAGCTTGCGTTTCGGGCCCGACACCGCGTCCTGCAGGTCGGCCAGGTCCTGGTAGATCAGCCAGTCGCAGCCAAGCAGGGTCTGCACTTCTTCTTCTGTGCGACCGTGCGCGACCAGTTCGCTGGCGGCCGGCATGTCAATGCCGTAGATGTTCGGGTAGCGCACCGGCGGCGCCGCCGAGGCAAGGTAGACCTTGCGCGCGCCGGCATCGCGGGCCATCTGGATGATTTGCTGCGAAGTGGTGCCGCGCACGATCGAATCGTCCACCAGCAGCACCACGCGATCCTTGAATTCCAGCGGGATCGGGTTGAGTTTGCGGCGCACCGATTTCACCCGCTGGCCCTGGCCGGGCATGATGAAGGTACGGCCGATATAGCGGTTCTTGATGAAGCCTTCGCGGTATTTCACGCCGAGCAGGTTGGCGATCTCAAGCGCCGCGTCGCGCGAGGTGTCGGGAATCGGAATGACGGTATCAATGTCGTGGTCCGGACGCAGGCGCAGGATCTTCTCGCCGAGCTTTACACCCATGCGCATGCGCGCCTTGTGCACCGAGACATCGTCCATCATCGAGTCGGGGCGGGCGAAGTACACATACTCGAATATGCAGGGCGTGTGCAGGGCCGGCGGCGCGCAGACTTCGGTGTGCAGTTCGCCGCGGGTGGTCACCACCACCGCTTCGCCGGGTGCGACGTCGCGCAGGCGGGTGAAGCCGAGGATGTCCAGCGCTACCGATTCCGACGCCACCGCGTATTCCACGCCCGCGGCGGTTTCGCGGCGGCCAAGCACCAGCGGACGGATGCCGTGCGGGTCGCGGAAGGCCACCAGGCCCAGGCCCAGCACCAGGCCGACGATGGCGTAGCCGCCCTTGCAGCGGCGGTGCACGCCGGCGACGGCATTGATCGCGGCCTGCGGCGTCAGCGCGCCCTGCTCGCGCAACTCGTGCGCAAACACGTTCAACAGCACTTCCGAATCCGACTCGGTGTTGATATGGCGACGGTCCTGCTCGAACACTTCGCGCCGCAGCACGTCCATGTTGATCAGGTTGCCGTTGTGCGCCAGCGCGATGCCGTAAGGCGAATTCACATAAAAGGGCTGCGCTTCGTCGGAACCGGCCGAGCCCGCGGTCGGATAGCGGCAATGGCCGATGCCAACCTTGCCGGTGAGCAAGGCCATGTCGGCGGCGCCAAACACATCCGACACCAGGCCATTGCCCTTATGCAGGCGCACCCGGCTGCCGTCCACGGTGGCGATACCGGCCGCGTCCTGGCCGCGATGCTGGAGTACGGTCAGGCCGTCATACAGCGCCGCCGCAACGTCGCTCTGGCCCACGATTCCGATGATCCCGCACATGTTGCACTCTCCACTGAAGCGAAGACCCGCGCCGCCCGAAGGCGAGACGGATCAGGGATTGGCGACGACGATGCCGCCGGTGCCGAGCTTGCCGTTGACCGCGTCGCGCAGGGTTTCGGCGGCGCCACGATCCGCGACCGGGCCAACGCGCACGCGATAGCGCGTGCCCTTGTCGGTCTCGATCTTCTGCACGAAGGAACTGAAGCCGGCAGCCCGGGCGCGATCACGCAGCACGTTCGCTTCCGCTTCCACGGCGGGCGCCGACAATTGCACTGCAAAGCCGGAGGCGCTGGCCGCAGGTTTGGGAGCGCTTGGCGCCGGTGCTGCCGCCGCGGGTTTGCTGGCGATGGCGGCGGTCTTGGGCGCGGTCGGCGCCGGCTTCACTGGCACAGGCGCGGGCTTGGCAGGCGTGGCCGCAGCCACCGGTGCCGGCGCGTCGAGCACGATCACTTTCGAGGCGCTGCCGGAAATCGCGTCGGACTTCAGGCGCGCGGCTTCGGCAGCGGCGCGGCTGCTGAAGGGGCCCACCCGCAGGCGAGTCGCCGGGCCGCTGGCGATCTGCACTTTCTCGGCGAGCACCGGCAGGCCGGCGGCACGCAGCTTGCTGGCGAGGGAATTGGCGCTGGCGGCATTGCCGAAGCTGCCCACATTCACCACGATGTCGCCGGCACCGACGCGCGCGGCTTCGGCCGGCGTGGCAGGCGCAGGCGCGACTGCCGCCGGCGCGGGAACGGGCGTGGCCGGCTTGCCTGCGGCAGGAGTTGCGGCAGCCGTCGGCGTGGCGGGCTTGGCTTCCGACACGGCGGCTTCATCGGGCGTCGCGCTCGGCACGGCGTCTTCAGGCACCGCGTTCGCGGTCGATGCTGGCGCCGGCGCGGCACCCTTGGGCATGCCCAATACACCGCCCGGCGGCGTGCTTTCTTCGGGCGTGGTCAGCGGCAGTTCGCGGGTTTCGAAATCACCGGCCGGTTGCGCCGGCATGCTGAGCGGAACTTCGGCGGCGTCGGGCTCTTTGACGTCCGGCCCCTTGAGCAGCATGGGCAGGAAGATGATGGCCAGGGCGGCCAGCACAGCGGCGCCGATCAGGCGCTGTTTCAGCGGGGAGTCCATGCGGCCAACCTTCGCGAAGGAGGCGCGAATTATACCCCGGCCGACCCCTCGGCATTGGCCTTGAGCGCCTCGGCCACGGTGTGGAAGGAACCGAATACCAGCACCCGTTCATCTGGCGTGCTGGCTGCCAGCGCCGCGGCCATGGCCTGGGCCAGGTTGGCGTGGGCATGCAGCCGTTCCGGGGCCAGCAAGGGCGCCAGCCGCGCCGCCAAAGCCGCGCCGTCCAGGCCGCGCGGACCGGCGTCGGCAATGCCCGCCACATGCCATTCGAGCAATTGCGGGTCGAGGATCTGCACCAGGGCCTCGATGTCCTTGTCGCGCAGGGCGCTGAACACCGCGCGGGTCGGCCGCGGATGCGCCTGCAGCCAGGCTTGCAGCTGGCGCGCGGCCTGCGGGTTGTGGGCGACATCCGCCACCAGCTCCGGACCATCGCGCAATTTCTGCAGGCGCCCGGGGGCCCTCGCCGAGCCGATGCCTGCGGCGAAGGCCACCGCGTCCAGTTCGATAGGCAATGCGCGCAAGGCGGCGATGGCCGCTGCCGCGTTGTCGAGTTGCGCGGGCGCGTCCAGCAAGGGCAGTGGCAGTTCGAGTTCGAAGCCCGGCTCGCGCCAGGTCCAGTCGTGTTCGCGGCGTTCGATCAGGTAATCGCTGTGGCCGCGGATCGCCGGCGCGCCGATGGCATAGGCGTGGCGCAGCACCGAGGACGGCGGATCGCGCTCGCCCAGCACGCAGGGCCGGCCTTCGCGAAAAATTCCGGCCTTGTCGGCGCCAATCGTCTCGCGGTCCGGGCCCAGGTATTCCTGGTGGTCCAGGTCCACCGTGGTGATGACGGCGACATCGGCATCTATGATGTTCACCGCATCGAGCCGGCCGCCCAGGCCAACTTCGAGAATCGCCAGGTCCAGCTGCGATTGCTCGAACACCAGCAGCGCCGCCAGGGTGCCGAACTCGAAATACGTCAGCGGGATGTCGGCGCGCGCGGCTTCGATGCGTTCGAAGGCAGCGATCAGGGTGGCGTCGTCGGCATCGTGGCCGTCCACGCGCACGCGCTCGTTGTAACGCAGCAGGTGGGGAGAGGTGAAAGCGCCCACGTGCAGCCCCGCCGCGCGCGCGATCGCCTCGATGAAGGCCACGGTCGAGCCCTTGCCATTGGTGCCGCCGACGGTGATGACGTGGCGGCCCGGGCGACCCAGCGGCAGGCGCCGCGCCACTTCCGCTACGCGCTCCAGGCCCATCGCGATCGCTTGCGGATGGGTGTGCAACTGGTAATCGAGCCAGTCCTGGAGCGTGCGTGCCATGGCGCGGGCCGGTGCGAAGGAGCGCGGATGCTACTACAGCGCGCGGTGCACGGCTTCGCCGAACAGTGGCGTGTGGTGGTTGCAGTCGTTCAGGCGCACCACGTCCAGGTGCGCCACGTCCGGGCCTTCGAGCAGGTTGATGGTGGTCGGCGCTTGCCGGAACGACCACAGCCGCGCCAGCGGCAGGCCGAGGATCCGGCACAGCAGCACTCGATTCACCGCGTCGTGCGCCACTACCAGCAGGGTGTCGTCAGCGCCCAGGCCTTCGGTGGCGCTTTCCAGCGCCGGCCAGGCGCGGTCGAGCACCTGCTGCAGCGACTCGCCGCCGGGCATCTGCACGGTGTCGGGCGCTTCGCGCCAGGCGCGCAGGCGTTCGGGATCGCGCTCGCGGATTTCACTGGCGAGCAAGCCTTCCCATTCGCCGTGTGCGATTTCCTGAAGCTCCACGTCCAGGCCTAGCTGCGCCACCCTCGCCTCGCCCAGGGCCAGCTCGGCGGTGCGCCGCGCGCGCGCCAGGGGCGAAGCGATTGCGCGCGCGATCACAACGTCCTGAAGCCGTTCGCCCAGCAATCGCGCCTGGGCTTCGCCGACTTCGGACAGCGGAATGTCCATCTGGCCCTGATAGCGGCCTTCGGCATTCCAGCGGGTTTCACCATGTCGTGCCAGCAGGATTTTCATGGCTTACATCATCTCCAGGGCGACGATGCCGGGGATCGTGCGCAGCTCGGACATCTGCGCCGCCGTTACTGCGCGGTCCACCGTGATGGCGGCCAGGGCCTGGCCATCGCCCTTGGCGCCGAGCGAGAAGTTGACGATGTTCACGCCGGCTGCGCCAAGGCGCGAACCGATCTGGCCGATCACGCCAGGCTTGTCCTCGTTGCGCATCAGCAGGATGTGCGCGCCCGGGTCGAAGTCCAGCTCCACGCCGTCCAGGCGCACCACGCGCGGGCCACGGTGCAGGGTCGCTTCGATCTCGCGCACGGCGCCGCCGCCTTCCACGCGGATGCGCAGCAGGCGGTCGAAACCGTCGCCGTCGCCGCCCAGGGTTTCAGACACTTCCAATCCGCGTGCGGCCGCTTCCTGCAGCGAATTCACCGGCGTCACGCGGCCGCTGGCGGAACCGAGCATTGCCGCGACCAAAAGACGCGACAAGGGGCGCGTATCGAGCGCTTCGGTGCGACCGGCGTAGGTAATCTGCAGCTTCACCGGCGCTGGCACCAGGCGCGAGGCCAGCTTGCCCAAGGCCGTCATCAGCGGCATCCAGGGGCCAACTTCCTTCGCGGCTTCAGCGCTGAGCGGCGGCAGGTTGACGCAGCCGGCGACCGCGCCGGTCTTGAGGAAGTCGATTATTTGCCGCGCAAGGATGGTGCTGACCGCCTGCTGCGCCTCGCTGGTGGACGCGCCCAGGTGCGGCGTGAGGATGAGCTTGCCATTGCCGCGCAGCGGCGAGTCTTTCTGCAGCGGCTCGGTAACGAAAGTGTCGAGCGCGGCGCCGGCGAGATGGCCTTCGTCGAGCAGGCGCAGCAGGGCTTCTTCGTCCACCAGGCCGCCGCGCGCGGCATTGATCAGGTAGCTGCCCTTCTTCATCAGGCGCATCTGCGCCTCGCCGATGATGTTGGTGGTTTCCTTGGTGCGCGGGATGTGCAGGGTGATGATATCGGCCCAGGCCAGCAAGTCATCGAGCGGCTTCATCGCCACGCTCATGCGGCCGGCGGCTGCGGCGGGCAGGAAGGGATCGTACGCGGCCACTTCCATGCCAATGCCGGCAGCCTTGCGCGCGACGGTGGCACCGATGCGACCCAGACCAATGACGCCCAGCTTCTTGCCTTCCAGTTCGAAGCCCGTCAGTCCGGCCTTGGGCCATTCGCCCGCCTTCATGCCGGCGTCGGCCTTGGGAATATGGCGGGCGAGCGCGAACAGCAGCGACACCGCATGCTCGGCGGCGGCGAGCGTGTTGCCATCGGGCGCATTCATCACCGCGATACCGCGGGCGGTGGCGGCTTCGACATCAATCGTGTCCACGCCGGCGCCGGCGCGGCCGATGACCTTCAGGTTCGTGGCCTTGGCCAGCGATTCGGCCGTCACTTGCGTGGCGGAACGCACCAGCACGGCGTCCACGCCTTCCAGTTTGGCCGCAAGGACAGCGGCGTCCTTGATGGGGTCGGCGGTTTCAACCTCGAAACCGGCGTCTTTGAACAAATTCAGGCCGTCGGCATGAATGCCGTCGAGGGCAAGGATACGCATGGGAAACTCCAGGGCTGGGATGGGATTGGTCGAAGATGCGCCGGAAAAAACACGGACGCGGGGACCCCATGCACGAGGAGCGAGGCCCTTTCAGGCCTTGGAATTACGGCAACCGGAACGGAACCGACTGTTGCGGTGGCCAGGAGACGGGGCGTCATGCGCATGGGAGTCCTGAACCTTCAGTGCGGACAGTACCACAGCCTGCACCTCAATCAACAGGATCAACGCTCTGCAAACGCATCGCCATCCGGATAAGGGAACCACTCCCCGTCGGACTCGGCCTGGGGCGCGATCATCACCATCTTGCTGCGCCGGAACTGCTCCAGCCCCTCGCCGCCCAGTTCGCGGCCCATGCCGGTGAGCTTGCGGCCACCGAAAGGCACGCAGTCGTTGTCGTTCAGCGGCGTATTCACCCAGACAATGCCGCTTTCGATCTCGGCCACCGCGCGCATCGCTTCATTCAGGTCATTGCTGTACAGGTTCGCGCCCAGCCCCACCTCGGAATCGTTGGCCAGGCGAATGGCTTCGTCGAAATCTTTCACCTTGCACACCGGCGCCAAGGGCCCGAAGCACTCGCCATGCATGATGTCCATGTCGTGGCTTACCTCCAGCACGGTGGGGCTGTAATACCAGCCGTGCTGCAAATGCCCGGGCACTTCGCCGCCGCAGCGAACCACCGCGCCCTGCTCGCGCGCCCGCGCCACGATGCGCTCGACCCGCTCGCGCTCGCGCCGCGAGGCCATCGGCCCGATATCGACCTTGCCCAGGCCACTGCCAATGCGCAGCGCGTTGGCCTCGACCACCAGCGCATTGACGAAGCGCTCGTACACGGCCTCGTGCACGTAGAAGCGTTCGGCCGAGGTGCAGACCTGCCCGCAGTTCAGAAAGGCTGCAAAGGCCGCGCCCTTCGCCGCCACTTCCACCGGCGCCGAAGGCATGACGATGAACGGATCGTTTCCCGATGCTTCAATCAGCAGCGGCTTGAACAGGCGCGCGCAACTCTGCGCCACCGCCTGCGCCGCGGGCACGCTACCCGTGAAGGCCACCGCATGCGTGTGCCGGTGCTCGACCAGGCGCTGCCCCACGGCCGCGCCGCCGGTCAGCACTTGCACCAACCCGGATGGCAAGTGATCGAAAGCTCGCATCACCATCAGCAGCGTTATGGAGGTAAGTTCCGACGGCTTGCAGATCACCGCATTGCCGGCAGCCAGCGCGGCAGCGGCCTGCCAACCGAACAGCAGCACCGGAAAATTGAAGGGAACGATCGACACCACCGTGCCCAGCGGTTCCTTGATGGTCATTTGCCACTGCCCGGCGATCGCGGGACCGGAGACACGACCTTGGTCGTGGCGTGCGAGCTCAGCGTAGTAGCGGAACGCGCTTGCGGATGCGCCGCCTTCCCAGTGGCCTTCGCGGAAGGGCTTGCCCATCTCGCGCGTCAGGCACTCGCCAACTTCGGCAGCGTTGTCCTGCAGCTTCTGCGCGACAAGGTGCAGCGCATCGGCGCGCTCCAGCGCGCTCATGCCCCACCAGATCTTCTGCGCGGCATTCGCGCTGGCCACCGCGCGCTCAACTTCCTCGGCCGTAGCGTCGGCGTAGTGGGAGATCGTCGCTTCCGTGGCCGGATCGATGACCGGATGCAGCGGACCGCTGCTGGCAACCCATTCGCTGTCCAGGTACAGATGCCCCGCCCACTGCCCCAGCAAGGTTTCAACCGGCGTCATGGGCCGCTCCACCAGCATCTGCACGCTTGCGCATGGGCTGGCGTTCCCAACGCGTCAGCGAACGCCACAGCCATTCCATCGGGCCGTACTGGAATCTCGAGAGCCATAGCGGGCTCCAGGCCAGTTCCACCGCCCAGATCGCGAACACCACGAAGTACAACTCGTAGCGCTGCAAGGTTCCGTACCAGCCCAGGCCCAGGCCCGTGAACAGCAGCAGGCAGATCACGCTCTGCGCGAGATAGTTGCTCAACGCCATCTGCCCCGCGGCCGCGAAGGGCTTGAGCAGGCTGCGGAACACGCCCGCGCGCACCACGAGCATCGCCAGGGCGACATGACCGAGCGTCGTGGGAATCCGGCCCAGGTCGTAGGTCAGGGTCCAGGGCAACATCGCTGCCAGCGGCGAGAAATTGTTCGCCAGCACATGGCGGATTTCGAGCGTATTCACGGTCAGGCCCAGGCCATAGCCGAGCAGCAACATCGTCGCGTAGGCGCGCGTGGACCAGCCCAGCGTGAGCGCCCCGGATTTGAACAGGGCCATGCCCAGCAACATCATGCCCAGGCATTCCCACAGCCCATAGCGCGGGAAAAAGCGCGTTTCCATCCACCACGCATGCGGGTGCACCTGGTCGGCGGCATAGCCGTAGCTGCGGCGCATGTCCGCGTTGACCTTGGCTACCTTGGCCGGGTCGGGCTGGGTGTCCTCCAGGGTGTCGCGGTAGTCCTGCAGGACATCCGACTGCTTTTCCGTCAGGGGCTTGTGCTCGGCCTCCATCTTCAGCAGCGCCGGCGCCTGCTGCGCGACCTCGGCGAAGGCCAGGTATTCGCGAATGCCCACGATCGGCTGGATGCTCAGCAGCAGCAGCGCCCAGAGCAGCAGCTTTCGCACCGGCAAGTTTCGGAAGACAAATAGGAACAGCGCCGACAGCCCGTAGAAGTAAAGGATGTCGCCGTCCCAGAGCAGGACCCAGGCGTTGAACAATCCGAAGATCCACAGCCACAGGTTGCGCCGGAAATACAGGTCGGCCACCCGCAGCCCCAGCCCGGCCTTCTCCAGGCGGCTGGTGTAGAGCACTACCCCGGCGCCGAACAGCAAGGTGAACAGGCCGCGCATGGTGCCTTCGAAGTAGAACATCTCGGCGATCCAGGCCCAGAGGTTCCAGCCGGTGTTGCCGCCGACCAGTGCGGTGGGCGTGGAGTAAGCCGGGCTGGTCAGGCCGAAGCCCAGGATGTTCATCAGCAAAATGCCCAACACCGCGAAGCCGCGGACGGTGTCGAGCGCGAAGATGCGTTCCGACGCGCTGGTCGGGGCCGGCGAGGCGTTCTGGTCCACTGCATTCCCCCGGTGTCGGGCCCTCCCCAGGGCCCCGCTGCCGACTCTACGCCCGGCCGATTGCCTGAACAAACTGGCCCCGCCCAAGTCACCGGTTCGCCCGACCATGACCATTGGCCTATGCCGCCACCCCGGCCCGATGGCTTACGCTCGCGCGCCTGCCTGTCTCTTGTCTGCGGCAGTTTCCCTGCGTTTTCGCCCACCACTGCCCCACGGGGCCTGGAGCCCGATGTGACCCTGAACAACCTCAAGCACCTGACCTTGGCCTTGGCCGTGGCTGGCGCCCTGTCCGCCTGCAAGAAAGAAGAGGCCGCCGCGCCCGCCGCCCCTGCCGAGGCGCCGAAGCTGGCGATCGACATGTCCAAGCTGCCCGAGCTGCCGCACTTCAACCCGGCCGACCTCGACCCCAGCGTGTCCATTTGCCAGGACCTGAACAAGCACGTCAACGGCAAGTGGCTGGCCGCCAACCCGGTGCCCTCCGACAAGACCACCTGGGGCAGCTTCGAGATGCTCGGCGAGCGTTCGCTGGCCGTGCAGAAGCAGATCGTCGAAGCCGCCGCGGCCGCCAAGAACGCGCCCGGCAGCAATGAACAGAAGGTCGGCGACATCTACGGCGTGGGCATGGACGAAGCCAAGCTCAATGCCGACGGCATCAACCCGGTCAAGCCGCTGCTGGCCGAAGTCGATGGCATCAAGGACAACGCCGGCATCGCCCAGTTCCTGATCGACGGCTTCGCCAAGGGCAACCAGGCGGTGTTCTCCTTCGGCCCCGGCGAAGATTTCAAGGACGCCAAGAACGTCATCGGCTACGCCTTCCAGAGCGGCCTGTCGCTGCCGGAACGCGCCTACTACCTCGAGCCGCAGTACAAGGACAAGCGCGATGCCTTCGTCGCCCACGTCGAGCGCATGCTGGTGCTCGGTGGCGTAGACGCCGCCGCCGCGAAGACCCAGGCCGCCACCGTGCTGGCCTTCGAAACCCGCCTAGCCAAGGCCTCGCTGTCGCCGATCGAACTGCGCGACCCGAAGAACCAGTACAACTTCGTCACCCTGGCCGACGCCGACAAGGCCACGCCGAACTTCAGCTGGTCCAAGCTGATGGCAGCCGAAGGCGTGCATGACGTGAAGGGCTTCTCGCTGAGCCAGCCGAAGTTCTTCGCCGAAATGGACAAGATGATCACCGACACCCCAGTGGCTGATTGGCAGGCCTACCTGCGTTACCACACCCTGGCCGATGCCGCCGGCTTCCTGTCGGATGCAGTCTCCAACGAGCGCTTCGACTTCTACGGCAAGACCATGCGCGGCCAGCAGGAACAGAAGCCGCGTTGGAAGCGCGTGCTCGACACCATCAACGGCAGCATGGGCGAAGCCCTGGGCCAGGTGTACGTGCAGCAGGTGTTCCCGGAAGAGTCCAAGCAGCAGATGCAGGAATTGGTCGGCAACCTGCGCGAGGCCCTGAAGGCGCGTCTGGAAAACCTGGAGTGGATGAGCGCCGACACCAAGGCCAAGGCCATCGCCAAGTGGAACACCTTCGACCCGAAGATCGGTTACCCGGACAAATGGCGTGACTACAGCGCGCTGACGATCGACCGCAGCAAGAGCTACCTCGACAATGCGCTGGCCGCCGGCGCCTTCGAGAACGCCTTCCAGATGGCCAAGATCGGCAAGCCGGCTGACCGCAAGGAATGGGGCATGACCCCGCAGACGGTCAACGCCTACTACAACCCGTTGAAGAACGAGATCGTGTTCCCGGCCGCCATCCTGCAGCCGCCCTTCTTCGACCCGAAGGCGGACCCGGCGCTCAACTACGGCGGCATCGGCGCGGTCATCGGCCACGAGATGCTGCACGGTTACGACGACCAGGGCAGCCAGTTCGACGCCGACGGCAACAACAACAACTGGTGGACCGACGCCGACCTGAAGGCCTTCCAGGCCCGCACCGGCAAGCTGGTCGCGCAGTTCGACGACTACGTGGCCATCGACAACCTGCACGTGAAGGGCCAGCTGACCCTGGGCGAGAACATCGCCGACCTGGGCGGCCTGACCGTGTCCTACGACGCCCTGCAGCGCTACCTGACCAACAAGAAGGTCGCGGCGGTTGACGGTTACTCGCAGGACCAGCGCTTCTTCCTGAACTTCGGCACCATCTGGCGCCGCAATTTCCGTCCGGAAGAGCTCAAGGTGCGCCTGAACACCGACCCGCACGCGCCGGCGATGTTCCGCGCCAATGGCTCGCCCTCGAACATGCAGGCTTTCGCCGACGCGTTCCAGTGCAAGGCCGGTGACGGCATGGTGCGCAGCGGTGACAAAAAGGTCGTGATCTGGTAATTCTTGGCCAGCCCGGCAAGACAAGCGACGGCCCGGGAAACCGGGCCGTCTTTTTTTGTGCGCGTGAAGGCGTTTTTTGCCTGAGCGCGGGATGAACCCGGACCGCGCCAAACGGCTTCACGCAGGCCCGCCCCGGCCGGGGCGGTATCATCGCTAGTTCAAGACAAGGAAGACTCATGCGAATGGACCCCCGCCCCCCGATGCTGCCGCCCTTGCTCGCTGCCCTGCTGCTCTGCGTTGCGGTCGGCGGCGCCGAAGCCAAGAAGAAGCCCGCGCCCGCGGCCAGCGCGCCGAGCGCCTGCAGCGATTTCTACCAGAGCGTCAACCAAACCTGGCTGTCGGCGCATCCGCTGCCCTCGGGCCTTGCCAGCTACAGCCGCTGGAACGAATTGAACATCGCCGCGCAGCAGCGCGTGCGCGACCTGCTCACCAACAAGGGGCCAACACCCTCGGGCCCGGCCACGCGCCTGCTCGCCGACCTGGTCGCCAGCAGCAGCGATGCCGCCGCCATGGATGCCGGCGTGCGCGCCAGCGCCGCGCCCCTGCTCAAGCAGATTGATGGCATCCGCAAGCCGCGCGATGTTGCCAAAGTGGTAGCCAGCCTGCACGCGGCCGGCGTACCGGTACTGTTTGGTTTCGACGCGCTGCGTGACGCCGACACCGGCCAGCCACGCGCCAGCTTCTATCCCGCGGGCCTGGGCATGCCGGGCCCCGGCTACTACGATGCCAATGCCAGCGAATTGCGCCCCGGCATCGATGCCTACCGGGCCTACCTCGCCGAACAGCTCAAGTTCGCCGGCGTCGCTGATGCCAAGGCGACCGAACAAGCTGGTTGGGCTTACTCGATCGAACAGTCCCTGGCCAAAGCCATGTCGGCAGACGGCCGCGAAGCCTACGGCCCCGCGCAATTGGGCAAGGCCTACTCCAACCTTTTCCTGCCCGACCTGATGCAGGGCGTGGGCTGGGCGCCGGCCAGCATCACTGTGCTGCGCCCGGGCTTTTTCCATGCTGTGGACAAACAACTGGCCAAGCCGAACATGGCGCAATGGCAGGCCTATCTGCGCACGCAATTGATGCATTCGCTGGCGCCGGCACGCGGCGCTGATCCGCGCCTGGCGTACCTCAATGCCTTGCGCATCGCTGGCAACAGCAACCTCGATCGCGTCGATCGCTTGAGCCTGCTCGCGGTCGCAGAAGGAGCGGACCTAAGCAGTGCCGCCTTCGCCGAGGCCTATCTTGCCGACACGCAACAGCGCAAGGCCCAGGCGATCGCTGAAAACCTGCGCGCTGCGATGGGTCGCGCCATTGATCGCGCAGCCTGGCTCAGTGAATCCGGCAAGACCAACTCGCGCAGCAAGCTCGCCGCGATGCGCCTGTCGGTCGGCGAGCCCGCGGAGCCGATTGAATATTCCACCCTGCATTTCGAACGCGGCAACCTGGCGGCGAACCTGCTGGCACTGCGGCGCTGGAACCTGGGCCGCTCGCTGGCGCGGCTCAACAGCGCCGTCTGGCCCGCGCCGGTTTACCAGTGGCAGCCGGTGATCGGCTACCAGCCTTCGCAGAATCGCCTGGTGGTGAGCGCGGCCGTGCTGGTGGCACCGGTCTTCGAAGGCAAGTCCGATGCGGCCGACTACGGTGCGTTTGGTGCCTTGGTCGGACAGCAGATGAGCCTGGCGTTTGCCGATTACAGCGATGCCGATGGCCGCGCCCTCGCCGCGCGCCAGTCCGGCCTGGTGGATCAGTACTCGGCCTACACCGCCACGCCCGGCACCAAGGTCAATGCCACGCGCATGCTGCGCCAGAACGCCGCCGACCTCGCGGCGATCGAGTTGTCCTGGGATGCCTTCAACGCGCTCGGCGCAAGCGATGCCGAAGCGAAGAAGACTTTCTTCCGCGCCTGGGCCACGGTCTGGGCGCGCCAGGACAGCGCGAGCGCATTGGCGGAGTCACAACAGAGCGGCGCGTTTTCGCCGGCGCGCTGGCGCGTCAACGGCCCGCTGGTGAACACACCCGCCTTCGCCACAAGCTTCGCCTGCAAACCTGGCCAGGCCATGTTCAAGGCGAGCAAGGACCAACAGGCGATCTGGCGCTGACATGCTCGAATTTCGTCCAGGACAACGCTGGTTCAGCAGTGCCGAGCCCGAGCTCGGATTGGGCACCGTGCTGCGCCTGGCCGGGCGCCAGGTGCAGATCGTCTTCACTGGTTCGGGCATGCTGCGCCACTACGCCGTCGGCAGCGCGCCGCTGCTGCGCGCGGCGTTTCGCGCGGGTGATCGCGTGCAGGTGGACGGCGTGGCGAAGATCGTCGAGCGCTTCGAGGTCGATGAGGGCCTGATCCGCTACTTCTGCGCCGGCGAATGTTTTGCCGAAGGCGAGCTCGATGCCGAACAGCCGGTGTCGCAGGCCGACGCCCGTTTGCTGGCCGGTCGCCTGGACCGCAATGACCGCTTCGAACTGCGCCGCGAAATGCTCGAGCGCCGCGCCCGCGCTCGCGCGCATGCCGGCTGGGGCGTGCTGGGCGCGCGCATCGACCTGATCCCGCACCAGTTGCGCGTGGCCGAACGCGCTGCCGAACGGCGCGTGCCGCGCCTGCTGCTGGCCGACGAAGTGGGCCTGGGCAAGACCATCGAGGCCTGCCTGGTGACGGCGCAGCTGATCGCCAGCGGCCGCGCCCGGCGCGTGCTGGTGCTGGTGCCGGAAAGCCTGGTGAACCAGTGGTTTGTCGAACTGCTGCGGCGCTTCAACCTGCCCTTCTCGATTTACGACGAGGAGCGTTGCGAGTCGCTCGAGTTGGCCGAGGGCCAGCGCCGCAATCCCTTCGAGGACGAACAGCTGGTGCTGGCTTCGGTGGACTGGCTGGCGAGCCACGAAGCGCGCGCGCAGCAAGCCCTGCAAGCCGACTGGGACCTGCTGCTGGTGGATGAAGCGCACCATTTGTCCTGGAGCCCCGAGTCGAGCAGCGAAGGCTACCAACTGGTGGAAGCACTCGCTGCGCGCACGCCGGCGCTGTTGCTTCTGACGGCAACACCGGAGCAGTTGGGGCTGGGCGGACATTTCGCGCGCCTGCGCTTGCTCGACCCGGCGCGTTACACCAGTCTGCAAGACTTCGTAGCCGAGCAGAAGCGCTATGTCGAATTGTCGGCCCTGGCCGAACGCCTGCTGGCCGAAGAAGGCCTGACCGCGGGCGACATGGAATTGCTCGCGCCGCTCTTCCCCAATGACGGCGACCAGCTCGCACAGCGGCTTGCCGGCATCGCCGCGGGCGACGCGGGCGCGCGCGAGCAGTTGCTGGCCGACCTGGTCGATCGCCACGGTACCGGCCGGGTGATGGTGCGCAATCGCCGCGCCGCGGTCGGTGGCTTCCCGCGCCGCCTGGCCGAAGCGCGCACGCTGCGCGAGTCCGAAGGCGTGGACGAAATCGGCCGCTTGCGCGCCGAATTCGCGCACGACCTCGGCGACCTGGACGACGAGCCCGAGCACGACTACAAGCACGACCCGCGCACCGACTGGTTGCTGGAAACGCTCGATCGCATCGCGCCGGCCAAAGCCCTGCTTCTTTGCCGAAGCCGCGCCAAGGTGCAGGCCCTGGAAGAGGCGCTGCGCCTGCGCAGTGGCCTGCAAGTGGCGCGCTTCCACGAAGACATGAACCTGCTGCAGCGAGACCGCAACGCCGCCTACTTCGCCGACCCGGAAGGCGCGCGCCTGCTGATCGCTTCGGAAATCGGCGCCGAGGGCCGCAACTTCCAGTTCGCCCAGCACCTGATCTTCTGGGATCTCCCGTTCCACCCCGACATGCTGGAACAACGCATCGGTCGCCTCGACCGCATCGGCCAGCGCGGTGACGTGCACCTGCACTTGGCGGCAGTAAGCGGCAGCCCGCAGGAAGTCCTGCAGCGCTGGCTGCACGAGGGCCTGGATGCCTTCACCACGGTGGTGCCGGACGGGCGCGAGTTGTTGCGCCGCTTCGGGCAGGAATTGCTGCAACTGGTCGAGCTCGATCCGGAAGCGCGCGAGGCGGCCCTGGCCGACATGCTGGCGCGCTCGCGCCAGGCTCACTCAGAGTTGTCGGAAATGATCGCGCAGGGCCGCGACCGCCTGCTGGAACTGGGCAGCCGCCGCGGCGCCAGCGAAGGCGCGCTGTTGTCGGCGCTGAGCGAGGACGATGCCGAGCAAAGCCACGACGATTACCCGCTACGCCTGCTGGAAGCCTTCGGCATCCATGGCGAGGTGCTGGGCCCGCAGACCTGGTTGCTCGACCCGGAATACCTGAGCACCGAGGGCTTCGAGGAATTCAAATCCGGCCCGCGCAGCGCCACCTTCGATCGGGCCACCGCGCTGGCCCGCGACGACCTGCTCTACCTGCGCGCCGACCATCCGTTGCTGCTGTCCGCGCAGGAAATGCTGGCCTCGGGTGAAACCGGTAACGCCGCCTTCCTGGTGGACGACAGCCTGCCGCCGCGCAGTGCCATCCTGGAAGCGGTGTTCGTGCTCGAATGCGTGGCGCCGCGCAGCCTGGATGTGGAGCGCTTCCTGCCACCGCTGCCGGTGAGCATCGCCATCGACAGCAAGCTGCAGTACCGCGCCGGATTCGCACCGAACGAACGCGCCAGCGTGCGCGCCGGCGATCGCCAGTACGACATCTCGCCGATGCGCAAGATCCTGGCCGCGCTGATTCCACCGATGCTCGAACGCGCACGTTCCGAAGGCGAAGCTGCCTGCGCCGCACTGGTCACGGAGGCTTGTGAGCGCGTCAACGGCATGCTGCTCGCCGAGATCGCGCGCACCGAAGCGCTGGCGCGGGTGAACCCCGCCGTACGCCCCGAAGAGATCGCCGTGCTGCGCAGCGAACGCGATCAGCTGCTGGCCGTGCTGCCCGGCGCGCGCCCACGCCTGGATTCCCTGCGCCTGGTGACCAGCGCAGATTTCCTGTCGCTGCGGCGTTAGCGCACCAAACGCGGCCCGGGCGGACGGCGTTTGCGGAAAGGCGGCAGTTTTTGCCAGTAGCGGATCAGCAACCAACCCGCCGCCAGTCCGCCCAGGTGGGCGAAATGCGCGATGCCCTGCAGGCTGCCGGAAATTCCCGCCACCAGCGAGAACACGCCGTAGATGATGACCATGGTGCGCGAAGACATCGGCACCGGGATCGGAATGATGATGACCCGGTCATCCGGATAGAAAATCGCGTAAGCCACCAGGATGCCGAACACGCCGCCTGACGCGCCCACGGTCGGGAAGGCATCGGCTGCCGAGGTCGTGATCGCGCTGACCACCGCCAGCTGGCACAGGCCAGCACCCAGCACCGACACGAAGAACAGCTGCGCGAAGCGCTTCGAACCGATGCCCTGTTCGACGCGGGAACCGAATTGCCAGATGCCGATGCCGTTGAACAGCACATGCATGAAACTGCCATGCAGGAACCCGTAAGTAATTAGCTGCCAGAACTGAAATCCGGCATACACAGGCAGACCATCGCTTCCCGTACCTTGGAGATACGAGCCCCAAGGCCATAGCGCGAACGGTATGTCGGTCCACTCCGGCCCGAGCCAGTTCTGCAGGCCGAAACCAATCGCCATCGCGATCAGCAGGTACTTGGTGACCGGGGGCAATTGCGGCACGTCAACTCTCGCGAAGTGGATGCCGGCCATCATAGCGCCGACCGCCCGCCATTCCCGTCATGGAACGCGTCAACGCCGCGGCGGCGCCCACAGGATTTCGTCCAGGCTGGCGGCGGCCTTCTGGCCGTGGATCCGGCCCTTGCGAACGTCGACGCCTTCGGCGCGCAGGCGCTGGGTCTGTTCCTCGAAATGCGGGTGCTCGGGCGGAAAGGCAATGCGCCCGTCCGAGCGCAGGATGCGGTGCCAGGGCAGCGCGTCTTCGTCGTTGTCGGACAGCAACTTGGCCACCATCCGCGCCCGCCCCGGCAAGCCCGCGCGGCGCGCAATCTCGCCGTAGCCGGCGACTTGTCCCGCCGGAACGGCGCGGATCGCGGCAAGGATGCGGTCGGCGGCAGACTTTCCGGGCATGTCGGTTTAGGATACGCCACAACAAGGTGGAATCCGCATGCAGAACTTCGAACAAATCCGTAGCGCCATCGGCAGCCAGCACAAGATCACCGCGCGCGAGCCGTACATGGTCTGCGTGGAACTTTCCCTGGATCAGGGCCGCCGCCACCAGAGCATCTTCCTTGCCGAAATCGAGGACGACGATGGCCGCAAGTACCTGCGCGTAAGCACCGTGGTCGCACCGATGACCGGTCTGGACGCGAAGAAGATGCTGGCCTTCAACTGGCAGAGCCGCGTCGGCTACATGGCCACCGGCGAACTCGACGACGTGCCCTACCTGCAGCTGTGCGAAAACCGTCCGTACGACACGCTCACCGCTTCCGAAGTCGATCGCCTGATCCTTGAAATCGGCGGCGTCGGCGACAACCTCGAGCGCGTCCTTTCTGCGGGCGGCGATCTCCTCTGATATTTCGCTTGGCCGGGGCGTGAACCCGCCGGCGCAGGGGCTTATCGCTGGTCGGTCATCAGTGAGCCGCGTCCTGCAAACTGATGCCCGAACGGCAGGCCATCCATGGCCTGCCTCCTGCGCTAAGCCCCTGCGCCGACGACTTCACACCCCGGCGCTATTCCCGTAGAAGCTCGCCACTCGCATTGCGTGGGAATTGGAAAAAGCGCGCGGTGAATCAGCGCGCGAGGATTCGACCTCAGACCCAAAGGTGCGGCGCAGCGGCAGGTTGGCGTATTGGCCGCAGCGATGCCGTAGGCGGTGGAGGGAGGGGGTATGGCCAGAGGGCGGGCAGGATGCCCGCCCGGACCCGAGTGAGTTGGCAGGAGCGGCTTACGCCCGAGGGGCAGGACATACCCCCTCCCTCGACCGCCGGAGCGCCTCAGCAAATCAGTTGATACCCGACAGGCCGTAGTGCTTGAGCAGGCGGACCATGCACCAGGCGATGCCGCCCGCGGCGGGAATCGTCAGGATCCAGGCCCAGACAATGCGCTCGATCACGGTGAGCTTCACCGCGTTCGGGTTTTTCGCGAAACCCACGCCCATGATCGCCGTGGAGATGCTGTGCGTGGTCGACACCGGCATGCCCAGCTTCGCGGCCACCAGCAGGATCGTTGCCGAAGCGGTTTCCGCGGCGAAGCCATTGATCGGGTGCAGCTTCACCATCTTGTGGCCAAGCGTCTTGATGATGCGCCAGCCGCCCATCGCGGTGCCTGCGGCCATTACCAGGGCGCAAGTGAATATGACCCAGGTATCAATGTCGGTCTTGCCACCATCGGGGTGGATGAAGCCCAGCCAAGAAGGCAATCCGTCCAGGGTGCCATCGGCCTGCGCGGCAAACACCGCCAGCGCGATCACGCCCATGGTCTTCTGCGCGTCATTGGTACCGTGCGCGAAGCCCATGTAGCCGGCGCTGAGGATCTGCGCCTTGCCGAAGAAGGCGTTCACCCAGCGCGGCCGCGAGATGCGCCCAAGCCAGCCGCCGTTGTTGTTCATGCTGCTGATCAGCGCCATCAGCAAGCCCATGATGAACATGCCCAGCACGAAGCCCGCCACCGGCGAGCTGATCATCGGCACAACCACCTTCCAGAAGATGCCGGCGTTCTTGCCTACGCTCTCGCCGGTCTTGGACCAGATCAGCGCATGCCAGTCGTTGTCGGCCGCCGCCACGGCGGCGCCACAAAGGCCACCGATCAGCGCATGGCTGGACGAAGACGGCAAACCGCGCCACCAGGTGAACAGGTTCCAGGCGATGCCGCCGACCAGGGCGCAAATCACAACCTGCGAGGTCATGTTGACCACGTCGGAATTCACCAGGCCCGAGGAAATAGTCTTGGCGACAGCCGTGCCCGCGAAGGCGCCGATCAGGTTGGTCACCGCCGCCAGGATCACCGCCTGCGTCGGCGTCAGCACCTTGGTCGCGACCACGGTGGCGATCGAGTTGGCGGTGTCGTGGAAGCCGTTGATGAACTCGAAGACCAGCGCCGTCAGGATCACCAGCAACAGGAGGGTGAGCACCGGGCGCTCCTCAGGAGTTCTTCAGGACGACCTGGTGCACCACGTTGCCGGCATCGCGGCAACGGTCGATGGCTTTTTCCAGGAGTTCGAACAAGTCCTTGAGGATCAGGTAACGCATCGGGTCGGTCTCGCGCGCGTAGGTTTCGCGGTACAACTCGAGGATCAGGCGGTCGGCCTCGGCCTCGATCGCCTGCATCTTGTCGTTGAGCGCCTTGCTGGTATCAATGTTCATGCCCTTGCGCAGCAGGCCGACCATCTGTTCAATCACTTCACAGGCACGCTCGAGCATGGCGGCGCGCGAAGTGAAATCGACATCGCCCAGGCGTTCGGCCGCCAGCGTGTAGCGCTCGGCGAACTTCTCGACGATCTTCGGGATCTTGTACAGCGCGCTCGACAGCGCATCGATGTCTTCGCGCTCGAGCGCGGTGACAAAGGTGTTCACCAGTTCCTGGCTGATCTGTGCGGCAAGGTCCTTCTCGCGCTGGCGCGCCAGCTTGAACTTCTCCAGCGAACGCTGGGCCGGGGGCGCGGCGAGCAGTTCGACCAGGGCCCGGGTGCTTTCGCGGGCGGCGGCGGCGCTGGCTTCGAGCAGGCCATAGAACTTGTCGCCCTTGCCGAAGATGGTCTGGAGGGAAAACATGGTGAACCCCGGGGCTGGTGGCAGATTTGTGGCGGCAATATTACACGCTCGGCCCACTTCGCCGGATGGCGGGCCGCCGCCGGCACCGGCAGGAGGGGGTCGCCGTGTATCCTAGGTTGCTGAAGACAAAGGACTTCCCCGGGCTTGGCTACCGCTCCGCCACTTGAACTGACCGCGCACCCTGTGGGCCTGCTGGGCCTGGCGATCTTCGTGGCCGCCTATGTGCTGGTGGTGTTCGAGGAACGCCTGGGCCTGCGCAAGTCCAAGCCGGTGATGCTGGCCGCGGCCGCCATCTGGGGCCTGATCGCCTGGCAGGCCGAAAGCAGCGGCGCGGCACCGGGCATGGCGGCGGACGCTTTCCGCCACATCTTCCTGGAATTCGCCGAGCTGTTCTTCTTCCTGATCGTGGCCATGAGCTATGTCGGCGCGATCGGCGAGCGCAATGTCTTCGAGGCCATGCGCGCCGCGCTGGCCAGTCGCGGCCTGGGTTACAAGGCCCTGTTCTGGCTGACCGGGCTGATCTCCTTCTTTCTGTCCGCGGTGCTCGACAACCTGACCACGGCGCTGATCATGTCCGGAGTCATCCTTGCGGTGGGCGCGGGCAATGTCCGCTTCATCACCCTGGCCTTCATCAACCTGGTGGTGGCGGCCAATGCCGGCGGGGCCTGGAGCGCGTTTGGCGACATCACCACGCTGATGGTCTGGCAGGCGAAGAAGGTGGAGTTCTTCGAATTCTTCGCGCTGTTCCTGCCCTCGCTGGCGAACTGGCTGGTCACCGCGGCCTGCCTGCATTTCGCCCTGCCTTCCGGGCGCCCGCCCGAAGGCCGCGACGATGCCGATGTGTTGTTCGGCGGCTGGACGATCTGCGCGCTGTTCGCCAGCACCATCGCCATCACCGTCGGCGCCAAGCAGTGGCTGCACATGCCGCCGGTGTTCGGAATGATGACGGGGCTGGCCTTGCTCAAGCTGCAGGGCTGGCGCATCCGCAGGCACGAACAACGCGCCGGCGCGCCCGGCGGCGGCGAACCCTACAACGTGTTCACCATCATCGCCCGCGCCGAGTGGGACACGCTGCTGTTCTTTTATGGCGTGCTGGTCTGCGTCGGCGGCCTGGCCACGCTGGGCTGGATGCACCTGGCCTCGGAACAGTTGTACGGCGGCCTGGGCTTTACCGGCGCGAATATTGTCATGGGACTGCTGTCGGCGATCGTGGACAATATCCCGATCATGTACGCTGTGCTGCAGATGTCGCCCCCCATGGACCACGGCCAGTGGCTGCTGATCACCCTCACCTGCGGCGTGGGCGGCAGCCTGCTCTCGGTCGGTTCGGCCGCCGGCGTGGCCCTGATGGGCGTCTCGCGCGGCCAGTACACCTTCTTCGGGCACCTGCGCTGGACCTGGGCGGTCGCCCTGGGCTATGCCGCCAGCATCGGCGTGCATCTGCTGCTGAACGCCCACCACTTCACCGGAGCCTGAGTCCAGTTCGATGAGAGATCTCCTGCTGGTCATCATCCTGGTGGTGTTCAACGGCTTCTTCGCGCTGTCGGAGATGGCGGTGATCACCTCGCGCAAGGGCCGCCTGAAGGAACTGGCCCGCGACAGCCGGCGCGCGCGCAAGGCGCTCGAGTTGTCCGAGCATCCGGAAGGATTCCTGTCGGCGGTGCAGGTGTGGATCACCCTGCTCGGCCTGATCACCGGTTACGTGGGCGGCGAGTCTTTGGGCGGCAAGCTGATCGAGCCCATTTCGCATACCTCCCCCGTCCTCACGCCGTATGCGCACGCCATCAGCACCACGATCGGTTTCCTGGTGATGGTGTTCCTGTACGGCGTCATCGGCGAACTGGTGCCCAAGCGCCTGGGCACGCTGCGACCGGAGAAGATTGCCGTCGCGGTCGCGCTGCCCATGCATTTCTTCGCGACCATCGCCCGGCCGGGCGTGCTGCTGCTGGCGACGACGACGCGCGTCATCCTTCGAATCATGGGCCTGGGCGGCCTGTCGGCCGAAAAGGTGACGGAAGAAGAGATTCGCCACCTGGTCACCGAAAGCCACGAGCAGGGCGTCATCGACGAGGACGAGCGCAATATGCTCAACCGCGTGCTGCGCCTGGGCGAGCGCGATTCCGACTCGCTGATGACGCCGCGCACGCGCATCGTCTGGCTGGATGCCGAGGCCAGCGTCGAGGAAAACCTGGCGCTGATGCGCGAAACGCCGTTCTCGCGCTATCCGGTCTATCGCGGCAGCGACAGCGATGTGATCGGCGTGCTCGAAGTGAAAACCCTCGCCGGCCGCGCCGTCAGCGACAACGCCGACCTGCTGCGCAACCTGCGCCCGGCCCTGTTCGTGTCCGATTCCACCAATGCCCTCAAGTTGCTGGAAATCTTCCGCGAGGAGCAGCAACCGATCGCGCTGGTGGTGGACGAGTACGGCGACATCCAGGGCATGGTCGCGCTCAACGACCTGCTGGGCGCCGTGCTTGGCCGCGCCCAGGCCACCGAAAGCGCCGAAGACGAGCCGCTGGTGGTGGAACGCGAGGACGGCAGTTGGCTGGTCGATGGCCGCCTGTCCACTGAAGAACTGCGCGAATTGCTGGCCCTCGAAGATCTTCCGGGCGAAGACGATTTCGACTTCACCACGGCGGCCGGCCTGGTGATTGCGCGTTACGGCCGCATTCCCCGCGCCGGTGAGCATTTCGACTGGAAGGGCTGGCGCTTCGAAGTGGTGGATCTCGACGGCCCGCGCATCGACAAGCTGCTGATCGCGCGCGCCCTGGCCTTGCCGCCGCTCGGTGAGGACTGACCGGCATGCTTGGACGTTCCGGCAAGCCCAAGGGCGAGCAGCCGCTCACCACGCGTGCCCTGGTCGATGACATCGCCACCGGCGACCCCAACGAAGCCCTGACCCTGGCCGAACTGCTCGACCGCTTCAGCGAACGCAGCTTCGGCCTGTTCCTGTTGATCGTGATGCTGCCGACTTTCATTCCCCTGCCCTTCGGCGTGGGCGGCATCAGCGGCGCGCTGGCGTCGCTGATCGGGCTGCAGATCCTGTTTCGGGTCGAGCATCCGTGGCTGCCGAAGTTCATCGCCAGGCGCGAAATCCATCGCCACCGCATGATCAGTTTCCGCAACCGCATGGGTAAATGGCTCGACCGCATCGAGCGCCTGACCAAGCCGCGCGCGCAGGGCGTGCTCAACCATCCGGTCGGGCACGCCTTCACCGGGCTGATGCTGTTCGTGCTGGGCGTGGCGCTGGCCTTGCCGCTGCCGCTGACCAATTACCCCTTCGGCCTGATCCTGCTGGGCTTCGCCTTCGCCCTGATCGAGCGCGACGGCGGCCTGATGTTGCTGGCCTGGGCGGCGGGTTTGGTGGAAATCGTGGCCCTGGTGAAGTTCTCCGGCCAGATCATCGAAATCATCAGCAAGCTGTTTGCCTGACGCTGAGCGTTCGCCTCAGGCCTGAAGCCGCTCGGCCAGGTCCAGCGCATCCATCGGCCGCCCGAACCAGAAGCCCTGACCCTGGTCGCAGCCGCGTTCCAGCAGCACCTGGTACTGGCCTTCGGTCTCGATGCCTTCGGCCACCACGGTGATACCCAGCGAATGCGCCATCGCGATGATGGCCGTGGTCAGCGCCAGGTCGTCGGGATCGCGCAGGACATCGGCGACGAAGCTGCGGTCAATCTTCACGCCATCCACCGGCACACGGCGCAAATGGCTGAGGCCGGAAAAGCCCGTGCCGAAATCGTCCAGCCATACCTTCACGCCGGTAGCGCGCACGCGTGAAAGCAAGGTACTGGCCTGGCTTTCGTCCACCAGCACGGCGGTCTCGGTCAGTTCCAGGTGCAATTGCTCGGGCCGCAGGCCGGAACTGCGCAAGGCATTGCCCACCACGTCGGGCAGCTCGCCGCTGCGCAACTGGCGCGGGGAAATATTCACCGAGACGAAGGGGCGCTCCCCAGCCACCGACTTCCAGGTCGCGGCATCGCTGCAGGCGCGTTCGAGCACATTGCGGCCGAGGTTTTCGATCAACCCGCTCTGCTCGGCCACTTCGATGAATACCGAGGGCGGCACCATGCCCAGCTGCGGATGGTTCCAGCGCAGCAGGGCCTCGGCGCCGGTGATGCGCGCGCCGTCGAGACGGTAGATCGGCTGGTACACCACGCTCAACTCGCCGCGCTCCCAGGCGCCGCGCAGGTCCTGTTCAAGCTGCACACGGCGCTCCACCGCCTGGTCCATCGCGCGCGAATAGAAGCGGTAGCAATTCTTGCCGGCCACCTTGGCCTGGTACATGGCGATGTCGGCGTTCTTGAGCAGCTGGCCGGCATGGTAGGCGTCGAAGGGAAACATGGTGATGCCGATGGACGCGCCCAGGAATACCTGGCGGCCGTTCAACAACAGCGGCCGCTGGATTTCCTCGATGATGGCCTCGGCCATGCGCGCCGACGAGCTGCGGATGTCTTCGGCCATGTACAGCACGATGAACTCGTCACCACCGAAGCGGGCGATGTCGGCGCTTTCCGCGCCAAGGCGCTCCAGGATCAGGCGCAGGCGCGCCGACAACTGGCTGAGCACCTCATCACCGGCCTCATGGCCCAGGGTGTCATTGACGCGCTTGAAATCGTCCAGATCCACGAACAGCAGGGCGAGTTCGCCGCTGCTGGCATGCAGGGTCAGCAGGCGGTCGTCGAGCAGTTCGCGAAAACTCAACCGGTTCGCCAAGCCCGTAAGCGGATCGGTGTAGGCCATGCGCCGGATGTCGCGGTCGTGCTTGGCGATGCCTTCGCGCATGCGCACGAAGGCGCGCATCAGTTCGCCGACTTCATCGGCGCGCGCCAGGTCCGCGCTGGCAAGCGCCGTCGGCTGGCCGGGGCGGTCTTCGCTCATGACCCGCGCCAGGCTGCGCACCGGCGCCAGGATGCGCCACTCGATCAGGTACACCGCCAGCCCGCCCATCGCCGCCAGCAAGCCGAGCAAGGCCAGGGTCCAGTGGTGGTTGCGCTCGCCGGCCTCGTCGAGTTTTTCGCCAATCGGCACCAGCAGTTTCAGCTGGCTGGGCGTGGCCTTGCCCAACTCCAGGCCCAGGCGCAGGCCGCCGACGCGTTCGCCATCGGCCAGCACCGGCCTGGACACGTCGAGCAGGTCGCCCTGCCACTGCTGGGTGGGCCCGCTCGCGCGCAGCGCGGCGTCGGCGAGGGGATCGACCATCGGCCTGCCATGCTGGTTGCCGACGTCCACCATCGCGCCATTGCGATCAAACACGATGATGTACTTCAGGTCCGGCTGCAGCCGCGCCGAGCGCGCCAGCGCGTTGATGGCCAGGATGTCGCCTTCGGCCATGGGCTTGGCCAGCGAGCCGGACAGGTGGGCGGCCATGCTACGGCCACGGCGAACAAGCTCGTCGCGGGACAGCTCACGAAGTGCCGCGCGCGACTGGTCAGCCACGCCTTGGTGGCTGCGCTGTTCGACAAACCAGAACACCGTGAACAGCACCAGCAGGAACAGCACGAACGCCGCCAGGGCCAGCGCCATCTGGCCGCGCAAACTGTGCAGCACGTTTCCTGCCGCCTTGGTCACTGCCCGATCACCATGAAAATACGCCAGACCGCATGGCGGCAAGCCTAACCGATGGCCGGCACGAGCGCATCGTTCAGCGCCCGCGCCCGCGTAGCAAACGCTGGGTGTCGGAGAAGATGCCGCGCAGGATGCGCAACTCGCGCGGATCGGGCGTGGCGCGCAGGAACAGGCGGCGCAGGCGCTGGGTCACCGTGGCCGGGTCTTTGCCCTTGTGGAAATCAATCTCGTCGAGGAACTCGCCAAGGTGCGCGAAGAAACTTTCCACCTGTGCATGCGAGGCCGGCAAATCCTCCGGATCCGCAGGCACTTCAGGCTGCGCCGGTTGCCGCCCGAGCATGGCCATGCGCCATTCATAGCAGATCACCTGCACGGCGGCGGCAAGGTTGAGCGAGCTGTAGCCGGGATTGGCGGGAATGCAGATGGCGCTGTGGCACAGCTGCAACTCCTCGTTCTCCAGGCCCGTGCGCTCGCGCCCGAACACCAGGGCGACCGGACCCAGGGCCTGGGCCTGCAGGATGTGCTGCATCGCTTCGCGCGGGCTGTACTCGGGCATGGGCACGCTGCGTTGGCGCGCGGTGGTCGCCACCACAAGGCGGCAGTCGGCCAGGGCATCGGCCAAAGTCGCGTGCACGCGCGCCTCGTCGAGCAGGTCGGCGGCACCGGCGGAAAGCGCGAAGGCCTCCGGGTCGGGGAAGCGCTGCGGCATTACCAGGTCCAGGCGGCTCAGGCCCATGGTCTTCATGGCCCGGGCCGCCGAGCCGATATTGCCCGGATGCTGGGTGCCGACCAGGACCACGCGCGGCGCGTTTTGCAGGCTCAGGGACTCGCTCATCGCGCCAGTTTACAGCGTCCCCCGGGGTCGGGCTGTTACAATGGCCGGATGCAAAATCCTGTCGTCAATGTGATGGTCAAGGCCGCCCGCCAGGGTGGTTCGGTGCTGCTGCGGCACATGGGCAAGCTCGAAAGCCTGAGCGTGTTCGAGAAGGGCCGCCAGGACTACGCCAGCGAAGTGGACAACCTGGCCGAGGCCGAGATCATCCGCGAGCTCAAGCGCGCCTTCCCGGAAGCAGCCTTCCTGGCCGAGGAATCGGGCGTGATGGGCAAGGGCCGCCAGACCTTCGTCATCGACCCGCTCGACGGCACCTCCAACTACCTGCGCGGCTTCCCACATTTCTGCATCTCGATCGCCCTGGTGGAAAACGGCGAGCCGACCAATGCCGTTATCTTCGACCCGCTGCGCAATGAGCTGTTCAGCGCCAGCAAGGGCGCCGGCGCCACCCTCAACGACAAGAAGATCCGTGTCGCCGAGCGCAAGGACCTGACCGGCGCGCTGCTGGCCACCGGCTTCCCGCCGCGCGAACGCGCGCGCATCGCGCCGCAGATGGACACCCTGCGTACGCTGCTGGTGGACGCCGAAGATTTCCGCCGCACCGGCTCGGCCGCGCTCGACCTGGCCTATGTCGCCACCGGCCGCATTGACGCCTACTTCGAAGCGGGCCTGAAGGCCTGGGACATCGCTGCCGGCGTGCTGCTGGTGCGCGAAGCCGGCGGCCGCGTCTGCGACTTCCGCGGTCGCGGCGAGAAGCTGCTCGACGGCGGGCAGTTCGTCGCTGGCAACCTTAAGATCTGCGATGCCCTGCAAAAGGCCATCGTGCAGTCGGGCTACGCATCCGCGTTCAACTGATGCGCTGAGGCGCTTCGGCGGTCGAGGGAGGGGGTATGTCCTGCCCCTCGGGCGTAGGCCGCTCCTGCCAACTCACTCGGGTCCGGGCGGGCATCCTGCCCGCCCTCTGGCCATACCCCCTCCCTCCACCGCCTACGGAACCGCTGCGGCTCGATCGCCGTAACGCGGCAGCGTAGCCCTTGCGTGGTTTGAGGAATTACCCGGCGAAAATTTCAGTTCGCGCTTTTCAGTTTGAAAAGCGGATGCGGGGCTGCGAGCTTCACTCAGCCATACGCCGCGGTGTGAAGGCGTCGGTGGGAGGGCTTATCGCAGGAGGCAGGCCATGGATGGCCTGCCGGGCGGGACTCGGTTGGCAGGACGCGGCGTACCGAGTACCGACCAGCGATAAGCCCTCACACCGGCGGGTTCACATCGTCGGCCCCCACTACGGCCGGCGCGCCAGCTCCGAATCGTCGCGCAGCTTCGGCATGAGGTCCTGCTTGTTCGCGCCGAGCCACTGCAGCAGCGGACAGGCCACGAAGATCGAGGACAGCGTACCGAAGATGATGCCGATGATCTGCGACTCGGCCATGCCGCGCAGCGAAGCGCCGGCGAACAGGTACAGGGCCAGCACGGTCAGGAAGGCCACGAACGAGGTGATGATCGTGCGCGACAAGGTCTGGTTGACCGAGCGATTGAGCACTTCCAGCGGCGAGAGCTTGTGCAGGGTGCGGAAGTTTTCGCGCACGCGATCGAACACCACGATGGTGTCGTTGATCGAGTAGCCCATCACCGACAACACGCCGGCCAGCACGGTCAGGTCGAACTCGTGGCCGGTAATGGCGAACCAGCCCGCCACCAGCACCACGTCGTGCAGGGTGGTAATGAGCGCAGCCACGGCGAACTTGAACTCGAAGCGGAACCACACGTAGGCACCGAAACCGACCACCACGAAGATGGCGGCGTACAAGCCATTGATAGCCAGTTCCTTGCCGATCTGCGGGCCCACCGACTCGCTGCGCAGCAGCTTGGCGTGATTGTCCGGAGTGGCGGCTGCGGCGGCGATGGCCTGGCCACTGCGGGCGGCGTCGCCGTCACCGGCACGCGGCTTGAGGCGAACCACCAGGTCACTGCCGGCGCCGAAGGTCTGCACCACGGCGCCTTCGAAGCCGCGCGAGGCCAGGTGCTGACGCACCTGCTCGGCCTCGACCGGCTTGTCGAAGCGCAGCTCGGCCACGGTGCCGCCGGTGAAATCGAGCGCGTAGTTGAAGCCCTTGAAGCCCATCGCGCCGATGGCGACCGCCATGATCAGGAAGGCGAGCGTGAGCGATACCACGCGCACGCGCATGAAGTTGTAGTTGCTATTGGACGGAAAGAGTTCCACGCCGGCTCCCGATGCAGGTCAGATGGAGATTTTGGTGAGCTTGCGGCGGTGGCCGTACATCAGCGTGGCAATGCCGCGCGACACCGACACCGCCGTGTACATGGAGCTGAGGATGCCGACGATCAGGGTGATGCCGAAGCCCTTCACGGGACCCGAACCGAAGGCCGCCATGGCAATGCCGCCGAGCAGCGCGGTGACGTTGGCGTCGGCAATGGTGCCAGCGGCCTTGTCGTAACCGGCGGCGATGCTGGACAGGGGCGTATTGCCCAGGCGCAACTCCTCGCGGATTCGTTCGTTGATCAGCACGTTGGCGTCCACCGACATGCCCACGGTCAGCGCGATACCGGCCAGGCCCGGCAGGCTCATGGTGGCGCCGAGCGCCGACATGAAGGCCACCACGATCAGCAGGTTCAGCAGCAGCGCGATATTGGTGACCAGGCCGAAAGCCTTGTAATAGAACAGGAAGAACACCAGCACGAACAGGAACGAGTACACCACCGCCTGCACGCCGCGCTGGATGTTCTCGGCACCCAGGCTCGGGCCGACGATGCGTTCTTCCACAATGACCATCGGCGCGGCCAGCGAACCGGCACGCAGCAACAGCGCCAGGTTCTGCGCTTCGGCCATATTGGTCAGGCCGGTGGTCTGGAAGTTGCGGCCGAACACGCTCTGCACGGTGGCCGCGCTGATCACTTCCTCGGTCACGCGCGAAGTGCGCACTTCCTGGCCATTGACCATTTTCACATCGGGGATGGTTTCGATGTACACCGCAGCCATCAGCTTGCCGACATTGTCCTGGGTGTACTTGAACATCTTGTCGCCGCCGCTCTTGTTCAACTCCACCGACACCGAGGGCGAACCGGTCTGCGAGTCGAGCTGGGCACTGGCGCTGACCAGCTGGTCACCGGTGACGATGGTGCGCTTGGACAGCAGGATCGGCGCCGGCTTGCCATCGGGGCCAAGCTCGCGCATGAAGTACAGGCGCGCATCCGGCGGTGCCTTGCCGGTGTCACGGGCCGCTACGGCCGCCGCACCGCTGGCCGAAACCGCGCGGTATTCCAGGGTGGCGGTCGCGCCGATCAGCTTCTTGGCGTCGGTGGGGTCCTGCAGGCCCGGAATCTGCACCACGATGCGGCTCACGCCCTGGCGCGACACCAGCGGCTCGGCCACGCCCAGCGCATTGATGCGGTTGCGCAGGGTGGTCATGTTCTGCTCGATCGCCTCGTCAACGATCTGCTTGATGAAGGTGTCGGGAATGGTCGCGCGCAGCGCGGCCGACTGGCCCGGCTCCTCGGCCAGCACCAGTTCCGGCGCGCTGGCGGCGATCTTGTTGCGGGCGCGGCTGTAGTCGCTGGCGCCCTTGAGCTGCACCAGGATGCCGCGGCTGTCGCGGCTGACATTTTCGTAGGGAATCTCGGCCTCGCGCAGCACGCTGCGGATCTCGTCGGCGAAACCCTCGCTGCGCTTTTCGATGGCGGCCTTCTCGTCCACTTCCATCAGGAAGTGCACGCCACCCTGCAAGTCCAGGCCCAGGGACATGGGCTTGCCGCCGATGGCCTCGAGCCAATGCGGCACATTGGTGGCCAGGTTCAGCGCGACGGTGTAGCCGCTGCCGAGCTCATCGCGAATCACGTTGGAGGCCTTGGCCTGCACGTCGGTGTTGGCCACGCGCACCACCAGCTTGTCGCCGTCGATCTCGGACCGGCTGAAGGCCAGGCCGTTGGCCTTGAGCAGGCTCTCGACGCGGGTATCCAGGGCGGCGTCCACGGTGCTGCCGCGGTTCGCGGACACCTGCACGGCCGGGTCCTTGGGGTACAGGTTGGGCAGCGAATACAGGCCGGTCAGGACCAGGACGATCGCGATGACCGCATATTTCCAACGGGCAAATTCAAGCATGGTGGCAGCCGCGTGGGCCCAGGGGGCCAGTGGAGTTACGGATGGGGACGGTTCAGGCCGACTTCAACGTGCCCTTGGGCAACACCGCCGCGATGGCCGCGCGCTGCAGCTTCACGCGCACGCCGTCAGCAATTTCGACGGTGATGAAATTCTCGCCGAGCTCGTCGATGCGGCCGGCAATGCCGCCGTTGGTGATGACTTCATCGCCCTTGGCCAGCTTGGCGATCAGTTCGCGATGTTCCTTGGCGCGCTTCATCTGCGGGCGGATCATCAGGAAGAACATCAGGCCGATGAAGACCAGCGGCAGCAACAAGGTACCCAGTCCGCCCGGTTGGCCGGCGGCGGGAGCGGCCTGGGCCGCGGCGGGGGAAATCAGGAAATCCAACAAGGACATGGCGATTCCGGGTGTGGGACGAAAGCGCCGGATTATGCCACAGGCCGGCGGGAACCGGCCAAATTCCGCCCTGCCCCGCGCCGATTCAGGCTTCGGCGTCGCTGCCGGCGGCGCGCAGGGCGTAGAAGTCCTGCCGGAATTGCCCGAAGCGACCGGCTTCGATCGCCGCCCGGATCTGCTGCATCAGCTGCTGGTAGTAGTGCAGGTTGTGGATGGTGGCCAGCATCGAGGCCAGGATTTCGTTGCAGCGGTCCAGATGGCGCAGGTAGGCACGGGTGAAGCCCTGGGCGCAGGCGTGGCAAGCGCAGCCGGGCTCGATCGGGCGCAGGTCCTTCTCGTAGCGGGCATTGCGGATGCGCACCTGGCCGAAGCTGGTGAAGTAGTGGCCGTTGCGGGCGTTGCGGGTCGGCATGACGCAATCGAACATGTCCACGCCGCGGGCCACCGCCTCGACGATGTCCTCGGGCTTGCCCACGCCCATCAAGTAGCGCGGCTTGTCGGCCGGCAACTGCGGGCAGATGGCTTCGAGCGTGGCTTCGCGCTCCGCCGCCGGCTCGCCCACGGCCAGGCCGCCGACCGCGTAGCCGTCGAATCCGATGGCTTGCAGGCCTTCGGCCGAGCGCGTGCGCAGCTCCGGATAGGTGCCGCCTTGCACGATGCCGAACAGGGCCGCGTCATTGCCCTCGTGCGCAGCCTTCGAGCGCGCCGCCCAGCGCAGCGAGAGTTCCATCGAATCGCGCGCCTGCTTTTCGGTGGCCGGGTACGGCGTGCATTCGTCGAAGATCATGACGATGTCCGAGCCCAGCACCTTCTGGATGTGCATGCTTTCCTCGGGGCCAAGGAATACCTTGGCACCGTCCGTCGGCGAGGCGAAGGTCACGCCCTGCTCGGTGATCTTGCGGCGCTTGGCCAGCGACCAGACCTGGAAGCCGCCGGAGTCGGTAAGAATCGGGCGCTGCCAACCGGTGAAGCGGTGCAGGCCTTCATGCGCCTTGATCACGTCCAAGCCCGGGCGCAGGAACAGATGGAAGGTGTTGCCCAGGATGATCTCGGCGCCGATGGCTTCAAGATCGGTGGGCTTCATCGCCTTCACCGAGCCATAGGTGCCCACCGGCATGAAGGCCGGCGTTTCGATGCTGCCGCGCGGGAACTGCAGGCGGCCGCGGCGGGCGCTGCCATCCTTGCCGAGCAAGTCGAATTGCATCCGGCTCATGGCGTGGGCTCCGGGTGCAGGAGCATGGCGTCTCCATAGGAAAAGAAGCGGTAGCGCTCGCGCACCGCGTGGGCATAAGCGGCAAGGATGCGCTCGCGCCCGGCAAAAGCCGAGACCAGCATCAGCAGCGTGCTCTCGGGCAGGTGGAAATTGGTCAGCAGCAGATCCACCGAACGCACTTTCTTCGGCGGGTAGATGAAGATGCGCGTCTCGCCTTCGAAGGGCTTCAGTTCGCCGCTGGCCATGGCGGTTTCCAGCGCACGCACCACGGTGGTGCCGACGGCAATGACGCGGCCACCGGCGCGGCGAACGCGCGCGATCTGATCGCACAGGGTGGCCTCCACCTTCAGCCATTCCTGGTGCATCACATGGTCTTCCAGGCGTTCGGCGCGCATGGGCTGGAAGGTGCCGGCGCCAACATGCAGCGTGACATGGCCAAACTCCACGCCCTGCTCGCGCAGCGTCTCCAGCAAGGCTTCGTCGAAGTGCAGGCCTGCCGTCGGCGCGGCGACCGCGCCGCGATTGCGCGCGAACACGGTCTGGTAGCGCTCCTCGTCGCTGGCGCCGGCTTCGCGCTGGATGTAGGGCGGCAGCGGCATGCGGCCGGCGCGGTCGAGCACGGCGTCCAGTTCGTCATCGCCCTGCAGCTGCAGCTTGTAGAACTCGCCTTCTCTGCCAAGTACGCGCAGCTTGCTGCCTTCTTCCAGCACGATGTCGCCGCCCGGCTTGGGCGATTTGCTGGCGCGCACTTGCGCCAGCGCTTCGTTGTTGCCGAGCAGGCGCTCGATCAGCACCTCGACCCGGCCGCCACTGTCCTTCTGCCCGAACAGGCGCGCAGGAATCACGCGGGTGTCGTTGAACACCAGCAGGTCGCCGGCGCGCAGTTGCGCCGGCAAGTCGCGCACGGTCGAATCGGCGAAATCCGCCGGCGCCGGCGGCCCCACCAGCAGGCGGCTGGCCGAGCGCTCGGCCAGGGGTGCTTGCGCGATCAGTTCGGGCGGCAACTCGAAGTGGAAGTCGGACTTGTTCATGGCATCGGTCATGGCGGGGCGCCATTGTAGCCTGCGAAACCGCTTCCAAAGCCCCGGTCCGATTGAGCTCGTTTTTCACCAATATGCAGTTTTTGCCGTGTTTTTGGGGGTTATAACGGCAAAAACCGCATGGTAAAATGGCGCCTCGGCACAATCGATGCCGATTTCCATGCGTGGGCCCAGCCTGCGCATTTTTCTTTGCGATGCCGACCGTGCATCGCGGTTCCGGAGAACGCCATGAAGACCACCGACCTGCTCGCCCCCCTGCGCAACCGCGCTGGCTCCGTCCGCACCCAGGGCCTGGACGACGACACGGTGAACCGACTGGCCGAACGCTTCCCGGAACTGGCCGAAGCCGCCCGCGCCGCCGCCGACATGCTGCCGGCCCTGCAGGCCGAGTTCGGCGACCTGATTGACGCCGACGAGCAGGCCCAGATCGAAGCCGTGCAAGTGGGCTTCATCAATTTCTATGCCGAAGACGCGGTGAACCCGTATGTCGCCATTACCGCGCGCGGCCCCTGGGTCATCACCCTGAAAGGTCGCGTGCTGCATGACTCCGGCGGCTACGGCATGCTCGGTTTCGGCCACACGCCGGCCATGGTGCTGGACGTGATGGCGCAGCCCAAGGTGATGGCCAACGTGATGTCGCCCAGCCTTTCGCAGCTGCGCATCACCCGCGCCCTGCGCGCCGAAATCGGCCACAGCCGCGGCGCCTGCCCCTACGCCAAGTTCATGTGCCTCAATTCCGGTTCGGAATCGGTCTCGCTGGCCGGCCGAATTGCTGACGTGAATGCAAAAATTCACACCGACGCCGGTGGCCCGCATGCCGGCCGCACCATCAAGCGCATCGCGGTGAAGGGCGCCTTCCACGGCCGCACCGAGCGCCCGGCGATCTTCTCCGACTCCAGCCGCAAGGCCTATGTGCAGCACCTGGCGAGCTTCCGCAACGAAACCAGCCTGATCACCATCGAGCCCTACTCGATCGAAGCGCTGAAGCAGGCCTTCGCCGATGCCGAAACCAATGGCTGGTTCATCGAAGCGATGTTCCTCGAGCCGGTGATGGGCGAAGGTGACCCGGGCCGCGCCGTGCCGCCGGCCTTCTACGCCGCCGCGCGCGAACTCACCAAAGCCCACGGCTCCCTGCTGCTGGTGGATTCGATCCAGGCCGGCCTGCGCGCCCATGGCGTGCTCTCCATCGTCGACTACCCGGGCTTCGAAGGCCTGGAAGCGCCGGACATGGAAACCTATTCCAAGGCCATCAACGGCGGCCAATACCCGTTGTCGGTGCTCGCAGTGAACGAGCGCGCTGCGGGCCTGTATCGCAAGGGCGTGTACGGCAACACCATGACCGCCAACCCGCGCGCGCTGGATATCGCCTCCACCGTGCTGGCGGCGCTCACTCCCGAGCTGCGCGCCAATATCCGCGAAAAGGGCCGCGAGTTCCTCGAGCGCCTGAACAAGCTGCGCGAGGAAACCGGCGGCCTGATCACCAAGGTTCAGGGCACCGGCCTGCTGTTCTCCTGCGAGCTGGACCCGAGCTTCAAGTGCTACGGCGCCGGCTCCACCGAGGAATACATGCGCGAGCACGGCCTGGGCGTGATCCACGGCGGCACCAACTCGCTGCGCTTCACCCCGCACTTCGCCATCACCAGCGAAGAAATGGACCTGGTGATCGCGCACGTGAAGCACGCCCTGCTGCATGGGCCGCGCAAGTCGCAAGCCGAGGCCGCCTGATCGTGGTCCGGACTGGGCCGAGCTTGTTTCCGCTTGGCCTGGTTCAACTATTGCTGCTGCTTTCGGCCCTGGCCGGTACCGCGTACGGCAAAGAAGTCGAGAAAAAGCCCTTCTTCTTCGACCAGCCCTTGCAGGTTCCGATCGAGGCCGGAGTGATCGCGGCCTTCAACCCTCCCGTTTTCGAGGACATCAACAGCGATGGCCGCGCGGACATGGTGGCTATCAACGGCCAAGAACCCTACCGGCCGTCGAGGCTGGCCATCTACTTGTCCCGCCCTGGCGGCTTTGACGGCCCAACTTACATCGAGCCGCCCGATTGCAGCCCCACATTTCGATTGATCAACGCTGACGTCGATAGGGCCAAGGAAATCCTGCTCATATGCACCCATGACACCTACAGCTTGTTTGAGCAGTGGGTCCAGGTGATTGACATCGGCTCCGACGGCACCGTGCATTCTGGGCCGCGACTCGACCTTCCGGAGGTTCGCCTCGCTCCGACCAACGTCCTGGACCTTGACCAGGATGGTCTTGACGATCTGGTCTTCAACGTCCGTTGGACTCCTTCCGCGTGGATTTTCAAGACCGTGGTCTATTACAACCGAGGCGTGGGCACTTGGCATCGAGTGGAGGGACCAGAGTTCTCGCCTCCGGGATATGACATCACCAAGGCCGACCCACCCCTGGACTACCACTACACCGGTGGCGACATCGATGGCGACGGAGCCCAGGACATCATGTGGGGCTGGTGTCCGACCTGGTGCATGGTCGAACAGGAACCCTGGGGACAAATTGTCGGCGCGCCTCTGGTTGGCACTGAATACTATGCCAATAGCACTTCATTCGGAGACCTGGACGGCGATGGCGCTCAAGATATGGCGATGCCTGGCGGAGATGGCTTCGTGGTCTGGCTGCAAACGGCAGATCGCACGTTTCAGCCCGCCCTGCAGATCTCGGGACTTTATGGAGCCGCGAACCCCAAGATCTCGGATTTCGATTTGAACGGGCTTGCCGACATTGTGATTGTGGATGAGGACTACCTGATCTGGATCCTGCAGGTGGCACCGGGTGAGTTCGAACTGCACTGGTCTCCGGTACCTCTGGACAATCCTCAGGGAACACTAGACGTGCAGATCGCCGACGTGGATGCCGATGGCTGCCCCGATGCTATTTTGCCGCTCCATGCAAACGGTTTCTGGATGTTTCGCGGGAGAAACTGCCTCAAGCGTTCAAACCTCGAAGTCAACCTCGTTACGACAGGAACTGCGGTGACCGCCAACGTCCGGCATGTGCTTGGTGCGGATACCATGACTGGCCAAGTGCTCCGGCTGGTGCTTGCCCCGCAGACAAAGGACGCCACCCAATTGGGCGTGCAGGTCGTGCCACCCTCCGGCTGCATTCCCGTGGCGTTGCGTGCGCCCAGAACCACTTACGACTGCCTGCTTCCAGATGTGGCGCCGTCGGGCAGTGTCAGCTTGCAATTCAAGGTGGCATATACCGGTTTGGTCGTGCCTGAGGTTCCGATGCAGGCCACTGCAATCCTGCTGGATTCTGCAGGCGACAACAACAAGGCCGACAATCGCGATTTCGCCCGCTTCTATCCGCGGCAACCGGTAGCGCCAAGCCTGCGCAACACGGGCGCACGCCCGGCGGCAAAACGAACGATAGTTCGCGGTAAACACACTTCGGGAGTCGCGCAGTGATGTCCGCTCGCGGACTTGTGGCGATGGTTTGGCTGCTTGCATGCATCGCCTGCGACGCTCATGCCCAGTCAATCGATTACACGCGCGCCGTAATGCCAATGCCCGATGACCTGGTTCCCGATGAGCTCGACGCATCGTGGTACTCGGAGAACATCGCCGTGGGGGACTTGGACGGCGACGGCTTGAAGGATGTGGTGGTGGCGATTCGAACGCCGATCCCGGAACATCAGGACACCACGCCGCGCATCGAGGTCTACCGACAGCTGCCTGGCAGAAGTTTTGAACACATATTCTCGATGACCACGCCGATTTTCATGCACGGCACAAGTTATCCCCGACCGATGGCAGCCTGCGACCTCGACAAGGATGGTCGGGACGAGTTGATCCTTACCCAGGCGTTGGACCGGAAACTGCAGATCTTCAAGCTTGAATCAAACAGCTTGGTGAAAGTCGGTGAATTGACTCAGCCTTTCGAACTGGTGGATCAGCTCAGCTGCCAAGACATGGATGCCGATGGTCAGCCGGACTTGTTTGAGCTTTCGGCATGGCCGCATGGATGGGGCGCCTACGGGACCAGCGTACTCAAGGGACTCGGTGGAACCTCCTTCGCACCTGCAAAGCTGTTTCCCATCCACCCCTACGTCTCGGGGGTGTCGCTCGCCGATGGAGATGGTGACGGGCTGCCGGAGTTGGCGTACGCGCAGATTTTTAGCCAAGCGGTGGTCGCGTACGCCAAGGGAATTCCGGTCCATTTCTTCGACATGCCACATCCGATCAAGACCGATCTCATATTTTCGTTCAACTCCTTTGATCCTTGGTACTCGTCCGCCACATTCGCGGACCTGGACAACGATGGAATCAAGGAGTTCGTGGTCGTTCATCAGGAAAGGTTTGTCGCGGGCTACCTGTATGACCCGTCGATCGTAACCGGCTATCGGGTAGACCCAAAATCCGACGAAGCCAAGGTGATATACCGTTACCGAGTGGTGATGACCAACAGCAATTTCGTAAATCTGGTTTTCCCCAGGGATTTCGACGGCGATGGTGACGACGACCTCATCCTGAGCTATGGAGGTGCCTTCGATGTCGTGTTGAACGAAGGCGGCAAGCTGGTCACCCAGGAGAGAATCGTCATTCCCGCCACCGGTGACACGGAGTACTCGATGGTAGCCATCGAAGACCTGGATGGCGACGGCTGTCAGGACATTGCCCAGGTATCCTGGGCAGCCATTGTGGCATTCCAGACCACATGCACCGGAAGCCAGTTACGTCAGGCCAAGAAGTGAACTTGCGTGGGGGCCTGCCGCGCAGCATCTGGGCACTGGGCGTAGTCAGCCTGTGCATGGACATGTCTTCGGAGATGATCCACAGCCTGCTGCCGATCTTCCTGGTCGGCACCCTGGGCGTCAGCGCGCTAACCCTTGGATTAATTGAAGGCGTGGCCGAGGCCACCGCTTCGATCTCGAAGATTTTCTCCGGCGTGCTGTCCGACCGCATCGGCAAGCGCAAGCCGCTGATCCTGCTCGGCTACGGCATGGCGGCGCTGACCAAGCCGCTGTTCCCTATCGCCAACTCCGCGCTTACCGTTTTCAGCGCGCGCTTCCTGGACCGCATCGGCAAGGGTATTCGCGGCGCGCCGCGCGACGCGCTGGTGGCCGATGTCACTGCGCCCGAGCAACGCGGCGCGGCTTACGGCCTGCGCCAATCCATGGACACCGTCGGTGCCTTCGCTGGCCCCTTGATTGCGATCGGCTTGATGGTTGGCTTCGCCTTCGATCTACGCGCAGTGTTCTGGGTCGCCTGCATTCCGGCGCTGCTGGCGGTTGTGGTGCTGCTGTTCGGCGTGCAGGAACCGACCGGCGTGGCCAAGGCCGATGGCCGCAAGAATCCCTTCGCCGGCTTTCGCTTCAGCGATTACCCCAGGGCCTTCTGGTCCCTTGTGCTGCTGGTGCTGATGTTCACCCTGATGCGCTTTTCCGAAGCCTTCCTGGTGCTGCGTGCGCAGGACGCCGGGCTTTCGCATGACTGGATCCCGCTGACCTTGGTGGTGATGAGCGCGACCTACCTGCTCGTCGCGTATCCCGCCGGAAAACTGTCCGACCGCATGTCGCGGCATGGCTTGCTGGCCCTGGGCTGCGTGGTGATGCTGGTCGCCGACCTGCTGCTGGGCTTTGCGACGACGCTGCCGATGGTGATGGTCGGCATTGCGTTGTGGGGCGTGCACATGGGCCTGACCGAAGGCCTGATCGCCGCCCTGGTGGCCGACTACGCACCGCCCTCGCTGCGCGGCAGCGCTTTCGGCGTGATCAACCTGGCGCGTGGCGTGATGGCCCTGTTCGCCAGCGCGCTGGCCGGCGGCCTGTGGACTTGGTCCGGCCCCACCGCCACCTTCGTCACCGGCGCGGCGCTGTCGGTGCTGACCGCGGTGATGGCCCTGTCCATGCGCGCCACTACGCCGGCGAAGCCCGCGCAGGGCTAGAATCGGGCCATGAGCCTGCGCAGCAAACTCGCCGAATTCGGCTTCGAGTCCAACGACGACTACGACCACGCCCTACGCTGCCTGTTCGGCCAGCCGCTGACGCACCTGCGCGTTCTTCACGTGGACGGCAATGCCGGTCGCCGCAAGACCGCCTTCGCGCAGGCGCTCGGCCGCGCATTGGACTATCCGCATATCCTGTACCACGACTTCAGCGCCGATGAAGTTGCAGCACCGCCGCAGCCGATCGTTCTGGAAGTCGGCAGCCTGGGCGCGCCGGAACCCGCGCCCAGCGGCTTCGAACGGGTGATGACCGAAGCCTGCGCCTACTCCGAAGCCAGCCCGACCCTGCTGATCCTGGACCAGGTGCAGGCCGCGCATTTTTCCGACCAGACGCGGCTTTACCACTTCGTGATGAAGCGCGAATGGAATGGCAGCACGGGGCCCGCCACCGCGAACGCGAAACACCTGGTGATGGCGCTGATCTCCGAGCAGCCGCTGTACCACTCGCTGGCCAAGTGCAGCTACCGGGTCTGGACCGACGCCCAACGCGCATTCCTCGACTACCGCCCGGGCGACTACGGGCTGGGACCGGAAGCCCAGGGCCTGTTCGCGGCCATGGCGGGTATCTGCGTGGCGCTGGAAGCCTCGCCGACGCCCAGCGAATTCGCCAACCTGGTGTCCGACCTGCTGCACCATGCGCGCAGCGAGGAACAACTGCGCCAGAGTTTCTTCGGCCGCATCGAGAACATTGACCGCAGCCGCCTGTACGCGCCGGAACTTGCCGGACCGCTGCGGGACTTGCTGGTGGAACTCGAGCGCCTGCTGGGCGCGGACGAGATCAGCTTCGGCGATTGAGGGCCGCCGCGAAGGCGGGCCCCAACGCGATTACTCGACGCCGAACTGCTGGAAGAAGCCGAACACCGCGAAGCCGGCCATCGTCAGCATCAGCAACCAGGTGAACAGCGAGCCCATGAAGCGCCCGCGCGAGGTGCCGCTGCTGTGACTGATGCCCCAGGCATGCGCGGCGCGCGAGACCACCAGGATTCCACCGAAGCCGTGGATGAGGTTGTTCGAATAGCCATTGAGCTCCATGCCGCCGAGCAGGATGAGCGCCAGCGGCATGTTCTCAACCGCGTTGGCGTGGGCGCGCACGCGCTTGAGCAATTCGCGGTCGCCGCCATCGCCCAGGCCGATCTTGTGACGGAAGCGCCACTGCGCCACGCGCACGGCCAGGAATACCACCAGGATCGTGCACAGTCCGGCATAGAGCAGAGTGATCATCGCGTTTTCCCCTTTCGACCGCGGCAGTTTACCGGCGCCCGCCTCATGCCGCCAGCGCGAAACCCGCCAACTCAGCCATTTCCGCGCGGGTGGAGTAGCGCCCCTTGTCGTCGCGCTGCACTTCGGCCATGGCGCAACCGGTGTCGTGGGTGAAAAACAGGCGCACGTGGCGGCTGAGCATGCCGGCGAGGAACTCGAGCTTCTCGTCAATGATGCGCTCGGGGTAACGGTCGTAACCCATGGTCACCGGCAGGTGCACCCAGGGCCGGCCCGGAATGAGGTCGGCGCAAAACACCACGCCGCCCTCGCCCTGCGGCCCGACGATCTCCGCCAGCATCAGGCCGGGCGTGTGGCCTTCGCTGTAGTGGAAGCGCACCGAGTGACCCAGGGCTTCGCTGTGCTCACCATCGACGATCTCCAGGCGCCCGCTGGCCTCCAGCAAGCCCGGCAACTCGGGGATGAAGCTGGCGCGGTCGCGTGAATGCGGCTTGCGCGCGCGGTCCCAGCAGGCGGCGCTGACCAGGTAACGTGCGTTCGGGAACAGCAGCGCAGGCGCCGCGCCTTCGCGCCATGGCGTCAACAATCCACCAGCGTGGTCGAAATGCAAGTGCGAAAGCACCACCACGTCGATGTCTTCGTGCGAGAACCCGGCCGCTTTCAGGTTGTCGAGCAGCACATGGTTGGCTTCGACCACGCCGAAGCGCTCGCGCAGCTTCGGTTCGAAGAAGGCGCCGATGCCGGCCTCGAACAGCACGCGCTTTCCATGCAGGCCGTCGGCCAACAATGCGCGGCAGGCCAGCGGAATGCGGTTCTCGCCGTCGGGCGTGATCCACTTTTCCCACATCGCCTTGGGCACATTGCCAAACATGGCGCCGCCATCCAGGCGCTGGCTGTTGCCGATAATCGACCAGAGTTTCATGGCTTGGCCTCCGCAGTTTTCTTCAGTACCACCGAAGCCGAACCCGGCGAATTGCGCGGGTCGGCGCCACCGCGCAGTTCGCCCGTGCGCAGGTTCCAGTCCACGGCATGCAGGTAGAAGGGCCAGGGCTCGGCGCTGGCATTCACCTTGTAGCCCATCGCCTCGAGCGCCTTCTGCGTCTCGGGCGAAATCGCGCCCGGCTCGGCGCTGATGGCGTCGGGCAAGTACTGGTGGTGGAAGCGCGGCATCGCCGCCACCTGTTGCGGCGACATTCCCTGCTCGATGCCGAGCAAACCCAGCAGCACCATGGTGATGATACGGCTGCCGCCTTTGGCGCCGATGACGGCAACCTGGTCGCGGCCGATCATGAAAGTCGGCGACATCGAACTCAGCGGGCGCCGTCCGGGCGCAACCGCATTGGCGTCGTAACCGATCACGCCATAGGCATTGGGCGTGGCCGGCTTCAACGCGAAGTCGTCCATCTCGTCGTTGAGCAGGACGCCGGTGCCGTCCACGATCATTCCCGAGCCATAGGCCAGGTTCACACTTTGGGTAACGCCGGCGAAATTGCCCTCGCCGTCGATGATGGAAAAATGCGTGGTATTGCCGCTGCCATCAAGCGGCGGGTTGCCGCCCGGCAGCATGTCGCTGGGCGTGGCCTTTTCGGGCAGGATCGAAGCGCGCAGGCCGGCGGCGTAGTCGTCGCTGGTCAGGCGCGCGATCGGCATCTTCACAAAATCCGGATCGCCCAGGTACAGGCCACGGTCGCGATAGGCGCGGCGCATGGCCTCGACGATGATGTGCACGCGATGGGCTTCATCGAGCTTGGCCAGGTCCCAGCCTTCGAGGATCTGCAGGATCTCCGCCAGCACCACGCCACCCGAAGACGGCGGCGGCGCGGTCACCAATTCATAATCGCGGTAACGGATGCGGATCGGCTCGCGCTCCTTCACCGTGTACCCGGAAAGGTCGGCGGCGCTCCAGTTGCCGCCGTACTTGCGCACTTCCTTGAGCATGCGCTGCGCGGTCGGGCCGCGGTAGAAACCGTCAAAACCCTTGTCGGCGAGCAGCTGCAGCGTGCGTGCCAGGTCGGCTTGCTTGAGGGTCTCGCCGGCCTGCGGCGGATCACCATCGGCCAGGTAAACCTTGCGCGTGCCTTCGAAGCGCTCCATCACTTCGCGGCGATCGCCGTAGAAGTCCTCCATGCGCGGATAGACTTCGAAGCCATCGCGCGCGAGACGGATGGCCGGCGCCAGGGAAACGCTCAGCGACAATCGCCCGTACTTCTTCGCCACATACACCAGCGCCGCGGGAAGGCCGGGAATGCCGGCCGAGGTCGGGCCATTGATGGACTTGTCGCGGTCCAGTTCGCCTTTGGCGTCCAGGTACATGGCCGGGTTGGCGGACGCGGGCGCGGTCTCGCGCGCATCCACCATCACATCGCGACCACTCTTGCCATCGTGCAACAGGAAGAAGCCGCCGCCGCCCAGGCCCGAACTGCTCGGCTCGGTTACCGACAAGGCCGCCGACACCGCCACGGCCGCATCGAAGGCATTGCCGCCCTTGGCCAGGATTTCCTGGCCAGCGTCGGTGGCGTGGTGGTTGGCCGACGCGATCACCGAGCCCGGCGGCTTGGGCATCGGCGCCGGGCCCTTGGCCACGGCAAAACCCAGCGGCATCAGCAGCAGGAATGAGAACACCAGGCGCAGGGCCGCGCCATGTCGGGGAGCGAATATCCGCGCGCGATTCATGTCGTTTCCTGTTGCAGCACCAGCAATTTGGCGAGCAATTGCTGCTCGTTCTCCGGGAATGCCGGATCCTTCTCGATGCATTCCACCGGACAGACCACGATGCACTGGGGCTCGTCGAAATGGCCCACGCATTCGGTGCAGCGCGAAGGGTGGATGATGTAGATCGTCTCGCCCTGCGTGATGGCCTGGTTCGGGCAGGCCGGCTCGCAGACATCACAGTTCACGCAGAGCTCGTTGATGCGCAAAGCCATGGCGGATATCCGGCGACCCCGCGAACGGGGCCGCCCGGCCTTCGTAAAGCCTTACTTGGCTTCGACGAAGATGTACTTGGCGCCGACCGCTTCCACCACCGCCTGCACGCGCGGGCTGTCCGCGGCCGCGCCGATGAACAGCACCTGCGATCCCTTCAGGGCATCGGGCTGGCCGCCGGTGAAGGCCTGCACGATCAGGTCGGCCATCTTGGCGCTGTCGGGCGAACCGAACACCAGCATGTTGCCGGGCAACACGGTGCGCGAGACCACGGTGGCGACGTTGTCGAGCTGGCGGTCGTACTTGCTGCGGCCGTCGGCATCGTCGGCCTGCACCTGGGTGGCGTTCACGGGCAGGTAGTAAGGCGAAACTCGGTCGGTCACGCCGGCCATGTTGCGCGAAACCACTTGCTGCAGGTACGGCACCCAGAGCTTGTCGTCGGGCGTGGCCGGCGCATGCAGCTCGGGCAGCGGGGCCTTGGCGGCCTTGGTGTCTTCCTGCTCGGGCGTGGTGCAGGCGCTCAGGGAGAAGCCGACGGCAAGGGCGAACAGTGCGATCAGGAAACGGGACATGGCTAACCTCGGGATACTCATGGACTACCTGGAATGACCCCAGCGTGCCGACAACGCGGCGGCAACGGCAGGGTGGACGAAAGCGGAAACATCGCCGCCCAGGCGCGCGATCTCGCGCACCAGGGTCGAGGACAGGAAACTGTGTTGCTCGGCCGGCGTGAGGAACAGCGTCTCCACGTCGGGAATAAGGTGCCGGTTCATGCTCGCCAACTGGAATTCGTATTCGAAGTCCGACACCGCACGCAGTCCGCGCAGCAACACGCCGGCGCCGACTTCGTGCACAAAATGCGCCAGCAGCGAATCGAAGCCTTGCACCGTGACGTTCGGGATTTCCGAGATGGCGGCGCGGGTCAGGGCCACGCGTTCAGCCAAGGGCAGGGCCGGGCTCTTGCCCGGGCTTTCGGCCACGCCCACGATAATGTGGTCGAACAGGTTCGAGGCCCGGCTCACCAGGTCCACATGGCCGTTGGTGATCGGGTCGAAGGTGCCGGGATACACGGCGATCCGGTTGCGCGACGCGGTCATGCCTGCTCGGTTCCTGCCCCGTGGAAACTACCCACTAGTGTAGCAGCGGGGGCCGGGTTTTCTGTCCGGAACAGCAAGTTGCGGGCCTCGCGCGATTGCCCCTGGCGATGCAGCGTCCAGCCCGCGGGGGCTTCGAAGGCCTGGCCTTGGGCAATCTCCACATAGACCCAGGCCCGGGGCGACAGGCGCGGCTGCAGCGCCTGCGCTGCGGCCTGCCAGAGGCCTGCGGAGAATGGCGGGTCGAGGAAGGCCAGGTCGAAGCGCGGGCCTTCCTGCGCCAGCCAGGCCAATCCGTCGGCGCAGACGACCTTTACCGTGGCGACCTTCAAACGGTGGGCGCTGTCGAGCAGGCTCTGGGCTTGGCGCGGCTCGCGCTCCAGCAGCCAGACCTCGGAGGCGCCGCGCGAGGCGGCCTCAAAGCCCAGCGCGCCTGAGCCTGCGAAAAGGTCGAGCACGCGGCGGCCAGCGAGTTCGCCCTGCAGCCAATTGAACAGGGTCTCGCGCGCACGGTCCGACGTCGGCCGCAAACCGGCGATATCGGGCACCGGCAAGCGCGAACCGCGCAGACTGCCGGCGATGATGCGCACCTGGCCCGGAGGCGGCCTGTTCATCGGGGAGTTCCGGGGCCGGGTGATAACATTCGTCCATTGTCTCCCGATTGCCTGGCGATGTTCGAATTCCTCAAGAAGAAGCCCATTCCCGATCCGGCGAATGCGCCCAAGCCGGGCGCCGAGGCGCCGGTGCGCAGCGGCTTCAGCCCCGACGACCTGGCCCGCGCCTTCACCGATGTGCAGGCCGAGAAGGCCGCCCGCGCCGAGGCCGAAAAGGCGCAGGCCCGGCTGGCCGTGCGCGAGACCGTGGGCGTCAGCTTGCTGGCACGCAGCCTGGGCGGACTGTTCTCGGGCAACCCGCGCCTGGACGATTCCCTGCTCGACGACATCGAAACCGCGCTGATCAGCGCCGACGTCGGCGTTAGCGCCACCACCGAGTTGGTGGGCAAGTTGCGCCGCGCCATGAAGGCGCGCGAGTTCGCCGATGCCCATGCCCTGCACCAGTCGCTGCGCGCAGACTTGCTGGCGATGCTCGCGCCAATCGCGAAACCGCTCGTCATCGAAACCGAAGACAAGCCTTTCGTCATCCTCACTGTCGGCGTGAACGGCGTCGGCAAGACCACCACCATCGGCAAGCTGGCGCGGCGCTTCCAGGAAGACGGCCATAGCCTGATGCTGGCTGCGGGCGACACCTTCCGCGCCGCCGCGGTGGAACAACTCAAAGTTTGGGGTGAACGCAACAACGTCGTGGTGATCGCGCAAGGCCAGAACGCCGACGCCGCCTCGGTCAGCTTCGATGCGCTGCAGGCCGCGAAAGCGCGCGGCTTCGACGTGCTGATCGCCGACACCGCCGGCCGCCTGCACACGCAGGCTGGATTGATGGCCGAACTCGGCAAGATTCGCCGCGTGCTGGCCAAGCTCGACCCTGCCGCACCGCACGAAGTACTGATGGTGATTGACGGCACCACCGGCCAGAACGCCATCAGCCAGTTGCGCGCCTTCCATGCCGCCGTGAATGTCACCGGCCTGGTGGTGACCAAGCTCGATGGCAGCGCCAAGGGCGGCGTGCTGTTCGCGCTGGCGCGCGAGTTCAACATCCCGATCCGATACATCGGACTCGGCGAGCGCCTTGAGGACCTGCGCATCTTCGATCCTGAGGCCTTCGTGGACGCCCTGCTACCGGACGCACCCGCAGCCTGATGGCGGCCAGCACCCGCGCCCGACGCTGGTGGAAGATCGCGGCCGTCGCCGCGGTCCTGCTCGCCGTCCTGGCCTGGTGGGTGAATCGCCAGCTCGAACCCAAGCGCCTCACGGCTATGGTGCTCGAACGCGCCGGCAACTCCTTGCAACTGGATATTTCCTTCACCGGCCAGCCCGACTACGCACTGCGGCCCGAGCCGCGACTGCGCGTGCCCGGCCTGAGCGTGCGCGCGCCCGGTGGCAAGGAATTCCTGTTTGCCGAACGCGCCGAAATTTCCCTGCCCTGGGCCACGATCACCGGCGGCGACCCGGTGATCACGCGGGTGCAACTGGACCGACCTCGCCTTGATCTTGCAGGACTGCAAGCCTGGCTGGCCTCGCGCCCTGCAACGCCTTTCGAATTGCCCACGCTCAACCAGGGAATCGAGATCCACGACGGCGTGTTGAACGCCGAAGGCTATCGCCTGGAAGCGCTGCAATTGCAGTTGCCTTATCTCAAGACCGGCGAGCCGGCCAAGTTGCAGGCCAAGGGTCGCTTCCTACGCCCGGGCACCACGCTGGATTTCGAAACCCAGACGTCAATCGCTAGCGCTTCGGGTGTCTCGGGTTTTTCGCTGGACGCCAAGCTGCTGCTGGCGAACAAGCCCAAGGCGCTGCAGGCCAAGCTGCAAACCCGCGGCAGCTTCCAGCTGTCGGACGCGAGCAAATCGGTGGTGCTTGATGCCATCGCCCTGGGTGCAGACTCGCCGCTGCCCAGCCTGGACGGACACGGCAAGCTCAGCCTGGACCAACAACTGCGCTTCGAACTGACTTCCACTTTGCGCCAGTGGCCCGCGGATTGGCCGGCCCTGCCCTCGCCCCTCGCCGAGAATACCAAGGGCCTGCCGCTGAGCCTGGCCTATGCCGGAAACACCGACGTTTCCGCGCCGATGTCGCTGCGCATGGCGCGCGCCGACACCACGCTCGACGCCAGCCTGCGCTTGCCCGAAGTGCTGGCATGGATGGATCGCCCGCCCGGTTCGCCGCTGCCGCCACTGGCTGGCACGCTGAAGACACCGAAGCTGCAAATCGGTGGCGCCGAACTGGAAGGCGTTGAAGTCGAAATCGGCAGCGACCCGGCCGCCGCGCCGCCATGAGCGATGGCTTCGCCGACAAGTTGCTGGCCTGGTTCGACCACAGCGGTCGCCACGACCTGCCCTGGCAACATCCGCGCACGCCTTACCGCGTGTGGCTGTCGGAAATCATGCTGCAGCAGACCCAAGTGCAGACGGTCATCCCCTACTTCCAGCGCTTCGTCGAAGCCCTGCCGACGCTCGGCGATCTGGCCGCTGCCGACGGCGACACCGTGCTCGCGCTGTGGTCGGGCCTTGGCTACTACGCCCGCGCCCGCAACCTGCACCAGGCCGCGCAACTGTGCGTGCAAAAGCACGGCGGCGACTTGCCCACCGATTTCGAAGCGCTTGCGGATTTGCCGGGTATCGGCCGCAGCACCGCGGGCGCGATCCTTTCGCAAGCGCATGGCCTGCGCTTCGCCATTCTTGACGGCAATGTGAAACGCACGCTCTGCCGCTACCACGGCGTGGAAGGTTGGCCCGGCACTGGCCCGGTCGAAAAGCAGTTGTGGCTGCTGGCCGAACAGCACCTGCCCGACGCACGACTGTCCGACTACACCCAGGCAATCATGGATTTCGGCGCCACCCTGTGCACGCGCAGCGACCCGGCCTGCGTGCTCTGCCCGCTGCAGGAAAACTGCGTGGCCCGGCGCGAAGGCCGCATCGCCGAACTGCCGCAGGCCAAGCCCGGCAAGCCGCTGCCGGAACGACGCACCCTGATGCTGGTGCTGCGCGACGACCAGGGCCGCGTGATGTTGGTGCGGCGCCCGCCCACGGGCATCTGGTCGGGCCTGTGGTCCTTGCCTGAAGCAGCCGACCACGACGAAGCCCGCGCCTTCCTTGCCATGCATGCCGCAAATGATTTCGAAGCCAACACGCCGCTGGCCTCCTTCGACCACAGCTTCAGCCACTACCGATTGCAGATTGCGCCGCTGCTGTGGGAAGGCGCGCGCGCCGCCGCGCGCATCGGCGATAATGGCGACCTGCGCTGGCAATCGCTGGACACGCTGGAGCTTGTTGGCCTGCCCGCGCCAGTACGCAAGCTGCTCGGCGACCTGGCCCGCAGCCCACCCAAGGAAGTTCAATGAGCCGCACCGTGTTTTGCCTGAAGCAGCAGGCACAGACTGAGGGCCTGGCCTTCGTGCCCTGGCCCGGCCCCCTGGGCAAGCGCGTATTTGAAAACATCGGCCGCGCCGCCTGGCAGGAATGGCTGGCGCACCAGACCATGGTCATCAACGAAAATCGCCTGTCCCCGCTCGACCCCAAGCACCGGGCCCTGCTGGAGGCGGAGATGGAAAAATTCCTGTTTGGCGGCGGTTCCGAGGCCCCGGCGGGCTATGTTCCCCCCGAAACCGAGGCCTGACCTTGCCTCGACCCGGCCCCGGCCGGTATCATTCGCAGCTCGCTCCAAGGCCGAGTAGCTCAGTTGGTAGAGCAGGGGATTGAAAATCCCCGTGTCGGCGGTTCAATTCCGTCCTCGGCCACCATTCACACGAAAGCCCGCAGAAATGCGGGCTTTTTTGTTTTCTTGCCGTCCTATTCGCTGACCAGCACGCCCGCCGCATTGACATGGTGCGAGCGGCCCTGGATGACCACCGACTCGCCACAACAGGGGCAGGTAAGGTCCACGCTGAGCGGACCGGCGAGCGTCGCGCCCTTGGGGATGTTCAGCGCGAGCATGCCGCGGGTGCCGCGCGCGCAGGCGTAGGAACTGGATGCGGTCACGTATTCCTGGGAAGCCCAGGCGCTGTCGCCGCCGATCGTTTCGTCACTCATTTCGCCGCTCCTGCGCGCTGGGGGATTGCGCGTCTCGGCGCCTCACCCGCGCCGGACACAAGCAGGCTGCCCCGGCGATGCGGGCAGCGTCATGAGCGGTTCGCACTATGCGTTCAAAACTGTGACCGCCTTGGCGCGGCGGATGCGCTCAGCGGCAGCTGCTGGGAATCCACTGGTCCTTGAGCACCACGCTGCCGGCAACGAGGAATCGCTTGCATTGCCAGGCGATGGAGCCGGCGTGGGTCGTCGGCTCGAAGATCAGGCCCGCGCCATGGATCGCGGAATTGGCCTGCTGCGGCGGAGCGCTGTTGAAGATGGTCAGGATGCTGCCGGCATGCAGGTTGGCTGCACATCCTTCGCCGGCCACGAGAAGGCTGGAGACATACGAGCCCGATATCGAGGCCGGCCTGGCCAAGCCTACGGAGGCATTGCCGCTGGCGCAGGCGCCGGTCGGAAAGTGTCCAGTCCTGGAGTAGAAGCTTACGACCGAAGATTTGGCGCCGTCGGCCAGCGACAAGGCTTCGGCAATTTGCGATCGGATCAGATAGTCACGGTACTGGCTGATGGCAAGCGCAGACAACACGGCGATGATCGCCACCACCACCATCAATTCGATCAGCGTGAAGCCTTGTTCGTTGCGCATGCGAAGTCCCCTCGGCGGGCCTGGTGGCGGGTCGGGCATCGGGGGTTGCCGGTAGCCCACTATCGCACGATGAACCTCCGTTCGCGTTCAGGGATCCCTGCCGATTGAAGCGCCTGCGGCTACGCCCGCTGCGCCAACGCCGCCTTGTGGAATAGGCCCGCCGATGCCAGCCAGACCAGGCTGAATGCCGCGCAAAAGAGCGCGGCCCCGGAGCCCATGCCGCGGGCGTAGATAAGCACGCCCACCGCGGCCTGCGCGATCGCCGTTGCCAGCAGCGCCCGTGCCATGCCGTGGGCGCGTAGCCGACCCATCAGCGCACCGACGATTCCGACCAACAGCACGCCGGCGAACATCAGGTTTGCCGGATCGCCTTCATCGCCAATCACCCCGACCGCGATGTTGACCCAGACGATCACGAATCCCGCGACCGCGGCGATGGCCGTTGCCGCGCGGTAGGCGCTGTTCGATGACATCTTCGCGCCCAGTTCGTAGATGGTGCAGGCAGCACCGAGCATGATGGCGAAGACCAGGAAGTCGGCGCCGGTCCAGTTCACTTCCCGGGTGAATTGCATGGCCACCAGCGGCAGCGCAAGCAGGCAAGCCGCAGCGCCCCAAACCCATAGCCGCCAGGGATTGCCCTTGCCGGGATTCACCGATTCAACGTTCGCCGCCATCGCTTGCCCTCCACGCGTTTTGGTGGGGCGAGTGTGCGAGTCCGGCGCGAAGTCCGGATGGGCGCTGTGTGAAGTGGGCGAGAAGTCGGCGACTTTCGCGCCAACGCGGGCTTAGTTGAGCCAGCCCTTGTCCAGGAAAGTCACCAGGTCTTCCGAACGCGCGGGACCCCGGCGGCGGAAGCTGGAAAGCTTCTCGAGCACCATGTCGCGGTTGGCCGGTGTCGGCGAAAAATTGCGCGAGCGAAGATAGCCGTCGACGAAATCGTCCAGGGCCACGGACTCCGAATCGGACAGCAAAACTCGGTCAATCTGCCGGGGGGCAGCGAAGGCGTTCCAGAACATGCAGCCTCGGGGGGTAGGCTTGGGTGTGATGAAAGTATCACCCGAACCGGGGTGAAACTGGAAGGGTCGTCACGAACTGGCCGGTCCGTTTCGGGCCCGACAGGCCCCCAATCGCCCGGATCAGCGCCCGCTTGCGGCCTTTTCCCGGGTCGGCGCCCGGCGCAGCGCGCCCCGGCCGGGGGTCAGGGACTGGGTGGAAGCGGCGGTTTGCGGGGCCAGGGCCGGCAAATCGTCGTTGACGATGGTGCCTACGGCATTGCCATCGCCCAGGGTCGCGCCTTGGACATTGCTGATCACAGCCTGGAAGGTTTCGTCCGCTTCCACATTGGTATCGCCCAGCACCTGCACTTCAAACACCTGGCTGCTGCGCCCGGCATCCAGGAAGCGCCCGACCTGGTCGCGGGAAATGAAATCGCTGCCGCCTTGCGCCGTGCCATTGCCCGTGGCGATATCAAAGCTCACCGGATTGGGCTGCGGGCTCGACAGGCGAATCTGGAAGCTCATCGTGGCCTGCCCGCTCGCGCCTTCAACGATCGATGCGTCGGCGATGGACAGCACCGCCACGTCGTCGTTGTTGATGCGACCAATGGCTTGGCTGCGGCCAATCACCGCGCCCACCGGATTGGACAGGTTCACGCTGAAGGTTTCGTTGCCCTCCACCACCGTGTCGCCCAGGACCGGCACGTTGAAGCTCGCGCTGGTCTGGCCGGCGGGAATGCCCAGTCCCGCCACGCTGGTGCTGGTGTAGTCGCTGCCCGGGGCGGCCGTGCCTGCCTCGGTGCGGATGTCGAAGCTCACCGGACTTGCGCTCGCCGACGAAAGACTCACGGTGAAGCTGGCCTGCTTGCTGCCGCTATTGCCTTCCGACAAGCCCACATCCGCCACCGACAAGGAAACGTCCAGGGGCTGGTACTGGCCCACGAGAGTGACACCGCTGATGGCGCTGTAGGCATCCAGCAGCACGTACCAAGTGCCGGCCTGCGGCGAATTGAAACTGCAGGTCTCGGCCGTGGTCGGGCCGCCGGAGGCGCAGTCGTAGGCGTCCGTGGTCGGCGCAGAACCACGCTTGACGTACAGGTCAGCGTCGCCGCTTCCGCCCGATGTGGTGAACACCAGGCTGGTCTTGCCGGCCGGAACCACCAGCGTGTAAAGCCGGCTCTCGCCCTGCGCCGACGTGATCGGCGTCACCGCCACGCCATTGGCAAGCACGGTCGGCACCTGCACCGACACCGTTACGTCCACCGAACTGGTCTTGGCGGCATTGGCCACATCGCTGGCCTTCACCGGCATGGTGTAGAAGCCCGCGCTGCTGCTGAATGAAGGCGTGATGGCAAGATTGACCACCGCCGAAGCGCCAGGCGCGAGCGCCGCAGACTGCCCGGGCGTCACGCTCCATCCCGCAGGCACGGTCGAGGTCACGCCATAGCTGCTGCTGGGGCAGCCGCAGCTGTCCATATTGGTGACGGTAACGGAATAATTCGCCGCCTCGCCCGGAGCCTTCCACTGCGTGGCCGTCGGCGCCACGCGTACCTGCGGAGAATTCGCGCAGGACGCCGGCGCGTAGCTGACATTCACGCTGGCCGAACCGGTTGCTACCGCCGCCGTCTGGATTACCAGGCCGGTGGCCGGATCCGTAAAGCTGCTTCCCGCCTTCAAGGCCACGTCAGACCAGGCGGTGGTCGCGGGCGACATGTCGAGCAGGAAACTGCTGTCAGGGTCGCCGTCGCTCACGCGGTGCAAAATCACGCCAGCATCGGCGGTTCCCGGCACGGAGCTGAGGAAGCTGTCAAAACCCACCGGCTCGCGTTTCTCGATGTAGTACCACTCCTTGGGCGCAATGCCGCAGGCAGCCACGGTATTGCCCACCTTCAGCGCGCGCGAGGTGGAATTGCGGGCAGCTTCGACGTTGGCAATGCTGTACTGCGCCGCACCCGCGATGATGGTGGTCAGCGGCGGCGAAACGCCCGCATTCAACCAACCCAGTTGTTCCTTCTGGAAGGCATTGAAATGCCCCGCCGCGCCGGAAATCGGCGTGCCGCCCATGATGTCGAGCCCATCGCCATACTCGGTGGTGGTACAGGTTCCGCCGACCACATTGGCGCCGCAATCGAGCGAGTGCGAGTGGTACAGGCCCAGGTTGTGGCCGAGTTCATGGCCGATCACCGGCAGCGTGAAGCCATGCTTGGAATTGATCCAGGCGCGCGAAGGGTTGCCGCCAATCGTGCCCAGGCCCCACCAGCCGCAGCTGTTGCCGGACATCGCATAGACCAGGCGCTTGTAGTTGGCCAGGTTGTAACCGCCGGCCGTAGCCGCGGCATTGGCCTGCGTGGAAATGGCGCCGTAGTCGCAGGTCGTGCTGGTCTGGGCGATGGTGTACCAGGGCGTGGTGTCACCGGCGAGCGTGGTCTGCTGGTACGAATTTTCGAAATCAAAGTCGCTGGTGGTGCCGAACACCTGCGTCGCCGCCTGCGCCGGAGTGAACGGCTGCGCCGTGGGCGCGTCGCTGAAGTTCACCAGGATCACCAGCGTGCTCTGCACGCCCAAGGTGTTGGGCAGCACGGCGGAAATCGTCACCACGCTGCCGCTGCCGCCGTTGGCCAGCACGATCGGCGCTTTCGGATCGGCATCAAGCGCCACACCCTTCACCCGAATCCGCGAACCGCTCAGCAAGCGCGTCGGCACGCCGGCGAAATGCAGGCTGCGTTCACCGTGCGCGGTCTTGAGCGTGTACAGGTAGTAGTCGGCTTGTTCGCCGGGCATGTCCACGTGGATGGCGCTGAGCTCGCCCTCCTCGCTGACTTCGCGTTCCAACAGGCGCTGGCTGGCGGCAGGGAATGCAGCGCGCACGCTGCCCGGCAAAGCCATGCGCAGCACGTCCTGCGGATTCGAATCGAGCAATAAGCGCAGCAGGTCGTGGCGCTCGCGGATGATGGCTTCGACATTGGCGCGCAGGCGCGCGCGTTCGTTGTTGCGGGCACGGACTTCGTCGTTGCGCGCGCCCAGCAGTTCGGTGGTCAGGCCTTCGGCCAGGCGCACCGACTCGGGCTTGCCCACGCGATCGTGGGCGACATCGCCACCGTGGCCGAAGGCCGGCAGCACCACACAGGCGCAAGCCAGGGCCAGCAGCATCAGACGCAAGGCGCGCGCGCTCATGGCAGCGCCGCCGGCATCGCCGCACTGCCTTGCAGGCGGTCGGCGATGGTGTGCAGGGCCTGGTCGAAGGCCGACTCGGAATGGCGCGGACGGATGCGCCCTTCCAGTTCCATTTCCGCCAGTTCCTCGGGCGAGGCCACCAGCATGCGCTGGCCGCGGCGGTTGCTCAGGATGCGGCGGCCGCTGATCGGGCTGGTCCAGCTGATGCGCGCCGAGCTCACGCGGCCGTCTTCGGCCACGAAGTCCAGCCAGGTGCCGATCGGATAGTTCACATAGCGCTCGATCACATCCGCCGGCAGCTCCGCCAGCACCGTGTCCGACACCACCACGTAGGCATCGTCGTTGTTTTCCGGCTCGGCCAATACCGGCGTGTGCTGGATGATGACTTCCGGCGATTCCACCAGCACGCGTTCCACGACCACGGCGGCGGCGTCTGCCGCTTCGGCGGCATCGGCCTGCTCTGCGCGCGGTTCGAAGTCGGCGTCCGCGCCGCCCTTCTGTATGGCCAGGGCCAGGCTCAGTTCGATCAGCAATTCATCGGCCACGCTGCCGGGCTGGCCCGAGCTGGCGAGCACTTCCACCACCACCGGGCGCAGGCGCGGCGCATCGTCCAACGCGCCGGCTTCATTGGCCTGCAGCAATTGCTCGAGCAAGCCGCGGCTGAGCAGCACGCCCTCGCCGTCTTCGCCTTCGCGCAGCGTGACCACCGTGTGGTGGTGCTGCCAGGGGCCGGCCAGGAAATCGAGCAAGACCGGCGGCAAGCTCTTGCCGACGATGGCTTCGCTGAGGATGCGCGACACGCTTTCGCGCGCGACCTGGCGCCGTTCCTTGCCACTCTGGGCGTCGGCAGCGCGACGTTCCACCAGGTCGGCACGGCGACGGCCGGCTTCCAGTTCAGTCGCAAGCAAGTCTTCGAGTTTTTCGAACAGGCGCAGGTTGTCGTCGAACTCTTCGATGATGCGATCGACCACCGTGAAAGCCATCTCGCGCAAATTGCGGTAGTGCGTCACTTCCGGCGCTGCGGTTTCGAAGGCTTCCACCAGCAGGTTCAGCACGCGCCGCGCCGGATGGCTGGACTGCATGAACAGGCGGCGGTCGAGCATGGCCACGCGCACATAGGGAATGACCAAGCGCGCGAGTTGGTTGCGCGCCTTTTCGTCCAGACGGCGGCCGTCGAGCAAGGCTTCGAACAGCATGCTGACCAGTTCCAGCATGTCCTGCGCCGGGCCGGGCATGGCCTGCACGCCGCCGGCCAGGCCGAGTTGCGATGCGGTGCTGCCGATCGCTTCCTGCAAATGGCCCGCCGCCGAACCGGCGCCGCGGCCGTAGGACGCGGCATAGCTGCCCTGCAGCAGCGAAAGCACGGAGAAGATGTCGGCCTGGCTCCAGGGCACCACCGGGCCGGCGGGAATCGCGGCGGCCGGCATCGCGCCGGGCATCGCGCCGGGCATGCCACCTTCGCCGACAAAACCCTCGCCACCCATCGGCGCTCCGGCCGGATAGGCGCCGGGCGGGCCCAGGGGCATGCCGCCAGGCATGCCGGGGTAGTTGTTGGGGACGGTGGGGCCGTAGCTCGGGAAACCTCCGGGAACGCCCGGCATCATCGGTGCGCCGCCCCCCGGATACGCGGGATAGCCGCCCGGGGCCGGGCCATAGCTGGGCATGCTGGGCATGCCGGGCATTGCAGGCATTCCCGGCATACCGGACATTCCGGGCATGCCAGGCATTGCGGGATAACCCGCAGGCGCGCCCTGCGGCCAAGCGCCGGGCATCATGCCGGGCATTCCGCCGGGCATGCCCAGTTCGGGGCCGCCGCGGCGCGCGCTCAGCAGGCCGAACAGGCGGTCGAGGACTTCGCCGCCTTCGGTCGCCCCGCCGACTCCGCCGCCGCCTTCACCGGCAAACCCGCCGGCGTCGCCGCCGCCGCCACCGAACACGCTCTGCGCTTCGTTGATCGAGGGCACCAGGTCCGGCGAATACTCATTGCTGCCCATGCTTGCCGCGGCGCGGCCGCCGCCACCGCGCCCGGGCCGGCCCGGATAGCCCGAGTGGGTAATCTGCGTGGTCAGGTTGGAATAGAAGCCGGTGATGCGCGAGATCAGCAGTGGCACCAGTCGCGCCAGCAGCCAGTCGCGCTCTTCGGGCGTACAACGGATCTGGCGGATGCCGCCGCGCAGGCCTTCCACCCAGGCCAGCGGGCCCAGCGGGTTGGGGCCGCTGTCGTCGTGCTCGCGGCCGGCCATCGCCGACAATTGCCGGTCCAGGTCGTCCAGGCTATGCCGGCCCTGGTAGCTGACCTCGTTGATGAAGTGCTCGCTCAGCA
>CBHTVR010000014.1:0-60288 GCA_966096795.1 uncultured Gammaproteobacteria bacterium
CCCGGGGGGGTACACCTGGCACACCCCGCCACTTTGCCTTGGTGGTCCGCCACACCGCCCCCGCAACACACGCGGCGCCGGGGGGGGCCCCGCCGGAGAGGTATTTCAACACATTAAGTGAACGCCTAGCCCGAAAGGGCCAGGCTTTTTTCTTGCCCGTCCGCAGGACTTAGTTCGCTTCGACCCAGGCGCGGGCGTTGTGGAACAACTGCATCCAGGGTGATTCATCGCCCCAGGTTTCGGGGTGCCAGCTCATCTGTGCGCTGCGGTGCACACGCTCAGGATGCGGCATCAGCAAGGTGCTGCGGCCATCGTCGCTGGTCAGGCCGGTGATGCCCGCGGGCGAGCCGTTGGGATTGGCCGGATAGGCTTCGGCAACCTTGCCGTGGCCATCAATGAAGCGCAGCGCCACCGAGGCCAGGCCCTGGTGCTCGGGGCTGTCGAAACTGGCGCGGCCTTCGCCGTGCGACACCACGATCGGCAGGCGCGCGCCGGCCATGCCGCGGAAGAACAGCGACGGCGATTCGACGACTTCCACCAGGCTCAGGCGCGCCTCGAACTGCTCGCTGCGATTGCGCAGGAAGCGCGGCCAGTGCTGCGCGCCCGGGATCAGGTCCTTGAGCTGGGCCAGCATCTGGCAGCCATTGCACACGCCCAGGCTGAAACTGTCGGGGCGCGCGAAGAAGGCGGCGAACTGGTCGCGCAAGGCCGGGCGCTCGAGGATGGAGGTGGCCCAGCCGCGGCCCGCACCCAGCACGTCGCCATAGCTGAAGCCACCGCAGGCGGCGAAGCCGCGGAAATCTTCGAGCTTCACGCGGCCTGAGATCAGATCGCTCATGTGCACGTCCACCGCGCTGAATCCGGCGCGATCAAACGCCGCCGCCATTTCGTACTGGCTGTTCACGCCCTGCTCGCGCAGGATGGCCACGCGCGGACGCGCACCGGTATAGACCTTCGGCGCGGCAGGCGCAGCCGGCAGGCGCGTCGGCAGCAGGCCCGGGTCGTCGAAGTCTCGGCGGGCGACGCGCTCTTCTTCCGCGCACTCGGGGTTGTCGCGCAGCGCCTGCATGGCGTGCGTCACCGACCACCAGGCGTCGAATAATTCCTGCCAGCTCCATTCGGCCAGGGACTCGCCGTCCTGGACGACGCGAACATGCGGCGAAGCGACAGGTTTGCCGATGCGTTGCGCGCAATGCGTGAGGTCGTGGCGGTTCACCAGGTCGGCGAAGGCCGCGCGATCCTCCGAGGCGATCTGCACGATCGCGCCCAGCTCTTCGTTGAACAGGCAGGCCAGAGCGTTTTCGCCCCAAGCGTCCAGGCCCAGCTCAAGGCCTAGGCGCGAAGCAAAGGCCATCTCGCAGACCGCGGCGAAGGCGCCGCCGTCGGAACGGTCGTGGTAGGCCAGCAACAGGCCGTCGCGATTGGCTTCCTGCACGAGATTGAACAGCGACTTGAGGCGCTCGGGTTCTTCCAGGTCCGGCGCGGCATTGCCGAAGCCGCCGTAGACCTGGCCGAGCACGCTGCCGCCCATGCGTTGCTGGCCGGCGCCCAAGCCGATCAGCCAGAGTTCGGAATCGACATCGCGCTGCATGACCGGAGTGAGTTGCGCGCGCACATCGGCCACGCGCGCGAAGGCGCTGACCACCAGCGACACCGGCGACACCACCTTGTGCGCGGAACCGTCGCTGCCCTGCCAGGCCGCCTGCATGGACAGCGAATCCTTGCCGACCGGAATGCTTACTTCCAATTCCGGGCACAACTCCATGCCAACTGCGCGCACGGCGTCATACAACAGCGCGTCTTCGCCAGGGAAGGAAGCCGCGGCCATCCAGTTGGCCGACAACTTCACTTCGGCCAATGAAGCAACGGGAGCCGCCGCCAGATTGGTGATCGCCTCGCCTACCGCCATGCGCGCCGAAGCGGCGGCATCGATCAGGGCCAGCGGCGTGCGCTCGCCCACCGACATCGCCTCGCCGGTATGGCCGAGGAAGTCGGCCAGGCTGATGGCGCAATCGGCCAGCGGCAACTGCCAGGGGCCGACCATCTGGTCGCGCGCGCACAGGCCGCCAACGCTGCGGTCACCAATGGTGACCAGGAAATTCTTCGACGCCACCGTCGGGTGCGCGAGCACACGCAGGCCGGCTTCGCGCACGTCAATCGTGGCCAGGTCCAGGCGCGGCCAGCGCGCCGGCGCGGCATAGGCGGTGTCGCGATGCATTTTTGGCGCCTTGCCGAACAGCAGGTCCATCGGCATGTCGATGGCCAGGGCTTGGGCAGGCTTGGCATCGAGCGCGCCATAGCCGACCTTCAACACTTCTTCGGCGGTGGCGAAACCGACCACGGCGAAGGGGCAGCGCTCGCGCGCGCACAAGGCCTCGAACTCTGCGAGGTTCTCGGCCGCCACGCCGAGCACATAGCGCTCCTGCGATTCGTTGCACCACAGCTGCATCGGGGAGAGCGAAGGGTCCACGCACGGCACCCGCGCCAGGTCGATCACGCCGCCCACGCCGGAATCGTGGAGCAATTCGGGAATCGCGTTGGACAGGCCGCCGGCGCCAACGTCGTGCATGAAGCGGATCGGGTTGGCCTCGCCGAGCGCGACGCAACGGTCGATCACTTCCTGGCAGCGCCGCTCCATTTCGGGGTTGTCGCGCTGCACGGAAGCAAAGTCCAGCGCCTCGGAACTTTGGCCCGAAGCAACTGACGAAGCCGCGCCGCCGCCCAGGCCGATCAGCATGGCCGGGCCGCCGAGCACGATCACCGCATCGCCGGCGCGCAGCGAGAGCTTGCTGACTTGTCCGCGATCGATCGCGCCCAATCCGCCCGCCAGCATGATGGGCTTGTCGTAGCCGCGCACCAGGCCCGCTTCCGCGCCAGGCAGCTCGAAGCTGCGGAAATAGCCCGACAGGTTCGGGCGCCCGAATTCGTTGTTGAAAGCGGCGCCGCCTAGCGGGCCGTCGAGCATGATCTCCAGCGCCGAGGCCATGCGCGGGTTCAATTCGCGCGCCGGTTCCCAGGGCTGGGGCAGCGTGGGAATTCGAAGGTGCGACACGGAAAAACCAGTGAGGCCGACCTTGGGCTTGCCGCCACGACCAGTCGCGCCTTCATCGCGGATTTCGCCGCCGGCGCCCGTGCTGGCGCCCGGGAAAGGCGAGATCGCGGTGGGATGGTTATGCGTTTCGACCTTGATGCAGAAAGCCGCGTCCTGCATCGGCTCGTGCCGGAATTCACCGCTGCTGCGCTCGCTGCGGAAACGGCGCGAGGCGAAGCCTTCCACCACGGCGGCATTGTCCTTGTACGCGCTGAGCGTGTACTGCGGGTTCTCGGCGTGGGTGTTGCGGATCATGCCGAACAGCGAGTGCGGCATGTCCTCGCCGTCAATCGTGTAGCGGGCGTTGAAGATCTTGTGCCGGCAATGTTCGGAATTGGCCTGCGCGAACATCATCAGCTCGGCATCGGACGGGTCGCGGCCGAGCGCGCCATAGCGATCACGCAGGTACGCCAGTTCGTCGGCGGACATCGCCAGGCCCAGGCGCGTGTTGGCCTCGTCCAGGCCCGCCAGCGGCACGCGCTCGAGCGCGCCGGCGGGCAGTTCGCCGAACAGCGCGCCCGCTTCGGTGCGGTCGGACAAAAGCGATTGCGTCATCGGGTCATGCAGCACCGCGGCCAGTCGCGACCAGCGTGGGTCGTCGGCGGCAGGCGCACCTATGAAGTCAATGCGCAGGCCGCGCTCGACCCGCTTCACGCCGTGGCCGGCGCCGCGCAGGATTTCGGTGGCCTTGCTGGCCCAGGGCGAGACCGTGCCCAGGCGCGGCGTAACGAAGCGGCTGTGCGCGCCTTCGGCGGCGGGCGCTTGCGCGACGCAGCCTTCCAGGATGCGGCCCATGGCTTCGAGATCCAGGGACTCGCCCGGATCGGCCTGGAGGAAATAGCAGTGCCAGCTACCGGTGATGCGTAGCGTGGGAACGATCTGCTGCAGGCGGGACTGAAGACGGTCGCACCGGAAGGGCGACAGGGCCGGCAGGCCCTCGAGGACGATCATGTCCGCGGATTTCCGTGGAAAACGAACGCCTATTCTAATGCAAAGCCCCGCCGGACCGCGCCGGCAGGGCTGGACCGGGCCGGATTACTTGCCGGCGACGCGGGCGGCGGAGCGGTTGAGCTTGGCCAGGACCTCGGCCGGGGGCAGGTAGCCGCCCAGCTGGGTGCCGTCCGGGCCGTACACGGCCGGGGTGCCGTCCACGCCGATCTTCTTGCCCAGCTCGTAGTCCTGGGCGACCGGGTTGGCGCAGGTCTTCTTCGGCACCGGGCGGTCAGCCTTGGCATCGGTCAGGGCCTTCTGGCGGTCGTTCGAGCACCAGACGCTGACGGCCTTGTTGAAGGATTCCGAATTCAGGCCGGCGCGCGGGAAGAACAGGTATTCCACCGAAATGCCGGCCTTGTTGTAGTCGGCGATCTGGGTGTGCATCTTGCGGCAGTAGCCGCAGTCAATGTCGGTGAACACGGTCAGGTGGTACTTGGGCTTGGCCGGCGAAAAGATGATGCGGCGCTCGCGCGGCACGGCATTGAGGGTGTCGCGGCGCAGCGCACCTTCGCTGATGGCGGTGAGGTTGTCGCGGCTGGACAGCTCCATCAGGCTGCCTTGCATCAGGTACTTGCCATCGTTGCTCACGTAAACCACGCGGCCACCGATGGCCACTTCCTTGTAACCGGGAATGATCGAGGGCTTGATGCTGTCGATGGTCACGCCAGGCACGGCCTTCACCACGGCGGCGCGCAGGGCGGCATCGGCGGGCGAATCCGCGGCAGCGGCCGGCTGGGATTGGGCGTAGGCGCCAATCACCACCAGGCCAAGGCCAGCGGCGAGGGAAACGGCAAGCTTGCGGTTCATGGGTCTTCCTTGGTCCGGTTTGAGCCTTCCGACCCTCAAGCCGCCGGAAAAGTTCAGGCATTTTGCCAGAAGCCGTCGGGCCGTTTGCGCCGTTCGTCACCCACGCGGGCCTCTGGCGCACTGGCCGAGGGGCAATTGCCGGCCACAAACGGCTCTGCCATGCTCGCCGCATTCCGGGCCGGGGCCCGGCGGGGAACGTCCATGAAGCGAATCGCCTTGCTCTGCCTGGCCGCCGTGATGGCGGCGGCCTGCGCCCAGACCAACCCTGCTCCCGCAGCGCCCGCGCCGGTGGCGGCCGCTCCCACGGTGAACTACTTCGACAACAGCGGCCGCGACGATGTGCTGTCGGGCGGCGTGAAGATGATCCCGATCCAGACGCCGAAGGGCACCTTCCGGGTCTGGACCAAGCGCGTGGGCAACAACCCGACCATCAAGGTGCTCCTGCTGCACGGTGGCCCGGGCGGTACCCACGAGGCCTTCGAGACTTTCGACAGTTACTTCCCCGGTGCCAGCATCGAGTACTACTACTACGACCAGCTCGGCTCGGCCTACAGCGACCAGCCAAAGGAACCTTCGCTCTGGGAGACCGACCGCTTCGTGGACGAAGTCGAGCAGGTGCGCAAGGCGCTCAAGCTCGGCCCCGATAACTTCTACCTGCTGGGCCACAGCTGGGGCGGCATCCTGGCCATCGAGTACGCGCTCAAGTACCCGCAGAACCTGAAGGGCCTGATCGTCTCGAACATGATGTCGTCCATCCCCGCCTACAACAAATACGCACACGACGTACTGATGCCGGCGATGGACCCTGCGGTGCTCAAGGAAGTGCTGGCCCTGGAAGCGCACAAGGACTATGCCAACCCGCGCTACGAAGAACTGCTGATGGGGCACTTCTACAACGAGCACATCCTGCGCATGCCGCCCGACCAGTGGCCGGAGCCGGTGCTGCGCACCTTCAAGCACCTCAACACCGACATCTACATTCCCATGCAGGGCCCGAGTGAAATGGGCGCCAGCGGCAAGCTCGAGAACTGGGACCGAAGCGGCGAGCTGAAGAACATCAAGGTGCCGACCCTCGTGATTGGCGCCGAGCACGACACCATGGATCCCAAGCACATGCGCTGGATGTCGGAGCAGTTCCCGCACGGGCGCTTCCTGTATTGCCCCAATGGCGGACACATGGCGATGTATGACGACCAACAGACCTATTTCACGGGCCTGATTTCCTTCCTGAAGGACGTCGATGCCGGCAAGTTCTGACCGTCGCCGCGGCCGCGGCTGGCGTGGCCTGCTGTTCGATTTCGAGCGGCGCCACCACGAGCTGCTGCCCTGGCATGCGTTCCGGCGCCGCATGATGGTGAACCTGGCGGTGGGCGGCGTGGTCATCGTCGCCTCGCTGCTTTTCGGCATGGCTGGCTATGCTTTCTTTGAAGGCCTCGGCCCGACCGACAGTTTCCTCAACGCCTCAATGATCCTGTCCGGCATGGGCCCGGTGAACCACGTCGAAAGCGAAGGCGGCAAGATCTTCGCCGGCCTCTACGCGCTGTATTCCGGCCTGGCCGTGCTGGCCGTGGCTGGCCTGGTGTTCGCGCCGCTGGTGCACCGCCTGCTGCACCGTTTCCATGCCCAAGACGACGCCGATGACGGCGAGAATTCATCCACCCAGGGGAGAAAGAAATGAGCGAAGCCTATGCACCGGCGGCGATTCCGTCGTGGTTCGGACTGAGCAAATATCCGGGCACGCGCGGCGTGTTGTTCATGCTGCTGCGCATTGTTGGCTTCTTCCTGCTGGCGTTCGCGCTCGGTTGGGCGCTGCGCAAGGCGCTGCCCATGCCCCGGATGATGCCCGACAAGGCGCTGGCCATGAGTGGAGCGCAGTTGTGGCTGTACGGATTGCGCGCCATCGTGCCGACCGTGCTGGCCTACTGGCTGTTGGCCCGGTTCATCGAGCGGCGCAAGGCGAGCGACCTGGCGCCGGCGAAGGCCCCCAAACACGTGGCGATCGGTTGGCTCGTCGGCATGGCAATCATGGTGGCGGCGGCGCTGGCGATGGTCGCGGCAGGCGCAATGACGCTGACGACGGCCACCAAGCCCGCCAACCTGATCGCGCCCTTCGTGGTGCTTGGGCTTATTCCGGGCATCACCGAGGAAATCTTCGCGCGCGGCATCCTGTTCCGCGTGGTCGAGGAAGGCCTGGGCAGCTGGTTCGCGCTGGTGTTCTCCGCGGCCCTGTTCGGTGGCGGCCACTTCGCCAATCCCAACGCCACCGCCTGGAGTTCGATCGCCATCGCCATCGAAGCGGGCCTGCTGCTGGGCATGGCCTACGCCTGGACGCGCTCGCTGTGGTTCGTGATGTCCCTGCATGCAGCCTGGAACTTCACCCAGGGTGCCCTGCTGGGCATTCCGGTGTCGGGCTTCCACGTGGACGGGCTGATGACTTCGACCACGCAAGGCCCGGAGCTGCTAAGCGGCGGCGCTTTCGGCGCGGAGGCCTCGATCCTGACCGTGGTGATCTGCACCTCGCTGGGCCTGTGGTTCGCGGTGAAGGCGGTGAAGGACGGGCGCATCGTCAAGCCGGCCTGGTCGCGCAAGGAATCGGTCGCGGCGGATTAGGTGGTGGCTTCGGTTTCAGGCGGCCACACTCGGGGCGGTTCAACACAGGGCAAGTTCATGGACGAGGACCACCACGAGTGGCGCGTTGAAATCTGGAATGCGCTGACCCACGGCGTGGGCTTCCTGTTCGGCCTGGCCGCGAGCGCGGTGCTGGTGACGCTGGTGGCCCTGCGCGGCAATGGCTGGCAGCTCGCGGGCGCGCTGGTGTTCTGCCTGTCGCTGGTGACGCTGTACGCGGCGTCCACGCTGTATCACTCGATTCCCGACCGCGCGCTCAAGCGGCGCATGAAGATCTTCGACCACTGCGCGATCTACGCGCTGATCGCCGGCACCTACACGCCCTTCCTGCTGGTGGCCCTGCGCGATCGCGGCGGTTGGTGGATGTTCGGCGTGGTCTGGGCGCTGGCGGCGGCGGGCATTGCCTTCAAGCTTTTCCACACCGGGCGCTTCAAGGGCCTGTCCACCCTGGTGTACATCGCCATGGGCTGGATGGCGCTGGTGGCGATCAAGGCCTTCCTCGAACGCGTGCCGCTCACCACCCTGCTCTGGTTGCTGGCCGGCGGCCTGGCCTACACCTTGGGCACCGTGTTCTACATGAGCCGCGCCCGCCACGCGCATGCGATCTGGCACGGCTTCGTGCTGGCCGGCAGTGCCTGCCATTTCGTGGCGGTGGCGATGCAGACCCTGGGGCCGGTGACGGCTGCAGCCTGAGTCATTCGCGACTGCGGGCAGCGGACCTCATTCGAAGCGGTAATTGAAAAGTTCCAGGTCGCGCCGGTAGAAGTCGCCGACCCAGCCAACCAGGTCACGATCGTAGTACTCCTGCCAAGGACGATGCCTGGAGGAGTTGACGCGCTCCAGCGTGGTGCTGGGAATGCCCAGGCGCGCGCAGATCTCATCGTAGCTGGCCTGCATGGTTTCGTTGCGGCCCACGAAATCCAGTTCCAGCCATCCCTGCTCGTCGGTCACCATCTGGTGCTGCGGCTGGAACAGCAGGTGCTCGACCGGACGCGCCTCGCGGATCACGTACTTCATGTAGCGCTGCGGGTCGGTCTGGAAAATGTCGCTCTCGCGGCTCATGAAGGCGCAGTAGGACACGAAGCGGTCGTAAGGATTGCGCACGAAGGCAAACTTGAAATAACTGTTGAAGGTTTCCTCGCCCAGCACCGGACGGATCTGTCGCGTGCTGATATGGCCATGCTGGATGTTGGCGAATTCGGGAAACGGAAAGCGCTTGTGCACGAACAAACCCACCTGCTCGAGGTCTTCCTCACCCAGGTGCTCGCGGAGGGCGCGACGCACCGAGTGGGTGCCGGTCTTGGGGATGGCGAAGAAAATATAGCGCTGCGCGTGCGAAATGATCATGGGCGGGCCTGCTCGGACCCGGCCATTCTAGTGCAGGCGCCGGGAATCAGCTGGAGATGTACTGCTGCAGATAGCTGATTTCCTGCTTCTGCTCGGCGATCAGTTCCTTCACCAGGTCACCGATCGAGACGATGCCCGAGACCCGGCCTTCCTCGAGCACCGGCAAGTGGCGGATATGCCGCTCGGTCATGATGGACATGCAGTCGGCCACCGATTCCTGCGGGCTGACGCAGACCACCGGTGAACTCATGATGGTGGCCACGGGCGTGTCCGAGGACGAGCGTCCCTGCAGGATGACCTTGCGCGCGTAGTCGCGCTCGCTGGCGATGCCGATCAATTCTTCGCCGCGCATCACCAGTACCGCGCCAATATGGTGCTCGGCCATCAGGCGGATCGCTTCGAGCACCGGCGCCTGCCCGGGCACCGACACCACCCGGCTGCCCTTTCGTTCGAGGATATGGCTGACATTGCGCATGGCCTGTCTCCTTCCTTCGTGCTGCCCGCCATCTTATGCCTGTCCGGCGCGCTCCGCCCGTGCCGCGCCCGGCAGCCATTCCTGCACCAGGTACAGGGGCCGCTGCTTGGCCTCCAGGTAGAGCCGGCCCAGGTATTCGCCGATCACGCCCAAGGCCATCAGCTGCACGCCGCCCAGGAACAGCACCACCGCCATCATGCTGGGCCAGCCTGGCACCGGATCGCCATGCAGCAGGGTGCGCAGGATGATCCAGCCACCAAAGCCGAACGCCGCCAGCGATGTGCCAAGGCCCAGGTAGGTGGCCACCCGCAGGGGCGCGGTGGAAAAACCGGTGATGCCCTCGAGCGCGAAATTCCACAGCCGCCAATAGTTGAACTTGCTGCGCCCGGCGATGCGCGCCTCGCGCTGGTATTCGATCGCGACCTGCGGATAACCGACCCAGGCAAACAGGCCTTTCATGAAGCGCTGGCGCTCGCGCAAATCGCGCAAAGCCAGCACCACCCGCCGCGACATCAGCCGGAAATCGCCGGTGTCGGCCGGGATGCTGGTCTGCGAGAGGCGATTGATCAGCCGGTAGAAAGCGCTGGCAGTGAAGCGCTTGAGCCAACTTTCGCCGGCGCGCGAGCTGCGCTTGCCGTAGACCACGTCGAAGCCCTCGCGCCATTTCGCGACGAAGTCGGGAAGCAACTCGGGCGGGTCCTGGCCATCGGCATCGAGCACGACCACGGCCTCGCCATCGGCGCGATCCAGGCCAGCGGTCAGCGCCAGTTCCTTGCCAAAGTTTCGCGAAAGCCGCAGCAACTGCACGCGGGCATCGTTCGAGGCCAGCTCGCAGAGCACGCGCCAGGTGGCATCGCGGCTGCCATCGTCCACGTACACCACTTGCGCCGGCAGGCCCATGCCGTCGAGCACCCGGCACAGGCGCGCGTGCATGGCGGGCAAGGCCTCGGCCTCGTTGTAGGCTGCGATGACGACGCTGAGCGTGGGCGGGTTCATATGCCGATGGTAAGGCCGCGCGGGTAGCGATGCATGCTCAGCGCTCACCCAGGTAGGCCGGACCGCCCAGGTGCTGCACCTGGCGCTCGATCCAGCGCGCGCGTCGCTGCACATAGGCGCCCGGCTTGGCCACGCTGTAGCGGCGCGGGCTGGGCAGCACGGCCGCCAGGCGCGCCGATTCGGACGGCGTCAGCCGCGCGGCGGGCTTGCCGAAGTAGCGCTGCGATGCCGCTTCGGCGCCGTACACACCGTCGCCAAATTCGGCGATGTTGGCGTAGACGTCGAGGATGCGCTGCTTCGACCAGAACACCTCGATCAGCACCGTGTACCAGGCCTCAAGCCCCTTGCGTAGATAGCTGCGGCCTTGCCATAGGAACAGGTTCTTGGCGACCTGCTGGCTGATGGTGCTGGCGCCGCGCACCTTGCGGCCGCGACGGTTGTGTTCGATCGCCTTGTCGATGGCCTTGAAGTCGAAGCCGTGGTGATCGGGAAACATCTGGTCTTCGGCGGCAACCAGGGCAATGGGCAGGTTGCGCGAAATCGCGCCGTGCCCGCGCCAGGCGTAATGCAGGCGGAAACTCCAGTCCCGATCCACCCAGGCATCAACCTGGCGCGAGACCATGAAGGCGCTGGTGAACGGCGGCACCCAGCGCAACACCAGCACCTGCAGCGTGCTGATCACGATGAAAGCGATCGGCAGCCACAGGAATACGATGCGGGCCCAGCGTCGCCAGCCGCGCGGCTTCGTGCCCGATGCCGATGCCATCAGTGCTCGGTCTCGGCCGGGGCAGGCGCGGGCAATGACAGGTCCACGGCCAGTACCCAACCGGCGCCAGGCGCATCGCTGGCGCTGGGTCGACGCCAAATGCGGATCCAGGAAGGCCCACCTTCACCGCCGCCCCAGGTAGCGGCCAGGTCGCCTGCCGCCGAGATGACCTGCCCGGTGTCGGTGCGCGTGGCGGTGTTGGCGAAAGCCTGGCCTTCGGCCTTGCCATCCGGTGGCGCACCCGCGCGCAGGCGCAGGAAATCAGCCGAGACCATGCGTGCATTGAGCGCACCCGCGGGCGCGAGGTCGGCGCTGCGCAATTCGGCCGACCCTACCGGCCAAGTGGGCGCCGCACCCAGGCTCAGGCCGCCGCGGCGCAACACGGTGCTGGGAAAGGCAATCTCGCCGTGGCTCACACCGTGGTCGATCAACACTTTCCAGGCACCGTCCTTGTCCTTGCGCCAGACCGTGAAGTAGTGGCCGAAGGCCGCCGGCTTGTCGGCGCCTTCGGGCGTGTAGCGCCAGGGGCCGCTGGTGTAACCAAGGTCGCCGCTGGCCGCGACTTCGGCCAGTTCCGGCGCCCACTCAAGTTTGGCCTTGTTGTCCTTGCGCGCCTGCCAGACGCGCTGGCCGCTGGTCGGGCCGGGCTCGAACACCAGGCCGTCTTCGGCAAGGTAGGCCAGGAAGGCCGCGCGCACACTGCGTGCCGATGCGTCGGCGGCGAAGGCGCGCTCGGCCGCCACCAGGTCGTCGAAGTCCCCCGCGCTCGCCGGCACGGCCAGCAGCCCAGCGACCATCAGCAGCCCGACCTTGATGATTGCCTGTGCAGATACCATTTGATTTCCTCCGGATGCGCGCAAGCATAGCCGCTGGCCGCCCACCTTTGACCACCGAGCCCATGTCCACGACCGATCGCGACACCCTTTCCCTGTTCCTGCTCGACCGCTCCGGCGTGCGCGGCGTGCTGGTGCGCCTGGACGAGAGCTGGCAGGCCATCCAGGCGCGCGCGCCCTACCCCGAGGCCGTTGCCGGACGCCTGGGCGAGACCTGTGCCGCCGCCGCACTGTTCACCGGCCACGCCAAACTCGACGGGCGCCTGAGCGTGCAGTTGCGCGGTACCGGCGCGCTGCGCACGCTGTTCGCCGAATGCACGGCCAAGGGCACGGTACGCGGCATCGCCCACTACGAGGAACCGCTGCCGGATCCGCTGACGCCGCGCGCCTTCGGTGCCGGCTCCATCCTCGCCATCACCATCGAAAACCTGCCGCCGGGCGGCGGCGAGATGATGCGCTACCAAAGCATGGTCGGCCTGGACGCCGGCAGCCTGGCGGAGGCCTTCGAAAGCTATTTCGCCCAGTCCGAGCAGTTGCCGACGCGGGTGCTGCTGGCTGCGGACGGCCAGCGCGCGGCGGCCTTGATGCTCCAGCAGCTTCCGGCAGGCCACAAGGACCTGGACGGCTGGGCGCGGGCATCGGCGCTTTTCGACACCCTGGGTGCGGAGGAACTGCTCGGCACCCCGAGCCAGACCCTGCTGTACAACCTCTTCCACGAAGACGAGGTCCAGTTGCTGGGCGAACGCCCCCTGGCCTTCGGCTGCTCCTGCTCCCGGGCCCGGGTCGCTGAGGTCCTGCGCAGTCTCGACCTGGCTGAGACGCTGGCCTCCGCCCGCGACGGCATCACCGAGGTGCACTGCGACTTCTGCGGCCAGGGCTACCCGTTCAGCGAGGACGAAGTACGGGCCCTGTTCGAGGCCGCCGGGGCCAACGCTCCGGGCTCCGAACGCATCCAATAGTGCGACGGGGCTGGCTTTTTTGGCCGCCCGCGAGTTAAATTACCGTAAAGCTGAAAAGAGGTCGAAGGCGCGCCACGGGAACTTTAAGGCCCTGCGAACGCTCCCAGAACCCGAAATGCAACCCAAGGACGCCCCCGTGAAACTGCGATTGCTCACATGCCTTCTGCTCGCCTTCTCGGCGACGTCGGCGTTTGCCCAATCCAAGGTGCTGCCGGGCAGTTCGACGAGCAGCAACACCACCGTGCTTCCGCTCTGGAACAACCAGAGTGGCCAGGTGGATGCGCTGCTGTTGATCGAACCCAGCGCGCTGCCGCAGTCGCCGACCCAACGCATCATCCGTCCGGGCAATGACAGCCCTCTGCGCCTGCGCGCGGGCCTGTCGCTGGAAGCCAATCCCGGCATGGGCGTGCTGTGCAACAGCGGCAGCGTCATCAGCAGCGTCGGCTCGCTCGCCGGCCATTGCATGCTGGTGAACCTCGGCGCTGCGAACCAGAACATGTCGCCGGTGCCGGGCAGCAAGAGCAATGTCAGCGGCCTGATGCAGCTCGGCGCGGGCAAGTCCACGCTGACTGGCAGCCTGGGCCTGGGCCGCGAAGCCGTCGGCGGAAACATCAGCCCGATCGGCGGCCAGTCGGCTGATCGCCGCCTGCTCGACACCTTGCTCGGCAACAACACCGCCGCGCTCGATTCGCGCAACGCCAGCCTGATCGGCCAGGTGAACCTGGGCACGCAGAGCTGGGTCAGCATCGGCGGCACGCTCGCCCGCGTACGCTTGATTCCGGCCGAGCAACTGCGCGGCGGCCTGCCGCCGGAGTGGAACTCGGGCAGCATCAGCCTGGGCGCCGGCATCGGCAATTTCGGCGGCGAAATCACCGGCCAGATGATTGAAATTCCGGGCCAGACCACGCGCTACAGCAGCGTCGGCGCGGGCGTCACCTGGCGTGCGCCGTGGCGCGCCAAGATTTCCGTCGGCGCCGACAACCTGGTCACGCGCGGCAAGAATCCCTTCGGCCTGCCCGATGCCGCCGTCGACAACGACAGCGAAGAGGGCCGCGTGCCCTACGTGCGTTACCAGCAGGACTTGTAATCCCTGATCCGTCCGCGCGAGCTGGGATTCATCACCCGCGAGCTCTGGCCGCTCTCCCCGCTTCTTTCCTGGCCGCGTTTTTCCGGCCACAGCCTCGACACCTTCGACAGCGTCCTCGACGCCTCGCGCCGCTTGGCGCAGGAAAAATTCGCGCCGCATAACCGCGCCGCCGACAACGCCGAACCGCATCTGCACGAGGGCCGGGTGCGCATCCTGCCGGAAGTGAAGCAGGCGCTCGACGCCTATGCCGAAGCCGGCTTCACCGCCATGCTCGCCGACGAAGCCGATGGCGGCCTGCAACTGCCCTACTCGGTCGCGCTGCTGAGCGATGCGATGTTCCTGGCCACGAATGTGTCCACGGCGGGCTATTTCCTGCTCGCGCGCGGTGTCGCCAACCTGCTCGGCGTGCACGGTTCGCCCGAGCAGCAGCGCCTGTACCGCCAGCCGATCATCGAGGGCCGCTTCCTCGGCACGATGTGCCTGAGCGAGCCGCAGGCCGGCTCCTCGCTCGGCGACATCAGCACCCGCGCCGAACCTGCCGCCGATGGCAGCTACCGCATCACCGGCCAGAAGATGTGGATCTCCGGCGGCGAACACGAGCTGGCCGAAAACATCATCCATCTGGTGCTGGCGAAGATTCCCGGCGGGCCGCCGGGCGTGAAAGGCATCAGCCTGTTCGTGGTGCCGCGCTTCCACGTGCGCGATGACGGCAGCATCGGCGCGGCCAATGACGTTCGTCTCGCCGGCATCAACCACAAACTTGGCCAGCGCGGCATCGTCAACACCTTCCTGAAATTCGGCGAGGCGGGCGAGTGCGTGGGGCATCTGGTCGGCGCGCCGCACCAGGGCCTGGCGCAGATGTTCCACATGATGAACGAGGCCCGCATCGGCGTTGGCATGGGCGCGATCATGCTGGGGCTGGCCGGCTACGACTACTCGCTGGGCTATGCGCGCGAGCGCCGCCAGGGCCGCCATCCCGACCAGAAGGATCCGACCTCGCCGCCGGTTCCTTTGGTGGAGCACGCCGACATCCGGCGCATGCTGCTGCTGCAGCGCAGCTTCTGCGAAGGCGCGCTGGCCCTGGCTTTCCATGCCGGGCAGTTGGTGGACGCTCGCGACCATCATCCCGATGCCGCCGATCGCAAGCTGGCGGCCGAGCGACTGGAGCTGCTGACGCCCATCATCAAGGCCTGGTCGGCGGAGTTCTGCACGCGCGCCAACGATGCCGCCATCCAGGTGCTGGGTGGCTATGGCTACACGCGCGAATATCCGGTCGAGCAGCTCTGGCGCGACAACCGCCTCAATCCCATCCACGAAGGCAGCAACGGCATCCAGGGCATGGACCTGCTCGGGCGCAAGGTGCTGCTGTCGGGCGGCGCGCCGCTGCGTGCCCTGCTCGAGGACATCGGGCAGGAAGCGATGCGATGCGAAGACATCGCCGCGCTCGCCGATTGCGCGAAGGCGCTGCGCGATGCGACCGCGCTTCTTGGCCAAACCACTCAAGCAATGGTGGGCCGTTTGGCAGGCGGCGAAGCGCGGCTGGCGCTGGCCAATGCCTCGCTCTACCTGAGCCTGTTCGGCCATGTGCTGATCGCCTGGATCTGGCTGCGCCAGGCGCGTGTCGCGCTTGCTGGCGCGCAGAATGCATCGGGCAGCGAGCGCGACTTCTACGAAGGCAAGCTCGCCACCTGTCGCTATTTCTTCCGCTACGAGCTTCCGGGCGTGCTGGCCCAGGCCGAATTGCTGCAATCGCTGGACGACACCACGCTGAGCGTTTCGTCCGAACAACTCTGAAGGAAACCGGGCAATGGACGACACCAAGCTGACGCTGGAACGCCGTGGCCATGTCCTGCTGATGGGTTTCAACCGCCCGCACAAGCGCAATGCCTTCGACGTGGATACCTATCTGGCGCTGGCGGCGGCCTACGGCGAGCTCGACCGCGACCCGGACCTGCGTTGCGGCCTGCTGTTCGGCCATGGCGATCACTTCACTGCCGGCCTGGACCTGCCGCAGTGGGCGCCGGTGCTGGCAGAAGGCCGCTTGGCGGACTTGCCCGATACCAGCATCGAGCCCTTCGGCCTGGACGAATCCAAACGCTGCCGCAAACCCGTCGTCGTCGCGGCGCAGGGCGTGAGCTTCACCGTGGCGATGGAACTGATGCTGGCCGCGGAGGTGCGCGTGGCCGCGAGCGATGCCCGCTTCGCGCAGTTGGAAGTGCAGCGCGGCTTTTTCCCTTGCGGCGGCGCCACCGTACGCCTGATGAACGAAATCGGCTGGGGCAATGCCCAGCGCTATATCCTGACTGGCGATGAATTCAGCGGCGCCGAGGCGCACCGCATGGGCTTCGTGCAGCACCTGACCGAACCGGGCCAGCAATTCGATGTCGCGCTGGCCATTGCCGAGCGCATTGCCAGCGCCGCGCCGCTGGGTGTGCAAGCCGCGCTGGCCTCATCACGCCTGGCCCGTCGTGAAGGTTCGCGCGCGGCATTGGAAGCCCTGATGCCCGCGCTTCCGGCCATGATGCAGACCGAGGACATGCGCGAGGCCGTGCTGGCCTTCACACAACGCCGGCAGGCAGTGTTCACCGGGCGCTGATTCGGCGTATTGTCGGCGCGGATGGGACGAACCCTCACACCGCTGACCGGCCTGGACGCAGGCTTCCTCTACCTGGAATCGGCCGGCCCGCCCATGCATGTGGGCAGCGTGATGCTGATCGAGCTGCCCGCCAAGCGCGGCTTCGATTTCCACGCCGCGTTGCTGGCGCATATGGCCGAGCGTTTGCCGCGCGCGCCGGCGCTGCGCCGCGTGCTGCATGAAGCACCGCTGGACCTGGGCCACCCGATGTGGGCCGAGGCCGACAAGGTCGACTTGCGCAAGCACATCCGCAAGCGCCGCCTGCCGGGCAAAGGCGGCCAGGCCGCGTTGATGCGAATGGTCGGCAAGCTGCACGCCGAATTGCTCGATCGCAAGCTGCCGATGTGGCAGTTCGTGGTGATCGAGAACGTCGAGCCCGGCATCGTGGCCTTGTATTCGAAGGTCCACCACGCCTTGCTCGATGGCCAGGGCGGCATTGCGCTGGCGCAAGCGATCCTGGATATCGCGCCGGTCGCGGGCAAGCGTGGGGCCAATGCGAAGGCCAAGCCCGCTACCGCCAGCGCACTGCGCAAGCGCGACCTCGCGCGCACCGCCACGCGCTCCACCGTAAGCCAGTTTGCAAAACTGCTGCGCGCGTTGCCGGCGACCCTCAAGTTGGCGGGCAGCGTCAGTCAGGCCGCCAGCCTGGTCGGCAGCCTGCGCGAGAATCTGCTGATGGCGCCGCGCACCGTGTTCAACGTCAAGATTGGCCCGGGGCGCAGTTTCGCGGCGCTCTCGCTGCCGCTGGACGAGGTCAAGCGCGTTGGCCGCGGCTTCGGCACCAGCCTCAACGATGTGGTGCTGGCGATTTGCTCCGGCGCGCTTCGCGAGCTCTTGCAGGGCGTGGACGCGTTGCCGCGCAAGCCGCTGGTGGCGGCCATGCCCGTTTCATTACGTGAATCTGGCAACACCGACGTGAACAATCAGGTCTCGATGGTGCAATGCTCCCTCGCCACCGATGTCGCCGATCCGGTGGCACGCCTGATGGCGATTCGCGATTCCACGGCGCAGATCAAGCGCCGTGTGGCCACCTTCAAGGACCTGATTCCCACCGATTTCCCCGGCTTGGCGGCGCCTATCTGGGCCAGCGGCCTGTCGCGGCTCTGGGGCAGCGGGCGCTTGGCTGAACGCCTGCCCGCGCTGGCGAACGTGGCGATTTCCAATGTGCCCGGTCCGCCGGTACCCCTGTATCTGGCCGGCGCGCGCCTGCGCCATTACTATCCGGTATCGATCGTCACCCACGGGCTGGCTTTCAACATCACGGTTCAGAGTTATGCGGGCAGCCTGGAATTCGGACTGACCGCCTGCGATGAAGTGGTGGCCCGACCCGAACTGGTTGCGAAAGCGATGGCCCGGGCCCTGAACGAACTTAGCGAACGCCTGCCATGACCACTGAAGCCGACCGCCTGCGCCGCCCCAAGACCCACGAAGCGCTGAAGGCGCCTTCGGCCCTGCTGCTGGCGATGGAAGGCCGCGCAGTGCTCGAGTGGGCCTCCTTCGCAATGTCCTGGCGCTGGCTGAAGAAAGCGCCGCGCGGCGACAATCATCCCGTGCTGGTGTTGCCGGGCCTGTGCGCCGGCGATGCCTCCACCCTGCCCCTGCGCAAATTCCTCGGCGAGCTCGGCTACGAAGCCTACCCGTGGAAGCAGGGCCTGAACTTCGGCCCGCGCGACCACGTCATCAAGGGCATGGTCGACCAGGTGCGCGAACTTCAGCACAAGCACCAGCAAAAGGTCAGCCTGATTGGTTGGTCGCTGGGCGGCGCGATGGCGAATGCATTGGCTTTGCGAATGCCCGAACGCGTCCGACAAGTGATCACCATGGGCTCGCCACTGACCGGCCATCCGAAAGGCACCAATGCCTGGCGCGTGTTCGAGTTCGTCAGCGGTTTCAAACACGACGACGAACGCCTGATGGAATTGGTGGACGGCGAACCCAGCGTGCCCACCACGTCCATCATGTCCAAGACCGATGGCATCGTGAACTGGCGCATGAGCCTGTCGGAAGAAACGCCGATCTCGGAAAACATCGAAGTCAGCGCCACGCACATGGGCTTAGGCGTAAATCCGGCAGTTCTATGGATCATTGCCGACCGACTCGCCCAGGCCGAGGGTGCGTGGAAGCCGTTCAAGCGCAGCCACGCGCTGCACTCCCTCCTCTACCGCAACCCCCACCATTTCCGTCTCGCTGATCTGATCGCTCCCTAGAAGCGGTTAGCGGACAGTTCGTCGCGCGGCCCCGTGCAGGGGGTCTTCTTGAATTGGCGGGCTGCGTAGGGAGCGCTCATTTCGCTCGCGCGCCCGTCTGTGGCGAGTGCGAAGCGGCGTCGCAGTGCCCGTCAAAATCCAAAACACGTAGTTGAGGAATGCGTCGACGAAGACGCACAGATTCAAGAGGGGACGCTGGGGAAGTTCCGGTAATCGCTTTTCGCGTTACTCAGCCAGCGTAAGCAACGAGGCGTTGCCGCCGGCTGCAGTGGTGTTGATGGTGAGCGTGCGCTCGCTGGCGAACTTCAGCAGGTAGTGCGGGCCGCCCGCCTTCGGGCCGGTGCCCGACAGGCCTTCGCCGCCGAAGGGCTGTACGCCGACCACCGCGCCGATCTGGTTGCGGTTCACATAGCAATTGCCCACGCGAACGCTGCGCACGATGTGCTGCACGGTGGAATCGATGCGCGAATGGATGCCCAGCGTCAGGCCGTAGCCGGTGGCGTTGATTTCGGCCAGCACCTTGTCGAGGTCCTTGGCTTCGTAGCGGATCACATGCAGCACCGGGCCGAACACTTCCTGGGTCAGCTCGGACAGCGAACCGATTTCATACGCGCGCGGCGCGAAGAAGCTGCCGTGGGCGCAGGCCTCGGGCAGGTTCACCGCCTTGATCAGTTTGGCCTGCTTGTCCATGCGTTCGGCATGCGCGGTCAGCACCGCCAGGGCGTCGTTGTCGATCACCGGGCCGACGTCGCTTGAAAGCAGGGCCGGGTCGCCGACCACGATTTCGTCCATCGCACCGGCCAACATGCCAATGACTTTGTCGGCGATATCGGCCTGCACGAACAGGATGCGCGCGGCCGAGCAACGCTGGCCAGCCGAATCGAAGGCCGCCGTCATGGCGTCCTTCACCAATTGCTCCGGCAGCGCGGAAGAATCGGCGATCAGCGCGTTCTGGCCGCCGGTTTCGGCGATCAACGTGGCCAACGGCGCGCGGCGCGCGGCAAGCGCGCGATTGATGGCCCAGGCGGTATCGGTCGAACCGGTGAACACCACGCCGCTCACGCGGGCATCGCGGGTCAGCGCGGCGCCGACCACGGCGCCGTCGCCGGGGAGGAATTGCAGCACGTTCGCCGGCACGCCAGCTTCATGCAGCAGCTTCACCGCGAAGAAGGCGCACAGGTTGGTTTGTTCGGCAGGCTTGGCGATAACGGCATTGCCGGCCGCCAGCGCGGCCGCCACCTGGCCCATGAAGATCGCCAGCGGGAAATTCCAGGGGCTGATGCAGACGAATACGCCGCGGCCATGCAACTGCAGCTCGTTCGACTCACCGGTCGGGCCGGGCAGCTTCTCGGGCTGGCCAAACAGCTTGCGCGACTGCTGCGCGTAGTAGCGGCAGAAGTCCACGGCTTCGCGCACTTCGGCCACCGAGGCCGACATGGACTTGCCCGCTTCCTTCACGCACAGCGCGATCAGCTCGGGCATGCGCTCTTCCATCAGGTCGGCGGCGAACTCGAGGATCTTGGCGCGCGAGGCGGCCGGCAAACGGTCCCATTCCGGATACGCGGCCTGGGCGTTGACGATGGCCTGCTCCACCAAGCTCGCGTCGGCGGCCTGCCACTGGCCGATGACTTCGCGGCGGTCGGCCGGATTGGTGACGGGAATCATGGCTCCGCGGCCTTCGATGCCCGGCACCAGCGGCTGCGCGCTCCAGCTCTTGATGGCGGCATTCACGCGCCCGGCGAGTTCGGCCAGGTCCTGGTCATTGGCGAGATTCACGCCCATGGAATTCTTCCTGTCGGCAAAGAGTGCGAGCGGCTGCGGAATATGCGGGTGCGGCTTGGACGCGAAGGCAGATACCACGCCCACCGGATCAGCCACCAAGTCCACCGGCGGCACCGAGGCGTCAGTGATGCGGTTGACGAAGCTGGAGTTCGCGCCGTTTTCCAGAAGACGACGCACCAGGTAGGGCAGCAGGTCTTCGTGCGAACCCACCGGTGCGTACACGCGGCAAGGCACGGCCAAATGCTCGGCGCCAATGGTTTCCGCGTACAGGTGGTCGCCCATGCCATGCAGGCGCTGGAACTCGAAGGCGCGGCCTTCGGCCATGTGGTGCACGGCGGCGATGGTCTGCGCGTTGTGGGTGGCGAACATCGGATACAGGGCATCGGTTGCGCCCAGCATCTTGCGCGCGCAGGCCAGGTAGCTGACGTCGGTATTGGCCTTGCGCGTGAACACCGGATAGCCACCCAGGCCATCCACCTGGGCCTTCTTGATTTCCGAATCCCAGTACGCGCCTTTCACCAGGCGCACGGGCATGCGCCGGCCGGTGCGGCGGGCGAGGTCAATCAGGAAGTCGAGCACGAAGGGCGCGCGCTTCTGGTAGGCCTGCACGGCCAGGCCATAGCCTTCCCAGCCATCGAGCGAGGGATCGCTGAAGGCACCAGCGATCACGTCCAGCGACAACTCCAGACGCTCGGATTCTTCGGCATCAATGGTGAAACCGATGCCCTGCGACTTGGCCAGCTGGGCCAGCTGCAGCACGCGTGGAATCAGTTCGGCATGCACGCGGGCGCGCTTGGCCAGTTCGTAGCGCGGATGCAGGGCCGAGAGCTTCACCGAGATCGATGGCGCCGCGAACACGTCACTGCCGACGAAGCTGCCGCCCGGGCCGCTGGCCCCGATCGCCAGGATCGCCAGCCGGTAGGCCTCAAGGTAGCGCGCGGCATCGGCGGCGGTGAAGGCGGCCTCGCCGAGCATGTCGAAGGAGTAGCGGTACGAAGCGTTCTCGCCCTTGCGCGAGCGCTCCAGCGCCTCGGCAATCGTGCGCCCCATCACAAATTGATGGCCCATGATGCGCATGGCCTGGCGCACGGCGAGGCGAATCGCCGGTTCACCCATGCGCCCGACCAGGCGACGGAAGGCGCCGGCCACGTTGCGGCGGGTTTCATCGGCCAGGTTCACCAGCCGGCCGGTCAGCATCAAGCCCCAGGTGGAGGCATTCACCAGCACCGAGCTGGACTTGCCGACATGCGCGTCCCAGTCGGCGTCGCCGAGCTTGTCGCGGATCAGGCGGTTGGCGGTGTCCTGGTCGGGAATGCGCAGCAGGGCCTCGGCCACGCACATCAGCAGCACGCCTTCCTCGGAGCTGAGGTCGTATTCGCGCATGAAGGCTTCGACCATGGCCGGGTCGGAGGCGCGCACGCGGGTGCGCTCGACCAGGCCCACGGCCACGGCCTGCACTTTGGCCTGGTCGGCCGGTGGCAGGCGCGCCTGTTCCAGCAACTCGTCCAGGTGCTCGGACTCGTCACGAAGATAGGCGGCGGTGATGCGCTGGCGCAGCGGCGGCGGCGGCGCGGGCAATTCGGGGCTGAGGATGGGCTTCACGGGGCGGCCTGGGCTGGCGCGGACAAAGCGCGATTCTACCGGGCGCAGAGCAATCCTTCACGGTGCCCGCGCCAGAATCGGGCTCGTTCGGACTTGCTCAGCTTGCCGCCCGCCCGGGCGGGGGCGTAAAATCCGCACGATTTTGCGGACTTGTCCTGCCTGCGGTTCGGGGCTGGAAAGACCGCGCCATCTCCGGGCTTCGAGCGCCGCTGCACTGGATCCGACTCCGGGTTGACCGAGAACCGGGCCAGGCGTCGGTCCTGTTTCGCCCGGCCGGCGGCAACAATTCCTGGCAGCGGCGCAGGCCCCTGCCGAGCACAGATCACAGTTCGAGGTAGGTCCGATGAATGCAGTGATGAAAGCCCCGCGCCTGGCCCGTTACGCCGCCGGCGTACTTGCCCTGGCCAGTTCCGCCGCCTCGGCCAATGCGACCGACCCGGCGCGTTGGCAGCTCAACATGATCCCGGGCGTGACGGCGACTTCGCAGAACGCCTACCACGCGCACATGATCATGTTCTGGATTTGCGTGGTCATCGGCGTGGTCGTCTTCGGCGCCATGTTCTACGCCATGTTCAAGTTCCGCCGCTCCAAGGGCGCGGTGCCGGACACCAACTTCACCCACAGCACCGTGCTCGAAGCGATCTGGACGGTGGTGCCCATCGTCATCCTGATCGGCTCGGCGATCCCGGCCACCAAGATGGTGATCGAGCAGTACAACGCCGACCACGACGCCAAGCCCGCCGAAATGACCATCAAGATCACCGGCTACCAGTGGATGTGGCGCTACGAATACGTCAACCAGAACGTTGACTTCATCAGCCGCCTGGACCGCGAGTCCGACGCGCTGCGCCAGGACAGCAACAGTACCCAGGCCCAGATCGCGGCCAAGGCCCACTACCTGCGCGATGTGGATCGCCCGCTGGTGCTGCCGGCCGACACCCGCGTGCGCTTTGTCATCACCGCCGACGACGTCATCCACGCCTGGTGGGTGCCGGCCCTGGGCTGGAAGCAGGACGCGATCCCGGGCGTGATCAACGAAGCCTGGACCCAGGTCAGCGAACCCGGCACCTACCGCGGCGTCTGCGCCGAACTGTGCGGCAAGGACCATGGCTTCATGCCGATCGTGGTGAAGGTGCTGCCCAAGGCCGAATACCAGACTTGGCTGGCGCAGCAGAAGGCCGGCGCCAGCGCCAGTACCGCCGTCGCCGCCAGCGCCCCGTAACCCGGCGCAGCTCCGAATCCTTTCGAATCGCAACATCTCTTAGAGGCAAGCGACATGGCCAACGCCCACGACGCCCACGACCACGGGCACCAGCAGAGCTTCTTCCAGCGCTGGTTCAACTCCACCAACCACAAGGACATCGGTACCTTGTACCTGGTGTTCTCGCTGGTGATGTTCTTCATCGGCGGCGCCATGGCGATGCTCATTCGCCTGGAACTGTTCCAGCCGGGCCTGCAGTTCCTGGCCCCCGAGTTCTTCAACCAGATGACCACCACGCATGCGCTGGTGATGATCTTCGGCGCGGTGATGCCGGCCTTCGTCGGCTTGGCCAACTGGATGGTGCCGATGATGATCGGCGCGCCGGACATGGCGCTGCCGCGCATGAACAACTGGTCGTTCTGGATCCTGCCCTTCGCCTTCACCCTGCTGCTGATGCCGCTGATCCTGGAAGGCTTCGGCATTGGTGGCGGCGGCCCGGCCGGCGGCTGGACCATGTATCCGCCGCTCGCCCTGCAGGGCGGCAACAACACCGCCTTCCTGATCTTCGCGGTGCACCTGATGGGTGTCAGCTCGATCATGGGCGCGATCAACATCATCGCCACCATCCTGAACATGCGCGCCCCGGGCGTGGACCTGCTCAAGATGCCGGTGTTCGTGTGGTCCTGGCTGATCACCGCCTTCCTGCTGATCGCGGTGATGCCGGTGCTGGCGGGCGCGGTGACGATGCTGCTCACCGACAAGTTCTTCGGCACCTCGTTCTTCAACGCGGCCGGCGGCGGCGACCCGGTGATGTTCCAGCACATCTTCTGGTTCTTCGGCCACCCCGAGGTCTACATCATGATCCTGCCGGCCTTCGGCATCGTGTCGGAAATCATCCCGACCTTCGCCCGCAAGCCGCTGTTCGGCTACCAGGCAATGATCTACGCCGTGGCCTCGATCGCCTTCCTGAGCTTCATCGTCTGGGCGCACCACATGTTCACCGTCGGCATGCCGCTGGGCGGCGAGCTGTACTTCATGTACGCCACCATGCTCATCGCCATCCCGACCGGCGTGAAGGTGTTCAACTGGGTCACCACCATGTGGCGCGGCTCGATGACGTTCGAAACCCCGATGCTGTTCGCCCTGGGCTTCGTGGTGATGTTCACCATCGGCGGCTTCTCCGGCCTGATGCTGGCGATCGTTCCGGCCGACTTCCAGTACCACGACACCTACTTCGTGGTCGCGCACTTCCACTACGTGCTGGTGACCGGCGCCGTGTTCGGCATCATGGCCGGCGTGTACTACTGGCTGCCCAAGTGGACCGGCCACATGTACAACGAGACCCTGGGCAAGTGGCATTTCTGGCTGTCCACGATTTTCGTGAACCTGCTGTTCTTCCCGCAGCACTTCCTGGGCCTGGCCGGCATGCAGCGCCGCGTTCCGGACTACAACCCGGCCTTCGCTGATTTCAACATGTGGTCTTCGATCGGCGGCTTCGGCTTCGGCCTGACCCAGCTGCTGTTCGCCTACATCGTCATCCAGGCCGCCCGTGGCGGCGTGAAGGCGACGGACCGGGTGTGGGAAGGCGCGCGTGGCCTGGAGTGGACCCTGTCCTCGCCGCCGCCGCACCATAGCTTCACCACGCCGCCGGTCATCAAGGACGGCGACCTGGCGCACGGCGACATCACCCACTGATGAGCCAGACCCCGGCCCAGCGCGCCGCCGTTCGGCGCACCGTGTGGATCCTCACGGCCTGCGCCGTGGCGGCCTACGTGCTGTTCCTGTCGTCGGTGATGGGGGCCAAGTGACGCCCGAACTGTCGCGCACGCTCAAGCGTATCGCCATGATCTCGGCGGGCTCGTTCGTGTTCGCCTTCTCGCTGGTGCCGCTGTACAACGTGGCCTGCGAGAAAGTGTTCGGCATCAAGCTCGAGCGCGACGCCGCCGGCGTGGCCAAGGTCGCCGACATGAAGGCCGACCTCAACCGCACCGTGCGCGTGCAGTTCGACGGCACCGTGAACTCGAAGCTGGCCTGGGATTTCCGTCCCCAGCAGGACTCGATGGAAGTGCATCCGGGCCAGCAGTACGAGGCCCTGTTCGTCGCCCACAACCGCGACAGCAATGCCATCGTTGGACAAGCGGCGCCGTCGATCGCGCCGAACGAGGCCTCGGGCTTCTTCACCAAGACCGAGTGCTTCTGCTTCACCCAGCAAACGCTCAAGGCCGGCGAACAACGGCTCATGCCGGTGCGCTTCATCGTCAACCCGGCCCTGCCGGGCGACGTCTCCACGATTACCCTGTCCTATACTTTCTACCGCAATGACACGGCGACGGCGCAATTGAACGCGTCCAGCCTGCCGAACGCCGGCCGCTCGGCTCCCTGACCCGCACCACGCAACCCTGACACCCGGGAAACCCCATGGCACACGCAGCTCACGACGACTCCCACGCGGACGCTAACGTTTATTACGTCCCGCACCACAGCCGTTGGCCCTTCATGGGTTCGATCGCGCTGTTCACCCTGATGGTTGGCGTGGCCAACTGGATGAACGGCCATGGCTGGGGCCAGGACCTGTTCTTCGTCGGCCTGCTGATGGTGCTGACCGTCCTGGGCATGTGGTTCGGCGATGTCATCGCCGAGTCGCTGCAAGGCCGCTACAACCCGCAGGTGGACACGTCGTTCCGCATGGGAATGATGTGGTTCATTTTTTCGGAAGTGATGTTCTTCGCGGCTTTCTTCGGCGCCCTGTTCTACGCCCGCCAGTTCGCGTTGCCGTGGCTTTCGGGTGAAGGCGACGGCGCGCTCACCAACGAATTCCTCTACCCCGGCTACACGGCCGGCTGGCCGGCGAACGGCCCGGGCGCGATTGGTGGCCACTTCGAAACCATTCCGGCCTGGGGCCTGCCCCTGATCAACACCCTGCTGCTGCTGAGCTCGGGCGTGACCATCACCCTGGCCCACCACGCCCTGCGCGCGGCGCGCCGCACGGCCCTGCTGTTCTGGCTGGGCGCCACCATCGCCCTGGGCGCGTTCTTCCTGTTCTTCCAGGCCACCGAATACCACCACGCCTACACCGAGCTGAACCTGACCCTGGGTTCGGGCGTGTACGGTTCGACCTTCTTCATGCTCACCGGCTTTCACGGCATGCACGTCACCCTGGGCGCGATCATGCTCTCGGTGATCTGGCTGCGCTGCGCGAAGGGCCACTTCAGCAAGGACCACCACTTCGCGTTCGAAGCCGTGGCCTGGTACTGGCACTTCGTGGACGTGGTCTGGCTGGGCCTGTTCCTGTTCGTCTACGTGCTCTGACCGGCATCCGGCTGCGGCCGGATCCGGCAAGGGCGAAACGACAAAGGCCGGCTTTCGCCGGCCTTTGCTTTGATGGCGCTGCGAAACGTTCGAACGATCAGGGCACCACGCCGTGCGGCTTGATCCAGCCGGTGTAGATACCGACCACCACGATCAGGATCAGCACGACCGAAATGCCGATGCGCCAGCTCAGGGAACGCACCGTGCGGTTGGTAGTCCCTTTGTCCACCATCATGTAGTACAGGCCGGCACCGAGGTTCCAAAGGATCACGATGAGGAAGGCGATGATCAGGAGTTTTTGCATGGCGGTCCTGCCTGGGAATCGAATGCCGGCATTATCCGCCGCGGGCCCGTGCTTGTGGTGAGAAATCGCCTGCTGCTGGTGCTGCTGGGCTTGCTGCTGGCCGCGGGCTTTGCCGCGCTTGGGCGCTGGCAGCTGCACCGCGCGGTGGAAAAGCAGCACATGCTCGACGCCGTGGCGCAGGTCATGCAGCGGCGCGTGCCTGGCCCCCTGTCCCTGGCCGGGCGCGCTGGAGGCTACGACTGGGCCGCCGGCAGCGGCAGCTTCCTGCCTGGCCCGGTGTTGCTGCTCGACAACCAGCGCCGCGGCGATGCCGTGGGCGTGCATGTCTACTTGCCCTTCCGACCCGATGCCGGCAGCGACTTGCTGGTGGACATGGGCTGGGTGCAGCTTCCGCCCGACCGCAAGTTGCCGGACATCGCCGTGCCCTCGGGCCGCCAGAACCTCTCGGGCCTGCTGACGCTGCCGCCCTCGTCCGGTATTGCCTTGGGACCCGACCACTCTGCGCAAGGCCGCAACTGGCTGCTGACGCGCGTGAATGTTGCCGCGCTGGCGCAGGCCAGCCATCTGCGCCTGGCGCCGCGCGTGCTGCGCCTGGACCCGGCCCTGGCCCTGGGCTATCCACGCGACCTGGACCTGCTGAGCAATACACTGCCCCCCGAGCGCCATCGCGGCTATGCCCTGCAATGGTTCGGCCTGGCCCTGGCCGTCCTGGTCACCACCTTCCTCTTGTATTTCCGCCGCCGCCCATGACCGAAACCGCCCGCCCCTCGCAATTCAAATCACGCCTGATCTTGCTGCTGATCGTGGCGATGTTCTTCTCGTCCTTCGGCATTGCGGCCTACCTGCGCTTCACCGGCTGGACGCCGGCGCATGGCAAGAATTACGGCGAGCTGCTGAAGCCGCCGGTGGACCTGAGCGCCGCGAAACTCCTGCGCGCCGATGGCAGCCCCTACGCCTGGGAACCGGACCGCAACCGCTGGCGTTTCATTGTGGTGCCCGCCGCGGGCTGCACGAGCGCTTGCGACAAGGTGCTCGACCAATTGCATCGCCTGTGGCTGACCCAGGGCCGCAAGGCCGACCAGATCGACGTGCTCTGGTTTGGTGAACTTCCCAAGGACGCTCCGCGCTTTCGCCGCCTGATCCAGATGCAGCCCAGCGCCGCGCTCGCCGGGCTGCCCGATGCCGCCAGCGCCGACGCGCTGCCGGTCTATCTCGCCGATCCCGGCGGCTTCGTGGCCCTGCACTACCACGCGGGCTTCGATCCGGCCGGCGTGAAGAAAGACCTCGGCAAGCTGATCAAATGATTTCGACTTTTCCGGATACGCAGCCATGAGCAGCCCGCACCGTCACTTCCACCGCCTGGCCTGGGTCGCCGTGTTGCTGGCCCTGGGCATCGTGGTGTTCGGCGCCTTCGTGCGCCTGTCCAACGCCGGCCTGAGTTGCCCGGACTGGCCGACCTGCTACGGTCGCGCCACCTGGCCCACGCAAGCGCACGAAATCGCGCAGGCCAATGAAGTCTTCGATCGCGCGGTGGAAACCGGCAAGACCTGGCGCGAGCAATTCCATCGCCATCTCGCCGCGAGCCTGGGCCTGCTTATCCTCACGCTGAGCCTGATCGCCGCGCGCAAGCGCCGCTTCGGAATTCCCAGCATCCTTGCGGCGGCTGCGCTGGTGGGCGCTTCGATTCCCGCCTACATCGGCCAACACTATCTGGCCGCGGGCGCTTTGGTGCTGGCCGGCGAGATGTTGCTGGCGATCGACGCCAAGCTGTGGTCGAACGCCGATGCCGCGCGCCTGAGCGTGATCACGCTGATGATGGTGATCTTCCAGGCCATCCTGGGCATGTGGACGGTCACCTGGCTGCTCAAGCCGCTGGTGGTGATGGGCCATCTGCTGGGCGGCCTGACCACGCTGTCGCTGCTGACCTGGCTGGCCTGGCGCACCACGCCCGGCACGGAGCTGGTGCAGGCGGAAGCACCGAAACTGCGGCGCCTGCTCTGGGTCGGTTTGGCCTTGCTGGTTGCGCAGATCGCACTGGGCGGCTGGACCAGCAGCAACTACGCGGCCCTCGCCTGCGGCAATGACTTCCCGACCTGCCTGGGGCAGTGGCTGCCTGCGCACGATTTCCGCGAAGGCTTCGTGCTCTGGCGCGGCATCGGCGTGGACTACGAAGGCGGCGTGCTCGATGGCCCCGCGCGGGTCGCCATCCAGCTCGCGCACCGGGCGATGGCAGTGCTGGTGTTCGGCCACTTCCTGATGATCTCGGTCCGCATGCTGCGCACGCCGGGGCTGGTGTTCTGGGGCAGCGTGCTGGGCCTGCTGATTACGGCGCAAGTGGCCCTGGGCATCAGCAATGTGGTGTTCGGCCTGCCGCTGTGGGTGGCCACGGCGCATACCGCCGGCGCGGCCCTGCTGCTGTTCGTGACGGTGGGCCTGCTGGCCCGCCTGCGCGCGCCGGAATGAGCCCGCGCGCGGCCGGGCCGCGCGGGGCTTTACAATAGCCCCATGTCGTCTTCCTCCTTCGGCCAGTACTGGCAGCTGACCAAACCGCGCGTGGTGGCACTGATTGTGTTCACCGCGGTGATCGGCATGTTCCTGGCCGTGCCGGCGCCGGGCATTCCCGGCTTCCTGCCGCCCTGGAAGGCACTGGTGTTCGGCAGCCTGGGCATCTGGCTGGCGGCGTCCTCGGCCGCGGCCATCAACCACCTGCTCGATCAGCGCATTGATGCGGTGATGGCGCGTACCTCGCATCGCCCGCTGCCCACGGGATCGCTGTCATCGCGCCAAGTGTTGGCCTTCGCCATCGCGCTGGGCGCGCTGTCCATGTTGCTGCTGGTGCTGTTCGTGAACGTGTTGTGCGCGCTGCTGACCTTCGGCTCGCTGATCGGCTACGCCATCATCTACACGGGCTGGCTCAAGCGCGCCACGCCGCAGAACATCGTCATCGGTGGCGCCGCCGGCGCCGCGCCGCCCCTGCTGGGCTGGGTGGCGGTAACGACCCACCACTACCAGTACGCGCTGCTGCTGTTCCTGATCATCTTCGTGTGGACGCCGCCGCATTTCTGGGCGCTGGCGATCTTCCGCCGCGACGACTACGCGCGCGCCATGATCCCGATGCTGCCGGTGACCCATGGCGTGGTCTACACGCGCTGGCAGATCCTGTTCTACACGGTGTTGTTGTTGCTGGTGACCTTGCTCCCCTGGATCGCCGGCATGAGCGGCATCTTCTACCTCGGTGGCGCCGTGGTGCTGGGCGTGGTGTTCGTCTATTACGCGGTGCGCCTGTTGAAGCCGCCGTCGGAAGTGTTCGCGATGCAGGTGTTCGGCTATTCGATCTGGTACCTGATGGCGCTGTTCGCCTTCCTGCTGATTGACCATTGGCTGATGCCTTCCGAGCCCCAGCTGTCGCCGCAGGCCCTCGAGTTCATCCGCAGCGGCCAATAGTCGCCGCGCCCGCAAGGATGCCGAATATGTCCGACGATTCCCGCCCGCATCTGGTGATAGTCGGCGGCGGATTCGCCGGGCTCTGGGCCACGCGCGCGCTGGCTTCGGCGCCGATTCGCATCACCCTGGTGGATCGCTGCAACCACCACCTGTTCCAGCCCCTGCTCTACCAAGTGGCCACCGCTGGATTGTCGGCGCCCGATATCGCCGCGCCGCTGCGCCATATCCTGCGCAAGCAAGCGAACGTGACGGTGCTGCTGGACGAAGTATTGGGCATCGACAAGGCGGCGCGCACGTTGCAGTTGGGCAAGGGCGCGGCCCTGGGCTACGACTACCTGCTGGTGGCCTCGGGCGCGCGCCACGCTTATTTCGGCCACGACGAATGGGCTGGCCGCGCGCCCGGGCTGAAGACGCTCGACGATGCGCTGGCCATTCGCCGCCAACTGCTGACCGCGTTCGAGCGCGCCGAGGCCGAAACTGATGCCGTAAAGCGCGCAGCGTGGCTGAGCTTCGTGATCATCGGCGGCGGCCCGACTGGCGTGGAATTGGCGGGCACCCTGGCGGAGATCGCCCACCATACCTTGCGCCGCGAGTTTCGCCGCATCGATCCGGCCGAAGCACGGGTCGTGCTGGTGGAAGCCGGCGCGCGCGTGTTGTCGAGTTTCCCCGAATCACTGTCGGAGTCGGCGCGTAAGCACCTGGCGCGCTTGGGCGTGCAGGTTCGCACCGGCGGCGCCATCACCGGCATTGACGACGAAGGCGTGGACATCGGCGCGCAGCGACTGGCTGCGCGCACCGTGCTCTGGGCAGCGGGCGTGGCGGCTTCGCCTTTAGGCAAGGCGCTCGGCGCGGAAGTGGATCGCGCCGGGCGCGTACTGGTTCAAGCGGATCTGAGCTTGCCCGGTCACCCGGAAATTTTTGTCGCCGGCGACCTGGCTTCAGTCACGCAGGACGGCAAGCACGTGCCGGGCGTGGCGGCGGCGGCCAAGCAGATGGGCGCGCACGTCGGGCGCGCCTTGCGTGCGCGGCTGCGCGGCGTGGCCGCGCCCGCCTTCCGCTACGCCGACTACGGCAATCTCGCCACCATCGGCCGCATGGCGGCGGTGGTGGACCTGCGCGGCTTCAAGCTGAGCGGCGTGCTGGCCTGGTGGTTCTGGCTGGGCGCGCACGTGTTCTTCCTGATCGGCTTCCGCAATCGTTTGGTGGTGCTGCTGAACTGGTGCTGGTCGTATTGGACCTACCAGCGCAGCGCGCGGATCATCGTCGGCGACGATCGCGCCGAAGGCCGCAGCGACAGCTAGGTTCTAGCGCGCCGAAAGCGCCTTGAGTTCGAGCTCGATGCGGCGAATGGCCGGCTGCAGGTTGCGCAGCTCGTCCTTCTCTTCCCGACTCATTGCCGAGAGACCCACTTGTGCGCTGCGCTCGTTGAGCTCGGCCTCGCGCTGGCGCAGCGCTTCCATGTCCAGGCCTTTCAGCGCGCCGATGAACTCGTGGCTCCATTGCTCCGGCGGCACCAGCATCTCGGCCATGGCCAGCTTGTTGAGCGAGCCGCCCTCTTCGCGTTCGGCGAAATGCTCCAGGATCGCGCCGGTGCCGATGTCCGGGCGCTCGCGCACCAGGCCCACCAACTCCACCAGCAGGGGAATGCCGGGCTGGCGAAGGGTGTTGAACAGATACGGCGGCTCGATCGCCGACGCCAAGGAAGGCTGTTGGAGCAGCAGCGATATCGCCGTGCGCACCAGGCTACGCTTGGGCGCAGGCGTGCCGCGGCCGGCGCGCATCGAGGGCGCGCGTGGCGCGCTTTGTTCTGCAGCTGCCGCGCGTGCGCCGACGCCGGTGAGCTCGGTCACGCGCTGCTGCATCAGGTCGCGGAAGGCGCCATCGGGAATCTGCGCGAGATAGGGCTTCACGCGTTCGGCCAGGCGCGCCTTGCCTTCGAGCGAGCCCAGGTTCACGTCGCGCGACTGCTCGGCGAAGAAGAACTCGCTGAGCGAAGTGGCTTCATTCAGGCGCTGGTCGAAGCCGGCCGAACCTTCCTTGCGCACGATGCTGTCCGGGTCCTCGCCTTCGGGCAGGAACAGGAAGAAGGCCTGGCGACCTTCGCGCATGCGCGGGATGATCGACTCCACCGCCTTCCACGCCGCCGAACGACCGGCGCGGTCGCCGTCGAAGCAGAAGTACACATCGGCGGCGTTGCGGAACAACAACTCCGCGTGATCCGGCGTGGTGGCGGTGCCGAGCGTCGCGACTGCCGTGGTTACGCCGTACTGGAACAGCGCCACCACATCCATATAGCCCTCGACCACCACCAGGCGCGGAATCTTGGCGTGCGCCTGGCGCACCTGCCACAGGCCGTACAACTCGCGGCCCTTGTGGAAGAGCGGCGTCTCCGGCGAGTTCAGGTACTTCGGGCCATCGTCCTTGTCCAGCACGCGGCCACCGAAGGCGATGACGCGGCCGCGGCGATCATGGATGGGGAACATCACGCGGTCGCGGAACTTGTCGTACACACGCCCGGAGTCACTGCGCGAAAACATGCCAGTTTTCTCCAGCAGGCCCAGGCGGCGCTCGTCGGTGCCCAGCGCGGACTTCAAGCCGTCGAAGGCGTCGGGCGCGTAGCCGATGGAAAAGCGCTGGCGGTTTTCTTCATCCACGCCGCGCTTGTCCAGGTAGGACTGCGCTTTCGGGCTGGCGTCGAGTTGCTTCTGGAAGAATCGCGCGGCGGCATCGAGCGCGGCGTATTGATCGCGCGAGTCGGAATTTTCATCGCGTGCCCGCGTTTCCTTGGGCACCTCCATGCCCACGCGCTTGGCCAGCTCTTCCACGGCATCGAGGAACTCGAGCCGGTCGTAGTTCATCAGGAAGGAGATGGCGGTGCCGTGCGCGCCGCAGCCGAAGCAGTGGTAGAACTGCTTGATCGGGCTGACGGTGAAGCTGGGCGAGCGCTCGTCGTGGAAGGGGCAGCGCGCGGAATATTCGCGGCCCTGGCGCTTGAGCGGCACCCGCGAGCCGATGATCTCGACCAAGTCCGAGCGCGCGAGCAGGTCGTCAATGAAAGCGTCGGGGATGCGGGCCATGGCCTGCCTAGGATGCCACGGGGCCGGAGCCCCGTTGGTTCAACCCGCGAGTTTGCTTTTGACCAGGCCCGACAACGCGCCCATGTCGGCGCGGCCGGCGACCTTGGGCTTGAGCACGGCCATCACCTTGCCCATGTCCTGCGGGCCGGTGGCGCCGGATTCGGCGATGGAAGCGACCACGGCCACTTCGACTTCCGCTGCGCTCATCTGCGCCGGCAGGTAGGCCTGGATGACGCCCAGCTCGTAGCGCTCGACGGCCGCGAGGTCTTCGCGGGCGGCGGCTTCGTACTGCGAGATCGAGTCCTTGCGCTGCTTGACCATCTTCTCGAGCACGGCCAGCACGATGGCGTCGGTGATCTCGATGCGCTCATCAACTTCGCGCTGCTTGAGCGCGGCATTGATCAGGCGGATGACGCCGAGGCGATCCTTCTCGCCGGCCTTCATCGCGGTCTTCATGTCTTCGGTCAGTTGGGCTTTCAGGGACATGGGCTACTCCAAGGGTGGGTCGCAACAGCAAGGCCCAGAAACACAAAAAGCCGGCGACGCTTGCGCGCGGCCGGCTTCAGGCAGGGCCCAGGCGATCAGTACAGGCGCTGGCGCTTGGTAACGTCGCGCGAGCTGCGGCGGATCTGGCGCTTCACCGCGGCAGCGGCCTTGCGCTTGCGCTCCTGGGTCGGCTTCTCGTAGAACTCGCGCTTGCGGGTTTCGGCGAGGACACCGGCCTTCTCGCAGGTGCGCTTGAAGCGGCGCAGGGCAAACTCGAAGGGCTCGTTTTCGCGGACTTTGACGGACGGCATGAGAACTCCAGAACGGGATTTCCGCCGGGCGGGCACAGGGCCTACTGGCGAGCCGCGTATGATACGCGGCTCAGGCGGGGTGGCGCAAGAATCCCGGCCCTCCAGTTTGCAAAATGGGCCCGCGGGGGCCATGTAGGCAGGCATGCGCGTTCTTGGTATCGAAACCAGTTGCGACGAGACCGGGGTGGCCGTATACGACACGGACGCCGGCCTGCGCGCGCACGCCCTGTTCAGCCAGATCGCCCTGCACGCCGATTACGGCGGCGTGGTGCCCGAGTTGGCCAGCCGCGACCATGTCCGCAAGCTGCTGCCCCTGGTGCGCCAGGTGCTGGCCGAAGCCGGCCTGGGCGTGTCCGACCTCGATGGCGTCGCCTACACGGCCGGCCCGGGCCTGGTGGGCGCCCTGATGGTCGGCGCGGCCGCTGGGCGCGCCCTGGCCTGGTCCCTGGACCTGCCCGCCGTGGGCGTGCACCACATGGAAGGCCACCTGCTGGCACCCCTGCTGGAAACCGACCCGCCCGAGCCGCCCTTCCTGGCCCTGCTGGTCTCCGGCGGCCACACCCAACTGGTGGCGGTGGACGGTATCGGCCGTTACCGGCTTTTGGGCGAGTCCCTGGATGACGCCGCGGGGGAAGCCTTCGACAAGACCGCCAAGCTGATGGGCTTGCCCTACCCCGGCGGCCCCGAGCTGGCGCGACTGGCCGAATCCGGCCGCCCGGGCGCCTACAAGTTCCCGCGCCCCATGACCGACCGCCCCGGCCTGGATTTCAGTTTCTCCGGCCTGAAGACCCAGGTGCTGCTGGCCTGGCAGGCGAGCGACCAGTCCGACAGCACCCGCTGCGACATCGCCCGCGCCTTCGAGGATGCGGTGGTGGATACCCTGGCGATCAAATGCCAGCGCGCGCTCGAACAAACCGGCATGCACACCTTCGTGGTGGCCGGCGGCGTTGGCGCCAACAAGCGCCTGCGCGCGCGCCTGCAGGAACTGGCAGCGCGCCGCGGCGGCCGCGCCTGCTTCCCGCGCCCGGAGTTCTGCACCGACAACGGCGCCATGATCGCCTTCGCCGGCGCCCTGCGCCTGCAGGCCGGCCAGCACGAGAACGAAGCCGTCACGGTGCAGCCACGCTGGGACATGGCAAGCTTGCCGCCCCTCTGAAGGATCGCGAATGGACAAGGTTTTCATCGAAGCGCTCGAGATCGAATGCGTCATCGGCATCTACGACTGGGAACGCAAGATCCGCCAGCCGCTGCAGTTCGACATCGAGATGGACTTCGACAACCGCAAGCCGGCCGCCAGCGATGACATCGCCGACACGCTCGACTACAAGGCGGTGAGCAAGCGCCTGATCGACTTCGTCAGCCAGTCCAGCTACGGCCTGGTCGAAGCCCTGGCCGAGGAATGCTGCCGCATCATCCTCGAAGAATTCGGCGTGGCGCACGTGCGCCTGAAGCTGAGCAAGGTCGGCGCGGTGCGTGGTGCGAAGGCCGTCGGCGTGATCCTGCAGCGCTCGCGCCAGGCCTGAGCAGCGCGTGGCGAAGGCCTACCTCAGCCTTGGTTCCAACCAGGATGCGCTGGCGCATCTGGCCCGCGCGCGCAAGGAAATCGAAGCGCGATTTGGTCCCTGCGTGTTCTCTGCGATCTACCAGACACCCGCCGTCGGCTTCGACGGCCCGGATTTCCTCAACGCAGGCGCCATCCTCGAAACCGATCTGGGCATCCTCGAACTCGACGCCTGGTTGCACGCTTTGGAAGACGCCCACGGCCGCCGCCGCGACGTGCCGCGCTTCTCCGACCGGCCGCTGGACATCGACATCGTCTTCTACGACCAATTGGTGACCAGCGGCCCCGGCAACCTGCGCGTGCCGCGACCGGAGTTGCGCCACGCCTTCGTGCTCAAGCCCCTGGCCGATATCGCGCCGGACTATCGCGAACCGCTTCAGGGACAGCGCCTGGACGCGCTGTGGGCGGCGCATCCGGAGGCGGCAACGCCGCTTGTCGCCCTGCCCTGGCCGGCCTGACAACCCGCACTTGCATTTGCCGGGCACCCGGGACTGATAATCGCGCCGTCAGCCAATCCTCGGCTGGCGCCTTCCCTTTTGGAGCTTGCGCACATGTTCGAGAAATTCTCCCGCAGCTGGGAGTTGGTCAAGGCCAGCGCTTCGGTGCTGCGTTCGGACAAGGAGTTGCTAGTGTTTCCGGTGCTCTCGAGCATCGCGGCCCTCATCGTCATCGCCACCTTCGCGATTCCGGTGTTCGCCCTGAAGATCTTCGAGAACGGCATGGGCGCCGGCGGCGTGATCCTGGGCTTCCTGTTCTACCTGTGCCAGTACTTCGTGATCTTCTTCTTCAACTCCGCCCTGGTGGCGGCGGCGATGATCCGGCTCGAAGGCGGCGACCCGACCGTGGCCGACGGTTTCAATGCCGCGAAGGAACGCATGGGCGCGATCCTGGGTTATGCGGCGATCGCCGCGACCGTGGGCCTGATCCTGCAGGCGCTCAAGAACAAGGACAACAACTTCCTCGTGCGCATGATCGGCTCGGGCCTGGGCGTGGCCTGGACCCTGTCCACCTTCCTGGTGGTGCCGGTGCTGGTGCAGCAGAACGTCGGCCCGATCGAGGCGATCAAGCAGAGCGTGAACCTGCTCAAGCGCACCTGGGGCGAAAACGCCATCGGCAATGTCGGCCTGGGCCTGGTGTTCGGCCTGATCATGTTCGGCGTGATCATCGTGGGCGTGCTGCTGGTGATCCTCGCGGCGTCGGTGTCCGCCGGATTGGCGATCGCCATTGCCGTGCTGGTGGTGCTGGCGGCGGTGGGCCTGGGCATCATCCAGAGCGCATTGGCCGGCATCTACTCGGCCGCGCTGTACCGCTATGCCACCGTGGGCGAAGCCCCGGCCGGCTTTGAAGGCACCGGCATGCAGCGCGCCTTCGCGCCCAAGTAAGCCAACACACCGGGGCGGTCGTTCGACCGCTCCGGTTTTAACTTGGAGTTTTAGCCCGGCGCCAGCGCCCGGCCGCCATCAACGCGAATGACTTGCCCGGTGGTATAGCGGGCATCGAGCAAAAGCCAACGCACCGCCTCGGCCACTTCATCGGGGCTGCCCATGCGCGCCAGCGGCACCGAATCCAGGATTGCCTGCTTGGCCTTTTCCGACTTGCCTTCCTCCGGCCAGAGCACCGCGCCGGGCGCGACGGCATTCACGCGAACATGGGGCGCCAGTTCCAACGCCAATGTTCGCGTCATCGCCACCAAGGCGGCCTTGGCCATCACGTAAACGCTGTGCCCGCGCAAACCACTGTCGGCATAGATGTCCACCAGGTTGACGATGGCGCCGGCGTTCGCCGTGAGGTGCGGCGCGGCCGCTTGCGCGAGGAAGAACGGCGCGCGCGCATTGGCGGCGAACAGGTCGTCCCAGGCCGCCGGCGTCACCGCGCCGAGCGGCGTGGGATAGAAAGCGCTGGCATTGTTCACCAGGGCATCGAGGCGGCCGAAGCGGCCGATGGTTTTCGCCACCAACTCCGGCAGGCGGTCGAATTCGGCCAGGTCGGCCTGCAGGACCAGGGTGCTGCCGGCGCGCTCGCGCTCGAGTTCGCCGCAGAGCAAGGCGGCCTCGCCCGCCGAGTTGCGGTGGTGCACAACCAGGTCGTAGCCGGCCCCATGCAGGCGGCGCGCGATGACCGCGCCCACCCGGCGTGCCGAACCGGTGACCAGGGCGACGCGGCGACTCTCGGCCATTGGCTTATCCTTGCAAGCTCGATCCAGCGCCTATCCTGCCCCCAGCCCGATGAAGAAACCATCCACATGAGCGCCGAGCGCCTGCCCGAGCCCAGCCCCGAGGCCCGGGCCCACAGCCAGCGCCTGGTCGAAGCGATCACCGGGCAGATACACGCCAACCGCGGCGCCATCGCCTTTTCGCGCTACATGGAACTGGCCCTGTATGCGCCGGGCCTGGGCTACTACAGCGCAGGCGCACGCAAGTTCGGCGAGGAAGGCGACTTCGTCACCGCCCCCGGTCTCGGCCCGGTGTTCGCGCATTGCGTGGCGCGGGCGCTGGCGCCGGTGCTGCGCTCGCTCGGTGGCGATACCGTGTTCTTCGAACTCGGCGGCGGCAGCGGCGCCTTCGCCGCCGATGCGCTGACGATGCTGGCGCGCCTGGATGCGCTGCCGGGTGAGTACTGGATGCTGGAGCCGAGCGCGGACCTGCGCGAACGCCAGCAGGATTTCCTGCGCGAACGTCTTGCGCCGGACTTGTTCGCGCGCTGCCGTTGGCTCGACGGCCCGCCGGAATCGGAATGGCGCGGCGTGCTGTTCGCCAACGAGGTGCTCGATGCGCTGCCGACGCCGCGCTTCGTCATCCACGAAGGCGAGGTGTACGAGGAACACGTGGTGCTCGACGCCGGCGGCAACTTCATGCGCGTGGACCAGCCGGCCGATGCCATGCTGCGCGCCGCCGTGCGCCACGTCGAACGCGACAACGAGGCGCCGCTGCCGGAAGGCTACCGCTCGGAAGTCCTGCCACAGCTGCCGTACTGGATCCAGGCGGTGGGTGGATTGCTGCGCGAAGGCGCCATGTTGTTTTGCGACTATGGTTACCCGCGCCGCGAGTACTACCTGCCCGAGCGCAGCGACGGCACGCTCGTTTGCCATTACCGCCATCGCGCGCATGGTGATCCCTTCTTTTTGCCAGGATTGCAGGACCTGACCGCTTTCGTGGATTTCACCGCGCTGGCCGAGTCGGGCGTGAACGCGGGCTTCGACTTCGCCGGCTACTGTTCGCAGTCGAGTTTCTTGCTCGGCAACGGGCTGCAGGACGCGCTGGTGGAAATCGACGCCATCGAAGACGAGGCCGAACGCTATCGCCGCCACCAGGAAATCAAGCGCCTCACGCTGCCTGGCGAGATGGGCGAGCGCTTCCAGTTCATGGGCTTCCAGCGCGGCGCCGACCTGCGGCCGAGCTTCGCGCTCGGCGATATGAGCCGGCGCCTGTGAGCCTGCGCGGTGCGATGCGCGAATTCGAACGACCGGCACTCTGGCTCGGAATCTGGTATTTCGGCTGGCTGCTGTGCGTGGTGCTGTCGCTGATCCATCCGCCGCGCATTGATATCGACGTTCCAGACGGCGACAAGATCGGGCATTTCCTTGCCTACGGTTTGTTGTCGGCCTGGGCCTCGTGGCTGTTCGCCAGTAGCCGCACGCGCTGGCTCGCCGCTTCGGCGCTGGTAGCGCTGGGCATCGTGCTGGAACTCGCACAGGGCGCCTTCACCAGCGACCGCATGATGGACGGCTACGATGCCCTCGCCGACACCGTGGGCGTACTGCTGGGGCAGTTGGCCGGCCTGGGTGGCGCGGCGGGTTTCCTGCAACGACTCGAAGCGCGCTGGCTGCGCTAACCCTCGATCAGGGCGTCTTCGCTGTCTTGATGGCCACGATGCGAGCGGCGCGCAAGGCCTCGCCCACTTGCGGGCCAACCAGGCCTTTGACGTCGATGTCCGATGCATTCACCGCACGCGCCGCTTCGAACATCCGCAGCAGCAACGCCGCCTGCGGATAGCTTTCCTTCTCCAGCCCCAGGCGACCGCGCTTGTCGGCTTCGCACACCAGGGCAAGTTCGGTGATGCGCCCGGGTTGGCGAAAGCCATCACAGCGCGAAATCAGGTCGTGCACGGTCTCGGGCCGCAGTTCGGCCAGGCGGTGGACATTGAGGTGCTCGCGACAAGCAGTCACGGCCAGGTCGCGATAGTCCGATGGCAGCTTGAAGCGCTCGCAGACCGCGCGCACCGCAGGCAATCCGGCGTGCTCGTGATTGATGTGGCGTGGCAGCTCCGCCTCGGGTGTCAGCGCCTTGCCGAGGTCATGCACCAGCGCCGCGAAACCGACCCGGGCATTGCCCGGCGCCAGGCGCGCGGCCTGGTCGCAGACCATCTGCGTGTGCAGGCCGGCGTCCACTTCCGGATGGAACTCCACTCGCTGCGGCACGCCGAACAGCGCATCCACTTCGGGCAGCAGGCGGGCCAGCGCGCCGCAGTCGCGCAGCAGGCCAATGAACGCGGAAGGTTTCGCACTTGCCAGCGCGCGCTGCATTTCCTGCCAGACGCGTTCGGGCACGAGGTGGTCGACTTCGCCGCGCGCGACCATGTCGCGCATCAGCTCCAAAGTCTCTGGCGCCATCGTGAAACCCAGCGGCGCGAAGCGCGCCAGGAAGCGCGCGCCGCGCAAGATTCGCACCGGGTCTTCGCCGAAGGCCGGCGAGACATGGCGCAGCACCCGCGCCTGCAGGTCGCGCTCGCCACCGAAAGGATCAATCAGCGCGCCGGCATCGTCCTGCGCGATGGCGTTGACGGTGAAATCGCGTCGCGCCAGGTCCTGCTCCAGCGTCACCGATTCATCGGCATGGAAGACAAAGCCGCGATAGCCCGGCGCGGTCTTGCGTTCGGTACGGGCCAGCGCGTATTCCTCGCCCGACTGCGGGTGAAGGAACACGGGGAAGTCCTTGCCCACCGGGCGAAAGCCCGCGGCGAGCATCGACTCCGGCGTCTCGCCCACCACCACATGGTCGCGGTCGGCATCGGCCAGGCCCAACAGCGCGTCGCGCACCGCGCCGCCGACCAGGAAAGTCTTCATGGCCTCAGCGCATGGCCCGGTAGCGTGCCAAGCGGGTCTGGCGGTCGTCGCCGTGGCCCAGGATGGATGGCAGCAGTCGTGACACCCGCGCCGGCTCGATGCCGAGGCGGTGCAGGCCATCAATTCCGCCAACGGAATCGGTCAGCAGCGAACGAAAGTTGTCGGAGGAAAATGGCTTGCCCGGCACGAAATCGCAGGCCAGCGCCTGCAGCCTCCCGAGCACGTCCGGCAGCGGAATCACCAGGCGGCGCAGGCCGAGCTGGCGCGCGCACAGCTGCACGATTTCGCGCAGGCTGTAGATCTCCGGCCCGTACAGTTCGTAGGTCTCGCCGATGCTGGCCGGATGTTCCAGGCAGCGCAGGAAAGCTTCGACCACATCGCCTACATACACTGGCGCGAAACGCGCATCCGCGCGCGCCAGCGGCAACACCGGCGCCAGCGCCAGCAGCGCAGCGAAACGACAGAACAGGCCGTCGCCCGTGCCGAAGATCACCGAAGGCTCGAACAGCGTCCAGTGCAGGCCCGAGGCGCGTACTGCCGCTTCGGCCTCGCCGCGCGATTTCAGGTAATGGCTGCTGCCGCGACCGGCGTTGAGCGAGCTCATCTGCAGCAGGCGGCGCACGCCCGCCGCATGGCAGGCGCGGATAAGGGTCTGCGTCAGTTCCACGTGCGCGCGCTGGAAACCGCGACCGTCGTTGCCGCGTTCGTTGAGGATGCCGACGAGGTTGATGGCCGCATCCATCCCCGCCAGCGCCGACGTGAGCGCGGCTCCGTCGTAGACGTCCAGCTGGCGCAGGCGCACGCCCGGCGGCAGCAGGCGGTCGTGGTGCGCGGCCAGGTTGCGGCTGAACACGGCGACCTCGTGCCCGCGCGCGACCAGCGCCTGCACCAGGCGGCGGCCTACGAAGCCGGAACCTCCGAGAATGGCGATGCGTTGCTGGATCATCTGGTTCCCATCATGGCGTGGCAGCGGGCGGAGTCGGGCAAACAAAATTTCGGCGCGTTCCCGGGCCGCTGTCCAGGCGCCCCATCATGCGCCCGTACAAGGGCGTGGCATTGCCGTTCAGGCGCCAATCGTAAACCACGCTGAAGGCCAGCACCCGCGCCACGTAGTCACGGGTTTCCTTCCAGGGAATGGTCTCGATGAAGAAGTCCGGTTCCAGCGTGCCGCGCGCCGCGCGCCAGCGATCCACTGGCGCCGGCCCGGCGTTGTAGCCGGCAATGGCGAAATAGGCGAAGCCGTCGTAGCGGTCGAGCAGTCGCCGCAGTTCATTCGCGCCCAGGCGCAGGTTGGTCACCGGCTCGTACAGGCTGTCGCCACCGGCCCAGGCCATGCCCAGGCGCTTGGCGGCGGCCTGCCCGGTGCCGGGTTGCAACTGCATCAGGCCGCGGGCATCAGCGGCCGAACGGGCCTTGGGCATGAAGCTGCTTTCGGCGCGCGTTTCGCCCGCCACCCAGGCCGGGTCCAGGCCACTGGCCAAGGACACATCGCGGATGTCCTGGGCGTGGTGCAGGGGAAAACGCAGGGAGTAGTAGCGGCTGTCATCGGCAGCAACGGTCATGCCGAAGACCGCGCGGTCAAACCAGCCTTCGGCCACCGCCAGTTGCACGGCAACACGACGGGCATCGTCGTCCATCGCCTTGATGGCGCTGCCCCATTCACGCGCGGCCGGGTCGGCGCGATCCAGCGCGAACAGATCGAACGCGCGTTGCAGGCCACCATCGGCACCGACGCGGGCGCGCAGCGCCGCATCGCCGGAAGGTTCCAGGGGACACAACGCATAGGGCTGCTGCAGGCGGTCGGCCGCCAGCCAGCCGTGGAAGCTCGGGCTCTGCGCAGCCTGCTTGTACAGCGCCTTCGCCGCTTCGGTCTGACCCAGGCGCTCGCGCAGTCGCGCCTCGAAATAGAGCCAGCGCGAATCCGCGCGCTGGGCCGGGCCCATGCGCAATATCCCGGCCAGCGCGCCGGCATCGTCACCGCGGCTCATGGCCTCGCGCACGCGCCACTCGTGCAGGCGTTCGTCATAAGCGCTGTCAGGCACTGCAGCAAGACGATCTGCCGCGCCTGGCAAATACGAAGCCACCGTCCACAACGCAATCTGATAGCGCACGCGTCCGCGGCCGTCTGCATCCAGGTTGTCGTCGGGCAAGGCCTGCAGCATTTGCAGGGCGCGATCGGGATCGCGCTTGGCCAGCGCCGACAGGGCCGATGCGCGAACCGCGCGGCTGCGGGCATCCACGGGCCAGCCAGTGGCAAGCGTGGTCATCGGCGTGTCTATGTAGTTGGCGTAGTCCGCCACCAGCGCCGAAGCCGCGCCCAGCGAATCGGACAAATACCGCAGCAGGCCGACATTGCCCTCGGCGATGGCCAGGTCCACGCGTTGCCAGCGCAGGGCATCGTCGAGCTTGCCCAGGGATGTCATGCGCGTGAACACGGCATCGCAGCGATCGGGCAAGGACTTGCCGGTCAGCCAAAGCGCGCGCGCATCCGCCAGCCACGCCTCATCGCCGACGCCAGGGCGCGAAAGCAGCTCCGCGCAGCGCAGGCCGGCATCGTCACTGCTGCGATAGGCCAGACGGAAGGACGACCAGTCTTCGCGCCGCAGCGTCTCGCTCAGCCAGCGCGCGCGCAGCCAGCGCGCCGCCGGGCTGTCGCCCTGGGCATCGAGCAAGGCTTGCACGGCCGCAGGCGAGGCCTGGTTGATATTGCGCGCCAGCACCGTGGCCTGCAGCCAGGGAAACAAGGGGTCCTTGGCGAAGCTCGCCAATTGCGCGCCATCGAGCGTGCCGGCATCAGCCGCCGCAAAGGCGCTGCGCAAGGAAGTGCGTCGGTCCACGGCCTGGGCCTGGACCCATCCGCAGACAGACAACAACAAGAGGAAGAACAATGATCGTGCCATCATGTCTCAAGTTTAGCGGAAGGGATGTTCAAGGCCGGTGCACGCGAACCCGCGGCTGACCCCGACAGGAATGCCCGATGCCGATTGAATGGCTGCTGTACCCGCTGCTGGGCCTGGTGGCCGGCTTGCTGGCCGGGCTGCTGGGCGTGGGCGGCGGACTGGTGCTGGTGACCAGCCTGGTGTTCCTGTTGCCGAGCCAGGGCGTACCCGCCGATGCGGTGATGCATGCGGCCCTCGGCACCTCGCTCGCCAGCGTGGTGCTCACTTCGATGGCTTCCACCCGCGCCCACGCGCGGCGCGGTTCGGTGCTATGGCCGAGCGTGGCCTGGCTGGTACCGGGCCTGCTGCTGGGCGGATGGCTCGGCAGTCTGTTGGCGACGCGCTTGCCGGGCGACAGCCTGCGCCTGTTCGTGGTCGCCTACTGCGCGCTGTCCGCACTGCAGCTGCTTTGGGGAAAATCTTCGACATCGGCAGGCGTGGACGCCGTGCCGCGCGGCGCCTTGCTTTCGAGTGCGGGCCTGGGCATTGGCGCGATCTCGGCCTTGGTCGGCATCGGGGGTGGCAGCATGACGGTGCCCCTGCTGATCTGGCTTGGCGTGGCGCCGGTGCGCGCGGTCGGAACCTCCGCCGCCTGCGGTATCGCCATCGGCCTGTCAGCGGCGGCGGGTTACGCAGCGCAGGCACAGGTGGCGGGCATGCCTTCCGCGAGCATCGGCTACGTTTGGTTGCCGGCCGCCATCGGCATCAGCCTGGGTTCGGTGTGGATGGCCGGACGGGGCGCAGCGCTTGCGCATTACTTCAGCCCGCTGACCCTGCGCCGCGTGTTCGCCGCCTTTCTGTTGCTGATGGCCGCGCTGCTGCTGCCCTAGGCTTGCCCCGGCGGGCGTTAAACTAGGGCTTTCCGCCACTGCGCCCCGCCTTGAACGCCGATCCCAGCCTTGCCCTGTGGCAGTCCGCGCAATCCCAACTGCAGTCGGGTGATTCGTCGGCGGCGTTCGCCACGTGCGCGGCCTTGCTGCGCCTGCAGCCACAGCACTCGGGCGCGCACCTGATGTTGTCCAACTTGCACGGGCAACGCGGCGAACACCGCCTGGCCACCGCCAGTGCGCTGCGGGCGGCGCAGAAGATGGGCCCGCAATCGCTGCAGCATGTGGCCGGGGTTTCCCTGCGCCTGATTACGGTGGGTGAATACGGCGCGGCCGTTGAGCTGATCCGCAAGCTGCGCCCGGACTTGCCCGCGGCCTCTTCGATCGCGGAATTTGCGCAACAGCTGAGCCTGCTCGAGCAACACGAGGACGCACTGCGTTACCACGAGTCGGCGCTGCGCCAGGGCCTGGATGGCGATTGGGTGCACTACGTGCACGGCAACTATCTCAAGTTCATGGGCCGCATGGCCGAAGCGGCGGCGGCTTACGAGCGCAGCATCGCCCGCAATCCCGCCTATGCCCTCGCCCACCACGGCCTGGCCTACCTCGGCGAAGGTGGCGACGTCGGCGCGCGCGTTGACCGCCTGCGCAAGCTCACCACGAACCTTCCCGCCGGTTATCGCGACGCGGCCTACCTGCACTACGCCTTGTTCAAGGAACTCGAAAGCATCGGCGACGTTGCTGGCGCCTGGTCCGCGCTGGAAGCAGGCTTTCGCGAAAAGCGCCTGCGCGTGGACCACGATGCCCGCGCTGAAACCGACTTGTTCGATGCCCTGATCCGGGCGACACGCGAAGGCTTCGCGCCCGCAGCGCAATCCTCCGGCGGCGGCGCTGCCACACCGCTGTTCGTGCTTGGCATGCCGCGCACCGGCACCACCCTGCTCGAGCGCGTGCTCGGCGGCCATGGCAAGGTGGCGCTGTGTGGCGAGCTCAATGATTTCCGCATGCAGTACAAGTGGTCCAGCGACCACTACTGCCTGGGCTTCTTCGATAGCCGTGCGGTCGAGTTGCTTGGCAACGTCGACTACCCCGAGCTTGGCCGTCGTTACCTGCAGCACGTGGCCTGGCGACTACCCCTGGGCGCGAGCCATTTCACCGACAAGAATCCCGGCAACTTCATGATGACCGGCCTGATCCTGCGCGCGCTGCCGCAGGCCCGCATCATCCACCTGCGCCGCAACCCGATGGATGCCTGCTTCTCGAACCTGAAGGAATTGTTCGGCAGCAATGCCCATCCCTACAGCTACGATTTCCAGGACCTGGCCACGCACTACCACAACTATTCACGGCTGATGGCGCATTGGCACGAACTGGCGCCGGGCCGCATCCTGGACGTGAACTACGAAGACCTGGTGCGCGAGCCCGAAGCACAGGCGCAACGATTGATGGCGTTTTGCGGGCTGGCCTACAACCCTTCGCAGATTCGCGTGGAGGCGCATGCCGCACCGGTATCCACCGCCAGCAGCGCCCAGGTCCGCCAGCCCATCCATACCCGCAATATCGGCGGCTGGCGTCGCTATGCCGAAGCCCTGGCGCCCTTGCAGCGCCTGCTGGAAGCCGCCGGGCACGGAGCCGCGACGGCCGACTGAGGCTTACTCCAGGACGATGCGCACGTCGCCGGAGAAGCTCTCCAGGTGCAGGTCGGCGCTGCCATCACCCATGCGCGCGTCGAGCGATTTTCCCGGGCCGTGTTCTTCGCTGTCCACCTTGCCGACCGGGCTGTCGATGTCGCCGCTGAAGGACTCGGCATGCAGGCGCGCGCTGCTGGCACGCGGCAGGGTCAGGGCCAAGGTGCCGCTGAGCGTTTCCGACTTCACGCTGGCATTGGGCTTGAGCCCGAAGCGCAGCTTGCTGTCACCGGACACCGTGCTGGACTTGAGCAGCGAAAGATTCTGCGCACCGAGTTCGATGTTGCCCGAGACGGTTTCCAGGTGCACTTCGCCATCCAGGCCACCGCTCAGCCTGACGTCGCCGCTGACGCTTTCCACGTGCACCTTGGGCGTGGTGATGCGCAGGCTGGTGTCGCCGCTGACATTCTCGAAGCGCGCTTCGCCGGGCGAAGACGCCGTGACCACGACATTGCCACTGACACTGGACACCTCCAGCTTGCGACCGGCGATCTGCTGCACATCCACGTCGGCACTGACCGACTCGATATCCACGGCGGCGCGCTGGGGCACGGTGACTTCCAGGCGCGTGGGTTCGCTGCGGTCATCGCCGCCCCACAGGTTCCAGCCGCCGCGGCTATTGGGGTACTTCACCTCGATGTCGAGCGAGCGTTCGTCGCCGCTGATGTCGAGTTTCTCCACGCCCTTGCCCAGGCTGCCGGTGATGCGAACTTCGGGCCGCGCCCAGGTGCGCACGATGATGTTGCCCTTGATGTTTTCGATGTGGACTTCGCCGGTGGCGTTGAGCGGGCGGCTCTGCTCGATCGGCGTGGCCGACCACGCGGGCGCTGCGGCCAATGCGGCGGCGATGGCGAATGCGATGCGGTACATGTTCGTTCTCCTTGGAATCTTCAACCGGTGACGGCGCGCTGGGTCAGTTCCAGGCGGCGGGAATAGGTTTTGCGCAGCTGATCGAGCAGGAACACCGAATCGGGATCGGCGGCGATGGCGCGCTGGATCTGCGCCACGCTTCGGTCCAGTTCGCCCAGGCTGGTTTGCAGCGGCGCGGGAATCGGCGCGCCCTTGTACTGGCGCAAGGCGGCCTGGTATTCGTGGGTGATGGCGCGCGATTCGCTGGCGACCACCATCGCCGCGGGGTCAACGCCGGGCGCCACGGATTTCACCGGGCCGGTTTTCCAGAACAGGCCGGCGGCCAGCACTACCGACGCCGCCATCGCCAGGAAGGTCCAGGCCGGGCGCGAACTGCGGCGCAATGGCCGATGCTCGATGGCGGCGGCGATGCCGGGCCACAGGTCGCGCGTGGGTTCGATGTCGCGCGGTAGCTGGCGCAGTTGCCAGCGCAGGTCAGTCTCGGTCATGGTCTTCTCCCAGTCGCTCGCGCAACAACTTGCGGGCGCGATGCAGTTGCGCTTTTGAGCTTCCGACCGCCATGCCCAGTTCGATGGCGATCTCTTCGTGCTTCCAGCCTTCGATGTCGTGCAGCACCAGCACGGCGCGGGCGCGCTCGGGCAAGGTGGCCACCGCGCGCTCGAGGTCGATGCGCTCGCGCGTGCGTTGTCCGGCGGAGTCTTGCTCGGCGATGTGTTCGATCACCGAGTCATCGGTTTCGCGGTCTTCGCTGTTGCTGCGGCCGCGAATTTCCATCAGCGCGGTGTTCACCGCCAGGCGATGCATCCAGGTCGAGAACGCGCTCTCGAAGCGGAACGCCGGCAAGGCCTGCCAGGCGCGGATGAAGGCCTCCTGCACCAGGTCTTCCGCGCGCGCCGACTGGCCGCCGCACAGGCGCCAGACCACCGCGAAGATGCGCCGCGAATGCCGGCGATACAGGGCCTCGAACGCCCGGCTGTCGCCCAGCCCGGCCGCCCGCGCCAGCGCGTGGTCGCCGTCGGCCTCGACGGTCTCGACCGCTTCGGCGTGGCTGGTATCCAGGGTCATGGCGAGGCTGAGCATACCCTTCAGATGCCCCAAGGGGCCGCGAGGGTTTAAACCGGTGCCGCCCCCGTTTCCACGCCCAGGGCGGACAGGCGCGCCGCCAGCGGCTGCAGCTGCGCCTCGTAGCGGCGCCAGGCCTGGATGCTGCGCTGGTGGATCGGCTCGCGCACCTGGGCGCTGCTGGCGGTGTTCACGGCGCGGGTGTTGCCGCCTATGTCCAGGCAGGCCTCGTCCCAGGGCAGGCCGCAGAAGGCCAGGATGCGCTCCGCTTCGCGCCGTGGGTCGCGCGCCAGGTCCTCATAGCGTACGTCCAGCACGAAGCCGGGCTGGGTCTGACGCCAATGCTGCATCAGCCCGCGATAACCGGCGTAGTAGTCGGCCAATTCGTTCTGCTCGTAGCTGTAGGGGCAGGCGTTGGAAAACAGCTCCTTCAGGTTCGAGAAGCAGGTGTCCATCGGGTCGCGCTGCATGTGGATGATCTTTGCCGCGGGCAAGGCCCGCCGCAGGAAGCCGATGTTTAGGAACTGCGAGGGCAGTTTGTCCACCAGGAAGGCCCGGCCGCCGGCCCGCCACGCCACCTGTTCGAGATAGCCCGCGCCGATCGCGGCGAAATCGAATCCCTTCACCGCGGCCACGAGGTTCGGATCGCAGGGTCCTTCGAAATGACGGCCCCAGGCCAGGCGCAGTTGCGCGGGAAAGTCATAGAGCTCGCCGCCTTCGGCGACCTGGCCGTGATTGCCGAGCACGCGCTCGAGCAAGGTCGTGCCCGAGCGGTGCATGCCAACGATGAAGATGGGAGTCGGCCGACCGGGAACTGCCGGCGCCGCAAGCGCATCCGCTTCGCCCGCGCCCGGCCATTGGCCCAGCGCCTGGTACAGGTCGCGACTGCGCGCCGGCTCGTAGCGCAACAGCGCGCGCTTGGCCCGGCAGCCGAGCTCCAGGGCCTGCCAGGCTTGAGAGATCTCGCCGCGCCGGTCGAAGCGGTTGAACAGCGCGAAATGCAGGAACACCGCTTCGGCGCTGCCCGGCGCAGCGCGCGCCAGCGCAGCTCGCGTTGCTGCGAGGTCCTCATCATTCAACAGCGTGGCCGGCAGTTTGCTCAAGGCCCAATGCGCGCGCGCCTGGCCCGGATCGGCGCGCAGGCATTGGCGCAGGTCGGCTTCGGCGGCATCGAGCCGGCCCGAATACAGGTGCATCTGGCTACGGTTGTAGAGGGTGCTGGCGCTCGCTCCGGCGATGGCCATCGCGCGGTCAAGCAGCTGCCGCGCCAGATCCTGTTCGCCGGCCATGCTCAGCAAGGCGGCGACGTCCGCTTCTGCCGCCGCGCTCCACGACGGCCGCGCCAACAAGCGCTGCACCAAGGCGCGCAAGTCGCCGGCCAGGTTGAAGTACAGCAGTCGTCGCGCCAATTCCACCAACTCGGCCGGCTGCGCCGGCGCCAGCATCGCCGCGGCGCGGGTGAGTTCGCGTGCACGCGCGTAGCGATTGCTGCGCAGGCAGGCGGCGATCAGGCGGAAATGCAAGAGCAATCGCTTGCTGCCGGCGCGTACCGCGGCATCGGCGAGCTCGACCACGGATTCGAAGTCGCCCGCCGCCGCCAGCGAGTCCACGCGCCGCAGCAAGTCGTCGCCGCGCGCGCCGGTCACGGCGCCACCCAGCCGTCGGCCTGCAAGCGCTGGCGCAGGGGTTCGAGTGGCTGCTGGTAGCGCATCCACGCGGCCACGCCGGCACGATGGATAGGCTGGCGCACCTGCACGCTGCTGGCGGTGGTAACCACGCTCTCGCTGCGATCGGGCGCGAGCAAGTCCTCGTGCCAATCCAGTGCGCAAAACTCCAGCACCCGTCGCCCGGTTTCTGCCGGCTCGGCCACCAGGTCTTCGTAGGCGACATCCAGGATGCGCCCGGGCAAGAGCGCGTGCCAATGCTGCATCAGGCGCCGGTAGCGGCCGTAGTGCGCGGCCAGTTCATCGAAGTCGTAGCTGTAGCCATAGGCATCGGCGAACAGCTCCTTCAAGTTGGAGAAGCAGGTGTCCATCGGGTTTCGGGTCATATGCAGGATGCGCGCCTGCGGCAAGGCCTGGGCAATGAAACCAACATGCATGAAGTTGAGCGGCAGCTTGTCGGTGAACACCGGCTTGCCGCGGGCTCGCCAGGCCGCGTGCTGCAGGTAGCGGGCGCCGAGCTCGGCCGCGTTGCAGTTCGCCGCCGACCGGTAAACCTGCGCGTCCATCAATCGCTTGGAGAAACGGTCGGCGCACCAACGCAGTTGCAGGGGCAGGTCATCGAGCTCGCCGGCATGCTGGACTTGCTCGTGTCTTCCCAGGATGGACTCAAGCAAGGTCGTGCCCGTGCGCGGCATACCGACGATGAAAATCGGTCGCGGACCCGGCAGTGATTCCGGCGGCGCAGCTTCGGAAAGTGGCAGCGACTCTACAGCCGTGAAAGCCGCTGCCTCGGCCTGGGCGTCGTAGGCCAGGCTGGCGCGCTTGAGCTTGCAGGCAGCCGTCAAGGCTGCCCAGGCTTCGTCGTTGCGGTCGAGGTCGTCGAGCTCCTTGAACAGCGCAAACCCCAGGTAAGCCGCCGAGCGCGGGTCGGGCCCGCGTGCCAGCAAGGCGCGCAAGCGGTCGACATGTTGCGATGCGGCCGACTGCCGGCGCAGTCGCGCCAAGGACCAATGCGCCTGGGCGTGGCCGGGCTGGCGCGCGATCAATGCCTGCAGGCTGGCCTCGGCTGCCGGCAATTGTCCGCGGAAGGTTTCGACCGTGGCTTGGGCGTAGAGCGCCGACGGGCGCGGTGGTGCCTGACGGCGGGCGCGATCGAGCATGGACTCGGCGAGCTCCATGGCCTCCATCTGGAGGGCAAGGTTGGCTGCCTGCTCAAGCAGTTCGATCTCGCGCAGCGACTCCCACGATGGTTGCGCCAGGCATTCGAGCGCTGCCGCAGACTCTCCCAAGCGGTGCAGCATGGCCGCAAGCAGCAACAGCAATTCCGGCTCGGCCGGTTGCAGCCGCGCGGCCGCCAGCAAGTGCTCCACCGATTCGCGGTAGTGACCGGCGGCGGTGGCCAGGGTGGACAGGCGCAGGCGCGCCATCACGTGGCCGGGCTGCTGAAGCAACAAGGCCTCCAGCACCTCGCGCGCCGTGGCGGAATCACCGTGCGCGAGCAGCTGCTCGGCGCGATGCCACAGCGCCTGCGCTCCGGCTGGATTCGGGTCAGCGGTCAGGGGCGGGGCGACGGGGCGCATCCGGGCGATTGTCGGGCTTTGGCGGCCTCATCGCCAGCGCGGTCGGCGCAAAAAAAACGGCCGCCCGAAGGCGGCCGTCAGTGAAACATGTATCAATTGGATCAGAAGTCGTACTGGACCATGAAGCGGACCGAGCGCGGCGTCTGGAAGCCGGTCGGGGTCTTGTAGGTCGTGGACGTGATCGGCTCACCAACGCCGTTCTCGCCAAACTCGCTGACCGAAGCGACCGCGTGCTCGTTGAACACGTTGAACACGTCCGCCTTGAAGGTCAGGTGACCGTCAGCCCAGTTGGGCTTGTAGGCGACGTTCAGGTCGACGTTGCGCTGCCACTCGGTACGACCGGCCGTGCCACGCGGCACGATGGTCGAGCCGTTGTCGTAGCGGTTGCCGAGGCGCGGGTTGAACACCACGTGACCGGCCTGGCCGCACGAGAAGTAGCTGGCGCCGTAGCCCGGGTCGTTACCCAGCACGCCGAAGCAGTTGATCGGACGACCCGACTGGATCAGCAGGTTGGCACCGATGGACCACTCGTCCGTCAGCTCGTAGTTGCCGAACAGCTTCAGCGAGTGACGACGATCGTTCGGCAGGTAGCCGAGCGAGCCGATGGTCAGCTCGGGGTAGTCGAAGTCCTGGGTCGTGCCGGTGTCATCCTGGCCGATGTCGGACTTCACGCCACCTTCGGTGTTGCCGAAGCTCTTCGACCAGGTGTAGGAACCCTGCAGGAAGAACTTGTCCCAGCTGCCTTCGACGAAGAACTCGAGGGCCTTGTAGGTACGCTTGGCCTTCGGGCCCAGGGTGGCGGCGTCGAGGTGGATCGTCTCGAGGGTGCCGTTGCCGTCAACGTCCACCAGGAAGGTGGCGTCGCTACCCGGGTTGTACAGGTGGCAGTACGCGAAGCCGGTGTTCTGCGGGTTGAACTCCAGATCATTGGCAACGGCGTACGCGTAGATCGGACGGTAATCGCACTGGTCGTCGATCGCGGCCTTCAGGTCACGATAGATACCACGCACGCCGCCGGTCAGGTTGTCGGTCAGCTTGGCCTGGAAGCCCAAGATGTACTCGTCCTGGTACATCGGCTTCAGGTTCTGGTCGGCGATGGTGCGCGCGTCCTTGCCCAAACCGAATTCGTTGTTGATGTACTGCAGGCCACCGCAGCTGTTCAGGCCGATCGGGGCGCCGGTGACCGGATCCACGCCGGTGTAACGGCAGGTCTGGCGGGTGAACAGCGAGGCGCTGGCGCCGCGGACGGCGACAGTGGCGGTGAGCGGCAGCGAGTAGCGGCCGGCGTTACCGTAGACCTTGAACGACGAGTCGCCGTTCACGTCCCAGCTGAAGCCCAGGCGCGGGCCGAACTGGTTCTTGATCTCGACGAACTTGCCGCCGGCACCGTTGACGTTCTCGAAGCTGTCCCAACGCAGGCCAACATAGCCCAGGAAGTTCGGGGTGATCTGCCAGCGGTCTTCGACGTAGTACGCCTTGGAGTTGACTTCCACGCCAGCGCCGGTCTGGAAGACCTGGCGACGGACACGCAGGGTCGAGGCCGGATCCGACGGGGCGCCGGTGGCCGGGTTACCCGAGTAGCGCCAGACCATGCCGCCCTCGACGCTCTCGGCGTCGAAGCTCGAGAACTTGTCGATGTCCACGCCGAAGCGCACCAGGTGGTCGCCCAGGGTCCATTCTGCGTCGATGCGGTACTGGTCGCGCTGGTCCTTGGCCTTGGTGCTGCCCAGGGTGCCGACGAAGTTGCAACCGACGATCGGGGCAACGGTACCGTTGCTCACGCCCGTGCGGATGTCAGTGATGACCGGGCAGCCCAGCGACGGGTTGTTGTAGTCGCCGACCACGCCATTGTAGGACTCGGTCACGCCCGAGGCGGTCACGCCGTAGTCGGAACGGCTCGACGAACCATGGCCGTACAGGGCCGACAGGGTGAAGTTGTCGGTCAGGTAGCCGGTGTACTTCAGCGAGTAGCTGGTACCGCCGGTCTTGTCGAAGATCGTGCCCTGGTAAGCGCCACGGCCGAGGCCGCCGGTGCCAGAGAGGGTGCGATAGACGTCGGTCTCGTTCTTGGCCACGTCCGAGAAGCCGGTGAGCTCAAGGATGTGGTTGTCGGAGATGTTCCAGTCCAACTTGACCAACCAGGTCGGGGTCTTGACGCTGCCGCCGGTGTTCTGGGTCGAGGAGATCGAACCGTAGTTGTTGAAGCCCGAGGTGCGGCCGTACTGCACCAAGGCGTACGCGAACAGGCGGTCCTGAACCAGGGCGCCGCTCGCCCACACGGAGGCCGAGGTCTGCGTGCCGGTGTCGTCCTGCGAGTTGTCGGACAGGATCACGACCGGGTCGGTGTTGCCGGTGATGACGTTGAAGCCACCCGCGGAGTACACGTCCGGGTTGTGGCCGCGCATGGACTGCGGGGTCCAGAAGATGTTGCCGCCCGCGTGGAACTCATTCGAGCCGCGCTTGGTGACCAGGTTGATCACGCCGCCGGTGGCGCGACCGAACTCGGCGCCGTAGCCGCCGGTCTTGACCTGCTGCTCGGCGATCGCCTCGAACGGCACCTGGCCGAAGTTGAGGTTCTTGAACGAGTTGGAGATGTTGAAGCCGTTGACGAAGTACTGGTTCTCGGAGACGGCGCCGCCGCCGAACGAGGCCAGGTTACCGAACGCGGCGTCGCCCTTCACGGTACCGGGGGCCAGCAGGGCCACGGCAGTGATGTTGCGCGGCACCGGGATCTTGGCGATCTGCTCGGAGGTCAGGATGGTGGTGGATTCCACCGAGGCCACGTCGATCGCATTGATCGTCGCGCCCTGCACCTGGACGACATCCAGGGTGGTGGTACCGGTGGCAGTACCACCGATGGTCACGTTGACGGTCTTGGTCTTGCCGTCGGCGGTGACGGTGTAGCTGCCGGTCGGCAGCGAGCCAACGCGGTAGGAGCCGTTGGCGTCAGCCGTGATTTCACGACGGAAACCGGTAGCGGCGTTCTCGATGACAACCGTGCCATTGGCGGCGGTGGAGCCGGCGATGGAACCGGTCGAGTTGGACTGCGCATACACGCTGCCCGCGAAGCACATGCCGAGCGCAACGCTCAACGCGGTCCGCTGTAGACCCTTGGACATGATCTTGGAAGCCATTTGTTAACCCTCATATAGGGACGGTGAAACGGAAAAGAGATGTCAACGCACTCGGCATGACAGGCCGAATATAGCATGGAACGATTCTTTAACAATATAGAAGGCAAGCACTAAAACAGGGTCGACGGGGTCGATTTATGGAGCCCATGCTCCAGACCTTGCCCCATCTGAATCAAGCACTTGCGGCGTATTTCGAGGCCAGCTCGACGGTCCGGGCGTGGATGTCCACGATGTCCTGGACCTGGGTCGCGTAGCCCCCGGCCATGCTGATGGCCAGAGGCAGGCCCCGGCTGCGGCAGGCCGCCAGGACCTGGCGGTCGCGTTCGGCCAGGCCGGCTTTTGTTAAGGCCAGCAGGCCCAGGCGGTCGCCTTCGAAGGGGTCGGCGCCGGCCAGGTAGATCACCGCGTCCGCACGCGCGCGCTCGAACACCTGCGGCAGGTTCGCGGCCAGTGCATCGAGATAAGCGGCATCGTCACAGCCCGAGGGCAAGGCCACGTCGAGGTCCGAGTCAGGTTTGTGCGCGGGGTAGTTGCGCGCGCCGTGCATGGAGAATGTGAAGATGGAATCGTCGCCGGCGCAGATCTCGGCGGTGCCATTGCCCTGGTGCACATCGAGGTCAATGACAAGCAAGCGATGCGCCAGACCCGCAGCCTGGACATTGCGCGCGGCGACCACCGAATCGTTGAACACGCAGTAGCCGCCGCCACGGTCGCGGGCGGCGTGATGGGTACCGCCCGCCAGGTTCACCGCGACGCGGCCGCCGGCGATAGCCGAGCGCAGCGCCATGACGGTGCCACCCGATGATCTGCGCGAGCGCTCGATCATGAGCTCCGACCACGGGAAGCCAATGCGGCGCATGTCGGCGGCAACGTCTTCGCCGCGGGTCATCCGCCTGACGTAATCGGGGCAATGCGCGCGCAGCAGGTCTTCGTCACTGGCAGCGATGGGCTCGTGCAGTTGCACGCCCCAGGCTAGCGCGCGCTCGGCCACGCGCTCGTGCAGCAGCGCGTACTTGGCCATCGGAAAGCTGTGCCCCTCGGGCAGGGGCAATACGAAGTGGTGGCAATAGAAGGCGTCCATCACCAACGGACGCCTCGCTTGCTCAGGCCAGGCGGCGCGCGATCCGGTGCTGTTCTTCCAGCAGCCGCTTCGGGGTGCGCTCGCCGAACTCGGACAGGTAACTGCCGATGGCATCGAGTTCCTGGCGCCAGCCGTCCTCGTCCACTTCCAGCAACTGCGCCAGCGCGCTCGGCGCGATGTCGAGGCCTTCGGTGTTGAGGTCACGCGCTTCGGGCAGGAAACCGATCGGGGTTTCGCGGGCATCGGCGCTGCCGTCCACGCGGCCGAGGATCCACTCGATCACGCGCAGGTTGTCGCCGAAGCCCGGCCACAGGAAGCGGCCGTCCTCGCCCTTGCGGAACCAGTTGACGTGGAAAATCTTCGGCAGCTTCTCGGCGCGCTCTTCAAAGCTCAGCCAATGGCTGAAGTAGTCGGCGAAGTTGTAGCCGGCGAAGGGCTTCATCGCCATCGGGTCGCGGCGCACCACGCCGACGGCGCCGGTGGCGGCAGCGGTGGTTTCCGAGGCCATGCTGGCGCCGACCAGCACGCCATGGGCCCAGTCGCGCGCTTCGAACACCAGCGGCACCAGCGATTCGCGGCGGCCACCGAAAATGATCGCCGACAGCGGCACGCCCTGCGGGTCTTCGGCATGCGCGGTGTAGCTGGGGCAATTGCGCGCCGACACGGTGAAGCGTGAATTCGGATGCGCGGCGGCATGGCCCGGCGAATACGGCTGGCCCTTCCAGTCGGTGACGGGCACGCCCTCGGGCAGGCCTTCCCACCAGGGCTGGTTGTCGGCGGTCACCGCGACATTGGTGAAGATGGCATCGCGCTGCAGCATGGCCAGCGCATTGGGATTGGTCTTGGCGCTGGTGCCCGGCGCCACGCCGAAGTAACCGGCCTCGGGATTGATCGCGTACAGGCGGCCATCGCTGCCCGGGCGCATCCAGCAGATGTCATCGCCCACGGTCCAGACTTTCCAGCCATCGCGGCGATAGCCTTCCGGCGGAATCAGCATCGCGAGATTGGTCTTGCCGCAGGCGCTCGGGAAGGCAGCGGCGACGTAGTGCGTGTCGCCCTTGGGCGTTTCCACGCCGACGATCAGCATGTGCTCGGCCAGCCAACCTTCCTGGCGCGCCTGCCACGAAGCGATGCGCAGGGCATGGCACTTCTTGCCCAGCAGCGCATTGCCGCCATAGCCCGAGCCATAGCTCTTGATGCTGAGTTCTTCAGGGAAATGCATGATGAAACGGCGGTCGGGATCGAGCTCGCCCACCGAATGCAGGCCGCGCACGAAATGGCCTTCGCGCTCGATCCGCGCCAGTGCCGCCGAACCCATGCGCGTCATGATGCGCATGTTCGCCACCACGTAGGGGCTGTCGGTGATTTCCACGCCGCAACGCGCCAGCGGCGAATCAATGGGGCCCATGCAATAGGGAATCACGTACATCGTGCGGCCGCGCATGCAGCCGGCGTAGAGCGCGTCCATGCGCGCGTGGCCTTCTTCCGGCGCCAGCCAATGGTTGTTCGGGCCGGCGTCGTTGCGATCGCTGGTGCAGACGAAGGTCAGGTGTTCGACGCGCGCCACGTCGGAAGGATGCGAACGATGCAGGTAGCAATCCGGATGCGTTTCCTCGTTCAAGCGCACCAGGTCGCCGGAGTCGAGCATGCGTTCGATCAGGAGTTCGTTTTCAGCTTCGGAACCGTCGCACCAATGGATGTGCTTGGGCTGGGTGAGCGCGGCGACGGATTCAACCCATCGGACGAGGGCATCGAGATTGCTGGACATCGGCGGGACCTGCGCAAGTATGAAAATCGTGGGCGCGCCGTCACCGGCGCACCGATGCCGCGATTCTACCCATTCACTCGGGAATCAGCGTCGATGCAACGTGGCTGACGTAGGCTTCGAATTCGTCGTGGTGCAGGCGCGGCTGCCCAAGCTGCAGCGAGAGCTGAAGGAATCCTACATACGCGGCATACGCCAGGCGCGCGCGGTTCTGCGCATCCAGGCGCGGCATGCCGGCCTGGCGGAAACTGGCGGTGAGATATTCGAGCCGGCGCTGCGACACACGGCTGAGCACCGGCTTCACCACCGGATGATCGAGCGCCTTGAGCAATTCGGAATAGATGATGTGCGTGGTGGGTTCGTGCGCAACGATCTGGAACAGCTCGCGAAGGCGGACGCGCGGGTCGGAAACCGCTTCCATCTTGCCGAAAACCGTCTCCTGCTCGGTTTTCTCCCAGCGCTCCAGTGCGGCTACCAGCAGCGCTTCGCGCGAGGGAAAGTGCCAGTAGAAACTGCCCTTGGTGACGCCCAGCCGGCGCGCCAGTGGCTCGACCGCCACCGCGGCCAGACCTTGCTCGGCGATCACGTCCAGGGCGGCAACGGCCCAGTCTTCGGCGCTGAGCCGGGCCTTGTCGGGTTTGCTGTCGGGGGGAACCATACGGTGGACCATACGGTGGAGTTTAACTTCATGGCTGAACGGAGTGGTCGGGAGATGATGCACCATACCGCCCGGTATTGACAGTCCGGAACGACGGAACCATACTGCCCAGTATGGACGTTTTGCGCAAACCCGGCGCCCTCCCCCTCGCCCGGGACATTGAATTCGCTTCCGGCGATGGCCTGCGTTTGTCGGGCAGCCTGCTCGAAGCTGGCGTGCCCAAGGTCCTGTTGGCGCACGGCTTCGGCCAGACCCGCCACAGCTGGGCTGGCACCCAGCAGCGCCTGGCGCAGGCTGGTTTCGGCAGCCTGGCCTGGGACGCGCGCGGGCACGGTGCTTCGGCGCGCAACGCACCAGACCTTCTATATACGGCCGAACAGTTCGTCGCCGACCAGGCCGCTGCTGCGGCCGTCCTCGGGCCGGCGCCGGTGCTGGTCGGCGCGTCCATGGGCGGCCTGACTGGACTCTGGGCCCAGGCCCAGGCCGCGATTTACTCGGCGCTGGTGCTGGTGGACGTGACGCCGCGCTGGGAGCAGGCCGGCATGGAGCGCATCCAGGCCTTCACGCGCGCGCATCCCGAGGGTTTCGATTCCTACGAGCACGCCGCCGAACAGATCGCCGCTTACCTGCCGCATCGCGCGCGCCGCAAGTCGCGCGAGCAGCTCGAACTGCTGCTGCGCCGCGATGGCGACGGCCGCCTGCGCTGGCATTGGGACGCGCGCCTGCTGGAGGAGTTCGTCGAAGTCAGCCACCACTGGCAGGACGAACTCGCGGAGGCTGCGCGCGCCGTGCGGGTACCGGTGCTGCTGGTCAGCGGCGGCCGCAGCGACCTGGTGTCCGAGCGCACCATCGCCCATTTTCTAGAGCTGGTGCCCCAGGCAAGCCACGTACAACTGCCGCAGGCAACGCACATGCTGGCGGGCGATGACAACGACGCCTTCAGCGACAGCGTACTGGCTTTTTTACGCGCACAATTCCCCATGCCACCGAAAGACAGTTTCCCCGGAGTGTCACCATGAGCCTGCTGCCCTTTCTCGCCCTGGTCCTGGTTGCCGGCATTGCCGCCTACCATCGCTTCTCCCTCGCGGTATTCACGGCGATTGCCGCCAGCGTGCTGGTGGCGATGGGACTGGCCGGCGTGTCCTTCACGGCCACCGTCATCGCTGGCGCGCTGCTGGCCGTGACTACGCTGCCGATCGTGATCACGCCGTTCCGCCAGCGCTTCATCACTCCGCCCCTGCTGCGTTTCTACAGCGCGATCCTGCCCCCGCTGTCGGGCACCGAGAAAATCGCGCTGGAAGCGGGCACCGTCGGCTTCGAAGGCGAACTGTTTTCCGGCATGCCCAAGTGGGACATGCTGCTGTCGCAGCCCAAGCCGGAGCTGACCGAAGAAGAGCAAGCCTTCCTCGACGGCCCGGTGGAAGAAGTCTGCAAGATGACCAATGACTGGGAAACCACCCATGTGCGCGCCGACCTGGCGCCCGAAGTGTGGGAGTTCCTGAAGAAGAACAAGTTCTTCGGCATGATCATCGGCAAGGAATACGGCGGCCTGGGCTTCTCGGCTTACGCGCACTCGCGCGTGATCATGAAGCTGGCCTCGGTGTCGGCGACGCTCTCGTCCACCGTCGGCGTGCCGAACTCGCTTGGACCGGGTGAACTGCTGGCGCACTACGGCACTGAAGAACAGAAGAACTATTACCTGCCGCGCCTTGCCGATGGCCGCGAGATTCCCTGCTTCGGCCTGACCGGCCCGACCGCAGGCTCCGATGCCACGTCGATTCCCGACTACGGCATCGTCTGCGAAGGCGACTGGAATGGCGCGCGCGTGGTCGGCGTGCGCATGAACTTCGAAAAGCGCTACATCACGCTGGCGCCAGTGGCGACCATCATCGGCATCGCGTTCCGCCTGTACGATCCGGATGGCTTGCTGGGCGACGTGAAGGATCGCGGCATTACCCTGGCCCTGGTGCCGCGCAACACCGCCGGCATGGACATCGGGCGCCGCCACTTCCCGCTGAACTGCGTGTTCCAGAACGGCCCGATCCACGGCAAGGACG
>CBHTVR010000015.1:0-57836 GCA_966096795.1 uncultured Gammaproteobacteria bacterium
TACCCTCCGCCTTGCCACCGGCCCAAAACTTCCCGGGGCGGGTTTGGCGCGGCCCGCGACGTCCCCGTGGGCTTATAGCCACCCCTCCGGAAACGGAGGGGTTTTTTTACAGGCCAGGCCAGAGGAACATGAAGCTCAGCGCCACCACCGTGCCATAGATAAAGGCATCGAGCAGGTCCTTGAAGGTGGACAGCCAAGGCTTGCCCATCCACACCGACTGCTGCACGCAGGCGCCGCCATAGGTCAGGAACGCGATCAACCCCGCGAGATGGCCGGCGCGGCCATGGTCTACCTCAAGGCCAAGACTCTGCACGGTGATCGCGCCGGCGATGACCGACACCACCACATTGAGGATGAACCAGTTGCGCAGCGACGTTCCCATCTTCGGCTCGCCGTTGGGCAACACCGTGATCAGCGCGATCGGGCCCGCGCGGAACCTGGCCTTCACGTCTTCGCGCTGCAGGTCTTTCATGTCCACGCAGTGTGGCATGTGGTACATGCCCGGGCTGAGATTGCCCGCGCGCAGCACGGCCGCGGCATCGTCTTCGTTGGGCAGCGCGCGGTAGTCGGAGTTGTGCCACTTGAACACCATATGGACCAGGCTGCTGGCGATGAACACAGCAACGGCGCTGACCAGGATCGGCAACCACAGGGCAGGAAGATCGTGCATGTCGCGGCTCCTCGTGAAGGGTGGGCCGATGCTACGCCCGCCCGGCACCGGCTGCCACGACCGGTCCGGCTGGCAAACGGCGCAATCGGGGGAGGAGGGAGGACTTCTGGCACGGCTAGTGGGGCGGATGCTCGGCTAAGCTAGGGCGCCCGCGCGCCCGTTTCGGCCGCGCCGTTCCCTGGAGCTGTCCATGCGTATTCCCGCGCTGGTGTTGGTCACCTTGCTCACTTCCACCTTGGCTTTGGCGCCGGGCTGCGCGAGCGTCGGCCATTCCTCACGCGATGCCCTGGCTGCGGCCCTGGCCAACCCCGCGCGCTCAGACAGCGACCGCGAGCGTGACCTGCGCGACCGTCCTTCGGACGTCCTTGGCCTGGCCGGTTTCAAGCCGGGAATGAAGATCGCCGACATCTTCGGCGGCGGCGGTTACTACAGTGAGATCATCGCTGGCATCGTCGGACCCAAGGGCCATGTCCGCCTGATCAACAATCCGGCTTACGACGGCTACGCGCAAAAGAGCAAGGAAAAGCACTTCGCCGACGGCCGGCTTCCGAATGTGAGCTATGAGGTGTTGCCGCCCGAAGCGATGCAACTGGGCCAGGGCACGCTCGATGGCGCGCTGATCGTGATGTCCTACCACGACCTGTATGTGGTGGACCCGGCCGACAACTGGCCGGCGATTGATGCGGGGCAATTCATCGACCAGATCGTGGCGGGCTTGAAGCACGGCGGTGTGCTGCTGATCGTCGACCACCAGGCCCGGCCCGGGAGCGGCAAGGACGACACCCAGAAGCTGCATCGCATCGAAGACACCTTCGCCGTCGCCGATTTCAAGGCGCACGGATTGCAGTTCGTCGGATCGATCGCGGTACTGGCCAATCCCGCGGACGACCACAGCCTGAATGTTTTTGACAAGGCGATCCGTGGCAAGACCGATCGCTTCGTGCATTTGTACCGCAAGCCCTGAACTCGCTGACCCTGAAGGAATCGCCATGCGCCCCTCGATCAAACTTGTGACCTGCCTGCTCGCGCTCTTGCCCGCCCTCGCGGTGGCCGGACCCGACTACGCCGCGCGCCGCGCCGAGCTGATGCGCCGCATCGGCCCCGACGGCATGCTGATCCTGATCTCGCCGCCGCCGGCGCAGCGCAATGGCGACGTGGACTGGCCGTTCCGCCAGGAAGACAGCTTGCTCTATCTCACTGGCCAGAACGAGCCCGAGACCAGCCTGGTACTGGTGCCCGGCGAAACCGATCACAAGGAATTGATCTTCACCCGCGACAGCAATCCTGCCCAGGAGGTGTGGACCGGACGTATCCCGACCCGCGCCGAAGTCGGGAAGAACACCGGCGTGCCCGAAGTGGTGTCCTCCACCCGCTTCCAGGGCTTCCTGCAGGCCGCGATGGAAGGCCGCGCCTGGGGCGATCCGCGCACCTATCGCAGCTTCGGCGGCCCCGGCCTGCCGGCCTGGCGCGAGCGCGTGCGCAATGGCAAGGCGCAAGTCTGGGTGATCATGGAGAACCGCAATTTCGGCGGCGTGCAGAGCGCCGAGCAGAAGCTCATCGCCGACCTGCGCGCGGCCTATCCGGAGCTGCAGTTCCGCGATGCCTGGCCGCTGCTGATGTCGATGCGCATGGTGAAGGACGCCAGCGAGATTGCCGACGTGCAGCGCGCCATTGACGCCACCACCGCGGCGCAGAAGGCGTCGATGCGCCGCGCCGGCACGGCCAAGCACGAGTACGAATTGCAGGCGACGATCGAGTTCACCTTCCGCGACCAGGGCGCCAGCGGCTGGGGCTTCCCGTCCATCGTCGCGTCCGGCAAGAACACGACCACGCTGCACTACGAAACCAACAACGATCCGATCACGCCGAACGCGCTGATCCTGACCGACATCGGCGCGGAATATAACGGCTACTCGGCCGACGTCACCCGCACCTATCCGCAGAACGGCCGTTTCAGCCCGGAACAGAAGACGGTGTACGAAGCGGTGCTGCGCGCGCAGACCGAGACCATCGCCCTGATGAAGCCCGGCACCTACATGCGCGACGTGCATGAGGCCGCGATCAAGATCCTGGGCGAAGACCTGCTGAAGATGGGCCTGATCAGCAAGAACGAGCGCGACCAGGTGCGCATGTACTTCATCCACGGCCTGGGCCATGACCTGGGGCTGCGCGTGCATGACGTGAGCGACCGCACCCGCAAGCTCGAGCCGGGCATGATCGTGACCAACGAGCCGGGCATCTATGTGCGCCCGGACGATGTCCACAACAACCCGGCCTACCAGGCGCTTTCGGCCGCGGAAAAGGCCGGCATTGATGCGGCGCTTGCCAAGTACAAGGACATCGGCGTGCGCATCGAGGACGACATCCTGATCGGCAACCCGGAGCCGACGATCCTGTCGAAGGCGGCGCCGCGCTCGGTGGCGGACATCGAAGCCCTTATGGCGCAGTAGAACTTACGGCCACAGGAACTGGACTGCGGCCGGCAGGCAATCGAAATGCGCGGGCGACTGCCCGAAAATTTCGCCATCGGGCACGAGTTTTTCCGGGAACTGCTCGTTCACCGTGATTGATCGCACCTGCAGGTATTCCACCTGCGGGTGCTGGATATGCGCGCCGCTGTATACCGTGCGAAACAGTCGCAGCAGGCCGATACGCGAGATGGGCTTGAGCAACACGACATCGAGCAGACCATCGTCGAGCTTCGCCTTGGGCGCGATCAGGAAGGTGGTGCCGGTGTAGCGCGAGTTGGCGACCTCCACGAAGATGCCTTCGCGAACGAGCGTGTTGCCGTCCACCTCCAGCGTCAGCGTCTGCGTTTTCATCCACGGCAGCCGCGCCAGCGTCGCCAGGGTATAGGCGGCCTTGCCCAGCCACTTGAAGCCCACTGCCGATTGCGCGATCTGCGCAACGAAACCCATGCCGACGATATTGATGAAGTAGTGGGTCTCGCCCTGTTCCTGCAGGCGTCCGATATCGAGCGCCTTGGGCTGGTTCAGCGCGAGGATGTCGATGGCGCGGTGCCAGTCGAAATGCTGCAGGCCCAGTTCCTTCATGAAGGCATTGCCGGTGCCGTTCGGAATCAGGCCCAGCGGTGGCCTGTGCGCGCTGGCATTGCGCATATAGCCGTTGAGCACTTCGAACAGGGTGCCGTCGCCGCCGGACGCCACCACCGCGTCGAATCCGGAAAAGTCCGCTTGCTCCGCCAACACGCGCGCGTGGCCGCTGGCCTGGGTCATGCGGAACTCGGCCTCGATATTCTTTTCCAGCAGATAGCGCTGGATCTCGGGCAGCAGCCGGCGCGCGCGGCCATTGCCTGCCTGCGGGTTGTAGATGACCAGGATCTTCATCGCCCGAACACCCTCAGCTGCCCCGGTGCGGGGGCAGGGCGATATGCCAGTGCATCGCGGCCGCGCGTGTGGCAAAGCCCAGGCCGAAGCCCAGCGCGGCCGGCCACGGCGCAGGCAGGCCCAGGCCGTGCAACCCGGTGAAGGTCGCGGTCGCCACCACGGCGGCGGTGACGTAGAGCTCGTGGCGCAGCAGGATCGAGGGCACGCCGGCAATGATGTCGCGGATGATGCCGCCAACGCAGGCGGTGATGATGCCACCGGCTGCTGCAGCCACCGGCGAGATGCCGAATTGCAGAGCCTTGTTGGCGCCGTAAACCGCATAGGCCGCAAGCCCGATGGCATCGAGCCATTCCAGCGCCCGCTCCGGCCACCAGCGCAGGGGCACCAGCCAGGCGAGCACCGTCACCGCCAGGCAGAGCAACACGGGCGCGGCATCCTGGGTCCAGAACACCGGCGCGCCAATCAGCAGATCGCGCAAGGTGCCACCACCCGTTGCGGTGATCATGGCGAAGAAGCAGGCGCCGACGAAATCCAGGCGCAGGCGCACCGCCGCCAACACGCCGGAGGCCGCGAATACCGACAGGCCCGCGATGTCGAGCCAGGAAAGCAGCGACTCGACCGGAAGCGTCAAGGCGGCGCCAGCCTATCAAGCCGGCCCTTGCGCTTGACGATGTTCTTGTAGTCCCACTGGACAGTGGCCGAGGTCGCGAGCCATCGCTGCAGCGACACCCGATCGATGTCGCTGGCCTGTTGGTAGAAGACCGACGCGTCCTTGAATTTCTTGCCGACGACATTCAGGCCGTCTTCGCCAAAGTCCGCGCCGCTCCAGAACATCAGGCGTACCCCCGGCTTCTGGATGCTGTAGCCGACGATGGGATTGCCGTCCAGGAACCACACCGGATGGGCGTGCCAGACCTTGGCCTCCGCCTGCGGTAGCCCCTTGGCGATTTCGCGCGCGAGCAGCTCGCAGACGGCCCGGTGTTCCGGAGTTTGCGACCCGTGGTACTTCAAGATGTCCGCAGGCAAATCCAGACGGGGCCCCTGGGCTAAAGCTTCCAAGGGCCAGAGTCTATACCGCGTGCGCCTGTTCCGCGCTATTCGTAGTGCAGCGCTTCGATCGGGTTGAGGCGCGAGGCCTTCAAGGCCGGGATCATGCCGAACACCACGCCGATCAGCGAGCAGAACACCACGCCGAACAGGGCCCAGCCCAGCGGCACCTTGGCTTCGAACTCGGTGAACAGGGTGAACACATTGCCGAGCAGGAAGCCGATGGCGATGCCGATGACGCCGCCGATATTGCACAGCACCACGGCCTCGAGCAGGAACTGGGTCAGGATGTTGCGGCGCTTGGCACCCAGGGCCTTGCGGATGCCGATTTCCTTGGTGCGCTCGGTCACCGAGACCAGCATGATGTTCATGATGCCGATGCCCGCCACCAGCAGGGCCACGCCACCCATCAGGAAGGCGCCGATCTTCACGCCGACCGTGGCCTTGTTGAACTGCTCGATCTGGCTGTTGCTGGTGAACCAGTAGAAGTTGTCTTCGTCGCTGTGCTTGAGGTGGCGCATGTTGCGCAGCACCTGGCGGGTCTGTTCGATCGCGTCCTGCAGCAGTTCCGGCGTGCGCGAATGCACCGTCACGTTGACCGAGCGCGGGAAGCCCTCGCTGTCGATCATGCCGTTGATCTGGGTGTAGGCGCCGCTGGGAATCAGGGCCATGGTCTCGTAGGGGCCGCCGAAGGCCGAGACCTTTTTCTCGAACACGCCGATGACCTCGAACTTGCGGCCATCGAGCAGGATGACCTTGCCGATCGGGTCGGTGAAGGGGAACAACTGCTTGGCCACCGCATTGCCCAGCACCACCACGCGGCGCGAGGCGCGCATGTCCATCACCGAGATATTGCGGCCTTCGCCGATCGGCTGGGTGTTGTTCTCGGAATATTCCGGCGAGCCGCCGCAGATGGACATGATCGGGTCGGTGGTCACGCCCTGGTAGCTGGCCACCTTGCCGCCGTCCCAGATTTCGGTGCCGACCAGGTCCACGCTCGGCACCTGGTCACGGATCGCCTGCGCTTCAGCAAGGGTGACTGGCGGCCATTTCTGGGCCGCGCGGCGCTGCTGGTCGCTGTTGAAGCCGTTCGGCCACTTCTGCACCTGGAAGGTCTGCGCGCCAAGCACGCTCATTTCCTTTTCCATGGTGGTTTGCATGACGGTGATCGCCGTCATCACGCCGATGATGGACGCCACGCCCAGCACGATGCCGACCAAGGTCAGGAAGGAACGCAGCTTGTTGCTGCCGATCGCCCCCAGGGACATCAGGAAGACATCGAGCCGGCGCATGCCGCCGCGAATGGGGGAGTCATTCATAGCGAAGCGCCTCGATGGGGTCCAGGCGCGCGCCGCGCCAAGCCGGGATCATGCCCGCCACCACGCCCACGAACACCGACACCGACAGCGCGACCAGCACGATGAAGGGTGACAGGCTGGCTGGCATGAGATGGGCATTGATGATGGCCGTCAGGCCAGCGGCGATGGTGATGCCGATCAGCCCGCCGAACAGGCAGATGATCGACGACTCGAACAGGAACTGCAGCAGGATGCTGCGCCGGCGCGCGCCAATGGCCTTGCGGATGCCGATTTCCTTGGTGCGCTCGGTCACCGACACCAGCATGATGTTCATCACGCCGACGCCGCCCACGAACAGCGAGATGCTGGTAATGGCCAGGCCGACCAGCATGACCACGCCCATGGTGCTGTTGTAGGCGTCCAGGATGGTGTCGAGCTTGTTGATCGAGAAGTCGTTCTTCTCGATCGGCTTGAGCCCGCGTACCGAACGCATCAGGCCCTCGGCCTCGGGTTCGAAGTCTTCCAGCGGCACGCCGTCCGGCGCCTTGATGGCCACGTCCACGCTGGCGCGGCCGCCACCGTCGCCAAAGGTCTTGGCGAAGGTGCTGATGGGAATGTAGACGCGGCGGTCGAAATTGGGGCCACCGAAGAAGCCGCCGCTGCCCTGCTTGGCCAGCACGCCGATGACGCGGAAGTTGTAGCGCCCGACCTTGAAGTCCTTGTCGATGGGATTGGACTTGCCGAACAGGCCTTCCGCCACTTCCGATCCGATTACCGCCACCGGGCGCTTGTACTGCACGTCGAAGGGCAGCAGGAAGCGGCCCTGCGCAACATCCTGCTCGGACACCAGCACCAGCTTGTCGGTGGTGCCGACCACGCGCATGTCGTCGAGCTGGTTGTTCTGGTACTTCATGGGCTGGGTGCCGCCCATGCTCGGGTTGACGATGGCGCGCCCCTGCAGGCGCTGGGTGAGTTCATCGCTCACCGCCAGCGTGATCTCCGGGCGATTGCGCAGGCTGAAGTCCGGGCCCATCTGCACCCAGGGCCGCTTGGACACATAAATCGTGTCGGCACCGACCGAGGCGAAGGTCTGCTTGAAGGTGTTCTTCAGGCCGTTGGCGGCCGTCATGGTGGTGATCACCGCCACGATGCCGATAATGATGCCGAGCGCGGTCAGGCCGCCGCGGCTCTTGTTGGCCGAGATCGCGCCGAGCGCGATCTTCAGCGACTCGGAAATGTCCAGTCCCAGTTTCACTGGCGGCGCACGTCGCTTTCGATGACGCCGTCGCGCAGGCGCACCACGCGATGGGCGTGGGCGGCGATGTCGTCTTCGTGGGTGACCAGGATGATGGTGTTGCCCTTGGCGTGCAGGTCTTTCAACAGGGCCATGATTTCCACGCCAGTAGCACTGTCCAGGTTACCTGTTGGTTCGTCGGCCAAGATGATGGACGGCCTGCAGACCAAGGCGCGGGCGATGGCCACGCGCTGGCGCTGGCCGCCGGAGAGTTCATTGGGCTTGTGGTGGGCGCGCGAGGTCAGGCCGACCGAGGCGATGACCTCGTCGGTGATGCGCTTGCGCTCGGCCTTGGCCATGCCGGCATAAATCAGCGGCAGTTCCACGTTCTTGAACACGTTCACGCGCGGAACCAGGTTGAAGGTCTGGAACACGAAGCCGATCTTGAGGTTGCGGATGTCGGCGAGCTCGTCCTCGCTCATCTTGTCCACGCGCTGGCCTTCGAGCAGGTAGGAACCCGCATTGGGCACGTCCAGGCAGCCGATGATGTTCATCAGCGTGGACTTGCCCGAGCCGGAAGGGCCCATGATGGCGACGTATTCGTTCTTCTCGATTTGCAGGGACACGCCGGCCAGGGCGCGCACCTGCTGGTCGCCCATGGTGTAGGTGCGGACCACGTTCTCCAGCTGCAGGGTCGCGGACATGTCAGTCCTTGGCCTCGCTGTTGGAGTTCTTGCCGTCTTCGCCGGGCTTGCCCGGGGCCTTGATCTTCACGGCCATGTCGTTTTCCAGGTCGCGCGAGATGGCACGGTAGCTGCCGGAGACGATGGTCTCGCCTTCCTTCAGGCCGGTCTTGACCTCGATCAGGTCATCGCTCTGGATGCCGGTGGTGACTTGCTTGGCGTGGACCTTGCCATCGTCAAGCACCCACACCACTTCCGCGAAACCGTCCTTGCCCGCCGTGTAACCATTCTTGGCGGCGTCCTTGCCGAGCTGCTCGAGCGTGCGCACGGTAACCGACTGGATCGGCACGGCCAGCGCATGTTCCTGGGTGGCGGTGACGATGTCGGCGCTGGCGGTCATGCCCGGGCGCAGCTTGCTGGTGTCGCTGGTGATGGCGATCTTGACCTCGAACTCGGTCTTCTGGACGGTGGCGCCGGCGGCAGCGACATTGGCGCTGCTGGCGATCTCGGACACCTGGCCCTTGATCTTCTCGCCCAGGGCCGCATCCACTTCGATTTCGGCGGCCTGGCCGAGCTTGATGGCGTTGATGTCGTTCTCGTCAACGTTCACCACCGCTTCCATCGACCCGAGCTGGGCGATGATCATGATCACGTCTTCCTGGAACTGCGAGCCGATGGCGATTTCGCCGGCTTCCTTGCGCAGGTCGGCGACGGTGCCGCTAATCGGCGCGTAGATGGTGGTCTTGCCGAGGTCGTCCTGGGCCTGCTTGAGCATGCCCACGGTCTGCTGCACCTGGTCCATGGCCGACTGGTAGCGCGAGCTGTCGGTCTGGAAGGTGGTTTCGGCGGCGTCCAGGTCGGACTGCGACTGCAGCTTGCGCGCCACCAGTTCCTTGGCGCGCTTGAGCACGCGCTCGGCCTGGTCGCGGTTGTCGCGGGCGAGCTTGGCATTGGCCTGGGCCGAACGCACGTTCGCTTCCTGGCTCTGCACGGCGGCCAGATACTTCTCGCGATCGAGCGTGACCAGCAACTGGCCCTTCTCGACGTGGTCGCCTTCCTTGACCGTCAGGCTGACGATCTTGGCGCTGACGTCGGCGCTGATGTTGATCTCGGTATTGGGCTGGATCTTGCCGGTGCCGGTGACCTTCTGGACGATCTTCGCCTTCTTGGCCAGGGTGGTTTCGACCTCCTGGCCTTTATCGTCCTTGCTCTTGCTCATCATGTAGCCGCCGCCGGCCAGGGCCAGCACGGTGACCGAAATGATGGCGATGAGGGTGCGTCGTTTCATCGTGGTTGAACCCCTGTTGAGCGATGGCGGCATGGGACCACGTTCGGGCGCCGGGGCTGGAGTGCCAGAAGTGTTGCCTACCTTTGGCCGGTGCCCGGCGCAGGCGCGCGACTCGCGCTGCCGCAGGCGATCTGCGACCCTAGGCTTCGTGGCCGAACCAGGGACTTTTCGTGCAAGAAGAACGGGCACCGCCCCCTGCGCAATTCCAGTTCCAGGCCATCGCCTACGTGGAATCGCCGTACGCGAGCCGCATCGATGCGCCGCACCAGCCAACCGTGGTCGCCGGTACCGAAAGTGGCCAGGCCGAGGAAGCGCTGATCCGTTTTGTGCCCGGCTTGCCGCAGGACGCCTGGCGCGACCTGGCCGGCTTCGAGCGGATCTGGCTGGTCTTCGTGTTCGACCGCAGCCAGGGCTGGACGCCGCTGGTGCGGCCCCCGCGCGGCGGCGGCAAGCGTGGCGTGCTGGCCACGCGCTCGCCGCACCGGCCCAATGCCATCGGCTTGTCGGCGGTGCAGTTGCTTGCGGTGGAAGCGGGCGTGCTGCGCGTACGCGGGCTGGACCTGCTCGACGGCACGCCGATCTTGGACGTCAAGCCCTATGTGCCCTACGCGGATGCGTTTCCCGGCGCTGCGGCGGGATGGATCGACGCGCTCGACCGCGCGCAGGGCGAATGTTCGGCCCCCGGTCCCCGGCGACCGCGCCGGAAACCGGGGGCCTGACGCGACTCAGACGCGGCCGCGGGTAAACAGGTTCACGATTGCCAGCAGGATGATGGCTCCGAGCAGCGAAACCAGGAAACTCGGCAAGCTCAGGCCGCCATTGATCGTGCCGATCCCGAGCAGGGGCGAGATGAACCAGCTCGCGAGCAGCGAACCGACGATGCCCACGACCACATTCATGACGATGCCCTGCTGGGCGTCGCGCTTCATGACGATGCTGGCAAGCCAGCCGACCACGCCACCCACCACCAGCCACAGAATGATGCCCATGCTGCTTCTCCTTGTGGGAAATCCAAACCCGAACGCGACGCCAGACCGGCGATCCCCGGGTCGCAGGCAGGGTGCTACGGCCGCCGTGTACGATTTCTGAACACGATGGCCCGCAGCCAGATTACGTTCAGAGGGCGCGCTGGATCTGCTCGATGCGGCGATCCAGGGAGTAGCGGTTGTTGATGACATTGCGATGCTCGCGGCTGGTCTTGAGCCAGCGCGGATAGTTCTCGCGCAGGTCACGCAGCTTGGCGATGGCGTCGTCCAGGTGCGGCTCGGCCCAGTTCATGGCGGTGTCGTAGAAAGGCACGAAATCCTTCATGCCATAGGTCGGCGAAAGGTTGGCCCGGACCAGGCCCTGTGGATGCACGAACTCCACCGGCGAAGACCAGCCGGTGTGGATGACCGGCTTGCCGGCGAGCGTGGCTTCCCATGCCGGCAGGCCCCAGCCCTCGCCATGCGACAGGCTGACGAAGGCGTGGCTGTTGGCATGCAGCTGGGCAATCTCGGCGTTGCTGAAGTGTTCGGTGGAAATCTCGATGCGCGGAAACCCGCGCCGCGGACGGCAGCGCGACAGGCACTGTTGCACGGCGGTCTGGGCGAACGCGCGGCTGTCCTCGACATCGTTGTTGCGATGTACTTTCAGCGTCAGCACCACGTCGGCGGCGCCGTCGAAGGCCGCGCAATACGCGCGCAGCAGGCCGGCCGGATTCTTTCGCGCCGACCACTGGAATACCGACAGCAGCCGGAACGGGCCATCCGCCGGTACGCCGACAGGGGTGGGCGCGGCATCCACGCCGACCACATGCACCGGCACGGCCACGCCCGACGCCAGGTACACGCCGCGCATCCACTCCGAGGGTACCCAGATGGCGTCCATGGCATTGCAGGCGAGCACCCAGGCGTCCGGAATGCGATCAGCCTCGAACATGGAATAGCCGATATTGCGCGCCCCCGGCAGACGGTATTGCTCGTACATCGCCGGTAGCATGTTGACGATGTTCACCTGTGCGCCGGCGTCTTCGCGCACCAGGCCCAGGGCGAGGTGGCCGAGCGCACCGTAATCGGTCTCGACGCTGTTGATCGGCATCTCGTGGACGGAAACATCGTGGCCGGCCCGGACCAACTGGTGGATCAGGATGCGACCGAGTTCGGCATAGCCCATTTGGGAACGGATCGGGCTGCAGACGCGCACTTTCATCGGTGATTCCGGCAAGGTCGGGCTGGGCACTATACCGGAAGCGCCCGGCCGAAGCCGGGCGCCTGCCTCGTGCGGGCGGAATCAGCGGGCCTGGCGTTGCGCTCGCGGATCAGCCTTGCCTTCGCGCATTGACTGTTCGATGAGCTGCTTGACCTCGGCGTCGGCCTGGTGGCTCAGGCGCTCCTGCTGCTTGGCCAAGGTACTCAGCTTCTCGCTCAGTGCCTTCATCGGCTCGCTGCTCAGGCGCATCTGTTCGCTCAATTGCTGCATCGGGACTTGCTGGTCCTGCATGCGTTGGCTTTGCTCGCCCAGACGCTCGCCAATCTCGGACATTTGCTTGTTCAGCGGTGCCATTTCCGCTCGCAGGCGATCCAGGTCGCGCTGCAGGCGTTCGCGCTCGCTGTCGTGGTCGGTCCGCGCCATGCGCAGGGACAAGTCCTTCATGCGCTCGGCCAGTTGCTGCTGGCGTTGCGCCAGGGGTTCCATCTGGCGGCTGGCCGCCTCCATCTGCTGGCGCTGCGGCAGGTCACGCTCGGCGAGGGCCTGCATTTTCTTGCCCAGTGCCTCCAGCTGCCGTGAGTGTGGCCGCATCTGCTCGCCGAGGGCCTGCATCTTCTCGCCCATGGCCTGCGCTGGCGCCCAGGCCTGCACGGCTTGCGCGACCAGCTTGGGATCCTGCACCACGTAGCCCTTGCCCTCGTGGCGGAACCACAGGAAGTCGCCCTGCACCTGCTGGCGCAGGCGGCGGACTTCATCGCGATCGGCGTTGTTGCCCGAGAGCAGCAGCGAATCGTGGCCGGCGCGAACCAGGGCGTAGGGATCGAGTTGCCTGTCGCCATCAAAAAACCGGATGCCGTCATCGTCCGCTGGCTCGGCGGCTGCCGCCGGAGCGACCGGCGCAACGGGTGCAACAGGTGCAACGGGCGCAGCGGCCGCGACGGCATCGGCGGCGGCGACGGTGGCGGTGCGGGCGACATCTTCGGCCACCGCCACCACGCTTTGTGCCGCCATGGCGTCGACCGAAGCATCGGTTGCGCGGGTGTCGGGCTCAAGTGCCGACGGCGGCTGCGCGGCAGCGGGGCTGTTGTCCTCAAGGAGCGTCGCCGCCGCCGGTGCCAGTTCGATCGGGGCCGCCGCAGTGCGCGGCGCCGCGTTGGCATAAACGGCCAAGCACAGCGCGGTCACGCCGAGCAGGGGCAGGCCAGACTTCCAGTGCAGGCTTGAAGGCGTGGGACGTATGAGGCGTTTGATCCGGTTCATGAGTTGCCCTCCGTGGGCAGCAGGCGCGAGGTGGGAATGCCGGCCGGGGTGATCAAGCCCGGCTTGCATCTGTTCCAGTTGTTGCAAAGCCAGCGCCAGCGGACGTGCTTGCCCGATGGCGCGGGTGGCGAGGTCGTCGGCAATCTGTTCGCGCTCGATGCGGACCTGGCGCGAGAGCCACCACACGACGGGGTGGTAGAACAGCAGGGCTTCGACGATGCCCTGCAACAGGTTGACGAAGTAGTCATGGCGCTTCACATGCGCCAGTTCGTGCGCGAGCAAGGCCTCGAGCAAGTCGGTGGGCATGCCTGCGACCAGTGCGGCGGGCAGCATCACTACCGGCCGCCACCAGCCGGCGACGACCGGGCTGTGCAGCCCTTTCACCAGGCGCATCAGCGGCGGATTGGCCAAGCCGATGGCGGCAGACAGTCGTTCCAGGCGCGATTGCCATTCGAAGCCAGGCGCCACGCCGTCGCGGCGCGTGCGCGCCACCCAACTCAGGCCCAGCGCAAAACGCAAGGCCAGCAAGCTGGCGCCGAGCGACCACAGGGCCACGACCCAAGGCAAATACGCCTGCCATTGCAGCTGCCAGGCCTGCGCCGGATTCGAGCGCGCATCGTCTAGCAACTGGGGCGTGATAAAGGGCGAGGCGTGCACAACCGCCGGCGCGCCTACAGATTCGAGTCCGCCGAGCAGGCCGACCAGGGGAAACAACGCGCAGGCCGCCAGTGCCAGCAGCAACAGGGCGTAGCGTGCTTGCGGCCGGGCATTGCGCAACACGCCAAGCAGCGGTAGCACCAGCAGGCCCAGCAGCGCGCCCTGCCAGAGGAAATCAATCAGGGCCCAGGCGAGGGCGGGCACCAGGGTGTCGGCGAAAGCGCTCACGCCTTGTCCCCGTCGAGGAATTTCTGGATCTCGCGGCGTTCTTCATCGCTGACGTGACCGCGCAGCGCCGCCATCACCAGTTCCTTGCCCGAGCCGGCATAAGCCTTGTGGATGAGGTCGGTAAGCAGGCCGCGACGCATGGAATCGGCAGCCTGCGCCGGCGCATAGACGTGCGAGCGCTCGCTTTCGTCGCGAATGAGCAGGCCCTTGCCATGCATGATCTGCATCAGGCGCAGCACCGTGGCGTAGTTGCTGTCGGGGCGCTCACGGCGCGCGGCCTCATGCACCTGCTTCACCGTGGCGCTGCCCAGTGGCCAGAGCAGGCGCAGCAGGTCGAGCTCGGCGGCGGTGGGCTTGGGCGGCGGTGCGGTCTTGGCCATGCGGGTCTCGGGCGTTGGTGGCGGCAAACTGCCTTGGAAAACAGGCTAGACCACCTAGAACAGTTTGTCTAGACCAAAATGTCTATGACTGATGGCAGGGGTCCCCGGCCTTTGGGATGCGAAAACCCGCGGCAGGGTTGCAGCGATGGCCGTGGGTAGAATCGCTGCCAGGGCCGCTGCGGCCGAAGGAGAGTTCAGTGCAGGTGCAAGCAGGTTTTGAGGGCAAGGTCGCGTTGGTAACCGGTGCCGCCAGTGGCATCGGCCGTGGTGTGGCCGAGGCGTTTGCGGCGCGCGGCGCGCGCGTGGTGCTCGCCGATATTTCCGCCGAGGCCGGCGAAGCCGTCGCGGCGCAGATTCGCGCGGCCGGCGGTCAGGCCCTGTTCGTGCGCGCCGATGTGGCCCGCGACCAAGACGTGCAGGCGCTGGTGGCCGCCGCGGTGGCGAAGTTCGGTCGCGTGGACTGGGCCTTCAACAATGCCGGCATCGAAGAAGAACACGAGCGCCTGGCCGAAGGCGAGGAAGCCCTGTTCGACCGCATGATGGCGATCAACGTCAAAGGCGTGTGGCTTTGCATGAAGCACGAGCTTCGGCAGATGTTGGCGCAGGGCGGCGGCGCCATCGTCAATACCGCTTCGGTAGCCGGCCTGATGGGCGCGCCCAAGCATTCAATTTACGCAGCCAGCAAGCACGCGGTGCTGGGTTTGACCAAAAGCGCGGCTGCCGAATACGGCAAGAAAAATATCCGCGTCAACGCGGTCTGTCCGGGCGTCATCCGCACGCCGATGCTGGAACGCGCGTTGCAGCGCGATCCTTCGTGGGAACCGGCGCTGGTGGGCCTGCACCCGATCGGCCGACTGGGCGAAGTGCAGGACGTGGTGAATGCCGTGCTGTGGCTGTGCGCGGACGCCAGCTTCGTCACCGGCCACGCGCTGGCGGTGGACGGCGCTATGACGGTGGTCTGACGCGGATTATTCCGCGCTGTCGGCCGGAGCGGCGTCCAGGAACCAGGCTTCCACCGGGCCCTTGACCTTGATGGTCATGGCATTGCCGCGGCGGTCCAGCGAGCGACCCACGGGCAGGCGCACCCAGCCTTCGCTGATGCAGTATTCCTCGACGTTGTGGCGCTGTTCGCCCTTGAAGCGGATGCCAATGCCGCGCTCGAGCACGGCGACATCGTGGAAGGGGCTGCGCGGGTCGAGCGAGAGGCGGTCGGGCGGGGTGTCGTTCATGGCCGGCATTTTGCCATGGCTTGAGTCGCGGCGGCAGTTCAGCGCACGCGGATGGTGTCGGCGCCCAGCTGCACTACTTGCCCGGCGCGGATCTTGGCGGTCTTGCGCAGCTCGACCTGCCCGTCCACGCGCACCAGGCCTTCGGCCACAAGGTGCTTGCCGGCGCCGCCGCTGTCGCAGAGCCCGGCCAGCTTGAGCAGCTGGTTGAGTTCGACGAAGTCGCGATCGGGTTCGAGTTGGAAATCCAGGTGGGCCATTTGCCTTCTCCCGTGCCGGGACTAGGATGATAGGCGATCGGCGCAGATGCCGGGCGGAGGCGGGCGGTGCAGCGACGCAAGGTCTTGCGCATGCTCGGCATGGGCGCCCTGGTGGCGCCGACACTGTTGTCGGCGAAGCCGCCGGCAAGCACACCGTCGGTCGCGCCCGTGCGGGTTTGCTACGACGCCGCCTATGTCGGCGCGGCGCATGCCTTCGAAACGACGCGCAAGGCGGCCTGGGTGGCCGATTCGTTGAAGTCCCGGCCCATCGCCGGCATCGAGTTGGTGGAGAATCCGCCGCTGTCCCTGGCGCAGCTGAAGCGCGCGCACGATGGCGCTTACATCAACGCCGTGCGCACCGGGCAACCGCGCGAGCTGGCACAGTCGCAGGGCTTCGCCTGGGATCCGCAGTTGTGGACGATGGTGCAGGCGTCCAATGGCGGGGCGGTGGCCGCGGCCTTGCGCGCGCGCAAGGAAGGCGTGGCTGGTGCCCTGGCCAGCGGCCTGCACCATGCCCGACGCGACCAAGGGCGTGGCTTCTGTACCTTCAACGGCCTGGCAATTGCCGCGCTGGAACTGCAGGCACGCGGGCTGCGCCGTATCCTGGTGATTGATTTGGACGCGCATTGTGGCGGTGGCACGCATTCGATCATCGGCGCGCAGCGCGGCGTGCACCAGCTCGACATCGCCGTCGATGCTTTCGATCGCTACGCGCCGGCCGGAACGAACACGCTGGACTTGGTGGAAAATGCAGCCGACTACTTGCCCATGCTTGATCGCCGCCTGGCGGCGTTGGCAGCGCAGCCATTCGATATCTGCCTGTACAACGCGGGCATGGATCCGCACGAAGGCTGCGCCGTGGGCGGCTTGCAGGGCGTGGATGCGCGCCTGCTGCAGGCGCGCGAGCATCGGGTCTTCAACTGGTGCGCGAAGCGGCGCTTGCCGGTGGCTTTTGTGCTGGCCGGTGGTTACCTCGGCCCTGGACTGACGCGCGACGGCCTGGTCGATTTGCACCGGCTGACGCTGCAAGCGGCGGCGCAATCGGCCATGCGGCACGCGCAGGCCTGAATCAGCGGCGCCGGCGCTTGCGGGTGACGGTCAGGCCAATCAGCCGCGAAACAATGGCGGCGATATAGCCCACGCCGGCAAACTCCTCGAGCATCACCAGCACGCGCGCCGGCGCGCGAATGGGCAGGATGTCGCCCAGGCCCACGCCCGACAGCGAGGTGAAGCTCAGGAACAGCAGTTCCATCCAGCTGCGCGGCGCATCGGGATTGTTCAGCGCCGTAAAGCTGCCCGGATACCAGGCCTGGCAGACGAAATAGGCATACGCGAAGGCCCAGGCCAGCAAGGTAAAGGTGGCGCCGGCGGCGAACAGTTCGTCGGTCGTCACTTCATGGTCGTGCAGCATGTAGGCGATCAAGCTGCCGGCCACGTAGAAGTACAGCGCTGACTCGAACAGCGACGACACCATCAGCAAGTCGGGGCGGTGCAGGGTGATGGATGCCAGCGTGATGCCCACCGCCGGAATCGCCAGCGCCCAGGCCAGCCAGTTCTCCGCCGGGCTGCGCTTGACCACCCACAACGACAGCGACACCACCACCACGCCGACCGCGCCGAACAGCACGCGCCCACCTTCGCTGGAATCCATGACCGGATACAACACCAGGCTAAGCAGTTGCGCCGCCAGCAGGAAGGCAGAGGGATGTCGGCGCCACAGGGCAGAGGGGGCCATCGGCAAGCTCGCGGGGATAAAGGTTCGCGGCGATGATAGCAACCGCACCGCCGCCCGGTCGGGCCGGTAGAATGCCGGCATAACGGAGCGCAACGTGGACACCCAGCAACTGCAGCGCGGGCTCGAACTGCACCGGCGTGGCCAGTTGGCCGAGGCCGAGCCGATCTATCGGCAATTGGCGCGCGCCAATCCCGGGCACTTCGGCGTGGCGCAATTGTTGGGCGCCCTGCTGCTTCAGTCTGGCCGGGCAGGGGAAGCCGCCCGCGAACTCGAGCGTGCCTGCGCGCTCAAGCCCGATGCGGTCGAAGTTCTGGGCCAGTGGGGCGACGCCTTGCGCGCCGATGGTCAGCTCGAGGCGGCGATCACGGCGTATAGGTGCAAGCTCGCCCTGCGTCCCGATGATGTCGACGCCCTGTACCTGATGGGTGTGAGCCTGCATTCCCTGCAGCGTTTCGAGGAAGCCTTGCAGGCTTACGAGCACGCCCTGCGCCTGCGCCCCGATGGCCCGCGCATCCTGTTTTCCTGCGCCAATGCCTTGGGTGAACTGGGCCGGTTCACCGAAGCGCTTGAATGCTTTGACCATTGCATCCGCGTGCAGCCGGATTTTGATGCCGCGTATCGCAACCGCGGCATCCTCAAGCTGCTGACGGGGGACCTCGCCGGTGGCTGGCCCGACTACGAGCACCGCCGGCCCAAGGCGTCCGAGCGCGAGATCACGCCGAGCATCGCGCCTGATTGGCAGGGTGAGGATCTGCGCGGGAAATCCATCCTGGTTTCCGATGCGACCGGCTTGGGCGATGCCATCCAGTTCATTCGTTACTTGCCGATGCTGGGCGATCGCGGCGCGCGCGTAAGTTTCCTCGGCAATCCGAAACTGTTCCGGCTATTCCGGCCGCTGGCCTCGCGCATTCGCTTTCTCGGCAGCCTGCCCAAGGATGAGCGCTTCGACTTCCACTGCAAGCTGCTCAGCTTGCCGGGCCTGTTCGATACGCGCCTGGACACGATTCCCTGCCCGGTGCCCTACCTGTTCGCCGAGCCCGAGCGCATCGCCAAGTGGGGCGCGCGCATCGGCAGCGAGGGATTTCGCATTGGCATCGTCTGGAAGGGCAATCCCTCGCGCACGATTGACGGCGGGCGTTCGGTGCCGCTGTCCTGCTTCGCGCCGCTGGCGCGCATTCCCGGCGTACGCTTGATCAGCCTGCAGAAGCGTTATGGGCTGGAGCAGTTGCAGCACTTGCCCGAAGGCATGGTGGTCGAGTCCCCCGGTGATGACCTGGACGAAGGTGATGACGCCTTCCTCGATAGTGCCGCCTTGATGCAGCACTTGGACCTGGTGGTGAGTTCGGACACGTCCACCATTCACGTCGCGGGGGCCTTGGGTCGGCCGGCGTTTCTTGCCTTGAAGTTCGTGCCCGAGTGGCGCTGGTTCCTCGGCCGCAACGACACCGACTGGTACCCCAGCGTGCGCCTGTTCCGGCAGCCGGTGCTCGATGACTGGGATTCGGCCTTTGAGGCCATGGTGCCGGCGATTGAAGCGATGCGGGCCGGCCGATGAGTGCCGATGCCGAGGCCGTGCTGGCCGCGCTGATGCTGCCCTTCGAAACCGGCGCGCTGGATTTCGCGGAGCCGGCCTTGTTTTTGGGTGCACGCGCGGGCGCGCAGTTGCCGCTGCAGGCCGCGGGCTGGACCTGCGTGCAGCCGTTCAAACCGTTTGCCGACGCGCTGATCCGCGCCGGGTTGCAGGTGCAAGCCGAGGAAGTGAGCGGCTCGTTCGCGCGCGTGCTGGTCCTGCTGCCGCGCCAGCGCGAGCAGGCGCGGGCGCTGCTGGCGCGCGGGCTGGCCGCGCGTTCGGCCTCGGGCGTACTGGTGGCCGCGGCCGCCAACAACGAAGGCGCGCGTGCGCTGCAAGGCGACCTGGAACAACTGGTCGCGCCCGTGCATAGCTTGAGCAAGCATCACTGCCGCGTGTTCTGGGCAGGACCTGAAGCGCAACTTTGCGATGCGCAACTCCTGGCGCAATGGCAGCAAGCCGATGCGCCACGACCGATTCTGGATGGGCGCTTCCAGAGCCGGCCCGGCGTGTTCGCCTGGGATCGCATTGATGCCGCGTCGGCCTTGTTGGCGGCGCACCTGCCCGCCGATCTTGCTGGCGATGCCGCCGATCTGGGCGCTGGCTACGGCTATCTTTCCAGCGAACTGCTAGCGCGCTGCCCGGGCATCCGATCGCTGGAGGTGTACGAGGCGGATGCCCGTGCGCTGGAGCTGGCGCGCCAGAATCTTGCTGGCGCGCGCTTGCCGTGCCGGTTCCACTGGCAGGATGTGGCGGCCGGAGTAGCGGAGCGCTTCGATGTCATCGTCAGCAACCCGCCCTTCCACCAGGGGCGCGCGGACGAACCTGATCTTGGCCGCGCCTTCATTCGCGCGGCCGCCGCGGCGCTGCGGCCGCGGGGATGCTTGTGGATGGTGGCGAACCGACACTTGCCCTACGAGCAGGAGTTGGCGGCAGGTTTCGCCAGCGTGCGCCCGGTGGCGATGCAGGACGGTTTCAAGATTATCGAGGCGGTGAAGGCATGAAGCTGGTGAAGCTGTTGGCGAACCTTGGCTACGGCAGCCGCAAGGACGTCTCGCGCATGCTGCGCAATGGCTGGGTAACCGATCGCGCCGGCAATGCCCTGGGCGAAGACGACCAGCCCGCGCACGAAGACGTGCTGGTGGACGACGAGCCGCTCGGCCCCGCGCAAGGCATGCTGCTGATGCTGCACAAGCCAGTCGGCTATACCTGTTCCACCAAAGACAAGGGCCGGCTGATCTATGAACTGCTGCCGCCGCGTTTTCGCCTGCGCAACCCGGTACTGGCGAATGTCGGCAGGCTGGATCGCGACACCTCAGGCCTGCTGCTCATGACCGACGATGGCGCTTTGCAGCACCAGATCACCTCGCCGCGCTCGCACCTGGACAAGATCTATCGCGCTGAATTGGCAGAAGACCTGCGCGGCGACGAAGTCGCCACCTTCGCTAGCGGAACCCTGATGCTGGAAGGCGAGGAGACGCCGCTGGCGCCCGCTTCGATGCGTGTGCTGGGTCCGCGCACGGCCGAACTCACCCTGACCGAGGGCCGCTACCACCAGGCGCGACGCATGTTCGCGGCGGTCGGCAACCATGTGCAGGGATTGCAGCGCCTGGCGATTGGCGGACTGGATCTGGGCGGCTTGCCGGCGGGTGAATGGCGTCTGCTGGATGCGGCGGATCGCGAGCGACTGTTCTCTGCAGGGAGCCAAAAGACATGAGTTTTCGCAGTTTTCGGTTCGTTCTGCTCGCTGCATTTGCGTGCGCTTGTGCGAGCGCGCACGCCGCCACGCCAGGCAAGCAGCTCTGGCTGATCGGTGGCGGCGAGCCGCTGTGCTCGAGCATCGAACCGCAGTTCTGCGTTGCCGCGAAAGCGGCCGAGGCCGAGGCCTGGTTCCAGCAACGCGAAGCCCTGCGCAGCCGCGAGTTTCGATATTCCGCCGCGGCGCTTGCACAGCTGGCGGGGCTGAAAGGCTGGGTCGGCGGCGCGGCGCGGCAGCAGGCAGTGTTGGCCGGCCTGCGCAAGGTCGGCGCAAGCCTTGGCACTCGGCGTCTTTCCGAGAAGCCCTGGCATGCCGCCCTCGAAGCCGCTGGACTGACGGAAGAAGAAGGCTGGCTGATTGACGATGCCTTCGAGGTGCGCGCGCTTCGTCGCGATGGCGGCTCGCGCAAGGCCCTGGTCTACCTTGACGGTAGCGAGCCCTACGTGCAGGAAATCTTCCGCGCCTTCGTCGCTTCCGCCGCGGAGCGTGCCCATGCCCGCGGTCACAGCGGTCGTCCGCGCATCGTCTATCTCACGGCATCCTCCACCGACCCTTTCAACGATGTGGACTACTACGGGTCGTTGCTGGAGCAGGCGGGCGCGCAAGCGCAGTGGCTGCCGCTGGAGCCGGCCTTCGTGCAGGCCCGGTCCTGCGCCGGCATTGACGCCTTGCGCTGGCCGCTCAACGGCGTACTTGATCGCAGCGCAATTCATCCCGAAGCCGCGCGGCGGCAACAAGAGCTTTGCCGCAATCCCAAGCAGATGATGCAACTGGTCGAACAGGCCGACGGCTTGCTGATCAATGGCGGCGATCAGTCCCTGAGCCTGCGCAGCCTGCAAGTGAAGCCGGGCGAGTTCACCGCGCTCGGCAAGCGCCTGCGCGCGCGCATCGAAGCCGGCGCGCCGCTGGCTGGCACCAGCGCCGGCACGGCGATCCAGTCCGGCAACGAGGCCGGCACCATCCCCATGATCGGCGACGGCACCACCGCGCAAGGCCTGCGCCACGGCGCGCAGGCGGTGGAAGTGAACACCCAGTTCTGCGCGATGAATGGCAACTGCACGCACGAGGGCAATCCCGAGGCGCTGCAGTACCGCGCCAGCGGCGGCCTGCGGGTGTTTTCCCTGGGCGTGGCGGACACCCACTTCCGCGAACGCGCGCGCGAGGGTCGGCTAATCCGCCTGCTGATGGACTCGCACACGCGCTTTGGTTTTGGCGTGGATGAAGCCACCGTGCTGCGCGCGGATTTCTCCGCCAACGGCGACGCCGAACTGCGGGTGATGGGCGCGGGCGGCGTGTGGATCGCCGACACACGGGGCGCGGTGGTGGATTCGTCGGCGCCCGGTTGGGCGGTCAGCGGCTTCCGAGTTTCAAGGTTGCTGCCAGGCGACAAGGCCTGGCTGCGCGGCGGCGAGCTGAGCGTCCAGCTGCCCTGCGCCACGCCCCTGGATGCCGACACGGTGCTGCATCCGGAAGCCTACGGCGACCAGGACGGCCGGCACTGGACGCGCCTGCCCAGCTCCCGCCTCGTCAATGCCTGCGGCACCGGCCAGGGTCGCTGGCGCTACGACCAGGTGCCCATGGCCCTGCAGCAGTCGCCCTGAAACGCAAACATCACGGCCCTTGGGCTAGCATCAGCCTTTCACTTTCCGGAGCTCAGCCATGATCCGTACCCGCGCCTATGCCGCTGCCGCCGCCAAGCAAGCCCTGGCCCCGTTTTCGATCGAGCGCCGCGAGCCCGGCCCGCGCGATGTGCTGATCGACATCCAGTACTGCGGCGTCTGCCATACCGACCTGCACTTCGTGCGTAATGACTGGGGCAACTCGGTCTATCCGCTGGTGCCCGGGCACGAGATCGTCGGCCATGTGCGCGCCGTGGGCAGCGAAGTGACGCGCTACAGGGTGGGCGATGCGGTGGGCGTGGGCTGCTTCGTCGATTCCTGCCGCAACTGCGAGTATTGCCAGGCCGGCAACGAACAGTTCTGCGTGCAATGGCCGGTGACCACCTACAACGGCCGCGAAAAGGGCACGGGCGCCAATACCTTCGGCGGCTATTCCACCCAGATCACGGTGGATGAAAACTATGTGCTGCGCATTCCGGCCTCGCTGCCGCTGGACCGTGCCGCGCCGCTGCTGTGCGCGGGCATCACCACCTATTCGCCGATGCGGCATTTCGGACTGCGGGCGGGCGACAAGGTGGCGGTGGTCGGCCTCGGTGGCCTGGGTCATATGGCGGTGAAGCTGGCCAAGGCCATGGGCGCGCGCGTCACGGTGCTCAGCACCTCGCCGTCCAAGCGCGCCGATGCCCTGGCCCTGGGCGCCCAGGATTTTGCCGCCACTGCCGATGGCGAAGTGTTCAAGACGCATGCCAACCAGTTCGACTTCATCTTCGACACGGTGTCGGCGCCGCACGACTACAACGCCTACCTGAATTTGCTGCGCGTGGACGGCAAGATGATCCTGCTGGGCGTGCCGGAAGTGCCGTCGGCGGTGGCGGCGATGGCGATCATTTCCAAGCGCCGCGTGCTGACTGGCTCGTTTATCGGCGGCATCGCCGAAACCCAGGAGATGCTCGACTTCTGCGCCGAGCATGGCGTGGCCTCGGACATCGAGTTGATCCAGGTGCAGCAGATTGATGAAGCCTACGAGCGCATGCTCAAGGGCGATGTCCGTTACCGCTTCGTGATCGATATCGCCAGCCTCGGCAAGGACTGAGGCTCAGGCAAACAGCTCGGGCTGCGGCGGCAGCTCGTTGGCATCGCGGAAATTGGCCAGGCCGACGCCGACCAGGCGATAGCGCGTGCGCGAGGGAAGGTCCACGCGGTCCAGAAGTGACAGGGCAATGTCGGTGAGTTCACCGACATTGGCCGGCGGAAACGTCGGCGTCAGGCTGCGGCTGATGATGTGGAAGTCGCTGGTCTTGAGCTTGAGCACGACGGTGCGGCCGATGCGGCCTTCTTCCTTCAGCGCGCCAGTCCAGACTTTTTCCGCCAGCCTGCGCAGGGTCGGCTCGGTGTCGCGTAGCAACAGGTCGGTTTCGAAGGTGTCTTCAGCCGACACCTGAAGGGTCGGGCGCTCGGTGACGACGCGGTTTTCGTCGATGCCCAGCGAGAGTTCGTGCAGGCGCTTGCCCCAGCGGCCGAAGCGGCGCTCGAGTTCGGCTTCACCAATCGCGCGCAATTGCCCGACGGTCTGGATGCCCATGCTGGACAGCTTGGTTTCCATCACCCGACCCACGCCATGCAACTTGCCCACCGGCAACGGCGACAGGAAGCCGAGCACCTGGTGCGGGCGGATGACGAACTGGCCGTCGGGCTTGCGCCAGTCCGAGGCGATCTTGGCGAGGAACTTGTTCGGCGCGATGCCCGCGGAGGCGGTGAGCTGGGTTTCTTCGCGAATGGCATCGCGAATGGCCGTGGCTACCGCGGTGGCGCTGGCGAGGCCGAGCTTGTTTTCGGTGACGTCGAGATAGGCCTCGTCCAACGACAGCGGTTCGATCAGGTCGGTGTGGCGGGAAAAGATCTCGCGTACTTGTTTGGACACGGCGCGGTAGCGGATGAAGTCCGGCGGCACGAACACGGCTGACGGGCAGAGCCGTTCTGCGCGGATCGCCGGCATGGCCGAGCGCACGCCGAACTTGCGCGCTTCATACGAGGCCGCGCAGACCACCGAGCGCGCGCCGCGCCAGGCCACCACCACCGGGCGCCCGCGCAGCGCCGGGTTGTCGCGCTGCTCGACCGAGGCGTAGAAGGCGTCCATATCAATGTGCACGATCTTGCGCATGCGCCATTGTGTTCGATTGCAGTCTCAGCGCGTAGTATCGCTGCGAGTGGCGAAGGAGGCAGGCATGGGCGGGGCAGGGCGATGAGTCGGGGTGTGGGCCTGCCCGAGGCGGTGGCGCGCTATCGCGAGGAATACCGCGACCGCGAGATTCCCCTGCGCTACGACGGCCGGCTGCACTTGGCCTTTACTTTCGGCGTCGGCGGCCTGGCTTTCGTGCTTTGCGTGTTGCAGGTTCACGGAGTGCGCCCGCTGGAGTGGCTGGCGATACCCGCGTCCTGGCTTTACGCCAACCTGGCCGAATACCTGGGCCACCGATTTCCGATGCACCGTCCGTACCGCGGCCTGGGCCTGGTCTACAAGCGCCATGCTGGCCAGCACCACCGTTTTTTCAGCCACGAGTCCATGCCGATTGACGACCTGCGCGACCTGCGCGCGGTGCTGTTCCCGCCGCTGCTGGTGACATTCTTCTTCGGCGTATTCGGCACGCCGATCGCGCTATTGCTTGCCTGGGCCTTCTCGGCGAACGTGGCCTGGCTGTTCTTCGCCACCGCCCTGTTCTATTTCCTGAACTACGAGATCCTGCACCTGGCCTACCACCTGCCCGAAGGCCACCCACTGGCGCAGAACTGGCTGGTGCGCAAACTCGGCTGGCTGCACCGCGGGCACCATGACCCCAAGCGCATGGCACGCCACAACTTCAACATCAGTTGGCCGCTATGCGATTGGATTTTCCGGACACTGCACCGTTAGCTTCAATGCGGCCTCAGGCGATACCGCTCGCGATAATCCCCCGGAGTAATCGCCGTCGCGCGCTTGAATAACTTGCGGAAACTCGCGCTGTCGCTGTAGCCGCAGCGCTCGACGATTTCCTCGAAGCTCAGGTGGGTGGTTTCCAGCAGGGCCTTGGCGCGTTCGACGCGCAGGGTCTGGATATGCGTCATGGGCGTGACGCCGTGGTAGGTGCGGAAGTGGCGCAACAGGCTGCGCTCGCTGGTGCCGCAATAGTCGGCCAGTTCGGTGACGGTGACTTCGCGGTGCAGCTCGTGCTGCAGGAAGGAGTCGGCCTTCTCGGTCAGGGAGTGGCGGGGCTTTTCCATCAAGGCTTGGCTGACATAGGGCGCCTGGCTCTGGCGCTCGGTATCGATCAGCAACATGCGCGCGGTTTGCTGGGCGAGTTCTTCGCCGCCGACGCGGCCGATCAGGCGCAGCATCAAGGTCTGCAGGGAACCGGCGCCACCGGCGGTGAGCATGCCGGCGTCTTCGACCACCATCGCGTCTGCTTCCAGGCGCACGCGCGGATAGCGATGACGGAAGGCCGTGGCCAGCCACCAGCTGCAGGTGGCGCGATGGCCGTCGAGCAGGCCCGATTCGGCGAACAGGAAACTGCCGCTGCAACTGCCGGCCAACTGCACGCCGCGCAGGTGCAGGCTGCGCAGCAATTCGATTTCCGGCTTGAGCTGGGCCACGCGCGTGACCAGGTCCTGCGGGCTGTTGTGCAGCAAGCCGGGCAGCAGCACCAGGTCGAGGTCTTCGGGCACGTCCACCAAACCGCCGAGCGACAGCCCCACCGAGGTCTGCACGCTGCTTTGCCCGCGCGCGCCGAAGACAACGGTTTCGAGCCTCAGGCCGGCCGCAGGATTGCGGATGTTCGCCAGGGTCTGCGCCACGCGCAGGGTGTCGCTGGCCGAGGCGATCGAAGACAGCATGCAGCCTTCGATCGCCAGGATGCCCAGGCGCAGTCGGCCGGGCACACGGTCGGCGATCGGATCAATCGTAGACATAGACGGCACCGGTGCGCTCGCCGAGCAACTTCAGCAGGGCGGCGGGAACGGCCAGCTCGCTGCCTTGCGCGGTCTCGCAGCTGCGCAGGGCGACGTGGTCGGCGCTGCCGGCGGGAAGCGGCGTGACCGAGGGCGCCAGCAGTTCGGGGCGGCCGCGTTCGTCGCGCACCAGCAGCCAGACGCCGGCGGGAATCATTGTTCCTGTCGCGCAGGTGCCGGTATCGATCACCAGGTCCTCGCCGCTGGCCGGCTGCAGGCGCCACTGGTTGTGGGTCTGGTCGAGCGAGGCGGTGTACTGGTTGCCGGCGACATAGAAGGACTCGGCCGGCTCGTGCAGGGGCTGGGGGCGGGCGGCGCTGGCGGCGGCGGAGAGCAACATGGCGGAAATGGCCATCAGGGTGCTGATCTTGTTCATGGGAGACTCCTGCATAGGGTCCGGGGGACCCGGGGCAGGGATAGATTCGGCCCGGACAGCCTAGCCCAGTAGTGGCGGATACGCCACCTTGATGGCTAAATCAGCCAGGCTCGACCGTTCATACTGGGCCATGACCCGAAAGACCACCCTACGCGGCATCGGCGCGATGCTTCTGGCCGTGCTGTCCCTGTCCCTGATGGACGCCGGCCTGAAGTTGCTGTCGCCGCATTACCCGGCGATGCAGGTGGCGTCCATGCGCGCGCTGTCGTCGCTGCCGCTGGTGATTGCCTACGTGCTGTGGCGACGGGCGGTGCCGGGCCTGTTCAAGGTGCGCTGGTCGCTGCACTTGCTGCGCGGTGCGCTGGGCATCGGCATGTTGTCGCTGTTTGCTTTCAGCCTGCGCGAGTTGCCGCTGGCCGAGGCCTACTCGATTTTCTTCATCGCGCCACTGCTGATCACCATTCTTTCGGTGCCGATGCTGGGCGAGCGCGTAAATCGTGCGCGCTGGCTTGCGATTGCGGCGGGCTTGATCGGCGTGATGGTGGTGCTGCGCCCGACCGGCACGGGCATGTTCACCTTGGGCGCATTGGCCGTGCTCGGCGCGGCGGTGTGCTATTCGATTTCAGCGATCACGGTGCGCATTGTCGGTCGCACAGATTCCGGCGAGAGCCAAGTGTTCTGGGTGATGGTGCTGGTGGGCATCGGCGCCGGCTTGCTGGCGACGCCGCATTGGGTGGGATTTCGTTCCGAACATAGTCTGATCCTGCTGGGTATCGCGGTGACCGGTTTCCTCGGCCAGCTCGCCATTACCGAAGCCTTCCGTTTGGGCGAGGCGTCGGCGATCGCGCCCTTCGAGTACAGCGCGCTGGCCTGGGCCGTGGTGCTCGACTGGAGCCTGTGGCACACGCTGCCCGACCGCTACACCCTGCTGGGCGCAGCCATCATCATCGGCAGCGGCATCTACCTGGTGCGCCACGAGCGCATCCACGTGGAAGCCGAACATCCCTGAGCCGATCAGGGCGCGGTGTTGTCCGGGAAGTCACCGGACAGGGTGTAGACCACGCGCGCGCGCTCGGGCCGCTTCTTCGCCTCGTCAATGCGGCCGAGCAGGATCGGTGCCTTGTGCGCGGCCTTCACCGAGTCCAGGAAGAACTGTTCGACATTGGCCTTCATGATGAAGACGCGGTGGCTGCCCGGCTGCACCAACGCTTCGCCCAAGGTGCTGTCGTAGGACGAGTCGGAAATCATTTTCTGGATCGGCTTGAAGGACACGCGTTCGATGTCGGTGTCCAGGTACAGGTTCAGGCCGTTGCGGGTCATGTCTTCGACGAACAGCAGCTTGTCCGGATGGCCGGGAATCATTGGCGCCAGCTGCGCGGCGAAGGGGCGGCCGTCCTTGTCGGTGACGTAGTGCGCCGATACCCAATACTTCATGCCCAGCAGCAGGACGAACCACAGCGCCAGCAAGCCGGCGATGCGTCCGCTGCTGCGCTCGTTCCAGTGCGCCGAAACATTGCGCGCCAGCAGCAGCGAGATCGGCGCGAACAGAGGCAGCAGGTACAGCGGCAGGCGCGAACGCGCCAGGCAGAAGATCAACAGCGGCAGGCAGAGCCAGATCCACAGGAAGCGGCTTTGCGTATCGAGCGCGGCCCAACGCGGCAGCGCCGGCTTGCGCAGCGCGAATGCCCACGGAAGCATGCCCACCAGCAGGGTCGGCAGGTAGATGACGAAGGGCCCGTACCATTCGGGATAGCGCTTGAGCTCGTCGGTGGCGATACGCGCGTACACCTCGTGCCCGAGGAAATAATCCAGCAGGCCCGGATGCCGGTTGATCACCACCAGGAACCAGCTGAAGCCGACCAGCGCGAAGGCCAGCAGGCCGATCGGGCGCAGCAAGGTCCGTGCACGGCCCTGGCTGATCTCGAACGCCACGATGGCCAGCAGCGGCAGCAAGGACGGCGGTCCCTTGGTCAGGAAGGCCAGGCCAAACGCGGCCCACATGGCATCGAGCCAACGCGCGCTACCGCTGGCGAAGCGGTATTGCACGAAGCACATCACCGACAGCGCTTCCATCGCGGCCAGCACGGTGTCGGTGTTCACCGTATTGGTTGCCAGGAAAGGAATCGGGCTGCTGGCGTAGATCAGCGCGGGCAGCCAGGGCCGCTCCGGCACCAGGCGCTTGCCCATGCGAAAGACCAGCATCACCGTCAGCACATAAGCCAGGGCCATGGGCAGTCGCACCGCCCATTCGTTGCGGCCGAAAGCTTCCACGCTGCTGGCGATGGCCCAGTACGTGACCGGTGGCTTGGTGAAGTGCAGGGCCGTGTCGTTGCGGCGCAGGCTGATCCAGTCGCCGCTGTGGATCATCTGCAGGGCAACATTGGTGTAGCGACCTTCGTCCGGTTCCCACAGGCCGCGCGTGCCCTGGAAGGCGAGGCCGAGCAGCAATGCGAGGGCAAGCAGGGCCAGCCAGGGGCGGCGGCGCAGGAAGTCGGGCAGGGGCACGGCGGAACTCTCGGGCGGGAGGCCGGTCAAGGATACCTGTCGGGGCCGCGGGGACGAAGCCGACCGTGACCTTGGTCATGCCGCCGTTCGGCACGTTCGCCGGACCGGGGGCGCTGACACACTGCGCACACCCTCACCACCGGACGCCGAAGATGAAGCTCGCCCTCTTGCCGCTTGCCCTGTTGCTCGCCAGCGCCAGCGTCGCCACCCAGGCGCACGAAGTCGGCGGCCATTCCCACATCAGCTGCAATATCCATTCCGACTACAACATCGGCCCCTACCGCGCCGCCTACCTGTTCCAGCGCGACAGCGGCCCGGCACGCAAGGTCGGCATCGGCGGCGGCCGCCTGTTCATTGACGGCAAGGAAATCCAGCTCGGCGCCGCCGACCAGCAGCGCGTGGCCCAGTTCGAGCTCGAGCTGCGCGGCCTGGGACCGGAAGTGCAGAAGGTGAGCGAGGAAGCCATCGCCATCGCCTTCACCGCGCTCACCGAGGTCGCCCGCGGCTTGTCCGCGACCCCGGACGAGACCATCGCCAACCTCGAGAAGTCCCGGCGCCAGGCGCTGGCCGAGATCCGCGACCAACCCCTGACCGTCTTCAACGACGACGCCATGGACGACATCGTCGAGCCGATCGTGGCCCGCTACGTGCCCGATATCGCCGGTGGCGCCGTCCGCTCTGCCATGAGCATGATCTTTGCCGGCGAGGCCAAGCGCGCCGAGTTCGAAAAGCGCATGGACCGCATGGAACACGAGATCGATACCCGCGTGGACGCCCGCGCCAAGGCCTTGGAGCCCCTGGCCCAGGCCATGTGCGATCGCCTGACCCGGATGGACGCCCTGGACGATGCCCTGGAATACCGCCTGCCCGGCGGCGAATCGCTGCAGCTGCTCGAAGTTGACGACCGCCACCACAAGGATTGAGCGCCTCGAGCGCAATCACGGTGGCAACGCCGTTTTCCCCTCGCCCCCTCCCCGGGGGCTTTTTTTTGCGCCGATTCCGGACGCTTCCGACGAATTCCGAAGATATCAGTGGCGCCTGCGCGCTCAGGGCGGCATCAATGCCAGCAGGGCGCCGGAGCCTCCGGCGGGGGAGAAGACCATGTTGCAACACCGCATTAGATACCTTGTGAGGTTCGCTGCTGCCTGCCTGTTGGCCGGGCTGGTTCCGCTGGCTGCCAGCGCGCAGTCCACCGATGGCTACCACTCCGTCCAGATCATTCCGGTGGTGGTGGATTCGGGCTCGTTCGTGCAACGCTTCAATTTCCAGAACAACAACGGTAGCGACATCACGCTGACGCCGCGCTTTTACCCTGGCAATGGAGCGACGCAGCTGACGCCTATCGTCTGCCCGAATATCCTCGTGCCGGCCAATGGCGAAGCGGTGGTGACCAGCCTGCGCACCCTGTGCCCGGCGCTGGGCGTGGGCAGCCAGTTCGGTTTCCTCTATCTCTCGCACGCCACCGGTACGGGCTACCTGACCTACTCGGCGTTTTCCCGGGTGAGCAACATCGCCGGCGCTGGCTTCACCGTTGAAGGCTTTCCGGGGTCTACTTTCAGCTCGGCCACCAGCGTGGTCACCGGCATTCGCCGGCTGGCGGCAAGCGGCAATGCGCCGGCTTACCAGACCAACTGCTTCCTGGCGAACATGCCGGTGTTCGGCAACTCGCCGATCGACACGCCGGTGCATTACGTGATCCGCAATAGCGCCGGTGCCCAGATCGGCAGCGGCGATGTGACGCTGTCACCGGGCAAGCTGGTGCGCTTGCTGGATATTTTCGCGGCCGGCGCCGTGGCGCCCGGCGACCAGGACGACGCCATGATCACCTTCGTCGAGAACGGGCCGGCCGAGCCGGGCCTGATCACCTTCTGCACGGTGCAGGACAACACCAGCTTCGGCGCCGACTTCCGCATCGCCAAGGCGGCCAGAGCCGTCCTGCCGGCCTTTGCCAATCCCAACCCGGTTGCAGGTCCCGAGGACATCCTGGCTGCTCGCGACATCGTGTTCGACGGTGTGGATGTCGGCACGCCCTTCACCATCCCGGCCGGTGCTTTCAACAACCTGCATGTGATCGGCTACCACGCGTCGGACTACGTGCAATGCGAGATCATCAATCCCAATACCGGCCTGGTGGCTGCGGCGTCCTACGGACTTGAGATCCGGGCCACCGACCCCGGCGGCGCCACCAATGCCGGTGGCAACAACTCGGTGGTAGTGCCGGATCCGGGGCAGGGCGATTCCCTGTTCACCGGCAACCGGGACGATAACGAGGCCAACGGCTACACCTTCCTGCAGGTGGAGTCCAACGGCCAGAACACCGGCTCGGCGCGACCCTACAAGCTGCGTTGCCGCAGCGGCAGCGGCATGACCTTGCCCTTCATCACGCGCTACCAGGTGTCCGGCACGCAGTTCTGACGCGTCCGGCCACCGTGCCGGAGAGTCGCCAAAGCCCGGGGCTGCGCGCCTCGGGCTTGGGTGGGGGGCCGCTTTTTGCCACAATGGCGGACCCCAGCGTTACAGGTGGATGGCATGTCGCAGTTGATGGAAGCCCGGGTCCCGGATATCGGTAGCGACAAGGGCGTGCCGGTGATCGAGCTGCTGGTCAAGGTTGGCGACACCGTCGCCAAGGACCAGGGCCTGGTCACGCTGGAATCAGACAAGGCCACCATGGAAGTGCCGGCGCCCTTCGCCGGTACGGTGCGCGAGTTGACGGTGAAGATCGGCGACGAGATCGGCACCGGCGCCGTGGTGGCGATGATCGAGGCGAGCGATGCTGGCGCTGCGGCCAAGCCGGCTGCAACGCCTGCGCCTGCTGCCGCGCCTGTTCCGACGCCCGCGCCTGCACCGACGCCCGCTGCTCCCGCCGCCGCTGCGCCGGTCGCTGCCGCCCCTGCGCCCGCCGCCGTAGCGGCGACGTCCGCGCCACGCGACCTGGGCAGCGAAAGCCTGGTGCCGGGTGTGCTGCCCTACGCCAGCCCGGCCGTGCGCGTGTTCGCGCGCGAGCTCGGTGTGGATCTTGCGCAGGTGAAGGGCAGCGAGCGTGGAGGTCGCATCGGCAAGGTCGATGTGCAGGCTTTCGTGAAGGCGGCGCTGGCGGGTGGCCATGTCGCAAGTGCGGGCGGTGGCGCCGGCGGCCTGCAGCTGATTCCCTGGCCGCAGGTGGACTTCGCCAAGTTCGGCGAGATCGAGCGCCAGCCGCGCACCCGCATCAACAAGCTTTCCGCCGCCAACCTGGCGCGCAACTGGGCGATGATCCCGCACGTCACCCAGTTCGAAGACGCCGACATCACCGAGATGGAGGCCTTCCGCAAGAAGCTCGGCGAAGAACACAAGGACACCAAGGTCACGCCCCTGGTCTTCCTGATCAAGGCGGTGGTCGCGGCGTTGAAGAAGTATCCGAACTTCAATGCCTCGCTGGACGGCGACGAACTGGTGCTGAAGAAGTATTTCCATGTCGGCATCGCCGTGGACACGCCCGATGGCCTGGTGGTGCCGGTGCTGCGCGATTGCGACCGCAAGGGCCTGTTGGAGCTGTCGAAGGAATTGGGCGAGATCAGCGCCAAGGCGCGCGAGAAGAAGCTCACCGCCGCCGACATGCAGGGCGGCTGCTTCTCGATTTCTTCCTTGGGTGGAATCGGCGGCACGGCGTTCACGCCGATCATCAATGCGCCCGAAGTGGCCATCCTCGGCGTGTCCAAGTCGCAGATGAAGCCGGTGTGGAATGGCAGCGAGTTCGCCCCCCGCCTGATGCTGCCGCTGTCGCTGAGCTATGACCATCGCGTGATTGATGGCGCCGCCGCGGCACGGTTCACCACTTATCTTTCCCAGGTGCTCGGCGACCTGCGCCGGCTCCTGGTCTGACGCAAGGACCGCGCGTGGCCACGATCGAAATCAAGGTGCCCGACATCGGCGGCAGCAGCGATGTGCCGGTGATTGAATTGCTGGCCAAGCCCGGCGACACGATTGCCAAGGACCAGGGCCTGGTGACGCTGGAATCGGACAAGGCGACGATGGAAGTGCCGTCCAGCGCCGCCGGCGTGCTGAAGGAGTTCAAGTTGAAGGTGGGCGATACGGTGTCCGAGGGAACCGTCATCGCGATTCTGGAAGCCGCTGATGCCGCGGCGGCTTCGGCGCCGAAGGCCGCTACGCCTGCGGCTGTCGCCGCTGCTCCCGCACCCGCTGTGACATCTGCGCCCGCCGCAGCGCCCGCACCCGCGCCGGCCGCACCGAATGCGCCGACCCCCAGCGCCGCCGCTTCCAGCGGCCGCAAAGCCGATATCGAATGCCAGCTCGTGGTGCTTGGCGCCGGCCCCGGCGGCTACACCGCTGCCTTCCGCGGAGCCGATCTGGGAATGGACGTGGTGCTGGTCGAACGCTACGCCAAGCTCGGCGGCGTCTGCCTCAATGTCGGCTGCATTCCGTCCAAGGCCCTGCTGCACGCGGCCGAAGTCATCAACGAGGCCAAGCATGCCGCCGATTACGGCGTCAGCTTCGGCGCGCCGGTGATCGACATCGACAAGCTGCGCGCGCACAAGGACAAGGTCGTCGGCACCATGAACCAGGGCCTGGCCGGCATGACCAAGGCGCGCAAGGTTCGCAACGTCACCGGCACCGGCCGTTTCGTGTCGGCCCATGAACTCGAAGTTGAAACCGCCGAAGGCACCAAGCTGCTGCGCTTCGCGCATTGCATCATCGCCGCCGGCTCGCAGCCGGTGAAGTTGCCGGGCTTTCCCTGGGAAGACCCGCGCGTGATGGATTCCACCGACGCGCTGATGCTGGCCGACATTCCCAAGCAGCTCTTGGTAGTCGGCGGCGGCATCATCGGTCTGGAAATGGCCTGCGTGTACTCCGCGCTCGGCAGCAGCGTCACCGTGGTCGAGTTCATGGACCAGCTGATGCCGGGTGCCGACAAGGACCTGGTCAAGCCACTCGCCGATTTGCTGAAAAAGCGCGGCGTCGCCGTGCACCTGTCCACCAAGGTGGCCAAGGTCGAAGCGAAGAAGGATGCCCTGCACGCCAGTTTCGAAGGCGACAAGGCGCCGACCAATACGAAGTACGACCGCGTGCTGGTGTCCGTGGGCCGCAGCCCGAATGGCGGCAAGATCGCCGCGGAAAAAGCCGGCGTTATCGTCACCGAGCGCGGCTTCATCAACGTTGACAAGCAGATGCGCACGAACGTGCCGCATATCTTTGCTATCGGAGACCTGGTCGGCCAGCCGATGCTGGCGCACAAGGCCACGCACGAAGGCAAGCTGGCGGCGGAAGTGGCGGCCGGCGAGAAGCGTGAGTGGGTGGCGCGGGTGATTCCGTCGGTGGCCTACACCGATCCGGAGATTGCCTGGGTGGGGCTGACGGAAACCGAAGCGAAGGCCAAGGGTATTTCTGTCGGGGTCGCCAAATTTCCGTGGGCCGCTTCCGGCCGTGCCGTCGGGCTGGGGCGAACGGAGGGCTTCACCAAGCTCATCTTCGACCACGACAGCGAGCGCGTGCTGGGCGGCGGCATCGTCGGCGTGCATGCCGGCGACTTGATCGCGGAAATCGCGCTGGCCATCGAGATGGGCTGCGAGGCCGGCGACATCGGTCACACCATCCACCCGCATCCCACCCTGAGCGAGTCGGTGGGCATGGCGGCCGAGGTGTTCGAAGGCAGCATCACCGACCTGTATATTCCGAAGAAATAATCCAAGGCGGGGAAAACCATGTCGAGTCTGGGCTTGTTCGTGCTCGGCCTGTTCCTGCTGATGCTGGGTGGCGACTCCGCGCTGCGCGCCGTGTCGGGCCTGGCGCAGAAATTCGGAATGAGTGCCTTCAAGGCCGGCTTGCTGTTGATGACGGCAGCCAGCGCCTTGCCGGTGCTGGCCTTGGCGGCTTATGCGCAAGCAGCAGGGCAGGGCGAATTGGCGGTGGGCGCGGCCGTGGGCGCCAGCGTTGCCAGCCTGGGCCTGGGCTTGGGCGTGGCTGCGCTGATGGGCCCACTCGTCGCCGCGATGCGCGGCTTCCCGCTGCAATGGGTGCTGGTGCTGGTGGCCTGCGGCTTGTTGCTGCTGTTCGCGGGCGACGGCCTTGTCGTCCGCTGGGAGGGCGCCGTGCTGGTGCTCGCCTTCGCGCTGGGCTTGGGCGTGGTGTTGCAGCAGGGGGCGCGCGAAGACGCCGCCACGCAAGCGGAAGTGGCGAAGTTTGCAGTCACCAGCACGATGCTGGTGCAGAACCTGTTGCGCTTCGCCTTTGCAGCGGCGTTGCTCTATTTCGGTAGCCGCTTGCTGGTGGCCGCAGCGCCCGCTGTGGCGCTTGCGCTGGGCGTGACGCCGGCGGTGCTCGGCCTGAGCCTGGCCGCTTTCGCCGGCGCCTTGCCGCAACTCGCCTCGGTGCTGATGGCGCGCATGAATGGCCTGGGCAATGTCGTGGTCGGGCAGGCGCTCGGCATCTGCCTGTTCAATCTGTTGTTCGTGATCGGGGCCATGGCGGTGCAGGGCGATGTGGCGACGCCGACCGGCGTGGCCCGCTTCGCGCCCGCCGCGGTGATGGCCTTCGCGCTGGCGCTGTTCCCGCTGTCGGGCGGGCGGCTGGCGATCAGCCGGCGCTTCGGTGTCGGCCTGATGGCGGGTTTTGCGCTGTGGCTGGCCCTGATGTTCGTGTTCGCGGCGCGCTGATCCCGCGCGTAGTACCGGCGCCGCCATGAGCGACTCGCTGGTCATCGGATTGAGTGGGCAGGTCGGGCGCGCCTTGCGGCCGCTGCTGCAGGCGCGCGGCGACACTTGGTTGGCATTGTCGCGCTGGCCGCAGCCCGCGCTCGCCGGCATCCACTGGCTGCACGGTTCGCTGGAGGCCATGCCCGCGCAAGCGGCGCAAGCCGGGACCATCCTCAGCTTGGGTCCGCTTGATGCGTTTGCGGCGTGGTTAGAAGTGGGCGCCATCAACGCGCATCGCGTCATCGCGCTGGGTTCGACGGGTCGCCACGACAAACTCCAATCGGCCGATGCGGCCGAGCGTGCCCTGGCCGCGCGCCTGCGGGATGCGGAGGCGCGCTTGTCCGCCGCAGCCGCGCGCAGCGGCGTGGCGCTCACCGTGCTGCGGCCGAGCCTGATCTACGGCGGCGAAGGCGATCGCAGCCTGACGCCCATGCTGGAGCGGGCGCAACGCTGGGGCCTGCTGCCACTTCCCGCAAACGCCCGTGGCTTGCGCCAGCCGGTGCATGCGGCGGACGTGGCCACCGCGGTACTGGCCTGCCTGGACGCGCCTGCCACGGCGGGACGCGCCTACGACCTGCCGGGTGGCGAGACCTTGGCCTTCGACGAGATGGTGCGGCGGGCGCTGGACCGCCACGCCCCGGCGTGCCGGCTGCTGCGCTTGCCCGCGCCCTTGTTCGCCCTGGCCGCCGGCCTGGCGCGCTGGCGGGATCCCGGGGCGCCGGGGCCGGGCGTCATCTCCCGGCTGGCCCTGGACCAGGTCGCCGATGCCGGTCCGGCCTGGACCGACTTCGGCTATGCCCCGCGCGGCTTCGAGCCCTGAATCCGGCCTTGCTGCGCCGCAGCAAAAAGCAGAACCGAAATCTCCATACGCCGGGGCATTGCTTCTCGGCGTAACGTACTTTTAATATGGGGGTACAGTAAGGCGTCGAACCCGGGGGGGTCTGCGGATGAAATCGGAACATCGGTTCTTGTCCTGCGGCCAGAGTGTTCCCCGAACGGCCAGCGTTTTGCTCTTGCCCCGAGTGATCTGCCCTTCAGAGGAACAACAGCAATGAAATCCAACAATCCCGTTCGTGGGCTGCTCTCCCGCGCCCCGCTGGCCTCGGCCGTTGCTCTTGCCCTGCTGTCGGCACCCGCAGCGCAGGCTTTCGAGTTCGAGAAGGGCGGCCTCACCGGCAGCCTCGACACCACCATCAGCTACGGCATCTCGGTGCGCACGCAGGACGCCGATCCGGACCTGATCGGCAAGGCGCATTTCAACCCGGCGCTGTGCTTCAACAATATTCCGCTGGGCGCGATTCCAGTGGGCGCAGGCCGTTGCAGCACCAGCGCCGTTCCCGGTTCGCCGTTCCAGGTGGCTTCGCCGGGCCGCTTCTCGGTCAACCGCGATGACGGCGACCTGAAGTACGACAAGGGCGATGCCTTCTCCAACGCCTTCAAGATCACTTCCGAGCTGAGCCTGAAGTGGAACAACTGGGGCGCCTTCACCCGCGCCACCTACTTCTACGATTTCGAGAACGCCACCCGTGACGACCTGACCAAGGTCGCCAAGGAAAAGGTCGGCAAGGACTTCCGCCTGCTCGACGCCTTCATCTACCACGACTTCACATTGGGCGATCACAAGGGCAGCTTCCGCATCGGCCGCCAGGCCGTCAGCTGGGGCGAGAGCACCTTCATCCAGAACGGCATCAACGTCGTCAATCCGATCGACGTGTCCAAGCTGCGCGTCGCCGGCGCCGAGCTGAAGGAAGCCTTCCTGCCGATCGACATGGTCTGGGGCAGCTTCAGCTTCACCGACAACCTGTCGATGGAAGCGATGTACCTGCTGGAGTTCGAAGAGATCGAAGTCGATCCCTCGGGCACTTACTTCAGCTCCAATGACTTCGGTTCGCCGGGCGGCAGCTACGTGATGCTGGGCTTCGGCACCGCGCCGCAGCCGGTCAACAACCCCGAGCTGTACTTCGACACCTGCAAGCTGCCGCTGGGTTCGGGCTTCGGCAATTCCGACGCCGGCCTGGGCGCGCTGCAGGGCTTCGCTTGCGCCAACTCGGTGCCGCGCCTGCCCAACCGCAACGCCCGCGACGACGGCCAGTTCGGCGTCGCCGTGCACTGGTTCGCCGAGGACTGGGGCAACACCGACTTCGGCTTCTACTTCCTGAACTACCACAGCCGCCTGCCGCTGCTGTCGGGCAAGTCGGTGTCCACCGCCGCGCTGCCGGCGCCGCTCGGGCCGGGCGTGCCGACCGGCCTGACCGCCGGTTACTTCGTGGAATATCCCGAAGACATCCACATGTACGGCATGAGCTGGAACACCACCTTGCCTGGCGGCGTCGCCTGGCAGGGTGAAATCAGCTACCGCCCGAACATGCCCCTGCAGGTCGACGACGTCGAGCTGCTGTTCGCCGCGCTCACCCCGCTCAACATCCTGAACTCGCTGAACCCGGCGGGCTTCCCGCAGGCCGTGATGTTCTGCAGCCAGCTGATCCCGAACTGCGGTCGCATCGACTTCGGCAAGGAAGTGCGCGGTTACCGCCGCCACGAGGTCTCGCAGTTGCAGATGACCTTCACCAAGGCCTTCCCGACGGTGCTCGGCGCCGAACAGGTTGCCCTGGTGGGTGAAATCGGCGCCACCGAAGTCGCCGACCTGGAGTCGCCCGACGTGCTGCGTTACGAAGGTGAGGGTACCGATACAGGCGGTGGTTTCAGCGTCAATGACTGCTCCTACATCACCACCCAGATCGGCCAGGTGCCGAACGTCGCCACCTGCCCGAAGGGCGCGCTGCGCAATCCGGCCACGCTTGAAGGCGGCTTCCCGACCCAGTTCAGCTGGGGCTACCGCCTGGCCGCGCGCGCTGACTACAACAGCGTGTTCGGCACCTCCTTCACGCTGTCTCCGCGCATCGCCTTCAACCATGACGTGAACGGCACCACTCCGGGACCTGGCGGCAACTTCCTGGAAGGCCGCAAGTCCGGTACCGTGGGTGTGGAAGCCAACTACCTCAACAAGCTGGTGTTCGACCTGTCGTACACCGCGTTCTGGGGCGGTGGCAGCTTCAACCAGATCTCCGACCGCGATTTCGCCTCGTTCACCGTCAAGTATTCGTTCTGAGCCATTAGGGAGGGCAGACGATGAGAATGTTCAAGAAGACCGCGCTGGCTACGTTCGCCGGCGCCGCTATCCTCGCTACGGTGGTGGCCCAGGCCAATACTTCGGCTGACAAGGCCGCGCAGCTCGGTGGCAAGCTGACCCCGATGGGTTCGGAAAAAGCCGGCAACGACGATGGCACCATCCCGGCCTGGGACGGCGGCATCACCCGTCCGCCGGCGGGCTATCGCGCCGGCAAGGATCACATTGATCCCTATGCCAACGAGAAGCCGCTGTTCTCGATCACGCCGGCCAACCTCAACCAGTACGCCGACAAGCTCGGCGCTGGCCAGAAGGCGATGTTCGCGCGCTACAAGGACTACCGGATGGACGTCTACCCGACGCACCGTACCGCGTCCTTCCCGGCCCGCACGTACGAGTTCACCAAGAAGAACGCCACCGCCTGCAAGCTGATTGCCGATGGCGAAGGCATCCAGAACTGCGCCGAGGGTTTCCCCTTCCCGATCCCGAACAATGCCTACGAGGCGATCTGGAACCACAAGCTCAAGTACAAGGGCCTGTCGGTGCGCAGCTTCTCCAACCAGGCGGCGCCGACCGCGGGCGGCAGCTACACGCTGGTGCGCCTGCAGGAAGAAATCCTCGGCCTGTACTACAAGCCGGGCAACACCTCCGAGTCGATCAACAACACCCTGCTGTACTTCAAGCAGGACGTGCTTGGCCCGGCCCGCCTGGCCGGTGGCGTGCTGCTGGTCCACGAAACCTTGAACGCGAAAGCCGCTCCGCGCCAGGCCTGGGTGTACAACCCCGGTCAACGCCGCGTCCGTCGCGCCCCGAACGTGGCCTATGACAACCCGGGTACCGCTTCCGACGGCCTGCGCACCAATGACATGACCGACATGTTCAACGGCGCCATGGACCGCTTCAGCTGGACCCTGGTCGGCAAGAAGGAGATGTACATCCCGTACAACTGCTACAAGGCCGACTCCAGCGCCACCAAGGTCAGCGACCTGATCCGCCCGGGCCACATCAACCCCGACTACATCCGCTACGAGCTGCACCGCGTGTGGGTGATCGAGGCCAAGCTCAAGCCCGGCCAGCGCCACATCAACAGCCGCCGCACCATGTATCTGGACGAGGACAGCTGGCAGATCGTGGGTATCGACCACTACGACGGCCAGGGCACCCTGTGGCGCTACTCGGAAGCGCTGCCGATCAACTACTACGAAGTGCCGACGCTGTGGACCACGCTGGAAACGCATTACGACCTGAAGTCGGGCCGCTACATTTCCGGCCTGCTCGACAACCAGGACAAGCCGCGTGACTTCAGCTTCCAGAGCACGCCGGCGGATTACTCGCCGCAGAACCTGCGCGACAGCGGCGTCCGCTAAGCCAGGCAATACCGACCGCGCCCGAAAGGGCGCGGTCTTTTTGTAGCGAAGCATCGGCTGTTTCCGGGAGTGGAATCGATGTCCAGCGTTCGTGCCAACGCCGCCCGCAAGGCCGGCGCGTTGTTGCTCCTTCTCAGCTTGCCGCTGGCGGCCCAGCTCGCCGCCGACGATCCCTCCGCACTGCCATCCGAAGCCATGCCCCGCGCCAGCCACTCGCTGTTGCTGGACGTGGTGCATGCCGATTCGGGCTGGTTCGCCGTGGGCGAGCGCGGCCACGTGCTGACTTCCAGCGATGGCAAGCAGTGGGCTCAGGTCGAGTCCCCGACCCGCTCCACGCTCACCACCATCACTGCCGTGGGCGACCAGCTCTGGGCCGGCGGACACGACGGCGTGATCATTCATTCCGCTGATGGCGGCAAGACCTGGACCGCGCAGCGCCGCGACCCCTTCCAGCTGGCCGCTGGAGAAAATCCCGCCGACCACGACCCGCGCCAAGGCGTGCCGGTGATGGACATCCTGTTCACCGACGCCAACAACGGCATCGCCATCGGCGCCTACAGCCTGATGCTGGTGACCAGCGATGGCGGCAAGACCTGGACGCCGCGCCAGGCCATGGCGGCATCGTCCGCCCCGGTCGAGCGCGCTGCGCCCACCGGCGATGTCTTCAGCGAAGCCGACTTGCAGCTCGACGAAGAGTCCGACCCACACCTCAACGCCATCACCAGCACCGGTCCCGGCAGCCTGGTGATCGTCGGCGAACGCGGCACCGTGCTGCGCTCGAGCGACGGCGGCAACAGCTGGCAGAAGCAGGCCTTCCCGTACAAGGGTTCGATGTTCGGCGTGCTATCGCTCGGCAATGGCCGCGTGCTGGCTTACGGCCTGCGCGGCAATGTCTATGAATCCACCGATGGTGGTTCGGGATGGAGCAAGGTGCCCGCACAGGGCAGCGTCAGCCTGATGGGCGGTTCCGCGCTGGAAAACGGCGGTGTCGTGCTCGCCGGTGCGAACGGCACCATCCTGATGCGCGCCAGCGCCGATGCCGCCTTCGTCGCCAGCGCCTTCCGCAATGGCGCCGGCGAAATGCCCACGCTTGCCGGCGTGGCGCCGGCCGGCGATGGCAACTACGTGCTGGTCGGCGACAAGGGCGCCGACCTCGCCCCCTTGAAGTGACGGAGTCGCCATGAAATCCATTCAACGCCTGATGGAAAGGTTCGTCTTCGGCGCCCGGCCGCTGGTGCTGCTGGTGTTCGCCGTCATCACGGTGGCGATGGGCTTCTACGCCTCGCAGCTGAAGGTGGACGCCGGCTTCAAGAAGCAGATCCCGCTGCAGCACGAGTACATGAAGACCTTCCTCGACTACGAGGCGGACTTCGGCGGCGCCAACCGCGTGCTGGTCGCGGTAATGGCCAAAGACGGCAACATGTTCAGCGATGAATACCTGAGCACGCTGCAGCAGGTCACCAAGGACGTCATTGACCTCGAGGACACCGACGACGCCCGCTCGCGCTCGTTGTTCACCCCGAACGTGCGCTTCATTGAAGTGGTCGAGGACGGCATCTCCGGCGGCAACGTCATTCCCAACGACTACGACCCGACCTTCAAGCCGGGCACGCCCGAGCAGTTCGAGCAGATCCGCGGCAACATCGTCAAGGCCAATATCCTCGGCCGTTTGGTCGCGAAGGACTGGTCCGGCGCCATGGTCTGGGCCGACATCATTCCCGAGTCGGATGCCAAGGCCAATCCGCGCAAGGTCGACTACCAGAAGATCGCCAAGCAGCTCGAGCAGATCCGCAAGAAGTACGAGAAGGGCAATATCACCATCCACATCATCGGCTTCGCCAAGATGGTGGGTGACATCAGCGACGGCGCCGCCTCGGTGGTGAAGTTCTTTGCCTTCACCATTGCCTTCACCTGGCTGCTGCTGTTCCTGTATTCGAGTTCGGTGAAGCTGGCCTCGCTGACGGTATTCGCGGCGATGGTGGCGGTGATCTGGATGCTGGGCGCGCTCAAGCTGATGGGCTTCGGCATTGATCCGATGAACATGCTGACGCCCTTCCTGATATTCGCGATCGCGGTCAGTCATGGCGAGCAGATGATCAACCGCTTCCGCGGCGAGATCTTCTTCGGCGGCCTGGAAGAGGGCACGGTCGAGCAGCTGCGTGCGCGCGAGAAGTTCGCGGTCGGCCCCCTGATCGCCGCGCAGCGCAGCTTCCGCGCCTTGCTGATCCCTGGCGCCGTGGCCCTTGCGGCCGGCTGCATTGGCTTCGGCGCGATCTGGTTCATCCCGATCCAGATGGTCAAGGAACTGGCGATCACCGCCACCATCGGCGTGGCCTTCACCATCGTCACCGACCTGATCCTGCTGCCGGTGCTGCTGAGCTACACCACCATGCGCAACCTGGACCGCAAGCGCGAATACCGCCTGCGCCAGCTCACCGTGTTCGACAAGGTCTGGGCGGTGCTGGCGCGCCTGAGCCGCCCCGGCCCGGCGGCCGTGGTTATCGTCATCGGCCTCGTTGCCTGGTTCTTCGCCTGGCAGGAAGGCAACAAGGTCATGATCGGCGACGCCCAGGCCGGCGTGGCCGAGCTGCGCCCGGAAGCGCGCTACAACCAGGACGCGGTGCTGATCAGCTCCAAGTTCGCGCTCGGCGTGGATATCCTCAACGTCATCGTTGAAGCCGGCCCCTCGGCCTGCACCACCAGCTACAAGGCGATGGAAACCATCGACCGCTTCGCCTGGCACATGAGCAATGTCGAAGGCGTGGTGCAGGTGATGTCGCTGCCGATGGCGGCCAAGCTGGTGAATGCCGGCTGGAACGACGGCTCGATCCGTTGGCGCGTATTGCCGCGCGACCGCGACACGCTGCGCCAGGCCACCCAGAGTTTTGAAACCGACTCGGGCCTTCTGAACGCCGATTGCAGTGCGATTCCGGTGACCATCTTCACCTCCGACCACCAGAGCTCGACCATTGACCGCATCGTCAAGGCGACCAAGGATTTCCGCGCCGACAACAAGGCCTACGACCCGGGCTTCGCCGCCTGGCGCGCCAAGGAAATCAAGGCCGCGCAGGACAAGGGCGAGGAGTTCAGCACCGACCGGGTGAACTTCCGCCTGGCCACCGGCAGCCTGGGCGTGGCCGCGGCCATCAACGACACCGTGCGCGAGAAGGAACACTTCATCCTGTACCTGCTGTACGCGGCCGTGTTCGTGATGTGCCTGATCAGCTTCCGCAGCCCGCGCGTGGCCCTGTGCATCCTGCTGCCCCTGGTGCTGGTGACCGAACTCGGCCACACGCTGATGGTGCACCTGGACATCGGCATGAAGGTCAACACCATCACGGTGGTGGCGCTGGGCGTGGGCATCGGCGTGGATTACGCGATCTACTTGTTCGCGCGCATGCATGAAGCGATGACCTATCGCGTCGAGTTCATCGCCGCCGACCATGACGAGGACGACACCCTGACGGCCGAGGAGCTGGAGAGATTCAACGCCTCGCTGGGCACCGACCACGGCAGCGCGCGCCTGACCGGCGAACACCGGATCCTGACGCCCGAGGACCTCGCCGGCGGCACTCTGCCGCTGACCGCGGCCGAGCGCTTCGCCAAGCAGGACGTGAACAAGGACGGCGTGGTCAGCCACCACGAATACCTGAAGGGCGACGGCCGCGTGCGCACCTTGGGCGAGAGCTATTTCATCGCGCTCAAGACCACCGGCATCGCGATCTTCTACACCGCGCTGACCCTGGCGGTGGGCGTGGCGACCTGGATCTTCTCGGACCTGAAAATCCAGGCCGACATGGGCGTGATGCTGACCTTCATGTTCATCCTGAACATGATCGCGGCGATTATTTTCCTGCCGGCCCTGTGCCGCTGGATCCTGCGCCCGAACGAGAAGGACGACTGGACTCCGCCGGCCGGCTGAGTACGCTTCGCCGCACCAGCAAAAGGCCGTGCTTGAACAGCGCGGCCTTTTGCTTTTCGGGGCTTGCTAGATTTCTTCGGCAGGCGCCGTCGGCCGCGACTTGGCCAGGTTGCGCAGCGCAATCGCCAGTACGCCGCCCAGCACCATGGCGCCGCCGATCCACAGGCGCGGCCCGACGCGGTCATGCAGCACCACGATGCCCAGGATTGTCGCCAACAGCGGCGTGGCCAATAGATACGGCGTGACCCGCGCCACCGGATGGCGCTGCATCAGCACGTAGAAAATGCCGTGCCCCAGCAGCGAAGCCACGATCGCCGCATAGGCCACGCCGACCCAGGCGCGGCCGCTGGCCGAAGCGACTTCCTGCAGCGGGTGCGGCTCGAGCAGGAAGCTCGCCAGCAGCAGCGGCCCGACGCCGATCACCGCCGTCCAGCCTTGCTGGCTGAAAAGATCCAGGCCGCGCAGCCCGCGCATCAGCACCGTGCCCAACGCCAGGAACACCGCCGACACCAGCATCAGGATCAGCGCGGTCGGGCTGTGCAGCACGGCCGGGTCGAAGCCCAGCACCAGCACGCCGGCGAAGCTCAGGGCGATCGCCGCGCCCGTGCGCCATTGAAATCTCTCGCCCAGCAACCACCAGGCCAGCAACGCCGACATCGGCACATAGCTCTGCATGACGATGGCCGGCGAGGCCAGGGTGGTGGACAGGCTGATGGCCCAGAAGCTCAGGCCGAAGTGCAGCACGCCATTGCAGATCGCCACCGCCAGCAGGCGCGGCCATTGTTCGCGCGCGGGCGCCTTGATCATCGGCGCCAACAGCAACGAAAGCAGGCACAGGCGCAGCGCCGTGAACAGCAGCGGCGGCAGCTCCTGCAGCGCGAGTTTGGAAGTGAGGAAGTTTCCTGCCCAGGCCAGGCAGATCAGGGCGACCAGCAGCAGGTCGCGCCCGCCCATTCCCTGGCGCGAATCAGACGGCAATGTTCAGCCGCTGGTAGAGCTTGCGCAGGGTCCACATCGGGCCGACCAGCAGGTACACCAGGTCGGTGAAGAAACTCGGGCGCTTGCCTTCGACCTTGTGGCCGATGAACTGGCCGATCCAGGCGACCACGAACACCACGGCGGCGGTGATCAGCAGCTTGTCCATGCCAAAACGCGTGGCAATCCACAGGTTCAGCAGCACGCAGGCGAGGAAGCACAAGAACAGTCCCATCGCCAGCGAGCGCGACATGCGCCAGTACCAGGCCCAGGCCAGGAACATCGCGAACACCGCCCAGGCACCGGGCTGGGCCAGCGCCGGCGGCACCGGAATCGCCCAGAGCGCCGCCGTCACCGACCAGACAATGGCCGGCACGCAGACGACGTGGATGCTTTGGTTGGTTTCGTTGCGGTGGTCATCGGAATACTGGTCGAGCAATTCGTCCACGCGGCGCATGCGATCTCTCCCCTTGCTTGCAGCGAATCAATCCACCCGCAGGTCGGCCAGGCGCAGCAGCGCCTCGGCGTACTTGGCGCGGGTGGCGGCGATGACCTCGGCCGGCACATTCGGGCCGGGCGCGGTCTTGTTCCAGTCCAGGGTTTCCAGGTAGTCGCGCACGAACTGCTTGTCGTAGCTGGGCGGGCTGGTGCCCACCGCGTACGAGTCCGCGGGCCAGAAGCGCGAGGAGTCCGGCGTCAGCATTTCGTCCATCACGTGCAGCACGCCGTTTTCGTCCAGGCCGAACTCGAGCTTGGTGTCGGCGATGATGATGCCGCGCGCAGCCGCGTGCGCCGAGGCGAACTTGTAGATGGCCAGGGTGGCCGCGCGCACGCGCTCGGCCAGCTCGCCGCCAATTTGAGCGGCAACCGCGTCAAAGCTGACGTTCTCGTCGTGGCTACCGGCGGCGGCCTTGGTGGAAGGCGTGAAAATCGGTTCGGGCAGGATTTCCGCCTGGCGCAAGCCGGCAGGCAGGGCGATGCCGCAGACCTTTCCGTCGCGTTGGTAGTCCTTCCAGCCGCTGCCGATGATGTAGCCGCGGGCAATGGCTTCCACCGGCACGGGTTTGAGCTTTTTCACCACCACGCTGCGCTTGGCGTACAACGACACATCCGTGCCCGCGGGAAGCACCGAGGCCACGTCTTCGTGGGTCAGGTGGTTGGGCACCAGGTGCGCGGTGCGCTCAAACCAGAAATTGGAGATCTGGCAGAGCATTTCGCCCTTGCCCGGAATCGGGTCGGGCAGAACGACGTCGAAGGCCGACAGGCGGTCGCTGGCAACCATCAGCAGGCGCTGGCCGGGAAGATCGAAGACATCGCGGACCTTGCCCGAGTGCAGCAGGGTCAGTCCGGGCAGGTGGGAGCGGTGCAGGGTGGTGGCCAAGGCGGTTTCCGTCGTGCTGGCGAGCGCGCCATTGTAACCGGCGGGGCCCGGGCATCGGCTGCTAGAATGGGCCGCATGCGCCGATTCCTGTTCGCCTCGCTGCTGGTCCTGCCCACGCTTGCCCAGGCGACGAAGCCGGTGCCGCCGCCGGCGCGCCCGGCCAAGCTGGGCCAATGCGTGGCCTGCCATGGCGACAATGGCCGCAGCCGTATTCTGGGCACGCCACACCTGGCCGGCCAGGATGAGCGCTACCTGGTGCAGGCACTCACCGCCTACCGCAGCGGCGAGCGCCGCGCCGCGCCCATGAACAGCATCGCCAATACCCTGCAGCCGCGCGACATCGCCGCGCTGGCGCGCTGGTACGCGTTACAGCCTGCGGGCGGGCCGCGCTGATGGGCCGGAGCACGACCCTTGGCCTGGTGCTCGGCTTGATCCTGACGCTGCTGACGCGCCGCCCCTGGTTCTTGGTGATCGCCGTGGCGCTGGGCTTCCTGCATGACGCCGGCGTCTTCGGTCCGCCGAAGCAGAAGGAAGAGCCGCCTGCGGCCCCGCCCAGCGACCCCTATGCCACGCTCGGCGTGAGTTCTTCCGCCAGCGACGACGAAATCGAGCAGGCCTACCGGCGCCGGATGTCGGAGTACCATCCCGACCGCGTCGCCAATGCCGCCCAGGAAATCCGCGACCTGGCCGGCCTGCGCGCCGGCGAGGTCAATGCGGCCTACGAAACCATCAAGCGCCAGCGCGGACGCTGAGCCCAGCCACAGGAAGCCGCCATGCCCGATTGCCTGATCGCCCCGTCCATCCTCTCGGCCGATTTCGCGAAGCTGGGCGCGGAAGTGGATTCGGTCATCGCCGCCGGCGCCGACTGGGTGCACTTCGACGTGATGGACAACCACTACGTGCCCAACCTGACGATCGGCCCGCTGGTCTGCGAAGCCCTGCGCAAGCACGGAGTTACCGCGCCGATTGATGTGCACCTGATGGTGAAACCAGTAGATCGCATCATTCCTGACTTCGCGAAAGCCGGCGCCAGCTACATATCGTTTCATCCCGAAGCCAGCGAACACATCGACCGTACGATCCAACTGATCCACGCCAGCGGCTGCAAGGCCGGCCTGGTGTTCAACCCGGCCACGCCGCTGAATTATCTCGACCACGTGCTCGACCAGCTCGATCTGGTGCTGATCATGTCGGTGAATCCGGGCTTCGGCGGCCAGAGTTTCATTCCCGGCGCGCTGGATAAATTGCGCGCGGTGCGCAAGCGCATTGATGCCAGCGGCCGCGACATTCGCCTGGAGGTGGACGGCGGAGTGAAGGCCGACAACATCGGCGCGATCGCCGCCGCCGGCGCGGATACCTTCGTCGCCGGCTCGGCGATCTTCAATGCCCCTGACTACAAAGCAGTGATCGCCGCGATGCGCGCGAACGTCGCCGCGGCGGTGGCCGCGTGAACACCGCGGCCGCTGGCGAGGGCCTGAGCCAGGACAAGTTGCGGCGCATCCTGGACGTCACCCGCGACCTGGCCCGGCCGATTGACCTGGACACGATGCTCTACGCCATCGTTGATGCCGCCAAGGATTTGCTCGACGCCGAAGGCGGCACCGTCTGGCAGTACCAGCCCGAGGACGACATGCTGGAAATGCGCGTGGCGCGCGGCCTGGACGCCATCCGCATTCCCGCCGACCGCGGCATCGTCGGTGACTGCGTGCGCACGCGCGCGCCGATCAACGTGCCCGACTGCTACGCCGACCCGCGCTTCAACCGCGAGGTGGACAAAGCCAGCGGCCAGCGCACGCGCTGCATGCTCAGCCTGCCCCTGGTGGGCTACGACGAACAACTGGTCGGCGTGCTGCAGGTGGTGAACCGCCGCGAAGGCGTCTTCAACGCCGACGACGAAGCCGTGGCCGGCGCCCTGGCCGCGCAATGCGCGGTGGCCCTGCAGCGCATGCAGATGACCCAGCAGCTGCTGGCCACGGAAAAACTGCGCCAGGAAATCTCGGTCGCGCGCGAAGTGCAGATGGGCACCCTGCCCAAGTCGCCGCCGCAGCTGCCCGATTACGACTTCGCCGGCCTGTTCAAGCCCACCGACGACACCGGTGGCGACACCTACGACTTCGTGCCTTGCGAAGACGGCCGCATCTTCGTGCTGATGGGCGACGCTACCGGCCATGGCATCGGCCCGGCGCTGTCGGCGACGCAAGTGCGCGCGATGCTGCGCGTGGCCCAGCGCCTGGGCGCGACCCTCGACCAGGCGTTTCGCCACATCAACGACCAGCTGGTGGTGGACCTGGCGGAGGACCGCTTCGTCACCGCCTTCCTGGGCCAGCTCGATCCGCGCAAGCACGAATTGCACTATCACTCGGGCGGGCAGGGGCCGCTGCTGCATTTCCGTGCCGCCGACCTGAGCTGCGAATACCAGCCGCCGACTACCTTCCCGATGGGCGCGATGACCTTGCCGGCGCTCAAGCCCGCGAAGGTCGTGGACCTGGCGCCGGGCGATGTCTTCGCGCTGATCTCCGACGGCGTGTACGAATACATGGACCACCAGTCGCGCCAGTTCGGCGAAGACGGCGTGGCCGAGGTGCTGCGCCGCTACCACGACCGCCCGATGCCCTACCTGCTCGGCCGCCTGATGGAAGCCTTGCGCGAATTCGGCCAGGGGGCACCGCAACTCGACGATGTCACCGTGGTGCTGATCCGGCGCCTGCCGCAGGACGCGCCGCCGGCCGAAGACCCGCAGGGCCGCACCACGCACGCCGGCCCGCGCTGGCAGCGCCGCCAGGATTTCCTGCGCAGCTTCGATGCGCTCTCGGGCGTGTTCGCCTTCATCCAGCGTAGCCTGGGCCAGGCCGATATCGGTGCCGATGCGCGCTACGCGGTGGAGTTCACGGTCGAGGAACTGTTCACCAACATGGTCAAGTACAACCCGGCCGGCAATGCCCGCCTGGAGCTCGAGATCGAACGCGAGGACGGCGTGCTGACCTGCCGCCTGGCCGACCCCGACAGCCACTTCTTCGACGTCACCGCGGCGCCCGATGCCGACGTGCACGCCGGCGCCGAGCAGCGCCAGCCCGGCGGCCTGGGCCTGCACCTGATCCGGCGGCTGGTGGATTCGCTGGAGTACGACTATTCTGGCCGTCGCAGCCTGATTACCTTCAGGAAACGACTGGGGAGCGCCTGATGTTCGAGATCGCCCAAGGGGAGGGCGGCCGGATCGTCTTTTCCGGCCGGCTCGACGCCGCGCAATGCGCCAAGGCCCAGGCCTTCCTGGATGCCGCGGCCGATCCGCGCGAATTCGATTTCGGCGACCTGGAATACATTTCCAGCGCCGGCCTGGGCGTGCTGCTGCGCGCGCACAAGCGGGTCATGGGTGGCGGCGGAAAGCTGCGCCTGGTGCGGGTGAACAACCACATCTTCGACATCTTCCGGTATTCCGGCTTCGACCAACTCTTTGAGGTCGAACGCCTGGGCTGAGCCCGGCTTTCCAACCTTTTCGGCCTTCGCAGGTATTGATGACTGACGACCCGGATGCCGCCCTCGTCACCGAATGCCGGGCGGGCGACCGTCGGGCGTTTGATCGCCTGCTCGCGCGATACGAGCGGCCGATCTTCAATGCGGCTTACCGGATCCTCCACCATCGCGAAGATGCCACCGACGTGACCCAGACCGCTTTCCTCCGCGCCTTTGAGAACTTCGACCGCTTCGACCCGGGCCAGCGCTTTTTCAGCTGGATTTACCGGATCGCGGTGAACGAGGCGCTGGATGTCAGCAATGGCCGCCGCCGCAACGAGCCCGTGCCGGACGAGATCGCCAGCGATCGCCCCGGCCCCGAGCGCAATGCCGAGGAAGACCAGATGGGCGCCGGCATGCAAGAAGCGCTGATGGCCATTCCGGTCGACTACCGCACCCTGGTCGTGCTCAAGCACGTGCAGGACTGCAGCTACGAGGAAATCGCGGCCATCCTGGAATGCCCGGTGAAGACCGTGAAATCCCGCCTTTTCACCGCCCGCCAGGCCCTGCGCCAGGTGTTGCTCGACAGGGGGCTGGCATGAGCCAGATTGACCCGCGTACCTTGGAACTGATCCACGCCGAACTCGATGGGGAGCTCGACGCGATTGCCCGCGCCGAGCTCGAGCAGAGGCTGGAATCGGATCCCCTGGCGCGCGTGCAGCGCGAGCAACTGCAGCGCATGTCGGCCTCGCTGGCACGCCTGCCTGTGGTTGAACCACCGGCCGGCCTACGCCAGCGCTGGAGTGGTCCGCGCCCGGTCGCTTCGGCGGCGGTGAAGCCTTCCTCCGTCGCGCGCATTTCCGCGCAGCGGCGCTGGATTCGCCCGGCCATCGGCCTGGCCGCCGGCGCGCTGGCGGTGGCCATCGCCTTGCAGTGGAGCGGCGTGGCCAACATCGAACAGGACACCCGCCAGATGGTCGGCACCCTGGGGGGCGCGCCGGTCACCGGAGCCCAGTCGGTGGATCTGCGTGCCGAGGGACTGACTGGCTCCGTCGCGCTGGCGCCGGCCTCTGCCGGTTGGGACCTCATGTTCAAGCTCGACAGCGCCGGGCCGGTCGCCGTCAGCGCGACCTATGAACCGGCTGCCTTGCGTTTGATGGGTTATGAGGGCGGTAGCGGGCAGCCGGTGTCGGCCAGTCCGGGCAAGATTGCCTTCGCATCCAGCGGGGAGCAGCATCTGAATCTGCACCTGCAGCCGGAGGAGGGCGGGCAGGTCAGGATCCGGATCCAGGGACAGGAAGGGGCTGTCCAGGACCTGGCGATTGCCGTCCCGGCAAAGAATTCCGGGAACTGATCCAACCTTTTTGGCTTCGGCCGGTATGTCCTTTCGAACCCGGAACAATCCCCGGGCAGCAAATCCAGGTTGTAGTGGTATCCACCGTTACACGAGCGAGGAACGTCATGAAGAACACCAAGATTCTGGCCCTGTGCGCCTTGGCCGCCGCGATCGGCGCCGTTGGCTATTTCGGTTTCGCCGGTGCGCCGTCGAACGATCAGGTGTTCGGCACGATCGCGCCGGCACAGCGTTACCAGGCCGACACGGTCGGCGCCTCCGACGTGCAGCTGGGTGACCAGGGCGTCGCCAAGTTCATGCAGTCCGATGCCTTCCGCATCATCCAGTCGGACGCCAAGCTCGCCGACGCGCTGCGTAGCGACAGCTTCCGCCAGGCGCTCGCCTCGGATAGTTTCCGCCAGGCGCTCGCTAGCGACAGCTTCCGTGCCGCGCTCGCCTCCGACAGCTTCCGCCAGGCGCTCGCCAGCGACAGCTTCCGCGCCGCGCTTGCCAGCGACAGCTTCAAGCAGGCCCTGGCTTCGGACAGCTTCCGTGCCGCCATGGCCAGCGACAGCTTCCGCCAGTCGCTCGCCAGCGACAGCTTCCGCGCCGCCCTGGCTTCGGACAGCTTCCGTGCCGCGCTCGCTTCGGACAGCTTCAAGCAGGCCATGGCCTCGGACAGCTTCCGCGCTGCGATGGCCAGCGACAGTTTCCGCGCTGCCCTGAAGTCGGACAGCTACAAGGCGATGCTTGCCAGCGACGCGTTCAAGCAGGCGATGCGTAGCGACTCGTTCAAGGCCGCGATGGCCAGCGACAGCTTCCGCGCCGCCCTGGCTTCGGACAGCTTCCGCGCTGCGATGGCCAGCGACAGCTTCCGCGCTGCCCTGGCTTCGGACAGCTTCCGCGCCGCGATGGCCAGCGACAGCTTCCGCATGGCCCTGGCCTCGGACAGCTTCCGCCAGGCGCTTGCCAGCGACAGCTTCCGTGCCGCCCTGGCTTCGGACAGCTTCCGCGCCGCGCTGGCCTCCGACAGCTTCCGTCAGGCCCTTCGTAGCGACAGCTTCCGCCAGGCGCTTGCCAGCGACAGCTTCCGCGCCGCCCTGGCTTCGGACAGCTTCCGCGCCGCGCTGGCCTCCGACAGCTTCCGCCAGGCCCTGCGTAGCGACAGCTTCCGCGCCGCCCTGGCCTCGGACAGCTTCAAGCAGGCCCTGCGCAGCGACACCAACATGGTTCGCCAGTAAGACTGTTCTTCTGCCAAAGCTGGCAGACCAAACCGCCTGCGACCCCGCAGGCGGTTTTTTGTTGTAAGGTCGGTGCGGGAAAAGGCCGCGGCACGGGCCTTCAAGGGGAGAGGTCGAATGCCGATCGCATGCGCGCGCCGGACCACTGCGATCCTGTGCCTGCTGCTTGCCGCGCCCGCGTTCGCCGGCGACGACCTGGTGCTCGCGCAGCTGCAGACCGACGACTTGCGCCTGCTCTACCAGGACCCGCAGCAAACCTACCTGACGCCGTATGTGGCGCGCTGTTTCCTGAACTCGCTGGAGTTCCAGAAGCGAATCTTCGGCTGGACGCCGTACGAAAAAACCACGGTCATCCTTACCGACCTGAGTGACTACGGCAACGGCGCGGCGCTGGTGTCGCCGCAGAATATCGTGGCCTCGGAAATCTCCCCGACCGGGCACGCCTTCGAAACCATGCCCAGCAGCGAGCGCTTCCACTCGCTGGCCAACCACGAGCTGGTGCACATCGCCACGATGGACGCGTGGAATGACACCGATGCGCGCTGGCGCAAATTCTTCGGCGGCAAACCCCGCGAAACCAACGAACACCCCGAGACCATCCTCTACAACTACCTGGCCACGCCCCGGCGCAGCACGCCGCGCTGGTACACCGAGGGCTCGGCAGTCTTCATGGAGACCTGGCTGTCCGGCGGCATCGGTCGCGCCCAGGGCGGTTACGACGAGATGGTGTTTCGCGCGATGGTGCGCGACGACGCGCACTTCTACAGCCCGCTGGGCATCGTGTCGGCCGGCACGGCGTCCGATTTCCAGACCATGACCAACGCCTACCTCTACGGTACGCGTTTCATCAGTTACCTGGGCCTGGTGTATTCGCCGGAAAAAGTCATCGCCTGGCTCAGCCGCGACAAGGGCAGCGAACGCTACTACGGCAAGCAGTTCGAAAAAGTGTTCGGCAAGCCCCTGGGCGTGGCCTGGAATGAGTGGGTGGCCTGGGAGCACGACTTCCAGAAGGCCAACCTGGAGCAGGTGCACAAATTCCCGCTGACCGTCGGCCGTCGTATCAGTCCGCAGACCTTCGGCTCGATTTCCAAGTCCTATATTGATCCGGCCAGCGACAGCATGATTGGCGGTTTCCTGTATCCGGGCGTGGTTTCGCATGTCGGTTCGGTGTCCCTGGCCGATGGCAAGGTGCGGCGCCTGGTCGACATCAAGGGGCCGATGAAATACGTGGTCACCTCGACCGCCTTCGATGCCGCCGATCGCGTGTTCTTCTACACCGCCGACAATGTCGCCTACCGCGACCTGATGGCCTTGGACCTGAAGACCGGCAAGGCCAGCATGCTGCTCAAGGACGCGCGCATCGGTGACCTGGCGTTCAATCCGGCCGACAAGTCCTTGTTGGGCGTTCGCCACGAAAATGGCTATGCCACCCTGGTCCGGTTGGCGCCGCCGTACAAGGAATGGCGCCAGGTCAACACGCTGCCCTATGGCCAAGTGATCACTGACCTGGACATTTCGCCAGACGGCAAGTTGCTCTCCACCACCATGGAAGAGATCGACGCCAAGCAGTATCTGCGTGTGTTTTCCATCGAGTCACTGCTGGCCGGCGAACTCAAGCCGGTGGCGCAGTACGACTTTGGCGTGGCCGTGCCGGAAGGTTTCGTGTTCTCGCCCGATGGTCGCTTCCTCTACGGCAGCTCGTACTACACCGGCGTGTCCAACCTTTACCGCTTCGAAATTGCCAACAGCGACATCCAGGCATTGACCAATGCCGAGACCGGCTACTTCCGGCCGATTCCCCTGGCCGATGGCAAGCTGCTGGCCCTGGAATATTCCGGCACCGGTTTCGTACCCACCGTGCTCGACGTGAAGCCGATCCAGGACCTGGGCGCGATTACCTTCCTCGGCAATGAAATCGCCAGCAAGCACCCTATCGTCAAGACCTGGAATGCCGGTTCACCGGCGCGCATTCCGCTCGATTCGATGGTGACTGACCGCAGCAAGTACACGCCGCGCGATCAGATGAAGCCCGACGGCGGCTATCCGATCATCCAGGGTTATCGCGATGGCGTGGCGGTGGGTTACCAGTACGGCTTCGCTGATCCGGTGCACCTGTACAACCTCAATATCGCCGCCAGCGTATCCACCGACAACAGCGTGCCTTCCGATGAGCGCCTGCATGTGCGCGTGGACTACACCACCCTCAACTGGCAGGCCCGCTATTGGCACAACCTTGCCGACTTCTACGACCTGTTCGGGCCGACCAAGCGCAGCCGCAAGGGCGATGCTATCAGCCTGGGCTACAAGAAGCTGATCGTGTACGACGAACCGCGCCGTTTCGAATGGAGCGCCGACGTCGCCTACTACACGGGCCTGGACACCCTGCCGGCCAACCAGAACGTCAGCAGCGCGCTGGACTCGCTGTTCACCGCCGAGGTCGGCCTCGACTACAGTAATTCCCGCAAGTCCCAGGCCAGCGTGGACCACGAGAAGGGCTACGACTGGACGCTGTACGCCTCGGCCGACCACGCCGGTGGCGAGACCTATCCCAAGCTCACCGGCACCTTCGATTTCGGCTTCGCGCTGCCCTGGGCGAACTCTTCGATCTGGCTGTACAACGCTGCCGGCACCGCGTCGGGCGATTCCACCAGCAGCCTGTCCAATTATTACTTCGGCGGCTTCCACAACAACTACGTGGACAATCGCGAGGTCAAGCGCTATCGCCAATACGAAACCTTCCCGGGCTTCGAGATTGACTCGCTCGGCGGGCGTCGCTTCTTCAAGTCGGTGCTGGAATGGAACGCGCCGCCGTTCCGTTTCGAGGCCGTGGGCAAGCCTGGCTTCTACCTCAGCTACATCCGCCCGGCGGTGTTTCTGGGCACCCTGGTCGTGGACGACAGCCTGGCCGGTGGTCGCCGCCGCTACCACGACCTGGGCCTGCAGCTGGACATGAATTTCACCATTCTCGATCACCTGCCGATGACGGTGTCCTTCGGCTACGCGCAAGGCTTCGAGGACTCGAACAAGGTGGACGATGAGTGGCTGTTCTCGCTGAAGGTGTTGTGAGCGGGAAGGGCGGCTACTGATGGTTTCTTCGGCGGTGCTATTGCGCGCGGCCATTGGCCTGCTGCCGGTGATTTGTTTCCTGGTCGCCCTGATGGCCATGGACAGCTACAAGCTGGTGCGCCTGCGCAACGTGGCCGTTGTCATCGGCCTTGGCGCCGCGGCGGCGGGCGCGGCCTACCTGGTCAATGTCGGCGCCATCACCCACCTGGGCCTGGATTTTGCGCTGTATGCGCGCAGCGCCGGGCCACTGGTGGAGGAACTGCTCAAGAGCCTGATCGTGGTGATGCTGCTGCGCACGCACCGCATCGGCTTCCTGGTGGATGCGGCTATCTTCGGCTTCGCGGTGGGCACGGGCTTCGCGATGGTCGAGAACCTGTACTACCTCGAGAACCTGGCCGATGCCCATATCGTGGTGTGGATCGTGCGCGGTTTCGGCACCGCCTTGCTGCATGGCGGCGTGCAATCGATTTTCGCGGTGATGCTGGTGGCGCTGACCGATCGCCGCGGCAAGCTCGACTTTGGCGCGCTGTTGCCGTCATTGGCGGCGGCGGTGCTTTTGCACGCGGGCTTCAACCAGTTCGTGCTGCCGCCGATCTACCAGACCCTGGCCCTGATGCTGCTGCTGCCGCCGCTGATGATGTTCGTGTTCGCGCGCAGCGAGGCGGCGGTGGGCGACTGGCTGGGCAATGGCTTCGACGCCGACCGCGACCTGCTCGAACTGCTCGGCTCAGGCGAGTTCTCCGAATCGCCGCACGGGCAGTACATCCACTCGCTGAAATCGCGCTTCGAAGGCCCGGTGGTGGCCGACCTGGTCTGCTACCTGCGCCTGCACGTGGAGCTGGCCCTGCGCGCCAAGGGCCTGTTGATGATGCGTGAAGCCGGCATCGAGATCGAAATCGACGAGGCCACCCGGGCCCGCTTCGAGGAAATGCGCTACCTCGAGGGCGCGGTCGGGCCGACCGCCCTGCTGGCGATCAAGCCGCTTCTTCACATGAGCCGGCGCGACCTCTGGCAGCTGTACATGCTGGGCAAGTAAAGCCCGCGCCGGCCCCGTTATACTGGGGCCCTGCGTCATTCCGGATTTTCCCCGTGATCTCCGCCGAAGAGTTCCGGCAGCTCGCCGCCGCCGGCCACAACCGTATCCCCGTGGTGCGCGAGGTGCTGTCCGACCTCGACACGCCCCTGTCCGTCTACCTGAAGCTGGCCGACGGCCCGCACACCTACTTGTTCGAGTCGGTGGAAGGCGGCGAGACCTGGGGCCGCTATTCCATCATTGGCTTGCCGGCCGCGCGCACCTTCAGTTTCCGCGGTACGCAGCTGGAAGAGCGTGTGCATGGCGAAGTGGTGTCCGTGCGCGAGCTGGACGACCCGCTGGCCGAGGTCGATCGCCTGCGCGCCGCCTACCGCGTGCCGCAGTTGCCGGGCCTGCCGTCCTTCACTGGCGGACTGGTGGGTTACTTTGGTTTCGAATCCATCGGCTATATCGAGCCGCGCCTCGCCGGCGCCTTGCCCGATGGCCGCGACAAGCCCGACCAGCTCGGTACGCCCGATGCCTTCCTGATGCTGTCGGAAGAGCTGGCGGTGTTCGACAACCTCAAGGGCCGCCTGTACCTGATCGTGCACGCCGACCCGGCGCAGCCGCAGGCGCATGCGCGCGCCCTGCGCCGCCTGGACGAACTGGTGTATCGCCTGCGCCATTCCGGCCGCAGCTATCCGGATGTTCTGGATCCGTCCTTGTTGAAGGAGGCTGATTTTGTTTCCGGCTTCACTCGCGAAGGGTTTGTCGAGGCGGTCGAAAAGGTGAAGGAATACATCCGCGCCGGCGATGTCTTCCAGGTGGTGCTGAGCCAGCGCATGAGCGTGCCCTTCCGCGCGCGGCCGGTGGATGTGTACCGCGCCCTGCGCGCGCTCAATCCTTCGCCCTACATGTATTTCCTCGACCTCGACGGCACCCAGGTGGTCGGCAGCTCGC
>CBHTVR010000016.1:0-56695 GCA_966096795.1 uncultured Gammaproteobacteria bacterium
GCCAGGAAGAGCCGATGAACCAGGGCGCCTGGTACCAGATCCAGCACCACCTGCGTGCCTGCCTGCAGGCCGGCCAGGTACTCGATTACACCGGTCGCGCCCGTTCCGCCGCGCCGGCTTGCGGCCACCTGGCCACGCACAATGCAGAACAGGCACAACTCCTTGCCGACGCGCTGGTCAATCCGGCCGACGGCGACCACGTCAGCGAATAACCGAAACTCTTCCAGGGTCCCGCCATGAGCATCGAAGTCAAAGTCCCCGTCCTTCCGGAATCCGTGTCCGACGCGACCATCGCCACCTGGCACAAGAAAGTCGGCGACAGCGTGCGTCGCGATGAAAACCTGCTGGACTTGGAAACCGACAAGGTCGTGCTGGAAGTTCCGGCGCCTGTGGATGGCGTGATCAAGGAACTCAAGTTCAAGCAGGGCGACACCGTGACCAGTTCGCAGGTCGTGGCGGTGATTGAAGAAGGCGCGGTCGCTGCAGCACCGGCGCCCGCCGCCGCTGCACCGAAGGCAGCGGCTCCTGCGGCAGCTCCCGCGGCAGCTGCTCCTGCCGCCGCTGCTGCGCCGGCTCCCGCTGCGCGCGCTCCCTCCTCCGACCTGCCGCCCGGCGCCGCCAACTACGCCGCACGCAATGACGTGAATCCCGCCGACGTCGCCGGTACCGGCCGCGCTGGCCGCGTGACCAAGGAAGACGTCGTCAATTACGTGAAGTCCGGCGGCGGCGCCCGCCCGGAATCGCGCGTGCCGATGACCCGCATCCGCCAGCGCATCGCCGAACGCATGATGCAGTCCAAGAACTCCATCGCCATGCTCACCTCGTTCAACGAAGTGAACCTGGGCAAGGTCATGGCCATGCGCAAGGAACTGGGTGAACCGTTTGAAAAGACCCATGGCATCAAGCTCGGCTTCATGAGCTTCTTCGCCAAGGCTGCGGCCAATGCGCTGGCCAAGTACCCGGTGGTCAATTCCTCCGTGGACGGCACCGACGTGATCTACCACGGCTACGCCGACATCTCGATCGCCGTGGCGACCGAGAAGGGCCTGGTGACGCCGGTGCTGCGCAATGCCGAGAACATGAGCTTCGCCGACGTCGAAGGCGCTATCGCCGGCTACGCCAAGGCAGCCCGCGAAGGCGGCCTGAAGCTCGAAGACCTGCAGGGTGGCACCTTCACCATCACCAATGGCGGCACCTTCGGTTCGCTGATGAGTACGCCGATCGTGAACCCGCCGCAGTCGGCGATTCTTGGCATGCACGCCATCAAGGAGCGTCCGATCGCCGAGAACGGCCAGGTCGTGATCGCGCCGATGATGTACATCGCGCTGAGCTACGACCACCGCATCATCGACGGCAAGGACGCGGTGCTGTTCCTGGTGGACATCAAGAACCAGCTCGAGAATCCGCACCGGATGCTGCTGGGCCTGTAAGCGCCTTGAATGTGCGGCTTTCGGGCCGCATCTGGTCAATAGTTTCGAAGGAAAGTACGGAACATGAGCGAGACCCAAGCGTTTGACGTGGTGGTGATCGGCGGCGGCCCCGGCGGTTATGTGGCGGCGATTCGCGCCGCGCAGCTCGGCCTGAAGACGGCCTGCGTGGACGCCTTCATCGGCAAGGACGGCAAGCCCGCGCTCGGCGGCACCTGCCTGAACATCGGCTGCATTCCGTCCAAGGCCCTGCTCGATTCCTCGCGCCAGTTCCACAACCTGACGCACAGCTTCAAGGATCACGGCATCACGGCCGACAACGCCAAGATGGATGTGGCCGCGATGATTGCCCGCAAGGACAAGATCGTGAAGCAGTTCACCGGCGGCATTACCATGCTGTTCAAGGGCAACAAGGCCAATCCGGTCACGCCGATTGCCGGTTTCGCCACGCTCAAGCCGGGCAAGGTCGTCAGCATCAAGGGCCACGACGGCAAGGTCGCCGAGATCAGCGCGAAGCACGTCATCCTGGCCGCGGGTTCTTCGCCGATCGAACTGCCCTTCGCCAAGTTCGACAACAAGCTCATCCTCGACAATGCCGGCGCGCTGGATATCGGCGAAGTGCCGAAGCGTCTGGGCGTGATCGGCTCGGGCGTGATCGGCCTGGAGCTGGGCAGCGTCTGGCGCCGCCTGGGTTCGGAAGTCACCATCCTCGAAGCGCTGCCGGAATTCCTGGCCGCCGCCGATGCCGACATCGCCAAGGCCGCGGCCCGCGAGTTCAAGAAGCAGGGCCTGGACATCCGTCTTGGCGCGAAGGTGTCCAAGGCCGAGATCAAGGGCCAGGAAGTGCACGTCACCTATGCCGATGACAAGGGCGAACAGACCATCGTCGTCGATAAGCTGCTGGTCAGCGTGGGCCGCCGTGCGGCCACCGGCGGATTGCTTGCCGAAGGCACCGGCGTGCAGCTCGACGAGCGCGGCCGCGTCATCGTCGACAGCCACTGCGCCACCGGCGCTGAAGGCGTCTGGGCGATCGGCGACTGCGTGCGCGGCCCGATGCTGGCGCACAAGGCCTCTGAAGAAGGCATCGCCGTGGCCGAACTCATCGCCGGCTTGCCGGGCCACGTGAACCTCGACACCGTGCCCTGGGTCATCTACACCGAGCCGGAAATCGCCTGGGTCGGCAAGACCGAGAAGGAACTCAAGGACGCCGGCATCGAATTCAAGTCGGGCAGCTTCCCGTTTGCGGCCATTGGCCGCGCGGTGGCGATGAACGAAACCGCCGGCATGGTCAAGATCCTCGCCGACGCCGAAACCGACCGCATCCTGGGCGTGCACATGTGCGGCGCCAATGTGTCGGAGATGATCCACGAAGCCGTGGTGGCGATGGAATTCCACGGTTCCGCCGAAGACCTCGCGCGCATCTGCCACGCCCACCCGACCCTGAGCGAAGCCGTGCACGAAGCCGCGCTCGCGGTGGACAAGCGCGCGATCCACAAGGCGAACTGATCCCGTTCCCGGGGGCGCGCATGCGACCGCTGCCGCCCCCGACGCTCGCCAATCTCAACCCGCCGGCGCGCGGTTATCACTACTTCAATCACGCCGACTGCCGGCTAGATATTGCTGCCGGCATCGGCAGCGCGCGCAATCGTTGGTTGCTGGCTGAATGCGCCCTGCTCGCCTACGACGATGAAGCGGCCATTCGCGAAGCCTTTGAAGGCCGTAGCCAGAAGCTCGAGTTGCTGCACGCACCGGTTGCCGGTGGCTCGGCCTACGCAGTCGATCTCAGCGGCGGTTCCGCGCTATTGGCCTTTCGCGGCACGCAGGTCTTCAACCCCGGCGACCCGCTGCCGAAGTTTCGCGCCATCGCCCGCGACTACCTGACCAATGCCCAACTGGCGCGCCATGAGTTCGAGGACGGCAGCCGCGTGCACGGCGGATTCCACGCCAGCGCGCAAGCACTGCTTGCCGACCTGCGCGACAAGGGCTGGCTGCAATCTTCGCGGCGCTGGTTGATCTGCGGGCACAGCCTTGGCGGTGCCCTCGCCGTGCTCGCGTCCGAGTCCATCGAAGCGCTTCCCGGCCACTCCGTCGCCGCCGTGCTTACGCTGGGCCAGCCGCGCGTGGGCAATGCCCGCCATGTGGCGCGCCTGGAACGCCTGCCCTTTCCAATCCTGCGCCTGGTCCACGGCTGCGACGTCATTCCATCGGTGCCGCCGGAGTCGCTGGACTACGCGCATGTGCCCACCGAACAAGTACTCGCGCCCGAACGGCGCGCCTCGTATCCGGCCACCGTGCTGCAGAATGTCTTCGGCCTCTGGCGCCAGCGCATCTTCGGATTGGGCGCGCTGTCACCCGCTGCGCTACAAGACCACGCTCCGCTGACCTACGTCACCCACTGCTACAACCAATTCGATCCTGGAACACCATGAGCACGCCCTCCGCATTCCGCGCTTTCCGAATACACAACGACGCCACCGGTTACCGCGCCGGCATCGAAACCCTGTCGGTGGACGACCTGTCTCCCGGCGAGGTCGTGGTGAAAGCCGCGCACAGCAGCATCAATTACAAGGACGCCCTGGCCGGCACCGGCGAAGGCCGCATCCTGCGCAAGTTCCCGCTGGTCGGCGGCATTGATGTGGCCGGGCATGTCATGGCTTCGCGCGATCCGGCGATTCGCGAAGGCGATGCCGTGCTGTGCACCGGCTGTGGCCTGTCGGAAACGCGCGATGGCGGTTACAGCGAATACGTGCGCCTGGAATCGGCCTGGACGATTCCGCTTCCGGCCGGACTGAGCCTGCGCGAGAGCATGATCCTGGGCACCGCTGGCTTCACCGCCGGCCTGGCTTTGCTGCGCATGCAGCAGAACGGGCAGGCGCCATCGCTTGGGCCCATCGCCATCAGCGGCGCCAGCGGCGGTGTCGGCAGCCTGGCGATTGCGATTTTTTCCCGCGCCGGCTACGAAGTACACGCCATCAGCGGCAAACCCGAACAAGAGGCCTTCCTGCGCAGCCTGGGCGCCGCGCAGATCCTGCCGCGCGAGGCCGTGGCTACCGGCAAGCCCATGGACAGCGTGCGTTTCGGCGGCGCCCTGGACAATGTCGGCGGCGCCATGCTGTCCAGCCTGCTGGCCCAGGTGTCGCCCTACGGCAATGTCGCCAGCTGCGGCCTGGCTGGCAGCGCCGACCTCCATGCCACGGTCATGCCTTTCATCATCCGCGGCGTGTCCCTGCTGGGCATCGCCTCGGCGGGCACCGCGCGCGCCCAGCGGGACGATGTGTGGCGGCATTTGGCCGACGACTGGAAACCGGCCGCGCTGGATGCGATTTGCACCCGGGAAGTGGCGCTGGACGGGCTTTCCGGGGTATTCCGGGGCATGCTGGCCGGCGGCTCGGTGGGTCGCACGATTGTCAATCTGTGAAGCAATCTTGCGCCTGCGCACGCCAGCAGGCATACAATCGGCCAACGCACTCGAGGGTTTTCCATGGCACGCATCCTGATCGTCGATGACTCCCCGTCCCAGTTGATGGGCATGAAGCGCATCGTGGAAAAACTCGGCCACGAAGCGGTCACCGCCGAGGATGGCGCTGCCGGCGTGGAAGCGGCCAAGGCCAACATGCCCGACCTGATCCTGATGGACGTGGTCATGCCCAACCTCAACGGCTTCCAGGCCACGCGCGCGATTTCCAAGGAAGCGACCACGGCCAATATCCCGGTCGTGCTGGTCACCACCAAGGACCAGGAGACCGACAAGGTCTGGGGCATGCGCCAGGGCGCGAAGGCTTACATCACCAAGCCCTTCACCGAGAACCAGCTGGTTGAAGTGATCAACTCGCTGCTGGTCGCCGGCTGATACCGCCGCGCATTAATCAGCCCCGGGGCTTGGCCCCGAAGGCTTCCGACAACTTCTGGTAAGCCTCGCGCTGCTCGGGCGTTTGCGCCCGCGGCGCGCTGATTTCGATTTCCACGATCTGGTCGCCCGCCTCGGGCTTGCCCGGCAGGCCGCGGCCGCGCAGGCGCAGCTTGCGCCCGCTGTCCGAATCCGCAGGCACGCGCAGGTCTACCGCGCCGCCCAGGGTCGGCACGCTGACCGTCGTGCCCAGGGCCGCGTCCCAGGGCGCCAGCTCCAGGGTGTAGAGGATGTTGCGGCCGTCCACTTCGAACTCGCCGTGCGGGCGATAGTCCACTTCCAGTAGCAGGTCGGAACGGCGGCCGCCCGGGCCTTGCTGGCCTTGCCCGGACAGGCGGATAACTTGCCCCGGGCGAATGCCAGCGGGAATCTTCACTTCCAGCGTGCGCCCGTCCACGCCGATTTTTTGCACGCCGCCGGCGTAGGCCACCTCCAGCGGGATCGCGAGCTTGGCGCGGACATCGCCCGGCGGCGGCGCATGGCGCGGCCCGCCGGCGCGGCCGCCGAACAATGACTCGAAGAAGTCGCTGAAGCCTTCGCCGCCGAAGCCGCCGTCCTGGAAATTGAATCCGCCGAACCCGCCCTGACCGCCAAAATCCGGCGGCGGCTGGAACTCTTCGCCCGGGCGGTAGCCGCGCGCCTTGAGCTGATCGTAAGCGGCGCGTTTTTCCTTGTCGCGCAGTACCTCATAGGCCTCGTTGATGGCCTTGAAGCGCTCCTCGGCGCCCGCTTCCTTGCTGACATCGGGGTGATACTTGCGCGCGAGCCGGCGGTAGGCGGTCTTGATTTCCGCCTCGCCGGCGCTGGCGTCCACGCCAAGGGCTTCGTAGTAGTCCTTGAACTGCATGACCTGCTCCATGAGAAAAGCCGGCGAAGCGCGCTTCGCCTGCCAATTCTAGGCTATCGCCCGGTGTCCCGTTGACGCCGGCTTGACGGACATGAGCGCCAACTTTCGCCTTTCAAGGCGGGCGCGGAGCCAGCGCCGAACTCGTTTAAACTTCCTGTCCTTTTGTATTTTCCGGAGCCCCCCGCATGAGCATCCAGATCGGCGACAAACTGCCCCAGGCCACCCTCAACACGCTCAACGATGGTGTCCAGGCCATCGGCACCGACGAGCTGTTCAACGGCAAGAAGGTCGTGCTGTTCGCCGTGCCCGGCGCGTTCACCCCGACCTGCTCGGCCAAGCACTTGCCCGGCTACATCAGCCACCTGCAGGACTTCCAGGACAAGGGGGTCGAAGTGGCGTGCCTGTCGGTCAACGACGCCTTCGTGATGGGCGCCTGGGCCAAGGACCAGTCGGTGCCGGAAGGCATTCATATGTTGGCCGATGGCAACGGTGCCTTCGTCAAGGCCATGGGTCTGGAGCTGGACGCGACGCCCTTCGGCATGGGCCTGCGCTCGAAGCGTTTCGCGCTGTACGCCGAGGACGGCGTGGTCAAGCAGCTGCACGTGGAGGCGCCCGGCGAGTTCAAGGTATCCGCGGCGGACTACGTGCTCGAGCACCTGGCCTGAACAAATGCCACACTGGCGCGGCCGCGGTTCACCTGCGGTTGCGTTGCCTGAAGCAAGCTAGCCCCAACCCCCAAGGGAGTGTGTGATGAAAAAGCTCATGTTCGCGTTCCTGATGTCCCTCACCGCCCTGCTGCCGGCCGTTGCTTCGGCGGATTGCTTCGACTGCGGCCGCATCAAGAGCATCGAGGCCTACACCGGCCACCGCAGCAGCACCGGTGGCGCCATTGCTGGCGCCGTGGTCGGTGGCTTGCTCGGCAACCAGGTCGGCAAGGGCGATGGCAAGACCGTCGCCACGGTCGCCGGTGCTGCCGGCGGCGCCTATGCCGGCAAGAAGATCGCCGAGAACTCGGAAAAGACCATGTACCGCATCGTAGTGCGCATGGAAGACGGCCACCTGGAAACCGTCAAGCAGGGCAGCATCAAGGGCCTGAAGGTGGGCAGTTCGGTGCGAATCCACAACGGCAAGGCCGTGCGACTCTAAACCCGTCCGGCAGGCACAAAAAAACGGCCGGAGCTGCGAAGCGCCGGCCGTGTTCTTTCGCGATGCTTATTTGCCCGGCTGGACCATCGCCGGCAGCTTTTCAGCAATGTGCGTGGCAGCGGCAACCTTGGCGATCGGCGTCATCTGCAAGGCCAGGTCGGCGGTGTCCAGACCCATGCCATTGCCACCACTGCGCGAACGCATGATGCGGCCGAGGTCCACGTCCACATAGCCCATCGGCTGGCCGCTCGCGGCAAATGCCATGCCCGGCACGCCGTCCACCAGCAGCAGGGTCTTGGGCGTGCGCGTCTCGCCCATGATGAAGCCCGGGCGGAACACCGGCACGCCGCCCCACTCATCCGAGGTGCGCAGCAGCGAGAAGAAGGTCATGCCCGGCTCGGCGCGCACGCCATCGTCGAGGTTGACGAAGCTCAGCGCGGCGGGCGGGTTGCGGATGCGCAGCCAGGCCAAGCCAAGCTGGGTGTCACGCGTAACCAGGTCGGCCGGCAACCAGTCTTCACCACCGGCCAGGCGCACGCGGAACTCGCTGGACTTGGCGACGGGTGCCGCGCCCTGCCCCGAATTGCCGCCCATGAACTGGCGAAAATCCACGCTCACCGAACGGTCCGGCACCAGCAAGAGGCCGTTGGCGCTGACCAGCAGGGCCTGGGTGCGGTCTTCGATGCGGTCTTCCTTGCCCGAAGCGGTCACCGACATCACGAACTTCACCGTCACCACTGCGGCCGCGTGCTGGGCGGTGAGCGAGCGGTAGATCGGGCGATAGTCCTGGGCGTCGCCCGACGGCACCACCGGCACGGGAGCATCGGCCGCCTGGGTGGCCACGGCCATGAGGCAGGCCAGGCTGGCGGATGCGAACAGCAAGGGGAATTTCATGGCGCCTCCGGGGCGTCGGCTGTCAACCAGTAACGTTCGAGGAAGAGGATCCGGGTCTGGTTGCCTCGGATCACCATCAACGGGATAAGCCCATCCTCGCTGGCGGCGAGCGATTGTTCCAGTGCCTGGCTCAATTCCGTGGGGTTGTGCACATCTCGCTGCCCGATGCGGGTGATCACGTCGCCGCGGCGCAGGTGCGCCAGGCCGGCCGCGCCACCACTCTCGACGCCGTCAATGAACACGCCTTGCACATCGGAAGGCAAGCGCATGGACACGCGGTCGTAGAAGCCCAGCTCGCGCAACTGCGCGCGCAGTCGGCCAATCGCCAGGGTGCGCAGACCCGAAGTCTCGGTCGGCGACGGTGCCAGATTGATTTGGAAGCTCAGCGGTTTGCCATCACGCAGGGCATCGAACTTGGCGGAGACGCCAACGTCCACATCGTGCACGCGCTGGTCGAAGTCTTCCGCCGACACATCGTTGGCGGGCTTGAGCGGCTCGCCGTCGAGCGCCACCAGCAGGTCGCCGATCTTCGCGCCGGCCTTGGCCAGCGGGCTGCCAGGATAGATCCGCGAGATGCGGAAGCCCGCCTGCGGCAGGCCGATGTCCTTCGCCAGGGAACCGGTGAAGGGCTGCACTTCCACGCCGACCCAGCTCTTGGGCAGTTCCGGCAGCGGCTCGCGCGACTTGTCGCCGAATTCGGGCTTGAGCAGGCTCAGGCGCTGCTCGCCCTGGCTTTCCACCTTCAGCACGAGCGAGCCGTCGGCGCCGACGGCGTTGGCGGCTTTCTGCATATCGTCCAGGCTGCTGACCGGCTTGCCGTTCACCGCGCTGATGACCATGCCCGCTTCAATCTCGGGGCGCGCCACGGCGGCCGGACCGCCCGGGCGCACGCCGCTGACCAGCACGCCGGACTGCGAATCGAGATTGCGGCGCTTGCCCATGGCCTCGGTCAGCTCGGACGCGGAGATGCCGTAGGACGCCAACGCCGATTCCTTGCCCCGCTCGCGCGGCTGCGCCAAGGCCTTGAGCTTGATCTCGCGCTGCTTGCCTTCGCGTTCGACGGTCAGCGTGACCATCGAATCAATCGGCAACTCGGCGATGGTCTGCTGCACCTGCGGCACGTCAATCGGTTGCAACGCGGTGATCTGATTGCCATTGAGGCTGACGATGCGATCGCCCGCGCGCAGGCCGGCCTTTTCCGGCGGCGAGCCACGCTCGACCGCATTCACCAGCACGCCCTCGTCGTAGCTGGTGCCCTTGAGCGAACGCAGGCGGAAGCCGAGCGAGACGCGATCCACGCGGCCCTTGGCGATCAGCGTATTCACGATGCGGCCGGCTTCGGCGCCGGGAATGGCGAAGGCCAGGTCGCCGCCGACGATCATGCCGCGGGTGTTCACGCCGACGATGCGGCCGTTGAGGTCCACCAGCGGGCCGCCGGAATTGCCGGGTGCAATCGAGGCATCGTGCTGGATCCAGGCGTAGTAACGGCCGGTGGGTTCGTCTTCGCTGAGGCTGTCTTCGTACTCGGCCTCATCGTCGAACAGCGACACCAGCAGGCGGCGCGGATTGTTCACCACGCCCGCGCTCATCGAATTGGACAGGCCCCAGGGCGCGCCCATCGCCAGCACGGTGTCGCCGGGCTTGAGGTCGAGCACCTTGGTGAATTCGGCGAAGGCGAAAGTTTCGGGCTTCGGCGGCTGCACCTGCAACACGGCCAGGTCCGACAGCGTGTCGGTGCCTACGAGTTTGGCCGGAAGCTCGCGACCGTCCGCAAACACCACGCGAAAGCTCTTGCCGTTCTGCGTAACGTGCGCGTTGGTGGCGATATGGCCCTGGGCGCTGACCACGGTGCCGCTGCCGCTGGACACGCTGAGCGAAGGCTCGCCCTGGCGATAGTCCTGGCGCACCGTAAGGATGCTCACCACCACCGGCAGCACGCGGTCGCGCGCAGCGGCGATGCGGCTGGCTTCCACCGGCACCGGCAAGGCCTGGTCAGCGAACACCGGCGCGGCCAGCGGCAGCGCCAGCATCAAGCCCAGCAGGAGGCGACTCGGGCGCAGGCTCACAGGGAGGCCTCGTCGCCAGCGTCGCTGGTCGAAGCATCACCTGCCACGTCCTCGCTGTCGGCGAGCACGTCCACGCGTTCGACGGCAATGAGTTTTTCATCGCCGGCCACGCGCATCAGGGTCACGCCCTGGGTGTTGCGGCCGACCTGCGACACTTCCGAAGCGCGGGTGCGCACCATCGTGCCCTGGTCGGAGATCAGCAGGATCTCGTGCTGTTCGGTCAATTGAACCGCGCCCACCAGGCAGCCGTTGCGCTCGCTGGTTTGCAAAGCGATGACGCCCTGGGTGCCACGGCCCTTGCGCGGATACTCGGCAACCGGCGTGCGCTTGCCGTAACCATTGGCGCTGGCGGTAAGGATGTCGCCCTCGCCGTCCACCACGATCATGCTCACGACCTTGGCAGCGGGGCCGCCCTCGCCGTCTTCCTTCAGGCGCATGCCGCGCACGCCCGTGGCGGTGCGGCCCATCGAGCGCACTTCGGTTTCGTCGAAGCGCACGGCCTTGCCGTTGGAGGCGAACAGCATGATGTCGCGCGAACCGTTGGTGAGCTGCACATCCACCAGGCCGTCGCCCTCGTCGAGGTTGATGGCCCAGATGCCGGTGCTGCGCGGACGCGAATAATCCGACAGCGGCGTCTTCTTGACAGTGCCGTCGCGGGTGGCGAAGAACACGAACATGTCCTCGCTGAATTCCCGCACCGGCTGCACGGCTTGAACGGTTTCGCCGGCTTCCAGCGGAATCCAGTTGATGATCGGGCGGCCGCGCGAATTCGGGCCAGCATCGGGCAGCTGGTACACCTTCAGCCAGAACACGCGACCCGCGCTGGTGAAGGTCAACAGGGTGTCGTGCGTATTCACCACCCACAGGCGGTCGATGAAGTCTTCGTCCTTCACCGCCGTGGCCGAGCGGCCCTTGCCGCCGCGCTTCTGGGCGCGATAGGCGGTAACCGGCTGGCGTTTGGCATAGCCGGCATGCGAAAGCGTAACGACCACGTCTTCGGATTCGATTAGGTCCAGGATGTCGAGGTCTTCCTCGCCCGGGCGGATCTCGGTGCGGCGGGCATCGCCGAATTCTTCGCGCAATTCGCGCAGTTCGGTACGGATGACCTCGAGCAGAACCTCGGGGTTTTCCAGGATGCGGATCAGGCCAGCGATGGTTTCCAGCAATTGCTTGTATTCGTCGGTGAGCTTTTCCTGTTCCAGCCCGGTCAGGCGGTTCAGGCGCATTTCCAGGATTTCCTTGGCCTGCACTTCGGTCAGGCGGTAGCCGCCGTCGCTGTGCATGCCAAAGATGTCTTCGAGTCCTTCCGGGCGCGAAGCGCCGGCGCCGGCGGCCGCCAGCAGCGCGCGCACCAGGCCCGGATCCCAGGCCTTGGCCAGCATGCGTTCCTTGGCGACCTGCGGCGACTCGGAGGTCTTGATCAGCTCGATCATCTCGTCGATGTTGGCGAGCGCGACCGTCAGGCCTTCCAAGATATGGGCGCGGGCACGGGCCTTGCGCAGTTCGAAGATGGTGCGGCGGGTGACCACCTCGCGGCGGTGGCGGATGAAGGCTTCCAGCACCTGCTTGAGGTTGAGCAGCTGCGGGCGTCCGTCCACCAGCGCCACCATGTTGATGCCGAACACGCTCTCCATCTGCGTCTGCAGGTAGAGGTTGTTGAGGATGACTTCGGCCGACTCGTTGCGCTTGACCTCGATGTAGATGCGCATGCCGTCCTTGTCGGACTCGTCGCGCAGCTCGGAGATGCCCTCGATCTTCTTTTCCTTCACCAGCTCGGCGATTTTTTCGATCAGCCTGGCTTTGTTCACCTGGTAGGGCAGCTCGGTGACGATGATGGCCTCGCGGCCAGTGTCTTCATTGACTTCGATATCGGCGCGCGCCTTCATGCGCACGCGGCCGCGGCCGGTGTGGTAGGCCGCGTGGATGCCGGCAGCGCCATTGATGATGCCCGCGGTCGGGAAGTCCGGGCCGGGAATGTGCTGCATCAGGTCGCCGATGCTCGCTTCCGGATCGTCGATCAGGGCGATGGTGGCGTTGATGACTTCGGTGAGGTTGTGCGGCGGGATGTTGGTGGCCATGCCCACCGCGATGCCGGCCGAGCCATTGACCAGCAGGTTCGGCACCCGGGTCGGCATGACCGTGGGCTCGAGTTCCTTCTCGTCGTAGTTGGGCTGGAAGTCGACGGTGTCCTTGTCGATGTCGGCCATCAACTGGTGCGTGAGCTTGGACATGCGCGCTTCGGTGTAACGCATGGCGGCAGCGGAGTCGCCGTCCACCGAACCGAAGTTGCCCTGCCCGTCCACCAGCAGGTAGCGCAGCGAGAACGGCTGGGCCATGCGCACCAGGGTGTCGTACACCGACTGGTCGCCGTGAGGGTGGTACTTACCGATGACGTCACCGACGATTCGGGCGGACTTGTAATAGGGCTTGTTGGAGTGCGCGCCCAGTTCATCCATGGCGAACAGCACGCGGCGGTGGACCGGCTTGAGGCCGTCGCGGACGTCGGGAAGCGCGCGCCCCACGATCACGCTCATCGCGTAATCCAGGTAGCTCCGCCGCATCTCGTCTTCGAGGTTTACCGGGATGATTTCCTTCGCCAGCTCAGCCATTCTTGGGTCCATTCCTGTGCTATTTCCGGGGCCCGCCGAGGGTTTCGGCGAGGGGCCCGTTTCGACCCTTCGATCATAGCAGGAACGGCACCCCTCAGGCTCCCGGAAAAGCCCTGAAAATCAGGGGCTTCAGGCCCTTGACACGGCCCCGAAAACGGCCCTCATTTTGGCCTCATCCGGGCGCTCGATCACGCCCTTTTCGGTGACCAGGGCATCGATCAATCCGGCCGGGGTCACATCGAACACCGGATTGAAGGCCTGCACGCCCTCGGCGACCGTGCGAACGCCCGAAATCGAGAGCAATTCGGCGCCATCGCGCTCTTCGATATGGATGTCCGCGCCGGTGGCGGTGGCCATGTCCACGGTGGCGGACGGCGCCACCACCATCACCTTCACGCCATGGTGGCGAGCCGAGATGGCGTGGGCGTAGGTGCCGATCTTGTTGGCGGTGTCGCCATTCGCGCAAATGCGATCGGCACCTACAATCAGCCATTGCACCGCGCCGGTCTGCATCAGGTGGGCGCCGGCGGCATCGGCGATCAGGGTGGCGGCGATGCCGTCCTCGCGCAGTTCCCACACGGTGAGGCGCGCGCCCTGCAGCCAGGGCCGGGTTTCTCCGGCGAAGACCTTGGCAATGCGACCCTCGGCCACGCCGGCGCGAATCACGCCCAGGGCGGTGCCGAAGCCTGCCGTCGCGAGCGAGCCGGTGTTGCAGTGGGTCAGCACGCCCGAACCCGGCGCAATCAGGGCCGCGCCGAGCGCGCCCATGTGGCGGTTCGCGGCGAGGTCCTCGGCTTCGATGGCACGCGCCTCGGCTTCGATACGCTCGCGCCAGTCGCTGCCTGCTTCCGCCAGCGCCCGGCGCATGCGCGCGATCGCCCACATCAGGTTCACCGCAGTCGGGCGTGAGGCATTGAGTTCGGCAATGTCGGCTTCCATCGCGAGCAGGGCCTGCGCGCCGCCAGCTGCGTCCACATCTTTCGCTGCCAGCACCACGCCATAGGCGGCGGTGATGCCAATCGCGGGCGCGCCGCGCACCACCAGGTCGCGGATGGCCTGGGCGGCGCCATGGCTGTCCGCGCAGTCCTGGTAGATGACCTCGAAGGGCAACTTGCGCTGGTCGAGCAATGACAATCGCCCGGCTTGCCAGCGGATCGGGCGGACGTGGTCGTAGCGGTCGAAATCCATGGCGCTTCCTGTCTGGAACCGCAAGTTTAGCGAGCCCGGGCCGCGCTCGCAGAATCCGGCAGCGGCGCGCTATGCTGGGCCCATGGCAGGCGCGCGCAAGGCATCCGGCAAGACCACTTCCAAGCTGGGTTTGGCCATGCCCGAGCCCGGTGTTGAAGCCAGGCTGCACGCGGCCTGCGTCAAGGCGGGCGCCGCCGCCGCGCTACAGGTCGCGCTGGACCGCCTGCCCCTGATCAAGCCTTTCTTGCCCAAGGCCGTCACCGACGCCGGCCGCGGCGACGCGCCTGAGCGCATCCAGCGCCTCCTTGTGAAGCAGATCTACTCGCGGCACGAGCTGCGCGCCGCCAATTGGGAGATCGAAGGCATCCTCGCGGTGGCGCAAACCCAGAGCGTGATGACGCCGTTGGCGACGCAGGAAGGCCTCAAGTCCGTGCTCAAGGCCTGGATGCCGGCGGGCATCAGCAGTCCCCTGATCCGCTATACGCCGCTGGAACCCTTGGTTACCGCAACGGCGAAAGCCATCGCCGCCACCTGGGCCGCGGGCCGCTACGCCGACAGCGTGTGTCGCCTGCGCCGCGCCGGCGCCGATTGGTTGCCGGCCCCCTTGTCGGAAGCACTCAACCTGGCGCCCAACACCCTGCGCCGCTGGAGCGCGGAGGCGCTGACCCTCGCCCTTCCGCCCCTGCGCCTGGCCACCTCCTGGGGGCTGCGCGCGGCCGAGATTGCCGGATCGGCTTCAACGCCCGCAAAAAAACCCCGCGCGCCGGCAAAGAAGACCGCCAAGCGCGCAAAAACAAAAGCCCGGCCGTAGCCGGGCTTTTGCTTCGCGCATGCTGCGCGACCAGCCGGTTCGATCAGTTGAACACCAGGAACTCCGCCCGGCAGCCGTCGTCCACCCAGATGCCGCCGTTGCGATAGCCCCAGCTTCGATTGAGTCGGCAGCTGTTATCGCTCAGCTGGCGCCGCACCTGGGCGCTGCGCACGTAGCCATAGCCGCTGCAGAAGTTGTAGCGGCCATCGCGTGATTCGCAACGCAGGATCCGGGTCTGGCCGCCGTAACGATTGTCGTAGCGGCGGTTGTCATCGCGGTCGTCATATCGGTCATCGTAGCGGCCACCACGCCCGTAACCTTGGCCATAGCGGGTGTCTGCGGCAAAACGGGCACGGCAACCGCGGCTCACCCAAACGGCATCGCGATCGGTGCCCCAGGTGCGACCGCGGATGCAGGCACTGTCCGAATACTGTTCGACCAGTCGCACCCCGCCGCGGGTATCCATGCGGCAATAGTTGGTACGCCCGTCGCGCGAATCACAGCGCACGACCTGGTTGTAGTTGCCGTCGCGGTAATTGTCGCGATAGCGATCGGAGGCATCAGCGCTGCCGGCAAAGCCCGCCAGCACCATTACCAGGGCCGAGGCCGCTGCTGTCTTCATGCTCGCTTTCATGTCTTTGTCCTCACCAGTGAAAACGCCACGGTGGCGCTGTCGCAGAAAAGGTACGGCGGCGCGCATGAACGCATTTCGAATACTCCATCGCGCAATTGGCTTCCGTTCAGCCAGGCCAATGCCATTCCTGTGATTGCCGACACAACGCGCGCATTGTCAGCACCCCCTAAAGCTCCTATGGTTCGGCACATGCCCATTGCCCTCCCCCCAGGTCTGGCACGCCCGGCCTTTTTTGGTTTCTCAGCCCTGTTGCTGGTGCTGGCTGCCTGGCTGGCAGCGGCGCTCGGCAATACCCTTTTTGTCGGCATGGTGCTGGCCATCGGCCTGTTGTTGATCGGCACGGTCTACCAGTTGCTTTCGCAATCGGAAGCCAATGCCCGCGCCGCCGACGAGCGCACCCGGCAATTGCGCGATGAAATGCAGCAACTGCAGTCTGGACAGGAATCGCGCAGCACCGACCTCGCCCTGCTCGGCCGCTACGGCAACTTGCTGATCGGCTGCATGGATCTCGCCGAAACCCTGCAGGTGAGCGAGCAGATGCTGTCGCTGCTGCTGCCTGACAGCGCCGGCACCATCTATCCGCTGATGGATGGCGAAGGCCTGGCCGAGGCCACGCACCTGTGGGGCATCCACGCCGCCGCCACCGAAGTCCAGGCCAGCGCCGCCGACTGCTGGTGCATGCAGCGCAAGCGCTTGCACCTGGGCCAAAGCGATTCGCCCGAGAGCCTGTGTGGCCATGTCCACGCCGAAGGACAGCGCGGCCAGTTCAGTTCGGCCTGCATTCCGCTGGTGGTGCAGGGCGAGTCACTGGGCTGGATCTACCTGAGCGCGCCCGGCAGCGGCGCCTTCCCAAAATTGCAGGTGGCCGTGGCGGCTGCCGATCAGCTGGCCTTGGCGCTGGCCAATCTCAAGCTGCGCCAGAGCCTGCGTGACCTGTCGGTGCGCGATCCGCTCACGGGCCTGTTCAATCGCCGCTACCTGAGCGAGTCGCTTGGTCGCGAACTCGGCCGCAGCAAGCGTCGCGGCCTGCCACTGGCCGTGCTCGCATTCGACCTGGACCGCTTCAAGGATTTCAACGACCAGTTCGGTCATCCGGCCGGTGATGCAGTGCTGGTCGCCTTCGCCAAGCTCCTGCAATCACGCTCGCGCAACGAGGACATCGCCTGCCGCCTGGGCGGCGAAGAGTTCGTGCTGATCATGCCGGAGATGGACATTGGCGTAGCGCTGCGCCGCGCCGGCGAGTTGATGCAGGTGCTGTCCGAACTCGACGTGATCCACGAAGGCAAGATCCTGCCAAGACTGACCACGTCCATCGGCGTGGCCACTTCGCCCGAGCACGGCCATTTGCCGGAAGCGCTGCTGGCGCAGGCCGACCAGGCGCTGTATCAGGCCAAATCGCAGGGTCGCAACCGGATCATGGTGGCCGACCGGCCCCCGCCGGTCCCCGGCGACTGATCAGGCGCGATCGAAGGGAAAGGCGATGGCTTCGGGAAGGCGGTCGGCGCCCAGCATCGCCATCAGCAGTCGGTCCATGCCCATCGCCACGCCGGCGCAATCAGGCATCGAGGGCAAAGCGGCCAACAGGCGCTCATCCATCGGCGGCAACGCGCTGCCGCGCTTGCTGCGGTGGCTTAGGTCACGCTGGAAGCGTTCGCGCTGCTCCTCGGCATCGCCCAGTTCGCGATAGCCGTTGGCCAACTCGACGGGACCGAGGTACAGCTCGAAGCGCTCAGCCACCGGCACCTCGCCCTGGCGCACACGCGCCAATGCCGCCTGGCTCTTGGGATAGTCGTACACCAGCAGGATGCGGTTGTCCGGAAAGTTCGGCTGGATCAGGTGCGTCATCAGCAGGTCCAGCCAGTCGTCGCGGCCCAGGCCCTCGCCCTGGATGGCGTACACCGCCATCGGCGCGCGCAATTCCGCTTCGCTGGCGGTCATCGGATCGAAACCGAAATGGTCCTGGTACAACTGCCGATAGCTGACCTCGCGCACGCTGGCGCTGCGACCGGCCAGGCGCAGCGCTTCCTGCACCAGTTCGGCGCATTCGTCCATCAGCTGGTGGTGGCTCCAGCCCACGCGGTACCACTCGAGCATGCTGAACTCGGGGTTGTGCATGCGCCCGGCTTCGCCATTGCGAAAGACGCGGCCCAGTTCGTAGCAATGGCCGATGCCAGCCGCGAGCAGGCGTTTGAGCGGGAATTCCGGCGAGGTGCGCAGCCAGCGCCGGGAAGCGCCCGCGCCCACCGGCCCGCTGAACTCGGTGGTGAAGCTTTCGATATTGGGGTCGGTGTTGCCGGACATCGACAGCACCGGCGTCTCGACTTCCAGCACGCCGCGGTCCTCGAAGAACTTGCGCACGAAGCCGTACAGGCGCGCGCGCATGCGCAGGGCATCAATCGGGGCGGTGGGAGTCCAGTCGGGCGCGGTCATGGCCTGATCATGCGTCCTGCGCGGCCAGGAAATCCATCAGCTTTGCCTCGTCCCAGACTTCGATGCCCAATTCGCGGGCCTTTTCCAGTTTGGAACCGGCGGCCTCGCCGGCCACCACGAAGCTGGTCTTCTTGGACACGCTGCCGGCAACCTTGGCGCCCAGCGCCTCGAGACGACGCCCGGCTTCGTCCCGGCCCAGGGCGGACAAGGCGCCGGTCAGCACCACGGTCTTGCCCGCCAGCGGGCCCTCGGCGGAGCGCTGCGGCGGGCCCTCGGGCCAGTGCACGCCAGCCTTGCGCAGGCCGGCAATGACCTCGCGGTTGTGCGCTTCGTGGAAGAAGCCGGCGATGCGCCGCGCCACGATCGGGCCGACTTCGGGCACCTCCAGCAGCGAGCTCTCGTCGGCCTGCATCAGCGCGTCCAGTGAACCGAAGTGGCGGCTCAGGGTCTTGGCGGTGGATTCGCCGACATCGCGGATGCCCAGCGCGAACAACAAGCGCTCGAGCGACGTGTCGCGACTGGCGGCGATGGCATCGACCAGGTTCTGCGCCCACTTGCTGGCGACCTTGCCGCCCTTCACGGTCTCGGGGACGGTGCCATCGCGCTCGTCGGCACGGCGGCGCATATCCTGGAAATCCTCGACGCGCAATTTGTACAGGTCGGCGACGGTGGCGACGAAATCGAGTTCGACCAGGTCGTCGACGATGCGATCACCCAGTCCCTCGATGTCCATGGCGCGGCGCGAAGCGAAGTGGATCAGCGCCTGTTTGCGCTGCGCCGGGCAATACAAGCCGCCGCTGCAACGGGCGGCGACCTCGCCCTCCTCGCGCACGACATCGGAACCGCAGACCGGACACAGCGTCGGCATGACGAAGGCGGCATTGACCGGCTCGCCCTGGGCGTCGAGCGGACGTTCGTCCAGCACCACGCTGACGACTTCGGGGATGACATCGCCGGCGCGACGCACGATCACGCTGTCGCCCACCCGTACATCCAGGCGCGCGATCTGGTCCGCGTTGTGCAAGGTGGCATTGGTTACCACCACGCCGGCCACGCTTACCGGTGCGAGGCGCGCGACGGGAGTGACGGCGCCGGTGCGGCCGACCTGCACGTCAATCGCTTCGACCCGCGTGGTCTGTTCCTGCGCGGGAAACTTGTGCGCCAGGGCCCAGCGCGGCGCGCGCGAGACGAAGCCCATCGCCTCCTGCTGGTCGAGGCGGTCGAGTTTGTAGACCACGCCATCAATGTCGTAGGGCAGCGCGTCGCGGCGCGCGCCAATGCGCTCGAAGTAGGCCAGCAAGCCATCGGCGCCGGTGGCGACATCCACTTCCGGACAGACCGGTAGGCCAAAGCCGCGCAATTGCGCGAGCACGCCGGAATGGCGCGCCGCTGGCTGCCAGCCGCTGTGCGCGCCCAGGGCATAAGCGTAGAAGCTCAGCGGCCGCGCGGCGGTGATGCGCGAGTCGAGCTGGCGCAGCGAACCGGCGGCGCCATTGCGCGGGTTCGCGAGCGGCTTTTCGCCACGCGCCCGCGCCCGTTCGTTGAAGGCCTCGAAGCCGGCCCGCGGCATGAACACTTCGCCGCGCACCTCCAGCACGGCCGGGGCCTCGCCCTTCAGGCGCAGCGGAATGGCCTTGATGGTGCGCAGGTTGGCGCTGACGTCCTCGCCGGTAGCGCCGTCGCCGCGGGTGGCGCCGCGCACGAACAGGCCATCTTCATAGCGCAGGCTGATCGCCAGGCCATCGAGCTTGGGCTCGGTGGAAAACTCCGGCTCGGCATCGCCGGTCGCGGCGACGATGCGGGCGACGAACTCGCGCACTTCCTGTTCGGAAAAGGCATTGCCCAGCGACAGCATTGGCCGCTCATGCACGACCTGGGCGAATTCGCCGGAAGCCTTGGCACCCACGCGCAATGTTGGCGAATCAGCCGTGCGCAGGGCTGGATTATCGGTCTCGAGCTGCTCGAGCTCGCGCATCCAGGCGTCGTATTGGGCGTCGGTTACCGAGGGCTCGTCGAGCACGTGGTAACGGTGGTTGGCCTCGTCGATGAGGGCGCGCAGCTGCGCCGCGCGCTCGGCCAGGCCGGCGCTTGCAGCCACGGGCTCAGCGCCCCGGTCGGATGGTCGCCTTTTCGCGGGCGCGGTCATAGGCGCGCAGTTCATCGCGGATATTGGCGATGCGCTGGCGGCCAAGGGCATTGCGCTCGTCATCGAGCAACACGGCGCCCAGCAATTCAGCCATGCGCTGCGCCGTTGGCAACAGGGCATCCCAGGCATCGAGCGCCGACAGAGGGCCCGGCAGGGTGATGAAGAAGTTCACGCCCGGCGTCTGCAGTTCCTGGATCGTGCGCAGCTCGAAGTACCCGGGCTTGACCAGGTTGGCGACGCTGAAGATCGGGCCGAGCTCGGGATGCTTGTCCACCATGCGGTGGAAGATATTCATATGGCCATAGACCAGCCCGGCCTTCTCGGCGGCGACCACCAGGTCGGAACCGTTGATTGATTCTCCGGCGCGCGCGACCAGGTAGACCGAAACGATCTTGTCGTATTGCGGGCTGGGGCGACCGCCGACTTTGGCGGAAGCAGCAGGAGCCGGGTCGTCATTGGCGGCCGGCGCCATCGCCGTCTCTGCGCCCGGATAGTCGATGCCCTCTTCCGCCGCGATGGCCTCGCGCAGCGTGGGCTCGACGCGGGCTTGGTTGTCACCCTGAGGCGCGGCGACGCGCTTGCCCTGGCCGGGCTTGCTGCGGCTCAGGAAGACGATGAGCAGGAACACGAGCAACGCGACCACGCCGATGCCGATACGCATCATGTTGGTGTCGCTGAGGCCTTCGATCATCGCCAGTCTCCCGTCTTGCCTTGGCTGCTTTCAGGCCCGGCAGGACGCCGGACCGCTGGATTATGCCGCAGCCGCGCTCAGGCGGCACCCACCAGTCGCGAAGCCTCGGCCAGGTCCACCGACACCAGCCGGCTGACACCGGGCTCGCGCATGGTCACGCCGGACAGCTGTTTGGCGGCTTCCATCGTCGCCTTGTTGTGGGTGACGAACAGGAACTGCACCTTCTCGCTCATCTCGGTGACCATGCTGCTGAAACGACCGACATTGGCCTCGTCGAGCGGCGCGTCGACCTCGTCGAGCAGGCAGAAAGGCGCCGGATTCAAGCGGAAAATCGCAAAAACCAGGGCGACCGCCGTCAGCGCCTTCTCGCCGCCGGAGAGCAGCGAAATATTGGAAACTCGCTTGCCCGGGGGCCGCGCCATGATCGACACGCCGGTGTCGAGCAGGTCTTCGCCGGTCAGTTCCAGGTAGGCGTGGCCGCCGCCGAACAGGCGCGGATACAGCTCCTGCACACCGGCATTGACCCGGTCGAAGGTCTCCTTGAAGCGCCCGCGGGTCTCGCGATCGATCTTGCGGATGGCGTTCTCGAGGGTCTCCAGAGCCTGGCAGAGGTCGGCGTTCTGGGCGTCCAGATAGGTCTTGCGCTCGCTTTGCTCGCCGTATTCCTGGATGGCGGCCAGGTTCACCGGCTCCAGGCGGCGCATCTTGGCCTCAATATCGGCCAGGGCCTTGCTCCAGGCCTCGAACTCGGCCTCGGCGGGCAATTCGGCCAGCACCTGGGCCACTTCCAGCCCGGCAGCGACGATGGCTTCGCTGATCTGGCCGGCCTTCAGGGCCACGGCTTGTTCCTGCAGGCGTCGCTGGCCGATGGCCTCGCGCTGGACCAGGGCTTGCTGGTCGCGCTGCTGGCGAGTCTGTTCGTACTTGCGCAGTTCAAACTCGATGCCATCCAGGGCTGAGCGGGCTGCACCGAGATCCTTTTCGACGATGACGCGCTGGTCAAGCACGGTCTGGCGCTCGGCCTGCAGCTTGGTGATCGGCGCGTCGCCTTCGGCCAGCTGCGACTTCAGTTCGTTCAGGCGCAATTCCAACTGCGCGCGCTGGCTACCCATGCGCGCCAGCGACTGGCTCAGTGCGAGCACGCGCGCGCGCTGCGCTTCCAACGAGAGCGCCAGCTGGTGCGCTGATTCGCGCGCCTCGCGGGCGTGGTTGCGGGCCTGGTCGCGGGACTCGCTGAGGCTGCGGCGCAGGCCGTCGAGTTCCTGGCGTTCGGTTTCATGCGCGGACATCTTGCCGACGGCTTCTTCCAGACGTGCGCGCGCCTCGCGCGCCTGGGTCTGGGAATCTTCGAGCGACTGGCCGAGGCTGGCCAGTTCGGTATCAATGCGGCCAACGCGGGCCTGGGCGGTTTCCAGGCGGCTGCGCAGGCCCTGCAACTGGCCGGCGAGTTCGGACACGCCGCGATGGCTCAAGTAGAGGCTGCGCTGGGCGTCTTCGCGATGCTGCTCGGCTTCCAGCAACTGGTCGCGCATGCGTAGAAGCGATTCATTGGTGCGCGCTTCGCTGGCCGCGAGCGATTCGATCTCGGCCCGCAGTTGCTTGATTTCGTTTTCGCGGGCCAGGGCACCCTGCTGGGCTTCGCCGCTGCGCAATACCCGCAGCCAGCCGGGGCCGAGCCATTCGCCGGCACGGGTGATCAGGGCTTCGTCCGGGGCCAGCGCGGGCAGGCGCGCACGCGCGGCCTCCAGGTTGTCGGCGATTTTCACTTTCGCCAGCAATTGGCGCACGGCGATCGGGCCGCGCACGCGCGCAGCAAGGGAGTCCGCGGGCACGGCAAGACTTTCGTCGGGCGCGCGGGCAACCCCCCCGCCGCGGCCCAGGCCGAGACGGTCGCGTGCAGACCGCCAGTCCAGGGGTGAATCGACGGACCCCGCCACCAGCCAGCTGCTGTCCGAGGGCGAGACGTTCGGCGTGTTCCCCGAATCCACCTCCAGGGCCTCGCCCAGGCGCGGACGCGACTGCAGGTCCTGCGCCTTCAACCAATCGAGCGCGACATTCTTTTCCTGGCCGAGCGCCGCGTGCTGCAGGGCTTCGAGCGAAGCCAGGCGACCACGCGCGGCCTGGATGGACTTGCGGGTTTCCGACAGCTCGGCCTGCATCTGGCGCTGCTGTTCCTGCAGGGCGGTGAGCGCGGCCTTGCGGGTTTCGAGTTCAGTGGCCAGGCCGTCGAGGCCGGCCCTGGTGCTGTCGTGTTCGCTGCCCATCGCCGCAAGGCTCGCGGCCAGGGCGCTGGTGTCGAGGCCGCCGCGTTCGTTGCCCAAGGCTTCGCGACGGCGCGCCGCATCGGCGGCCTGCTTTTCCAGGTATTCGATCTTGGTGCGTTCCACTTCCGCCCAACGCGAAGACTCGGCCTGGGCGCGTGCATAGGCGTCCCAGCGCTGCTGCCAGTCGTGCAGGGCAAGCTCGGCGCCGCGCAGGGCTTCCTGGCGCTGGCCGTCTTCGGCGTTCAGTGCCTCGAGCTTGGGTTCGGCTTCGGCAATGGCGCTGCGCAGCTCGCCCAGCTGGCGTTCGTCGCCGGTGATGTGCTCGCCGATCTGGGCGAAGGCCGCGTCCGCTTCCAGGCGCGCGGTTTCCAGGCGTTGCTTGAGTTCGCGCTGGTGCGAAACCTGCTGCTCGATGCGCGCCAGCTCACCGCTGACGCGGTAGCCCTCGGCCTGCACCGCGCCGAGTTTCTCGCTGGCTTCCGACTGCTGCACCCGGCAGGTTTCGATCTGCGCTTCGGCGGCGCGCTGCTCGGACAGGATCTGCTGCAGCTTGGTCTCGTCTTGCGCCAGCAGTTCGCGCAGGCCGGCCAGTTCGGCGTCGAGCTTGCGGAATTCCAGGGCCTTGAGTTGCGCATCGCGGCGCAGGCGATCGGCCTGCAGGGCCTGGTACTGCTCGGCAGCGCGGGCCTGGCGCTTGAGGTGGTCGATCTGCTTGTCGACTTCCTCGCGCAGGTCGGTCAGGCGCTCGAGGTTTTCGCGGGTGTGCTTGATGCGGGTTTCGGTTTCCTTGCGCCGTTCCTTGTACTTGGAAATGCCGGCGGCCTCTTCCAGGTACACGCGCAGGTCTTCGGGGCGGGCTTCGATGATCTGGCTGATCATGCCCTGCTCGATGATCGAGTAGCTGCGCGCGCCCAGACCGGTGCCCAGGAACAGGTCGGTGATGTCGCGGCGGCGGCAGCGCGCGCCATTGAGGTAATAGTTGGACTGGCCGTCGCGGCTGACCGAGCGCTTCACCGAAATTTCGGCGTAGCGGGCGTATTCGCCACCGATCGCGCCTTCGGAATTGTCGAAGATCAGCTCGACCGTGGCCTGGCTGACCGGCTTGCGCGTCGAGGAACCCGAAAAAATCACATCGGTCAGGCTGTCGCCGCGCAGGCGGCTGGCCGAGCTTTCGCCCATCACCCAACGCACGGCGTCGATGATGTTGGACTTGCCGCATCCGTTCGGACCGACCACGCCGGTCATGTTGGTGGGCAGGTGCAGGACGGTGGGATCAACGAAGGACTTGAAGCCGGACAGCTTGATGGTGGCAAGGCGCATAAGGACCCGCTGGCTGGCGCGACCCTGGGCCGCGCCTAGCTCATTGTTTTTATTGGGAATAACCCGCGCCCGAGGCGCGGCCAGCCCCCAGTATACCAGCGCCGCCGGGGCCGTCAGCCGTGGCTGTGGCCCGGCTCCGGGGCGTGCGCCCCGGCCTGTTCGACCTGGTCCAGGAAGTCCACCGCCCGGCGCAGGTGCGGGATGACGATGCTGCCGCCCACCACCAGGGCCACGCTGAAGGCTTCGAACATCTCGTCGCGGTCGACGCCGGCCTCCTTGCACTGGGCCACGTGGTAGCTGATGCAGTCATCGCAACGCAGCACCATCGAGGCCACCAGGCCCAGCAGTTCCTTGGTTTTCACGTCCAGGGCGCCGGGCTTGTAGGTCTGGGTGTCGAGCGCGAAGAAGCGCTTCACCACCTGGTTGTCGTGGCCCAGGATGCGCTCGTTCATGCGCTGGCGGAATTCGGTGAACTCCTTCAGGCGGTCCTTTTCATTCGCGCTCATGCTTGCGTCTCCAAAAGCGCGGCCAGGCCGCCGGCGCGGTCCAGCGCCACCAATTCCTCGTAACCGCCCACGTGCTGGTTGTTGATGAAGATCTGCGGCACCGAGGTGCGGCGCGTGCGCTCCATCATCAGCTTGCGCTGCTCCGGGTCGGTGTCCACGCGCACTTCGCTGTAGCCCAGGCCGCGGGACTTGAGGAAGTTCTTGGCAGCGACACAGTAGGGGCAGACGGCCGTGCTGTAGAGGATGACTTCGGGCATGCGCTTCTCCATAAGCCCCGGTACATGGGGCCATTGGGGAACATTTTACAGGGGCGTGGGTCGAATCTTGGTGATGGCTCAGAGCCGGTTCACGCTGGCGGCTGCCTTTGCGTCATGCTGGTGGCCTGCCCGGCGGCCGACCCGCCCAGAAGCTTGGAGTAGACCGCTTGCGCAACACCGCCCTCGCCGCTGCCCTGGTGTTCGCCTTGGGATTGGCTTGCCCGCCCGCGCGTGGCCAGAGCACCTCCCTGCCCGACATCGGCTCCTCCGCCGGCGAGTTGCTGAGCCCGGAGCAGGAACAGCAGTACGGTGCCTACACCCTCTACCAGCTGCGCCGCTACGGATACCTCCTGGAGGACCCGCTGCTCGATTCCTGGCTGGACGGCATGGGTCATCGCCTGGCTGCGGCCTCGGATCGGCCGACCCAGCCTTTCACCTTCTTCCTGCTGCGCGATCGCCAGATCAACGCCTTCGCGACCTTGGGCGGCTACATCGGCGTCAATGCCGGTACCGTGCTCAGCTCCGAGAACGAGGACGAAGTCGCCGGCGTGGTGGCCCACGAGATTTCGCATGTTACCCAACGCCACATGCTGCGCGCCGCGGAACGCGCCAAGAAGGATTCACTGCCGGTCATGCTGGCAACGCTGGGCATGATCATCGCCGCCCAGCGCAGCAGCGGCAGCGACACCAGTACCGGCCGCAGCAGTGACGATGCCATCCAGGCCGCCGTCATCGGCGGCCAGGCGCTGTTGGCGCAACGGCAGATCAACTACACCCGCTCGAGCGAATCCGAAGCCGACCGGGTTGGCATCCAGACCCTGTTCCAGGCCGGCTACAAGGCCGATGGCATGGCCGACTTCTTCGAGCGCATGGAGCGCCTGACGCGCGGTAATTCCGGCGGCTACAAAGCCCCCGACTACCTGCAATCGCACCCGGTCACCACCACCCGCATGAGCGAAGCCCGAGACCGCGCCGCGCGCCTGGTCCGCAGCAAGCCGATTGCGCGCTCCACCTCGACGGGCGCTGGCAACCTGTTGCTGCCCTACGACTTGTCCCAGCGTGATGCCGGGCCGGTGGCCGAGCCAGTGCGAATGTTCGCCTGGGCGCGCGAACGCCTGCGGGTGCTGAGCGCCACCACGCCGACCGAAGGCCTCAAGGAAGCCCGAGCCCAGTTGGATCGGGCCGGCGCCGGTGCCAGCGACCCGCAGCGCTACGCGCTCGCGCTGGCGAACATGAAGGCTGGCTACCCGGCGGCGGCCGAGAGCCAGTTGCAGGCCCTGGCCAAGAACAATCCCGCCCAGCTCTGGATCGGCCTGGCGCTGGCAGAAAACGCCCACGTCGCCCGCGACGAGGTGCTGTCTCGCAAACGCTTCGAGTCCCTGCTCGCCGAACACCCACAGGACCGCGCGGTCAGCCTGGGCTACGCCGAGGTGCTCAACGCCATCGGCACCGCCGACTCGGGCAAGCGCGCGCAGGAAGTCCTGCGCCCCTTGCTGGCCCAGAACCTGGAAGACCCGCTGTTCCAGCGCAACTACGCGCGCGCTTCCGAGCTGGCCGGCGACCTCGCCCGGGCTGGCGAAGCCTATGCCGAGTCGGCCTACTTGAACGGCCGCGCCGAAGACGCGCTCAACCAACTCAATGCCCTGCTCAAGCGCGGCGACCTGAGCTATATCCAGCGTTCGCGGATCGAAGCGCGAATCGCCGCGATCACCCCGGAAGTGCTGGAAATGCAGCGCCGCAAGATCCGGCCCCAGGACCTCCCCGCCGACGGCAGTTGAAGCCTGCGTCACCGAACGGTCACAAAAGTTTTATCTACTTGCGCCAATCCCCGGCAAGTGACACGGTACCGTCGTGCAGAAACGCATCCTGATTGTTGACGATGAACCCGCCATCCGCGACATGGTGGCCTTCGCCCTGCGCAAGGGCGATTACGAGCCGGTCCATGCCGGCGATGGCCGCGAAGCTTCGGCGGCCATCGCCGACCGCGTGCCCGCCCTGATCCTGCTGGAGTGGATGCTGCCCGGCTCCAGCGGCCTGGAACTGGCCCGGCGCTGGCGTCGCGACGACCTCACCCGCGACGTGCCGATCATCATGCTGACCGCCCGTGGCGAGGAAAACGACCGCGTCAGCGGCCTGGAATCGGGCATTGACGACTATGTGGTCAAGCCCTTTTCGGCGCGCGAGTTGCTGGCCCGCATCAAGGCGGTACTGCGCCGTTCGCGCGAGGACGAAGACGACGGTTCAGTGACCGCCGGCGCGCTGCGTATTGATGGCGCCGCCCATCGGGTGCATGCCGGCGACCAGCCCCTGCACGTGGGCCCGACCGAATACCGGCTGCTGCATTTCTTCATGACCCATCCCGACCGCGTCTATACCCGCACGCAGTTGCTCGACCATATCTGGGGCGGCAACGTCTACGTCGAGGAACGCACGGTGGACGTGCATATCCGGCGCCTGCGCAAGGCGCTCGAACCCAGCGGCCTGCAGGACATGGTGCAGACCGTGCGCGGCTCGGGCTACCGCTTCTCGCGCCTGCCTTGAATTCCGCGGCCGACACGACCCGGCGTTCGCTGCTGCTGCGCCTGGCCTGGCGGCAATCGCTGCTGCGCCTGTTGCTGCTATATGCCGTGGCCGTATTCGCGGGTTGGTGGACCGGTCAGTACGCCTGGTGCCTGCTTGCGGCTACAACCGCCGTCGCCGCGCGCAGCTATTGGCGCCTGCTCCGCGTCAGCCGCTTCCTGGACTGGCGCCAGCAATTGCAGACCGTGCATGGCCAGGGCATGTGGGCCGCGCTGGAAACCCTCATCTTCCGGCGCCAGACCGAAACCCGCGCCCGCGCCCGTCGCCTTGTGCGCTTGCTGCGTGCCTACCGCCAGGCCGCGACCGCAATGCCGGAAGGCGCGTTGGTGATCGACCGCCGCAGCCTCGAACTGGTCTGGTTCAACAAGGCCGCGAAACGACTGTTGGGATTGCACTACCCGCAAAGCCTGGGCCATTCGCTGGCCGAAATCTGGACCGAGCCGGGCGTGGCCGACTGGCTGCGAGGCGGCCGCATTGACGAGCCGCTGATGGACCTGGGCTCGCCGCGCGATGCCAACCTGCGCCTGAGCCTGCGCCTGCTGCAATATTCTTCGCGCGAATGGCTGGTGGTCGTGCGCGATGTCACCCAATTGGTGCGACTGGAACAGGTACGCCGCGACTTCGTGGCCAATGTCTCGCACGAGCTGCGCACGCCGCTGACCGTGGTGCACGGCTACCTGGACATGATGGAGCCCGAGGACAATCCCGAGTGGGCGCCGATGGTGTCGGAGATGCGCAAGCAATCCCAGCGCATGAGCGAACTGCTGGAAGACCTGCTGACGCTTTCACGCCTGGAAGCGCGCGACCACCTGGTGGAAGAGCCGGTGGCGATGGAACCGATGCTGGTGACCCTGCGCCGCGAGGCCGAAGCCCTCAGCCAGGGCCGGCACCGGATCGTCGTGCGCGACGAGGCCGGCTGCGACCTCAACGGTTCGGCCAAGGAATTGCACAGCGCCTTCTCCAACCTGGCCAGCAATGCCGTGCGCTACACGCCCACCGGCGGCGAGATCGAGATCCTGTTCCGGCGCACGCCTGAAGGCGGCGCCACGCTGGCGGTGCGCGACTCGGGCCTGGGCATTCCGGCCCAGCACCTGCCGCGCCTGACCGAGCGCTTCTACCGCGTGTCCACCAGCCGTTCGCGCGAGTCCGGCGGCACCGGCCTGGGACTGTCCATCGTCAAGCACGTGCTCAGCCTGCACGGGGCGCATTTGCAGATCGAAAGCGAGGTCGGCCGCGGCAGCACCTTCACCTGCCTGTTCGGCCCGGAGCGAGTGCTTGCGCGGCAACCGTTATGATGGCGCCATGAGCGCCCGCCCCAACGCCAGCGACAGCGACCTGTTCCTCAACCGCGAGCTGTCGCAGCTGGCCTTCAATTTCCGCGTGCTGGCCCAGGCCGGGGATACTTCCATCCCCCTGCTCGAGCGCCTGCGCTACCTGTGCATCGCCTGCACCAACCTCGACGAGTTCTTCGAGGTGCGCGTGGCCACGGTGCAGACCGCGCTGGAGTTCGGCGCGCCCCTGCTGCCCGACCGCATGGACCCGCGCCTGGCCCTGCAGCGCCTGCATGCGCTTGCCGGACGCATGGTCGAGGAGCAGTACCGGCTCTGGAACGAGGACCTGCGTCCGGCCTTGAACAAGGCCGGCATCCGCGTGCTCACCCGCGACAGCTGGAACGCCAAGCAACGGCGCTGGCTGCAGAAATATTTCCAGGACGAGGTGATGCCGGTGCTCTCGCCCTTGGGCCTGGACCCCGCGCACCCCTTCCCGCGCATCCTCAACAAGTCCTTGAATGTGGTGGTGGTGCTGGAAGGCAAGGACGCGTTCGGTCGCAAGGGCGGCATGGCCATCGTGCGTGCGCCGCGCTCGCTGCCGCGCATCATCCAGATTCCCGAGGAAGTGTCCGGCGGCAAGCACGACTTCGTGTTCCTTTCGGCGGTGCTCACCGCTTTCGTGGACGACCTGTTCCCGGGCATGAAGGTCAAGGGCGCCTACCAGTTCCGCGTGACCCGCAATTCCGAGCTGTTCGTGGACGAGGAAGAAGTCGAAAACCTCGCCAGCGCGCTGAAGGGCGAGTTGCTATCGCGCGGATTCCGCCCGGCGGTGCGCCTGGAGATTGCCGACAATTGCCCCAAGCCCATCGTCAAGACCCTGTTGCAGAACTTCGACTTGCCACAGAACGCGGTGTATCGCATCAACGGCCCGGTCAACCTCAACCGCGTCATCCAGGTCTTCGAGCTTTCCAATCGCCCCGACCTGAAGTTCCCGCCGTTCAAGTCGCGCCGCGCCAAGCTCGACGAAGAAGCGCCGTTCGAAACCCTGGCCGAGCGCGACGTGCTGCTGCACCACCCCTACGAAAGCTTTTCCAGCGTGCTGGACCTGTTGCAAGCCGCGGCCAACGATCCGCAGGTGCTGGCGATCAAGCAGACCCTGTACCGCACCGGCAAGGACAGCAAGATCATCGAGCACCTGATCACGGCCGCCCGCAACGGCAAGGACGTGACGGTGGTGGTGGAGCTGCGCGCGCGCTTCGACGAGGAAGCCAACCTGACCCTGGCCGACCGCCTGCAGGAAGCCGGCGTGCAGGTGATGTACGGCGTGGTCGGCTACAAGACCCATGCCAAGATGATGCTGATCGTGCGCCGCGAAGGTAAAACCCTGCGCCGCTACGCGCACCTGGGCACCGGCAACTACCACGCCGGCACAGCGCGCCTGTACACCGACATCGGCCTGATGACCTCGCAGCCGGAAATCTGCGCGGATGTGCACGGCCTGTTCCAGCAGCTCTCGGGCCTGGCACCGGCCATCAAGCTCAAGCGCCTGATGGCCTCGCCCTTCACCCTGCATGCCGGCCTGCTGATGCGCATCGATCGCGAGGCCAAGCTGGCGCGCGCCGGCAAGCGCGGCCATATCATCGCCAAGATGAATGCGCTCAACGAAGCCGGCGTCATCAATGCGCTGTACGAAGCCTCGCAGGCCGGCGTGAAGATCGAGCTGATCGTGCGCGGCGCTTGTTGCCTGCGCCCGGGCGTGCCCGGGCTGTCGGAAAACATCAGCGTGCGCTCAGTGGTCGGGCGCTTCCTGGAACACAGCCGCGTGTACTGGTTCGGCAACGACAACAAGCCGGAGATCTTCTGTTCCAGCGCCGACTGGATGGAGCGCAACCTGCTGCGCCGGGTCGAGACCTGCTTCCCGATCCTGGACGCCGAACTGGCCGCGCGCGTATTCGACGAGGAACTTGCCAACTACCTGCGCGATAACCAGCAGGCCTGGCGCCTGCACCCCGACGGCAGCTACACGCGGATCGAACCGGAAAACGACGAGCCGCCCTACTCCGCCCAGCGCGCGCTGCTCGCGCACTTGTGCAGTCGCTGAGCCATGGCCCCGCACCGCGTCCTTGACGAAAGCGAGGCCGGCCGCGCGGAGGCCGCGCTTCCTGACGGCGAGCTGCTCGCCGCGGTGGACCTGGGTTCGAACAGCTTCCATATGGTGGTGGCCAAGGCGGTGCTCGGCCAGCTGCGCATCGTTGATCGCATCAAGGAACACGTGCGCCTGGCCGAAGGCCTGGACGGCAATGGCGGCCTGGCCACGGATGCCTTGCTGCGCGCGCACGACTGCCTGGAGCGCTTCGGCCAGCGCCTCGCGGCGATTCCGCGCGGGCGCGTTCGCGCCATCGCCACCAATACCGTGCGCCAGCTGCGCCAGCCGCAGAATTTCCTGATGCCCGCCGAGGCCGCGCTCGGTCACGACATTGAAGTCGTTTCCGGCCGCGAGGAAGCGCGCCTGATCTATCTCGGCGTGGCGCATGGCAATCCGCCGCGCGGCAAGCAGCGCCTGGTCATTGATATCGGCGGCGGCTCCACCGAATTCATCGTCGGCGCCGGCTTCCAGGCCCTGGAGCGCGAGAGCCTGCAGATGGGCTGCATCGCCACCACCCGGCGTTTCTTCGAGGACGGGAAGATTTCCGCCAAGCGCTGGAAGGCCGCGCGCACCGAGATCACCGCTGAGTTCCAGCAGTTCGCCAGCACCTACAAGAACCTGGGCTGGCAGGAAGTGTTCGGCTCCTCGGGCACCATCAAGGCCGTGGCCGAAGTCGCCGCCGCCATGAAGCTCAGCCGCGGCGCGCTCACCGACAACGCCGTGGATGCCATCCGCGAGAAGTTGCTGGGCTTCGAGCGCATCGCCGATATCCGCCTGCCCGGCCTGTCCGCCGATCGCCGCCCGGTGATCGCCGGCGGCTTGCTGATTCTCGATGCCGCCTTCGCCGAACTCGAACTCAAGCGCATGCAGGTCAGCGAAGACGCCCTTCGCGAAGGCGTGCTGCACGACATCCTGGGCCGCGGCGCCGGCCTGGATCCGCGCGATGCCTCCATCCGCGCCCTGTGCGAGCGCTACGACGTGGATCGCGACCAGGCCGCGCGCGTGGAAGCCACCGCGCTCGAACTGTTCGACCTGGTCGCGAGCGAATGGCAGCTCGACGCCGACGACCGCCGCCTGCTGTCCTGGGCCGCGCAAGTGCACGAGATCGGCTTGGCCGTGGCCCACAGCCAGTACCACCAGCATGGCGCCTACCTGCTGGAAAACTCCGACATCGCCGGCTTCTCGCGCACCGAGCAGCAATACCTCGCCGCGCTCGTGCGCAACCAGCGCCGCGGCCTGAACCTGGCCATCCTCGACGGGCTGACCGAGCGCCTGGCGCAATCGGCGCTGCGCTGCGCGCGCCTGCTGCGCCTGTCGGTGTTGCTGCATCGAAGCCACGACCCCCAGCAGGTGCCGGTCCTCGGGCTGCGCCTGGAAGGCGACAGGATGAAACTCGCCATCCCGCCGCACTGGCTGGCCTCGCATCCGCTTACGCAGGCCGACTTCGCCACCGAGATCGACTACCTGCGCGATCTCAATTTCAACCTGGCGCTCGACCAGGGCTGAAGCGGCGGCCACCGTCACCAGACGGACATCGCCCTGTCACGGGCGCAACATGCGGCCCGCGCAAGCTGGGTGCATGGAAAGCATCAGACATTTCGAGCGGGTCACCGAGGCCGCATGAACACCGGCACCCGCCTGATCCGACGCGAACAGGCCTGGTGCCGCTCCGTGAACCGTTGGGGCGCGCGCCATGCGGTGCGAGCCTACTTCCGCGCCGTCAGCCGCCTCGGCGACGGCCTGTTCTGGTATTCGTTGATGGCGCTGTTCGCCTTCTGGGAAGGTACGCGCGGGCTACAAGCGGCCGCGCACATGGCCATCATCGGTGCCTGCGCCGCCATCCTGTACCGACGGCTGAAACGCTGGACGCGAAGGCCACGACCGTTCGCGGTGGATGCCAGCATTCGCGCCTGGATCACGCCGCTGGACGAGTACAGCTTTCCTTCGGGCCACACCCTGCACGCGATGTCGTTCTCGGCGGTGGCCATCGCCTGGTATCCCGGCCTCGCGCTGATCCTGCTGCCCTTCACTTTCAGCGTGGCGCTGTCGCGGGTGGTGCTGGGCGTGCACTACCCGAGCGATGTGCTGGCGGCCGGGCTGATCGGTTTGGTCCTGGCCGCCGCGTCCTTCCTGCTATTGCCCGCCCTGCTCCTGCCCTTCTAGGGCCGGCGCATACCAATCAATGCGCCGGGTTACCAGCATCAGCGTGGCCAGGATGGCGAACAACATCAGCGCCCCCAGCACCAGGGCATTGTCCTCGGACACCAGCAACCCGTAGAGCGCCGAGTACAACAGCGACAATCCGCAGCCAAAACTGAAGCCGCGCTTGGCGCTGCGCAACACCGCTGCCGTGTAGGTGCCCAGCAAGCCGATGCAGGCCAGGCTCGATACCAGGTAGGCGATCCAGAACTCCATGTGCTCGGACAGCCCCAGCAACAGCAGGAAGAAGATCGCCAGCGCCAGCCCGACCAGAGTGTATTGCACCGCGTGGATGCGCAGGCGCTTGAGCAGTTCGACCATGAAGAACGCCACGAAAGTCAGCAACACGAACAGGATGCCGTACTTGCTGGCGCGGTCGGCCTGGCTGTAGATGTTCACCGGATCAATCAGTGACACCGACAGCGCGTCCAGGCTCCTTTCCTGGCCGCGGTATTGCTGCTGGGAACCGGCCGCAAGCGAACTCAAGTCCCACTCACCGGAAAAACCCGAGGCGCCTTCGCGATGGCTGCGTGGCAGGAAGCGACCGGCGAACTGCGGATGCGGCCAGGACGAAGCCAGGCGAATGCGGTTGCTGTCGGCCAGCGGCACCACCGACAGCGACTCGGTGCCGCCGAGAGCGCTTTGCATGCGCAGCGTGAACTTCAATTGGCTCGCTTCGCCAATCGCGGGCAACTCGGCATGCAGGCCACCGCCCTCACGGTGACCCCCCAGGCCTTGCTGCAGCGCCAGCGGCTTGCCGTCCACGGCCAGCGCCGGTGTACCGGCCAGGCCGCGCACGTCGTCGATACCGAAACTCAGGTAGGGCCGGGACCAGATGCGCTGGCCCTTGCTCGGCAGCGGCGGCAGTGCCGCGTCGAAACTCGCCCCCTGCACCGACTGCAGTTCGTACACGCGCACCTGGTGCAGGCCACGCTTGCGCACCGAAGGCAGCAGCTTGCCGTCGATGGAGTAGGTGCGCGGGAAGGCGATGAAGCGGCGAGCTTCGCGCGCGATGCGTTGTATCGGCTTGCCCAGGGCGTCCTTGTCCTCGACGGGAACCTCGTCCACGTAATTCAGCACCAGCACCGGGCCCGACAGGATTTGCGGTCCTGCAAAGCTTTCGGCCACCGACTGCACCGCTTGCTGGCGGTACATCTGGCGTTCCTGGATGCTGCCCTGGATCATGCCCAGGGGAATGAAAAGAAGCAGGGTCAGGAAGCCGACGAACATGGCTTTAAGGGCCAGTCGCAAGCCTCCCGTGCTACCGCCAGCGGACATCGTGCGCACATCGGGGATCATGTTTGCCTTCCAGCCGGTGACGGAGCCGACCCTGGAATGCATGCTCGCGCCCTCGTGTGCGCGGCATAGGTGGCGAATGTGTGCTGAAGGTGAAGCGCCGCCTCAGTCGGCGGGAAGCCTCAATTCCGCGCAGGCACCGAGCGGTTCGCGCGGGCCCAGCGCGATCGAGCCGCCATGCAGGGCCGCCACTTCCTTGACGAAACTCAGGCCGATGCCGCTGCTGCGGCTGCCGTCAGGCCTGGGCAGGGAATAGAAACGATCAAACACGCGCTCGCGCGCGAAATCGGGCACGCCGGGGCCTTCGTCTTCGATACGCAGCAGCCACTGCGCGCCTTCGCGCTGCAGCGCAAACCAGATACAGGCGCCCGCGGGCGAGAAATCGATGGCGTTGTCGAGCAGATTGGCCACCGCCTGCCCCAGCAGGAAGCGATCACCGCGCAGGGGCGCGCTCACCAGCATCAGGTCCACGCGCAAACCTTTCTTCAACAGGCGCGGTTCGGCGGCGGCCAGGGTTTCGCGCAGCAGGGCCTCCAGATCCAGGGCTTCGCGTTCGCCCAGGCCTTGGCGCGTTTCCACGGCGGCCAGCGCCAGCATGCGGTCGATCATCGTGGTCAGGCGCCGGGACTGCGAGTCGATATTGCGAAGGAATCGCTCGCGATCCGCCTCCGGGGGCGACTGCTCGAGAATCTCGGCGGCGCCGCGAATGGCCGCCAGCGGGCTCTTCATTTCGTGGGCGAGCGTCTGCACGTATTGCTCGACGTACTGCTTGCCCTCAAGGCGCTCGCGCATTGTCGCCAGCGCGCGGCCCAGGTCGCCGATCTCGTGGTTGCCCAGGTCCGGCGCAGGCGCGCGTTCTCCCGCGGTCACCGCATTCGCGTAACGGCCCAGCGCACCCAGGGCCCGCGCCAGCCACCAGGTCGCGAACACGCCGATCAACAGGGACAGCCCGAGCAAAATGCCGCCCTGGCGCAGGATGGCCTGCTGGCTGGCATCAATGAAGGGTTCGATGCGGCTATTGGCCTTGGCCACGGTGAGCGAACCGATGATGCGCTCGCCATCGCGCACCGGCGCGGCGACATACATCACGCTGCTGCTGTCGTCGTTCGGGTCGCTGCGGGTGGAGCGGGCGCCGTATTTGCCGCGCAGGGTCAGGTAGACGTCGTTCCAGCGCGAATAGTCCTTGCCCAGGGCCAGGTGCGCGGAGTCGTACACCACGATGCCGCGGGCGTCGGTCACGTAGATGCGGTAGTCGAAGCTGCGCTTGCGGAAGTTCCAGATGGTGGCATTGACGTCGCGGCGCACCAGCGCATCCACGCTCCCGGCGAAGTCGCCGCTGGCGATGCGGCCGTCGCGCATGTCGCGGGCGGCGAGCTCGGCCAGCACACTGGCCGTATCCACCAGGGTCGCCTCCATGGACTGGCGCACGCCCGGCTTCACTTCGTTCACGAACACGCGCATCACGAAGAAGCCGGCCAGGCCGACGATCAGGAAGTAGCCCAGGAAGATGCGCAGCCCGATCTTCATGCCGGTCGGCCCGGCTCCAGGCTGTAGCCCAGGCCGCGATGGGTGCGGATGGGATCAAGCTCCGGCGCCAACGCGCGCAACTTCGCGCGCAAAGTCTTGATATGCGTGTCCACGGTGCGATCGACCGTGTCGGGCGCATCGCGCCAGACATCGTCCATCAATTGCTCGCGGCTGAAGATGGCGCCGGGGCGGGCCAGCAGCCGGGCCAGCAGGAGGTACTCATATCGCGTCAGTGCCAGCCACTCGCCGCGATAGCGAATCCTTTGCCCGGCCACGTCGTGGCCGAACTCGCCGTGCTCCTTGAGCTTGCCGGGCTGGGCATCCACGGCAGCGCGGCGCAGGCGGGCGCGTACCCGCGCCACCAGTTCGCGCGGCGAGAAGGGTTTCACCACATAGTCGTCCGCGCCCAATTCCAGGCCGACCACGCGGTCAATCTCGGCATCGCGCGCAGTCAGGAAGATCACGGGAATGTTGGAGAAGCGGCGCAGTTCCCGGCACAGCTCGAAGCCACCGAGGTCGGGCAGGCCGACATCGAGCACCAGCACATCGAAGTTCTCGCGGCGCAGGCGCTCCAGCGCCGGCGCACCCAGCAGGCTGTGCTCGGCTTGCAGGCCATCGGCGCGCAGCGCATAGAGCACCGCGTCGGCGATCGCCAGTTCGTCTTCCACCACCAGGATGCGCGCCATGGATTCCCTGCGGGCCGGCCAAGGTGGGCAAGCCCCGCCCGAGACTATATCCTCGGCGGGACATGAATTACCGCCACGCCTTCCATGCCGGCAACCACGCCGACGTCCTCAAGCACGTCGTGCTGCTGGGCATCCTCGAGTCGCTGGCGCGCAAGGACACGCCCTTCTTCGTGCTCGACACCCACGCCGGGCGCGGCCAGTACCTGCTGCAGGGCGAGCACTCGGACAAGACCGGCGAGGCACTCGGCGGCATCTTCCGCCTGTTCGTGCTGCACGGCCTGCCGCCGCTGGTGCAGGCCTACCTCAAGCGCGTGCAGGCCGACAATCCGGTGGGTGCGCTGGTCAGCTACCCAGGCTCGCCGCTGTTGACGGCCCAGGCCATGCGTCCGCAGGACCGCCTGGTGGCCTGCGAACTGCAGCCCGATGAAGCCCGCGCCCTGGCGCAGCTGTTCGCCCACGACAAGCGCGTGCAGGTACATGCGAGCGATGGCTACGCCGCGGTGAAGGCCCTGCTGCCGCCGAAGGAGCGCCGCGGCCTGGTGCTGATCGACCCGCCGTACGAAGCGCAGGAAGGCGAGTACACGCAGATTCTCACTGCGCTGGCAGAAGGCCTGGCGCGTTGGCCGACCGGCATGTTTGCGGTCTGGTACCCGATCAAGCAGCGCCGCAGCCTGCTGCCCTTCCTGCGCAAGGCGGCGAAGCTGCCGGCCAAGTCCATGTTCGTGGCCGAGCTGCTGGTGCGGCCGGACGATTCACCGCTTCGTCTCAACGGCAGCGGCATGCTGGTGATCAATCCTCCCTGGAAGCTCGACCAGGCGCTGGCGCCGGCCTTGCCGGTGCTGGCGAAACTGATGGGCGAACTGCAACCCGAATCCCGACTGGAATGGCTCAAACAGGAGTCCGCCTGATGCGCATGTCTTCCTCCACGCGAATCCTGTTGGCCCTGCTGGCCGGATTGGTCATCGGCACGGCGCTTTCGTCCGCGCAGGTGTCCTGGCTGGGGCAATCGATCGCCATCGCCGAACCGATTGGATCGCTGTGGCTCGACGCCTTGCGCATGACGGTGATCCCCCTGGTGTTTTCGCTGCTGATCACCGGCATTGCCTCGTCCTCGGCCAGCGCCGCGGCGGGCGGATTGACCGCGCGTTCGATGCTGCTGTTCACCGTAGTGCTGTTCGCTGGCGCCTTCTTCGGCGAAGCGGTCGTGGCCGGCTTCCTGGCCATTTGGCCAATCCCGCCCTCGGCCGCCGAGGCGCTGCGCGCCAGCGTGCAGAACTCCAGCACCGTCGTTCCCGCCGTGGCGCCGCTGGCCGAGTGGCTGGGCACTTTGGTGCCCACCAATCCGGTCAAGGCCGCCGCCGACGGCGACATGTTGCCGCTGGTGCTGTTCGCGTTGATCTTCGGTTTCGCGGTGACGCGCCTGGTGCGCTCGCAAGCCAAGCTGATGGTGGATTTCTTCCAGGCCATCGTCGACGCGATGATGGTGATCGTGGACTGGGTGATCCTGGTCGGGCCGATCGGCGTGTTCGCGCTCGCCTACGTGGTCGGCGCGAGGGTCGGCCTGGCCGCCGCCGGCGCCCTCGCCCACTACATCGTGCTGCTGGTGGTGGCGCAGGTGCTGCTGATATTAATGATCTACCCGCTGGTGGTGTTCGGCGCGCGCATTCCGCTGGCACGCTTTGCGCGCGCGGTGGCGCCGGCGCAGGCGGTGGCGACCAGCACGCAGAGTTCGCTGGCCTCGCTGCCGGCGATGGTGGAATCGAGCCGCGAGCTGGGCGTACCCAATCATGTCACCGCCCTGGTGATGCCGCTGGCGGTGTCGGTGTTCCGCTTCACCAGCCCGGTGGCGAATCTTGCGGTGGTGCTGTACTCGGCCTCGCTGTTCGGCGTGCAACTGGGCTTCATGCACTACCTGGTCGGCGCGGTGGTGGCCTACCTGATGAGCGTGGCCTCGGTCGGCCTGCCGGGGCAAGTGAGTTTCTTCGCTTCTATCGCGCCGATCTGTCTTGCCATGGGCGTACCGGTGGGCATGCTGCCCCTGCTGCTTGCCGTGGAAACCATCCCCGACATCTTCCGCACCATCGGCAATGTCACCGCCGATGTCGGCATCACCGCGGTGCTGGGTCGCGGCGCCGCGCCGGATGCACCGGCGGCCAGCGACTAGGCGTCGGTTCCGCCGCGCACCGCGGCGCGGTGCGCATACATCGCGGCATCGGCGCGCGAGATGGTCGCGCCCAGGGTTTCACCCGGCTGGCGCAGCGCGCCACCCAGCGTGAAGGCGCAGGGCGCGTCGCCGGCGTCGGCCTGCAGGCGCTCGGCCGTGGCTTCCAGCGTGTGCTGGTCGGCATCGGCCAGCAACACCAGGAACTCATCGCCGCCCAGGCGCACCACCGCGTCGCCAAAGCGCACACGCTCGGTCAGGAAGGTGGCGAACTCGATCAGCACCTGGTCGCCGCGGTCGTGGCCGAGCTGGTCATTGATCTGCTTGAAGTGGTCAAGGTCCACGGTAATCGCGGCCCAGGTGCGGCGCCCCGGATGGTCGTTCTCGAAGCGCTCAAGGTGGCGGCGGTTGTAGCTGCCGGTGAGGGCGTCGCGCATGCTTTGCTCGTGCAGGGCGCGGGTGTGCTGGACCTGGTCGGTCACGTCTACCGCGTTGCCGACGACATAGGCGCGGCCATCCTTGGGCGCAGACAGGCGCGAACTGTAGCGCCAGTGGCGGTGGTCGCCCTGGCCCGAGCGCACCAGGAACACGCCCTGGTCCTCGCCTTCGGCCTGCACCTGCGCCAGGTATTCGGCGAAATTGTTGCGGCCGGCGCGCGGCTGGAACTCCTGCAACTGCCGGCCTACCAGCGCTTCCGGCGAATGCCCCAGCGCCAGCGCCGCCGCCGGATTGACCAGCATCAGCCGGCCTTCCAGGTCGTGGATGAAGACGAAGCCGGCGCTGAGGTTGAGCAAGTCGCCGGCCTGCGCCTCGCTTTCATGCAGGCGCGCCAAGGCCGCGCTGAGGCGCAGATTGGAGCGGCGCTGCAGCACATAGAACACTCCCAGCACCGCCAACAGTGCCGCCGTCAGCAAAACCAGCGCGCGGGACTGCCGATTGCTGGCCGCAAGTGCGCGCTCGCGCTCGCGGGCCAGGGCGGCCTCATCGTTCAGGCGCAGCACCTCGAGTTCACGCTGGGCGTATTGCAGGCGGGCATCGAAATCGTCAGCCGCCTTGGCGCGATCATTGACTTCAATTTCGTTGTCTATGGCCAGATAGCGCATGGTCAGCGCGTCCAGCACTTCGCGCGGGCGCTTCTGTTCGATCGACACCCGCACCAGCTCGTGCAGCACGCGCGCTTCGTCGCGCTTCTGGCCCAGGTCGCGGAAACTGCGGTAGGCCAGGTCCAGTTGCTGGATCGCGCGGGCGCCGTCACCGGCATCAATGGCGGCCAGGCCCAGAACTTCGTGGCCCATGCCGTCGAGTTGCGAGTTCTTGAGCTTGCGGCCAAGGTCGAGCACGCGCTGGCCGGCCTTCACCTGGGCTTCGACATTGCCGGACTGGCGACCCATGCGCGCCGCGCCCAGCAGCAGTTCCGCGCTGAGCTTGGGGTCGTTGATGCGCTCGCTGAGCAATTGCGCGCGCACGAGGGTCTGGTAGGCCTCCGACATCTGGCCGGTCTGCCCCTGCGCCCGCGCCAGGTTGCGCAACAGGCGCACCTGGGTAGGCAAGCCGACATCGCCGCTGAGCACCTTCAGGCCGCGCTGGGCGTATTCGGCCGAGGACGCATGTTTGCCCAGCGAATAGCTGAGCGAGGAGTAGGCAAGATAGATGTCGGCCGAAAGCTCGGGCGAAGGCGCTGACTTCAGCTCCAGTTCGGCCTGGCCCAGCAACTGCTCGCCGCGGGTGAAGTCCTGCATGGCGATGCTGGCGCGGCTTTCGGCAATCAGGCCGCGCGCCTTCAGCAGCGGATCCTTCGCGGCCTGCGCCGCTTCGCGCGCGCCGGCACCGGCCAGGCGTTGGCAGGGCCAGTCGGCGATGACGCGGCAGGCATTGGCCTTGGCACGCAGGAGCAAGGCCAACTCGCGGGAATCGCGGTTCTTGCGCGCTTCGGCTTCCAGCGCAGGCAGCTTGGCCAGCACCAGCTCCGGTTCGTTCAGGGCCTGGTCTTCCAGCGCATGGTGCGGCACCGATTGCGCGGGCACAGCGACATCGTCGGCGCGCGCGGGGCAGGCGCCGAGCGCAGCGCAGCCGGCCGCAGCCAGCAACAATCCGCGCAGCAGCGCGCCGGTGCTTGCCATGCTCGCCATGTCAGTCGGAGTCGTCGGGTTCGAAGAAGCTCCAGCGCACTTCCGGGAAGGCCGCTTTCAAGGCGACCTCGCTGGCATTGATGCGCTGGATGTTTTCCGCGGTGCTGGCGCCGGGTTCGGTCATCTCGAACTGCACGGCCACCATGATGTCATTGCCCATCTGCAGGGTGATCAGGCTGAAGACGCGCTTGATTTCCGGGCGCCCGGCGATGAAGGCGCGGATGGCCTCGCGCTGCACCGGTTCCACACTCTGGCCGATCAGCAAGCCCTTGATGGAGGCAGCGACGAAGCAGGCCACCGTGATCAACAGCAGGCCGATGCCCAGGGTGCCGATGGCATCATAAATGGGGTTGCCGGTGACCATGGTCGCGACCACTGCCAGCAGGGCGAACACCAGGCCCAGCAGCGCGGCGAGGTCTTCGCCAAAGATCACCACCAGCTCGGCCTGGCGACTATTCACGAACCAGGTCCACAGGCTCTGCGCGCCGCGCGCCTTGTTCACCTCGACCAGGCAGGCGCGCATGGACACGCTCTCGGCGACGATGCCGAACACCAGCACGCCCACCGCGATCCAGGGATAGCTCAGCGCTTCGGGCGCGTGCAGCTTGTGCCAGCCCTCGTAGAGCGAAAACATGCCGCCCACCGAGAACAGCATCAGCGCAACCAGGAAGGACCAGAAATAGATTTCCTTGCCATGCCCGAGCGGATAATCGGGGTCAGCCGGGCGCTGCGCACGCTTCATTCCCAACAGCAACAGGCCCTGGTTGCCGCAGTCGGCCAGGCTGTGCACGGCTTCCGCGAGCATTGCGCCGGACCCGGTGACGAAAGCAGCGCCGGCCTTGGTCAGGAAAATGGCGAAATTCGCGCCCAGGGCATACAGGATGGTCTTGAGGGAATCGCCCTTGCCGGCCATGTCTCGGGTCTTGGTGGGAAAGCGATCAGTTTAGCATCGCCACTTGCTGCCCCCAGTGCCAAAAGGTGGCACCCTATCAGGGTGAATGTCCCCCGCCATTCCGGCCCTGCCCACGACTGGGAGCGCAGCGAATCCTTCCGGCTGCCCGACCGCCGCGAGATGGTGCTGCGCCCGATCCAGCCCGAGGATGCCGGTCCCATCGCCGCCGCCTACGAACTGCTGCACGAGGACGAAGTGCGGCGACGCTTCCTGCACCGGCTCAAGAGCCTGGATGCGGCACACCTGCAGCAGATCACCCATCCCGATCCGAAGCGCGAGTTCGTGATGGTGGCGGCCGAGCCACTGCCCGTGGGCGAGGCCCTGGTCGCCGCCCTGGCCCGGCTGTCGCGGGACAACGACGATGCCACGCGCGCCGAGTTCGGCATCCTGGTGTCGCACTTCGTGGTGGGCCTGGGCCTGGGCCGCCTGCTGATGGAAAGGCTTATCGAATGGTGCCGCGGCCATGGCGTGACCGAGTTGTGGGGCGATGTGCTGGAAGAGAACCGGCCCATGCTCGAGCTGGCGGCGCAATTGGGATTCCGCCGCGAAGCCGTGCCAGGTTCACCCGAGCTGCTGCGGGTCAGCCTGGACCTGCGGCGCAAGGTCAGCAGCCGCCGCCGCAAGGGCTGAGCGCGCGCGGAAGCATGGTCGCCGGCTGCTAAAATGGCGGGCTGATGAGTACCCGCCCCCCTCTGCCCCTGCCGCCGCTGCCGCGCGCCGGACAACGCTGCGCCTGGTGGCGCGCGCCGACCAGCGACAGCGCGCTGGCGCTTGGCATTGCCGAACTCGCGCGCTCGCGCGATGGCCTGGTGCTGGCGGTGACCCGCGACAGCCACGGCGCCCAGGCCCTGGAAAACGACTTGCGCGTTTTCGCCGGTGACCTGCCGGTGCTGCATTTCCCTGATTGGGAAACCCTGCCCTACGACCTGTTCAGCCCGCATCCCGACATCGTTTCGCAACGCGTGGCGGCCCTGTTCCGCTTGCCGAGCACGCGCCGTGGCGTGCTGGTGGTGCCGGTGGCTTCCTTGATGCAGCGGCTGCCGCCGCCAAGCTGGATCGCCGGCAATGCCCTGGACCTGCGCAAGGGCCAGAAGCTCGACCTGGACAACGAAAAGCGCCGGCTCGAAGCTTCGGGCTATCGCAATGTGCCGCAGGTGCTGGACCCGGGCGACTTCGCCGTGCGCGGCGCCCTGCTCGACCTGTTCCCGATGGGTTCGGACACGCCCTATCGCATCGAACTGTTCGACGATGTCATTGACACCTTGCGCAGCTTCGATCCGGAAACGCAGCGCTCGGACCACCCCGTTGATTCGGTGAAGCTGCTGCCGGCGCGCGAGATTCCACTCGACCAGGCCAGCACCAAACGGGTGCGCGAAAAGCTCGCCGAGCGTTTCGACTTCGACCCGCGCCGCTGCCCGCTGTACCAGGACCTGAAGGAAGGCGGCACGCCCTCGGGCATCGAGTACTACCTGCCCCTGTTCTTCGAGCAGACCGCCTCGCTGTTCGAGCACCTCGCTCCCAACACCCTGCTGGTCGTTGGCGATGGCGTGGCCGATGCCTCCACCGCGTTCTGGGCGCAGACCCGCGACCGCTGGGAGCAGCGCCGCCACGATGTCGAGCGGCCCATCCTGGCACCGGAAGAAATCTTCCTCGCGCCGGAAGACCTGCGCGCCGAGTTCAACAAGGCCCAGCGCGTCGAAGTCTGCGGCGCCGGGCATGCGCAGCTGGAACAGGCGCGCGCCATGGACGAACTGCCCGCGCCGACCCTGCCCTGGACCCAGAAGGGCGACGAGCCCGGCGCGGCGCTGAAGTCCTTCCTCTCCGCTTATCCGGGCCGCGTATTGCTGGCGGCCGACTCGGCCGGGCGCCGCGAAGCGCTGATCGAGTTGCTCGATGCCGCGGCCATCAGGCCGCCGACGCTGTCGGGTTGGAACGCCTTCCTGGATGCGGACGAAGCGCTGCGCTTCGCCATTGCCGTCGCGCCGATTGAAGCCGGCTTCGCCCTGGGCAAGCCCGCGCTCACCGTCCTCACCGAGCGCCAGCTGTTTCCCGAACGCGCCGACCAGAGCCGGCGCCGCAAGAAGGCCGCCCTGCGCGACCCCGAAGCGATCCTGCGCGACCTCAGCGAGATCAGCATCAGCTCGCCGATCGTGCACGAAGACCACGGCGTCGGCCGCTACCAGGGCCTGGTGGCGCTGGACACGGGCGGCGTGGCCGGCGAGTTCCTGTGCATCGAATACGCCAAGGGCGACAAGCTCTACGTTCCCGTGGCGCAGCTGCAGTTGGTTTCGCGCTATTCGGGCACCTCGCCCGAGTTCGCGCCCCTGCATTCGCTCGGTGGCGACGCCTGGGAAAAGGCCAAGCGAAAAGCCGCTGAGAAAGTGCGCGATGTCGCGGCCGAATTGCTCGATATCCAGGCACGGCGGCATGCGCGCAAGGGTACGTCCTTGCAGGTGGACCGTTCGATGTACGAACCCTTCGCCGCCACCTTTCCGTTCGAAGAAACGCCGGACCAGGGCGCGAGTATCGAAGCCGTCATCGCCGACCTGGCCAAGCCCACGCCGATGGATCGCGTGGTCTGCGGCGACGTCGGTTTCGGCAAGACCGAGGTCGCCGTGCGCGCGGCCTTTGTCGCCGCCACCGCCGGCAAGCAGGTCGCCATTCTCGTGCCCACCACCCTGCTGGCCGAGCAGCACTACCGCAACCTGCGTGACCGCTTTGCCGACTGGCCGATCCGGGTGGAGGTGCTGTCGCGCTTCAAGTCAGCCAAGGAGATCAAGGCCGCGCTGGTGCAGGTGGAAGAAGGCCGCATTGACGTCATCGTCGGCACCCACCGGCTGTTGCAGGGCGACGTGAAGTTCAAAGACCTGGGCCTGGTGATCGTCGATGAGGAGCAGCGTTTTGGCGTGCGCCAGAAGGAAGCCCTGAAGGCCCTGCGCGCCGAGGTTCACCTGCTGACCCTGACCGCCACGCCGATCCCACGCACCCTGAACATGGCCATGGCCGGCCTGCGCGAGCTTTCCATCATCGGCACGCCGCCGGCGCACCGCCTGGCGGTCAAGACCTTCATCACCCCTTGGGACGCGGCGCTGCTGCGCGAAGCCTTCCAACGCGAACTCGCGCGCGGCGGCCAGGTCTATTTCCTGCACAACGAAGTGGACACCATCGAGAAGATGGCCCGCGAGCTCGCCGAGCTGGTGCCCGAGGCGCGCATCCGCATCGCCCACGGCCAGATGCCCGAGCGCGAACTCGAACAAGCCATGCTCGACTTCCACCGCCAGCGCTTCAATGTGCTGGTCTGCACGACGATCATCGAATCGGGCATCGACATTCCGTCGGCCAACACCATCATCGTCAATCGCGCGGACAGGTTCGGCCTGGCGCAGTTGCACCAGTTGCGCGGCCGCGTGGGTCGCTCGCACCATCGCGCTTACGCCTACTTGGTCGTGCCGAACAAGAAGGCAATGACCGGCGATGCCGAGAAGCGCCTCGACGCACTGGCCTCACTCGAGGAACTGGGCGCCGGCTTCACATTGGCCACTCACGACCTGGAAATCCGCGGTGCCGGCGAATTGCTGGGCGAGGAGCAATCCGGCCAGATCGCCGAGATCGGCTTCTCGCTCTACACCGAACTGCTCGAACGCGCGGTCAAGTCCATCCGCTCCGGCAAGATCCCCGACCTCGACCCCAGCATCCGCCACGGCGCCGAAGTCGAACTGCACCTGCCCGCGCTGATTCCCGAAGTCTACCTGCCCGACGTACACGCGCGACTGACGCTTTACAAGCGCATCGCCTCGGCCCGCGACGAAGACGCGCTGAAGGAATTGCAGGTGGAAATGGTGGACCGCTTCGGCGTGTTGCCCGACCAGACCAAGCAGCTGTTTGGCGTGACCGAACTCAAGCTCGAGGCCACGCGCCTGGGCCTGCGCAAGCTCGAGCTGGGCCCGCAGGGCGGTCGCGTGCACTTCCTGTCGCAACCAAATGTCGACCCGATGAGCGTGATCCGCCTGATCCAGTCGCAGCCGCGCCACTACGCGATGGACGGCCCGGACAAGTTGCGCGTGAAGCTTGAACTGCCCGATGCCGCCTCGCGATTCCGGGCGGCAAAAGGCCTGTTTGCCCTGCTGAAATCCGGCTAGTCGAGCAGCTCGAAGCGGTCGGCATCCAGTTGCGCCGGGAAGCGCTCGCGGTGCGCGCGCAGGGCCTCGGCCGAGAAGGACACCGTCGCTACCTGGGTCTGCGGGCCCAGCTCGATCAGTGGCATGCCCAGCTCGTTCAACGCGACGCTGTCGCCGTTGTAGTGGATGTCGTTGCCGTCGGTGCCGACACGGTTCACCGCCGCCACGCAGGCCAGGTTTTCGATCGCGCGTGCCTGCAACAAGGTGCGCCAGGCATGGCGACGCGCGCTCGGCCAGTTGGCGACGAACACCAGCAGGTCGTAGTCGAAGCGGTCCTTCACTTCCACGCCAAACCGGTTGCGGATGAACACTGGGAAGCGCAGGTCGTAGCAAACCAAGGGGCAAACGCGCCAGCCTTTCAGTTCGAGCGTCAAACGCTCGCGACCCGCCGCATAGCGCTCGTGCTCTTTCGCCATGCGGAACAGGTGGCGCTTGTCGTAATGATGCAACTCGCCCTCCGGCGTAGCCCAGAGCAGGCGGTTGTACACGCCACCGTCCTCGCGCATCTGCGCGCTGCCCGTCACCACCGCGCCCAGTGCCGCGGCCTGCTCGCGAATCCAGGCGACGGTCGGGCCGTCCATGCCTTCGGCGCGGTGGATGGCCTCGTTGCTGAAACCCGAGGTGAAGGTTTCCGGCAGCACGATCAAGTCGGTCGCGCCATGCAGCGGCGCCATCAGCGCCGCATACATCTCGCGATTGGCCGCCGGGTCGTGCCAGACCGTGCTGGCCTGCACCAGGCTGACGCGCAGGTCCTGCATCAGATCTTCTCCAGGCGGGCGATGGCGGCGTCCAGGGTTTCCGGCAGCTTGGCGAAGCACAGGCGCGCCAGGCGCTGGCCCTTGGGCGCACTTTCATAGAAGGGCGAGAGCGGAATCGCCGCCACGCCCTTCTCCGTCGTCAGCCAGCGGCAGAAGGCGGCATCGTCGAGATCGCTGACTTCAGAATAGTCCACCAGCTGGAAATAGCCGCCGGGCACCGGCAGCGGCTTGAACCGCGTGCCGCGCAACTGCTGCGCGAAGCGGTCGCGCTTGGCCTGGTAAAAATCGCCCAGCTCGCGGTAATGCTCGGGCTGCGCCGTGATCATCTCGGCGAAGGCCCATTGCGCCGGGGCAAAGCTGCAGAAGGTGTTGTACTGGTGCACCTTGCGGAATTCCGCCGTCATCGCCGGCGGCGCGATGCAGTAGCCGATCTTCCAGCCGGTGCAGTGGTAAGTCTTGCCGAAGCTCGACACCACGAAGCTGCGTGCCGCCAGCTCCGGGTAGCGCAGCACGCTCTCGTGCACGCGGCCGTCAAAGACGATGTGCTCGTACACTTCATCGGACAGGATCATCACGCCGCTGTCGCGGACGATCTCAGCGAGCGTGGCCATGTCGGCCGCCGTCAACATCGCGCCCGACGGGTTGTGCGGGGTATTGATGAACAGCAGCCGGGTCTTGGCATTCACCGCATCGCGCACCTGCTGCCAGGGAACGGAAAAATCCACCGGGTCCAGGGCGATATGCACCGCGCGGCCGCCGGCCAGGTCAATCGCCGGTTCGTAGCAGTCGTAGCAGGGGTCGAGCACGATCACTTCATCGCCCGGGCGCACTACCGCCAGCACGGCATTGAAGATGGCTTCGCTGGCGCCGCTGGTGACGGTGATTTCGGAATCGGCATTCACCGATGCGCCGTAGCAGCTGAGGGTCTTGGCAGCGATGGCCTGGCGCAGGGCCGGGATGCCGCTCATGGGCGCGTACTGGTTCTTGCCCTCGGCCATGGCCCGGGCCAGGGACTGGGCCAGGAACTCGGGAACCGGGAAATCCGGAAAACCCTGCCCCAGGTTCACCGCACCGTGCTCCATCGCCAGCTGCGACATGACGGTGAAGATGGTGGTGCCGACCTTGGGGAGCTTGGTGTCGATCTGCATGTTGCCTGCGCTTGAAAGGGGTGCCCGGGCGATTATGGGCACTGGGGCCGGGGCCGTACAGGCAAGGGGCGGCAACAGGTAAAATCCCGCCATGGACCCCGCCGCCCACGCCGCCGACACCCTGCTGGAATGCCGCGGCCTGGGCTTTTCGCGCAACGAGGAACGCATCTTCGGGCCCCTGGATTTCCAGCTTGGCCCGGGCCAGGCCCTGCAGGTGCTCGGCGGCAACGGCAGCGGCAAGACCACCTTGCTGCGCGTGCTGGCCGGTTTGCTGGCGGCCACGGTGGGCGAAGTGCGGATCGGCGGTGAAGTGGTGGACCAGGGCCACCTGGCCCGCGGCTGCGCCTTCCTCGGCCACCTGCCCGGCCACAAGGGCGATTTGAGTGCGCTGGAGAACCTGCAGTTCACCGCTGCCATGCAAGCCGCCACGCTGGCACCGGAAGCCGCGCTCGAACGCGTCGGCCTGGCGGGCTTCGAAGACAACCTCGCCCGCCGCCTGTCGGCCGGGCAGAACAAGCGCCTGGGCCTGGCGCGCCTGATCCTGTCCCCGGCGCGGCTGTGGCTGCTCGACGAGCCCTACGCCAACCTCGACCTCGGCGGCATTGACCTGGTCAACCGCCTGATCGCCGAGCATGTGAACGCCGGCGGCGGCGTGCTGCTGACCACGCATGGCGCCTACGCCGCGCCGCCCGTTCCCGTGCAAACCCTGGCGCTGGCGGCATGAGGGAATCCGCCGGCCTGATCGTCACCGGCCGCGCGCAACTGACGCGCGACCTGCGCCTGGTCTGGCGCCGGCGTGGCGATGCCATGCAGCCGCTGCTGTTCGCACTGATGGTGATCGCCCTGTTCCCGCTGGCCTTGGGTAGCGAGTCGCCGATGCTGGCGCGCATCGCCCCGGGCGTGTTGTGGGTGGCGGTGCTGCTGGCGGGGCTGCTCACGCTGGACTCGCTATTCCGCGGCGATCTCGAAGACGGCAGCCTCGAGCAACTGCTGCTCTCGCCGGTGCCCCTGGCCTGGCTGATCGCCATGCGCGTGGCCGTGCACTGGACCGTCACCTCGCTGCCGATGCTGCTGCTCACGCCCTTCTTCGCCGAGCTGCTGCAGCTTCCTCACGAGCTGCTGGCGCCGCTGATGTTGTCGCTGGCCCTGGGCACGCCCCTGCTCAGCCTGATCGGTGCGGTGGTGGCCGCTTTAACCGTGGGAATTCGCCGTTCTGGTATGCTTTTGGCGGTGCTGGCGCTGCCGCTTTTCCTGCCGGTGCTGGTGTTCGGATCCGGCGCGGTGGTGGCCGCTTCGCAGGGCCTTCCGTGGAGCGGCGCGATCTACCTGCTCGCCGCTGGCCTGGCCCTGGCGCTGGTGCTGGCACCTCTCGCCGCGGCCACTGCCATCCGCATCGCCCTGACCTGAGCCCGATCCGTTGAACGCATTTTTCAATCGCCTGCTGCTCTGGTTCAACCAAACCGGTTCGCCCCCGAACTTTGACCGCTTCGCCGCGCGCTGGGCGCCCTGGGCCTTCGTGCTGGCGGTGCTGCCGATCGCGCTGGGCGTGTATGGCGCCTTGTACATGGTGCCGGCCGATTACCAGCAGGGCGAACACTTCCGCATCCTCTACATCCACGTGCCGGCCGCGTGGATGAGCCTGTTCGTGTTCGTGGTGATGGCGATACAGGCTTTCATCGCCCTGGTCTGGCGCATCAAGGCCTGCGAAATCCTGGCGATGAGCTGCGCGCCGATCGGCGCCGCCTTCACCGTCATCACCCTGGCCACGGGTTCGATCTGGGGCAAGCCGACCTGGGGCACCTGGTGGACCTGGGACCCGCGCCTGACCTCGGAGCTGGTGCTGCTGTTCCTGTACATCGGCGTGATCGGCCTGAACAACGCCATCGAAGACCGCCGCGCCGCCGCCCGCGCCGCCTGCTTCCTGGCCCTGATCGGCCTGGTGAACGTACCGATCGTGCATTTCGCGGTGAAGTGGTGGAACACCCTGCACCAGGGCGAAACCATTCGCCTGCTCGGCCCGTCGAAGATGGACCCGAGCATGATCTGGCCGCTGTGGCCGATGCTGATCGGCACCAAGTTCTGGTTCGTCGGATCGCTGCTGCAACGCGCCCGCGCCATGAACCTGGAGCTGGAAGCGGGCAAGGACTGGGTGCGGCAAAGCGTGGGAATGGAAAAGCATGAAACTTGATTACGTCGGCGGCTCCTATCTGGTGTTCGCGCTGGTGATGGCCTGGGACTACCTGTCGCCGCGCCTGCAGCTTTCACGTGTGCGCCGGAATATCCGCCAGCGACTGCGCCGCGCCGCGGCCAAGGCGCAGGCATGAACCCGACCCGCAAGCGCCGCCTCTGGTTCGCCCTGGCCCTGCTGGCCGCGGCATTGGTCGCCGGCACCTTCATCGTGCTGGCCCTGCAGGAAAACCTCAGCTACCTGCACACGCCTTCAGAAGTGCGCGCCGGCGCGGTGCCCACCGATGCACGCTTCCGCCTGGGTGGCGTGGTCTGCGAAGGCAGCGTGCAGCGCACCCAAGGCACGCTGGACGTGCACTTCGCCGTGACCGACCGCATTCGCCAGGTGCCGGTCAGCTACCGCGGCATCCTGCCGGACATGTTCCGCGAAGGCACCAGCATCATCGCCACCGGCCGCCTGCAGGGCGATGAGTTCGTCGCCAGCGAAGTGCTGGCCAAGCACGACGAGACCTATATGCCCAAGGAAGTGGCCGACGCCATGGCCAAAGGCATAGCCCTGCATACCAAGAGCTGTGGTAGCAACTGATGCTGGCCGAACTCGGGCTGCTGTCCCTGATCCTGGCGATGCTGTTGGCCGCCTTGCTCGGTCTCGTTCCCCTGATGGGTGCGCAGCGCGGCAATGCGGCGTGGATGGCCTGCGCCAGGCCGTTGGCGTATTCGCAGCTCATCTTCATCGGCATTGCCTACGCCATCCTGACGCGCGCCTTCCTGGTGCACGACTTCTCCATTGCCTACGTGGCGCAGAACTCGAACACGCTGTTGCCGCGCGTCTACCAGTACACGGCGGTGTGGAGCGCGCATGAAGGCTCGCTGCTGTTGTGGGTGAGCATCCTGAGTTTGTGGATCGCCGCGGTTGCGCGTTTTTCGCGCGCACTTCCGGCCGAAGTGGTGGCGCGGGTGCTGGCAGTGATGGGCTGGATCAGCCTGGGCTTCCTGGCTTTCCTGATCTTCACCTCGAATCCCTTCGCGCGCCTGCTGCCGGCCGCGGCGGAAGGCGCGGACATGAACCCGCTGCTGCAGGACATCGGGATGATCGCCCACCCGCCCCTGCTCTACACCGGCTATGTCGGTTTCGCGGTGGCCTTCGCCTTTGCCATTGCGGCGCTGATTGATGGCAAGGTGGATGCGCAATGGGTGCGCTGGTCGCGCACCTGGACCAATGTCGCCTGGGGCTTTTTGACCATCGGCATCGCGCTCGGCAGCTTCTGGGCCTATTACGAGCTGGGCTGGGGCGGCTGGTGGTTCTGGGATCCGGTCGAAAACGCCAGCTTCATGCCCTGGCTGGTCGGCGCGGCCCTGCTGCATTCGCAGGCGGTGACGGAAAAGCGTGGCGCGTTCCGAAGCTGGACGTTGTTGCTGGCGATTTCGGCGTTCTCTCTGTCCCTGCTCGGCACCTTCCTGGTGCGCTCGGGCGTGCTGACCTCGGTGCATGCCTTCGCCTCGGATCCGGCGCGCGGCATGTTCATTCTGACTTTCCTGGCGATCGTGATCGGCGGCTCGCTGCTGCTGTTTGCTTTCCGCGCACCGACCGATGACCGCGGCCAGCCCTTCGCGGCCATGTCGCGCGAAACCCTGCTGCTGGCCAACAACCTGCTGCTCACCGCCGCCGCGGCGATGATCCTGCTCGGCACCCTGTATCCGCTGCTGGCTGAAGCTCTGGATCTGGGCAAGATTTCCGTCGGCCCGCCCTACTTCGGCCTGTTGTTCTCGCTGCTGATGGCGCCGCTGATCCTGCTGCTGCCCTTCGGCCCGCTGACGCGCTGGCAGCGCGAGCAGGCGTCCTTGCCGCTGCGCATGTTGGCACCCTGGGCGGGCCTGGCCGCGGGCGTTGCGCTGGTCGCTTTCTTCACCTGGCCGCAGAGCCATTACAAGACGGCCTTCGCCTTCCTCGCCGGCACCTGGCTGGTGGCGGGCACGCTGCGCTTTGTCTGGCATCGCGTGAAAACCGCGCAAGGCCGCTTCACCGCCGAAATGGTGGGCATGTGCTTGGCGCACTTCGGTCTGGCGGTGTTCTTCTTCGGCGTGCTGATGACCGAGAGCGCCAGCATCGAAAAGGACGTCGCCGCCGCGCCCGGCCAGAGTTTCGAACTGCGCGGTTATGAGTTCCGTTTCGACGGCGTGCAGCGCGTGCAGGGCCCGAACTACCAGGCCGACCGCGGCACCGTGCAGGTGCTGCGCGGCGGCAAGGTGGTGACCACCATGCATCCGGAAAAGCGCGCCTACGCCAGCGGCGGTTCGATCATGACCGAGGCCGATATCCAGGGCAGCCTGGGCCGCGACCTGTACGTGGCCTTGGGTGAAGCGCTCGACGACAAGGGCGGCTGGGCGCTGCGCCTGTACGTGAAGCCATTTATTCGCCTCATCTGGCTTGGGGCTTTGCTCATGGCACTCGGCGGATTCACGGTCGCTTTTGACAGGCGCTTTCGCCGCGCGGTGAAGCCATGATGCGGCGCCTGCTGCCGCTGGCCGCCTTCGCCGCGCTGGCGCTACTACTGGCGGTGGGCGTGCGCATGAACTCCGGCCGCGACACCAGCGCCATTCCCTCGCCCCTGATCGGCAAGCCGATGCCCGCCTTCGACTTGCCGGTGCTGGGCGATGCCAATCGCCGCGTCACCAACAAGGACCTGCTCGGCAAGCCCTTCCTGCTCAATGTCTGGGGCAGCTGGTGCCCGGCCTGCCGCGAAGAGCAGCCGCAGCTGGCGCGCCTGGCGCAGATGGATCGGGTGCGCGTCATTGGCTACGACTACAAGGACGATCCCGCCGAGGCCACGAAGTGGCTGCAGGAGTTCGGCAACCCCTTCGAGTTCGTGATCGCGGACGAGGAAGGCCGTGCCGCCCTGGATTGGGGCGTGTATGGCGCGCCGGAAACTTTCCTGGTGGATGCCGGTGGCATCGTGCGCTGGAAGACGGTGGGCCCGATCACCGATTCGCAGCTCGAGGACGAATTGCTGCCGCAGCTTTCCGCGCTCGAGGCCAAGCCATGAAGCGCCTGCTGCTGGCGCTGGCCTTGCTGCTGACGGTCAGCTTCGCTGCGGCGCGCCCGATCGAGTTCAAGGACGACTCCGAACAGACGCGCTTTCGCGGGCTGACCGAACAATTGCGTTGCGTGATGTGCCAGAACCAGTCCCTGGCCGATTCCAGCGCGCCCATCGCCCACGACCTGCGCCTGGAAGTGCTGCGCATGATGCGCGAGGGCAAGTCCGACGCCGAGATCAAGCAGTTCCTGGTCGCGCGCTACACCGATTTCGTGTTGTACCAGCCCGAGGTCAAGCCGATGACCTGGCTGCTCTGGTTCGGTCCCGGCCTGCTGCTGTTGGCGGGAGCGGGGCTGGTGGTGGCCATCGTGCGCAAGCATTCGCGCGGCGCACCGAGCGTGCCCAGCAGCGACGACAAGCAGGAGTGGTGATGGGACAGTTCGTGTTCATTGCAGGGCTTTTCGTGGTGCTGGCGGTTTTGCTGGCGGTGTCCATGCTCTGGAAGACAGCGCGCGGGTTGGCCATCGCCATCGCCGTTGCCCTGCCCCTGGCGGCCGCTGGCCTGTACTGGCTCGAAGGCCAGCCCGAGGCCCTGGACCCGCAAGCCGTGAAGGCGCCGGAAACCATGGAGCAGGCCGTGGCGCAGCTCGAGCAGCGCGTCGCCGCCCAGCCCGAGAACTTCGAGGGCACCGCCTTGCTGGCGCGCTCGTACATGGCCATGGGCCGCTTCGCGCAGGCCAAGGCCACCTACGCCCGCGCCCTGGCGCTGAAGCCCGGCGAAACCGACCTGTCGGTGGAATATGCCGAAGCCCTGCTGCGGGCCGCGCCGGATCGGCGCTTCCCGCCGGAAGCGGTGGCCATCCTGGAAAAAGCCGTCGCGGCCAATCCGCAGAACCAGCGTGCGCTGTTCTTCCTCGGCCTGCAGCGGATGCAGGCCGAGAACTACGCCGAGGCTTCTGCGGTGTGGGAAAAGTTGCTGCCCATGCTCGACCCGGCAGCGGCGCAGGAACTGCTCTCGCAAATCAACAACGCCCGCGACAAGGCCGGTATGCCCGCATTGGCCGCGCCCGAGGCCGGCCCGGGCCTGGCCCTCGACGTGCAGATCGATCCGGCGCTGGCCAAGTCCGCCCCGCCCGGCGCCGTGCTCTATGTGTTCGCTCGCGCCCTCGACGGCCAGGGCCCGCCTTTCGCCGCCAAGCGCATCGAAGGCGCCGGCTTCCCGCTGCAATTGCAGCTCAGCGATGCCGACAGTCCGATGCCCGCCGCGAAGTTGTCTTCGCAGCAGCGGGTGCGGGTGATGGCGCGCCTGTCGGCCAGCGGCGACGCGCGCCCCGGCCCCGGCGATATCGAGTCCAAACCGGTGGAAGTTGAAGTCACGGCCGGCAAGCCCGCCACCCTGCTTCTGGACCAGAAGCTGCCGTGACCGAATTCATCCCGCCCGGCACGCGCTTCGTCGAGCTGCCCTCGCCCTTCGCCTTCAAGCGCGGCGAGCAACTCGAAGGCGCGCGCATCGCCTATGAAACCTGGGGTGAACTCGCTGCCGATGCCAGCAACGCGGTGCTCATCCTCACCGGCCTGTCGCCGAACGCGCACGCGGCCGCCAATGCCGGCAATTCCGAGCCGGGCTGGTGGGACGCCATGCTCGGCCCGGGCAAGGCCATCGACACGAATCGCTGGTTCGTGATCTGCGTGAACTCGCTGGGCAGCTGCAAGGGTTCCACCGGACCGGCTTCGATCAATCCGAAAACCGGTGCGCCCTATCGTCTCGAGTTCCCGGATCTTTCGATCGAAGACGTCGCCCGCGCCGCCCAGGAAGTGGTGCGCGCGCTGGGCGTGCAGCAACTGGCCTGCGTCATCGGCAATTCGATGGGCGGCATGTCGGCGCTGGCCTACCTGCTGCTGCACCCGGGCGCGGCGCGCGCGCATATCAATGTCTCGGGTAGCGCCCGTGCGCTGCCGTTTTCCATCGCCATCCGCTCGCTGCAACGCGAAGCCATCCGCCTGGACCCGGCCTGGGACCACGGCAATTACGACGATGACACCTACCCGGAAAACGGCATGCGCATGGCGCGCAAGCTGGGCGTGGTGACCTATCGCTCGGCCATGGAATGGGACGGCCGCTTCGGCCGCGTGCGCCTGGACAGCGAAGTGCGCGAGGACGATCCCTTCGGCCTGGAGTTCGAAGTCGAGCGCTACCTGGAAGGCCATGCGCGCCGCTTCGTGCACCAGTTCGACCCGAACTGCTACCTGTACCTGTCGCGCTCGATGGACTGGTTCGACCTGGCCGAATACGCCGACGGCGACGTGATGGCGGGCCTGGCCCGCATCCGCGTGGCCAGGTCGCTGAGCATCGGCGTGCACACCGACATCCTGTTCCCGCTGCAGCAGCAGCAGGAAATCGCCGACGGACTGCGCGCCGGCGGGGCCGAGTCTGAATTCGTGGCCCTGCCCTCGCCCCAGGGCCACGATGCCTTCCTGGTGGACATCGAACGCTTCGGGCCGGTGATTTCCCGCTTCCTGTCCGGTCTTTGACCGCGATCAACCCGACCCGCCGGGAGCGCTGCTAGACTCGCCGCCATGGACGACCAGTACCCTCCGTTTCGCGGCCGTGACGCCCTGTTGGCCGTCATCGAAGACGCCTACGCCCAGCCCGATGGCGAGGGCCTGACCAAGACCCTGCGCGATGGCCTGTGCCGGCTGATCCGCGACAAGGCCGTATCCCTGCCTGAATGCGTGTTCGAGCCGGTCGAAGGCCACTACGCCCGACGCGAGATCTACGCCTGCCCCGAGCGCGGCTTCACCGTGGTCGCCATGACCTGGGCCCCGGGCCAGGGCACGCCCATCCACGACCATTGCGGCCTGTGGTGCGTGGAAGGCGTCTGGCAGGGTCAACTTGAGATCACCCGCTACGAACTGGAAGAAGAGGACGGCGAGCGCATCCGCTTCAGCACCCACGAAACCCTGATGGCCGGTACGGGCACCGCCGGCAGCCTGCTGCCGCCGCACGAATACCACAGCATCCGCAACCCGCAGGCCGACCGCATCAGCATTTCCCTGCACGTCTACCAGAGCGTGATGGGCACCTGCGCCACCTTTGCCCCGCTCGGCGGCGACTGGTACCAGCGCGGCGCCAAGAACCTGTGCCTGGACAAGGTGGAGTGCGACAGCCGCTGAGCCGGCTGGGTTATACTGCCCGGGCAGTGCCGGTGTGGCGGAATGGTAGACGCGGTGGACTCAAAATCCACTGGCAGCGATGTCGTGTAGGTTCGAGTCCTATCACCGGTACCACGGCTGAAACG
>CBHTVR010000017.1:0-56004 GCA_966096795.1 uncultured Gammaproteobacteria bacterium
TCAAGGGCCTGGAGGGCGGCGAGCTGCACGTGGCCGCCGGCAGCTCGACCATCCTGTACCTGCTGCCTTCCCTTGTGCAGGCTTTCCGAATCAGCCACCCCAAGGTGCAACTGGTGCTGCACAACGTCACCGGCAAGGACGGCCTGAGCCTGCTGCGCTCGGACTCAGTCGACCTGGCGGTCGGTTCGATGCTCGACGTGCCCACCGACGTGAACTACGCGCCGGTCTATTCCTTCGACCCGATGCTGATCATGCCCAAGGGCCACCCGCTGGCCGAGAAGAAGAATCTTCGTCTGGAAGATCTCTCGCCCTACGGATTGATTCTTCCGCCGAAACGCCTCACCACCTGGCGACTCGTGGACCTGGTGTTCCAGCAACGCCGCGTCCCCTACACCGTCGCGCTGGAAGTCGGCGGCTGGGAAATCATCAAGCAATACGTGGCCATGGGCCTGGGCATCTCCATCGTCACCGGCATCTGCCTGACCGAGGCCGATCGTGATCGCCTGGAGGTCCGCAACCTCAGCGAATACTTCCCCCCGCGCAGCTACGGCGTGGTCGTGCGCAAAGGCCGCGTACTCTCCTCGCAAGCCCGCGCCTTCGTAGACCTGGTGAAACCTGGCCTCTTCGAACGCCGCGACTACTTCGAATCCGGCCACTCGGAGAGGTAAGGGCCGACGGTGTGAACCCGCCGGGGTGAGGGCTATCGCTGGTCGGTTGTTCGGTAAGCCGCGTCCTGCCAACCGAAAACCGAACGGCAGGCCATCCATGGCCTGCCTCCTGCGATAGGCCCTCACCCCGACGACTTCACACCGCGGCGCTATTGCGTGGAAGCTCGCAACCCCACATCCGCTTCAAGAAACTAAGAAGCGCGAGCTGATTCAGTTCGCGAAAGAACTCCAAGCACAACTATTGCAACGGTACGGCTGATCGACGGAACAGCCGCAGCGGCGCCGTAGGCGGTGGAGGGAGGGGGTTTGGGCGGAGGGAGGCCATGGATGGCCGACCGGGCGGGCATCGGTTGGCAGGACGCGGCGTACCGATGACCGACCGCCGAAACCCCCTCCCTCGACCGCCGAAGCGCCTCAGCAGCCCAGAGTGATCAGGCGTTGCGATGCTTGCCGCGGTAGTGCGCGAACAATGCGCGGATGCGGGTGATGTCGGCTTCCATGTTGTCGGTAAGCTCCACCGTTTCACCGATGCGGATTTCGCGCGTCGGATAGTCGAAGCCCACGCACAACACCGGCACCTGCGCACGTCGCGCGATCTTCCAGAACCCGGTCTTCCACTGGTCCACCTTGCGGCGCGTGCCTTCGGGCGCGAGCACGAACCACATGCGCTCGGAGGCGCGGATTTCATTCGCCACTTGATCAACAATTCCACCAGGCGCGCTGCGATCGACGGGAATGCCGCCGAACTTCTTCAGCAGCCAACCCACCGGCCCCCAGAACGCTTCCTTCTTGCCGATGAAGACGATGCCAAGGCCCATGCCCACTTTCGCGGCGATGCCCCAGATCGCGTCCCAGGCCGAGGAATGCGGCGCAACGATCACCACCAGCTTGTCGATCTCCGGCCAGGGTCCGACCATGCGCCAGCCGCCCAGGCGCAGCACCGCGCGACCGATGCCGCGGCTGAGCGCATTGCCGCCGCTGCGCGGCGCGCGCGCAGGCATGTCGGGTACGACGGGCCTCATTCGCGATCCCAACTGCGGTTGGTGCGCCCGGTCTTGATCTGGCTGCGCTCGCGCTTGCCGCTCAGGCGGCGCTCTTTCGAAGCGCGCGTGGGCTTGGTCGGCACGCGCTTTATCGGCGCGACGGTGGCGGCGAGGATGATGCCGGCCAGGCGCTCGCGCGCGTCCTCGCGATTGCGCTCCTGGGTACGGAAGCGCTGCGCGCTGATGACGATCACGCCGTCGTCGGTGATGCGCCGGTCGCGCCGCGCCAGCAGGCGCTCGCGCACGGCCTCGGGCAGACTGGGCGAATGCGCGGCATCGAAGCGCAACTCCACGGCCGAGGCTACCTTGTTCACGTTTTGTCCGCCCGGTCCGCTGGAGCGCACGAAGCGCTCGACCAACTCGTCATCGGCCAGGGTGATCTGCGGGGAAATCTCAAGCATGAGAGGAAGTCTGTTGCCTGCGCCTTCCTGACGCAAGACAGGGCCGTTTTCCTCTTCCCTTGGCGTTGTCCCCTCAGGTAGGTTTGAACCAGCCGCGGGGTGCGCGGCGATCCAGGGGAAAAATATGCGCAATGCAATCCGGGTGGCGTTGGCCGTCGCCCTGCTGTGGTCGGGTTCGGTCCCGGCGCAGGACGATGCCCAGGCCGCGGCCCAGCGCCGCGTCATCATCGACTCGCTGCACTTCCAGACCGGCACCATCGCCCTGCCCAGTGCCCACGCCAGCTTGCAGATGCAGCCGGGCTTTCATTACCTGGACAACGGCGACAGCCGCAAAGTACTCGAGCAGCTCTGGGGCAATCCGCCGGACGACTCGGTGCTGGGCATGTTGGTGCCCGACAACGCGCCCCTGGCCAGCGACCACAGCTGGGCCGTGGTGCTCACCTACAGCGACGACGGCTATGTGTCCGACGAAGACGCCGCCAAGATGGACTACAACCAGATACTGGCCGACATGAAGCAGGACATCCACGACGCCAACGATGATCGCAAGGCCCAGGGCTACGGCACCCTGGAACTGGTCGGCTGGGCACAGCCGCCGCACTACGACGCCAGCAGCAAGCGCATCTACTGGGCCAAGGAACTCGAGTTCGATGGCGACGCCAACCACGAGGTGAACTACGACATCCGCGTGCTTGGCCGGGGCGGCTACCTGAGCTTGAATGCGGTGGCCTCAAGCTCGGACCTGGCGATGGTGAAGGACGGCATGACCCGAGTATTGCCGATGGCGCAATTCAGCCCTGGCTACACCTATGCCGACTACAAGCCGGGCAGCGACAAGCTCGCCGCCTACGGCCTGGCGGCCCTGGTCGGCGGCGGGCTGGCGGCCAAGGCCGGGCTATTCGCGAAAATCGGCGTGTTCCTGCTGGCGATGAAGAAGTTCGTCTTGCTGGGCCTGGTCGCGATCGGCGCCTTCCTGAAGAAAATCTTTGGTGGCGGCGACAAGAGCAACAAGGGCGGCACCGTCCGCTAGCCGCTGCCCGCACTGCCGTCCGCGCGATTACGGCGCGGGCGGCAGGCCGAAGAAGCGCCGCGCGTTGGCGCTGCTGATGGCGGCGGTGTGCTCGACAGCCTCGCCGCGATCGCGCGCCAATTCTTCGACGATATGGCGCAGGTACATGGGCTCGTTGCGCCGGTGCGAGGGCGAGGGCTTCACCGTGCGCGGCAGCAGGTAGGGCGCATCGGTCTCGATCAGCAGCCGGTCTTGCGGAATGCGCGGCACGATCTCGCGAAGGTGCAGGCCGCGGCGCTCGTCGCAGAGCCAGCCGGTGATGCCGATGTAATAGCCGGCGGCGATGCATTCATCCAGCTCCGCGCCGGTGCCGGTGAAACAGTGCACCACCACGTTCCCGAGGCGCCCTTCGTACTGGCGCAGCACGGCCATGAAGTCATCGTGGGCGTCGCGTTGGTGCAGGAACAGCGGCTTGCCGGCTTCGATGGCCAGCTCGATCTGGCGCTCGAAGGCGCGGCGCTGGGCATGGCGCGGGGCCAGGTCGCGGTAATAATCCAGGCCGCATTCACCGCCCGCCACCACTTCCGGTGCACGCAGGAGCTCGCGCAATTCCGACTCGGCCTCGGCGGTGCATTCCAGCGCGTGATGTGGGTGGATGCCAGCGGTGGCGAACAGGCGGCCGGGATGTGCGCGGGCAATGGCCAAGGCATCGCGCGAACCCTCGCGGCTGGCACCGGTAACAACCAATTGGGCCACGCCTGCAGCATGGGCGCGCGCCAGCACCGCGTCCAAGTCGTGGGCGAAGCTTTCGTGGCCCAGGTTGGCGCCGATATCGATCAGTTCCATGCCCACAATTCTAACCGGGCCGGGCGATAGCCTAGACTTCGCGGGTGAATACACCGCAATTTCCCATCTCGCCCCTGCTGCCCGAGATCCTGGCCGCGCTTGAACGCGCGCCGCGCCTGGTGCTGGAAGCGCCGTCCGGCGCGGGCAAGACCACGCAGGTGCCCCTGGCCTTGCTCGATGCGACCTGGCGCGAGGGCGGGCGCATCCTGATGCTGGAACCGCGCCGCGTGGCTGCCCGCGCCGCCGCCGGTTTCATGGCGAAACAACTCGGCGAAGCGGTGGGCGACACCGTGGGCTACCGCATCCGCTTCGAGAACAAGACCTCGGCGGCCACGCGCGTGGAAGTGCTGACCGAAGGCATCCTCACGCGGATGATCCAGGACGATCCGGAACTGAGCGGCGTTGCGGCCATCGTGTTCGACGAATTCCACGAGCGGCACCTCAGCGGCGACCTCGGCCTGGCGCTGGCGCTGGATGTGCAGGCGCAGCTGCGACCGGACCTGCGCATTTTGGTGATGTCGGCGACGCTGGATGGCGAGGCGCTGGCGAAGCGAATTGACGCGCCGCGCCTGAGTTCGCAAGGCCGCAGCTATCCGGTCGCGGTGAGTCACTTCCTGGCGCGTCGCGACGAGGCCCTGGTGTTCCAGTTGCGGCGCTGCATCGAGCAGGCCTTGGGCGACCATCCGGGTGATTTGCTGGTATTCCTGCCGGGCCAACGTGAAATCGGCGAGGCCCAGCGGCAGCTCGATGCCCTGCCTGCGGTGATGTCGGGCGAAGTACAAGTGCTGCCTTTGCACGGCGAGTTGCCGCTGGAACAGCAGAGCCTGGCGCTCTCGCCCGATCCGCAGGGCCGGCGGCGCGTGGTGCTGGCGACCAATGTCGCCGAGTCCAGTGTCACCCTGCCGGGCGTGCGCGTGGTCATAGACAGCGGCCTGGCGCGCGAGCCGCGCTTCGACCCCAACAGCGGCTTCTCGCGCCTTGAAACCGTGAGTATCTCGCAGGCTTCGGCGGACCAGCGCGCCGGGCGCGCAGGGCGAGTTGCCGAAGGCGCCTGCTATCGCTTGTGGCCGGCCTCGCAACGCCTCGAGCCCATGCGCAGCGCCGAGATCACGCAGGTCGAACTGAGCACGCTGGCACTGGAGTTGGCGGCCTGGGGCAGCGAGTCGCTGTGCTTCATTGATGCGCCGCCGGTGGGCGCGCTGGCTGCGGCGCGCGAGCTGCTGCAACGGCTCGGCGCGCTCGACGCAGCGCTTCGCATCACGGCACTGGGCAAGCGCATGTTGGCGCTGGGCACGCATCCACGCCTAGCGGCGATGCTGCTATCGGCCGCGCCGGGCGAAGATCAAGCCCTGGCATGTGACCTGGCCGGGTTGGTGGAAGCGCGCGACCCGCTGCGCGGCTACCGCGGCGATGACTGGGCTTCGCGCTGGCGTGCGCTGGCGCAGTTTCGCGGCGCCCGCGGCGGGCGCGATGAAGCCGCCGCCAGCAGCAACCGTGGTGCCCTGGCCGCCATCGACCAAGCCGCAAGCAATTGGCGCCGCCGCATCGGCTGCAAGGCGCGCGCGCCCGACAGCGTGCCTGCGCATGCGCTCGGCGATTTGCTGCTGCACGCCTTCCCCGAGCGCATCGGCCGCCAGCATCCGACCGATCCGCGGCGCTACCAGCTCGCCGGCGGGCGCATGGCCAAGATCTTCGATGACAGCGCGCTGTTTGGCGAACCCTGGATCGTCGCCAGCGAGCTGCGCTTCGAAGCGCGCGACTCGATCGTGCAACGCGGCGCGCCGCTGGATGAGGCGCGCCTGGAGCGCGATTTCCCCGAGCGCTTCGTCGAACGCGACTTCGTGCGCTGGGACGCCGATGCGCGCGCACTGGTAGCCAGGCGCGAGAAGCGCTTCGACAAGATCGTATTGTCCAGCAAGCCCGCCGGTCGCCCGGATCCGGCACAAGCCGCGCAGGCGCTAAGCGATGCGGTTGCCGAACTCGGCCTGTCCGCACTCCCGTGGACCGAAGGGCTGCGCCAATTCCAGTCCCGCGTGCGTTGCCTGCGCGAGTGGATGCCCGAGCTGGGCTTGCCCGATCTTTCCGACGCCGCTTTGCTGGCCACGCTCGACGACTGGCTCAGGCCCGCGCTGGTCGGCAAGACACGCCTGGATGCCATCAGCGAACAGGAGCTGGGCGAGGCGCTACGTTCAAGACTCGAGTGGAACCAGCGCCAGAAGCTCGACCAACTCGCACCCACGCGCATCAGCGTGCCTTCGGGCATGGAACGCGGCATCGAATACTCGCTGGACGACCACGACCACGCCGCGCCCCCGGTGCTGGCGGTGAAACTGCAGGAGCTGTTCGGCCTGGCCGACACCCCGCGCATCGCCGACGGCCGCGTGCCGCTGCTGCTGCACCTACTCTCGCCCGGCGGCAAGCCGCTGCAGGTCACGCAGGATTTGAAAGGCTTCTGGGAGCGCACCTACCCGGAGGTGAAGAAGGAGATGAAGGGCCGCTACCCGCGCCACCCCTGGCCCGACGATCCGTGGACGGCGACGGCAACCCATCGCGCGAAGCCGCGCGGGACCTGAGGATTTAGACGCGCCCGACGAGCAGCAGCAAGGGCCAGTAAACCTCTCGCGCCCGAAGGGACTCGCCCCAAACTTGGGCCAACTCCGGCGCAATGTCCTGCACCGCATCGCCACCCGTGCGCTGCTGGTAGCGCTGGCTGCCCGACCAACTGCGCAAGTACGCCAGGTACTGCGGCAAGGTCCAACGCTCGCGCATCTCGAACTCCGGCACCGGCAGTGTTTCGAATTCGAAGGGCAGGTGGGCGTAGCGGTTGAGCACGTGCTCGCGATCGGCGGGCCAGTCGGCGCCGAGGGTTTCATCGTGCAACGCGTCGACGATGGCATCCACCTCGGGGCTGACGCTCGAGCGCGCGTAGCTCCACACCGCCACCAATCCATCCGGGCGCAGCACGCGTCGCGCTTCGGCGCAAAAGCGCGCTTGGTCGAACCAGTGATAGGCCTGCGCCACGGTGACCAGATCAACCATCGCGTCTTTCAAGCTGCAAGCTTCGGCCGGCTCGACGGCGAAACGGATGCGCGCGTTCGGCAGGGCGCTCTCGATCTGCGCGGCGCTCGGATCGCTGGCGAACACCGATCGAAAATGCCGCGCCAATTGCTGGCTGGCCTGGCCGTTGCCGCAGCCCGCATCCCAGGCCATGGCACGGCCCGGCGCGCGATTGGCCAACCAGTCGAACAAGAGTTCCGGATACCCTGGCCGCGCCTTCGCATAGTCGGCGGCGTGCGCGGAAAAGTGATCCTGGAAGGCCATGGCCTCAGCCGTCCTGGCGCCGCCACTGCCCGGGCGCGAGGCCCTCGAGGCGATACGGGCCGATGGAGATGCGCACCAGGCGCAAGGTCGGCAAGCCCACGGCCGCGGTCATGCGTCGTACCTGGCGATTGCGGCCCTCGCGCAAAGTCAGTTCGATGAAGCTGTCGGCGACGGTCTTGCGCGCGCGGATGGGCGGGTCGCGCGGCCACAACCAATCCGGCGCCTGCTGCAGGCTGCGCGCGGTCGCGGGTAGCGTTGGGCCGTCGTTCAAGGCCACGCCGGCGGCAAGCGCCTTCAACTGTTCATCGCTGGCGATGCCTTCCACTTGCACCAGGTAGGTCTTGGGCCATTTGAATTTTGGCGAACTGATCTGGGCGATGCGGGCGCCATCGTCGGACAGCAGCAGCAGGCCTTCGGAGTCGTGGTCCAGGCGGCCGGCGGCGTACACGCCCGCAGGCAGGCCGTAGGCGGCCAAGGTGGGCCGCGGCGGTTCCTGGCTATCGGTGAACTGGCAGAGCACCCCGTAGGGCTTGTTCAACACGATCATCATCGGCCCAGTCTAGCGCCATGCGAGAATTCCCGCTCTTTCCCCGGTTTTGTCCCTGCCCATGGCCGCCGTCCACCCGCTCAAGCGCCTGTTTGCCTTCGCCCGCCCGTACCGGCGCGACGCCGCGCTGGGCACGATTTACTCGGTGCTGAACAAATTCTTCGACGTGCTGCCCGAACTGCTGATCGGCGTGGCCGTGGACGTGGTGGTGAACAAGCAGGCCTCGTTCATGGCGCGCCTGGGCCTGCCCGACCCCATGCACCAGCTGCTGGCCCTGGTGGCGCTGACGGTGGCGGTTTGGGTGTTCGAATCCCTGTTCGAGTATTTGTACGCGCTGAAGTGGCGTGGCCTGGCGCAGAACCTGCAGCACGAGCTGCGCAATGCCGCTTACTCGCATCTGCAGGCCTTGCCGCCGGACACCATCGCGCGCGAACGCAGCGGCCGGCTGATGGCCTTGCTCAACGAAGACGTCAACCAGATCGAGCGCTTCCTCAATACCGGTGCCAATGATTTGATCCAGACGTTCTGCGCGTCATTGCTGATCGGCGCGGTGTTCTTCGCGCTGACGGCCGATCTCGCCGTGCTGGCGCTGCTGCCCATTCCGCTGATCTTGTTTGGCGCCTTCTGGTTCCAGCGCAGGCTGTACCCGCGTTACGCCGCCGCGCGCGAAGCCGCCGCTGCGGTGTCTTCGCGCCTGAACAACAATCTCGCCGGCATGGCGACCATCCAGGCCTACACCGCGGAAGATTTCGAAGCGGCGCATGTGCGCGCGGCTTCGGATGCTTTCCGTAGCCGAAACAGCGAAGCCATCCGCGTGTCGGCGGCGATTACGCCGGTGATCCGCATGGCGGTGTTGTCGGGCTTCGTCGCGACACTGTTGTACGGCGGCTGGCTGACCTTGCACGGCAAGCTCGGCGTGGGCAGCTACTCGGCGCTGGTGTACCTGACCCAGCGCTTGCTCTGGCCGATGACACGCCTGGCCGATATGACCGACCTGTACCAGCGCGCGATGGCTTCGGTGAATCGCGTGATGGACCTGCTGGAAACACCACTGCCCAAGCGCGGCCACGCGAAGCCCGAGACGCATGGCCTGGCGGCAGTGAGTTTCGAGAACGTCGGCTTCTCCTACGAAGGCCGACCCGCAGTACAGGCGATCTCGCTGCAAATAGCGCCGGGGCAGACGGTGGCCCTGGTTGGCGGCACCGGCGGCGGCAAGAGCACGCTGCTGAAGCTATTGCTGCGGTTCATCGATCCCGAACAAGGCCGCATCCTGTTCGACGGCCGCGACATCGCCGAGCTCGATCCGGCGGGACTGCGCGCACGCATCGGCTACGTCGCGCAGGAAGCCTTTCTCACCGATGGCAGCATTGCCGAGAACATCGCCTACGGCGAAACCGCGCCCGACCTTGCCCGCGTGGAAGCCGCGGCGCGCGCCTCGGAAGCGCATGGCTTTATCGCCGCTCTGCCGATGGGCTATGCCAGCCCTGTGGGTGAGCGCGGCGCATCGCTATCGGGCGGCCAACGCCAACGCATCGCCTTGGCCCGCGCCTTGTATCGCGAACCGTCGCTGCTGGTGCTCGACGAAGCCACCAGCGCCGTGGACAACGAGACCGAAGCCGCGATCCAGCGCTCGCTGGCCCGCATCGCCCACCAGCGCACCACGCTGATCGTGGCGCATCGCCTGTCCACGGTGCGTAATGCCGACGCCATCCATGTGCTGGAGAGTGGCCGCCTGGTGGAAAGCGGCACGCATGATGAGCTGATTGCGCGCGGCGGCCCCTATGCGGCACTGTGGCGCTTGCAGACCGGGGAGGCCTAGCCCATGACCGAGTGGTCGTCCGTCGAACGCCGTCGCCGTGAGGCCAAGAACCAGCTCGACAACACCGTCGTAGGCATCGAACTCACGCTGATCAGCATCATCCAGGGCCTGGCGCTGGGGGTGCTGGTGGCCGGCGCCGTGCAGCCACTGATGCAGCTGCAATGGCAGGTGTTGCCGTATGTGCTGACCGGACTGCTGGTGATCCTGATCTTCTGGTCGCGCTCGCTGATCCACACGCTGTCCTTCATCGGTTGGCCGCTGGAGTTTGGCCACACCTTCATTTACTTCGGCGCGACCCTGATCGAGGCCGCGGCGCTTAGCCAGGTCGGCAATCCCGAACAATGGTTCGCGCTGAACGCGCTGTATGCCGCTGCCGTCTGGGGTTTGTATATCTGGGATCTGCGCATCGTGCGGCGCCAAGCCGCGGACTTCAGCACCGCTGAAGAACAGGCGCTGCTGCAAGACATCATCGGCGACCAGCGCATCAATATTGCGGTGATGATGCCGCTGGCCGTGGCCTTCCAAGGCCTGTCGTGGTGGCTGGTGCACGCCTATCCGCAGACGATGCTCCACGAGCACTGGCACCTGCTGCTCATCGGCCTGACGCTGTTGTTCAGCATCAACTACCTGTATGGCGGCGTGCGCCTGCTGCGGCGTCGGCAGGGCTGGATTCTTGCGCGCGCTGCGCAGGAGCGCGCGGAGTCGTAGTCGCGGCGGATCAGCCCGTGAGGCCCGGGTTCAATTTCCAAATGGACAGGTTCAAGGCGGTCGCGAATGCCGCCCATGCCAAGTACGGCAGCAGCAAGGCCGCCGCAGCGCGATGCACGCGCCAGAATGCTGTCGTCGTCGCCACGATGAGGCCTAGCAACACCACGATATCAACCGCCGCCCAGCCCGGCTGCTGCCAGCGAAAGAACAGTGGGCTCCATAGGGCATTGGCGGCGAGCTGAATCAGGAACAGCAGCAACGCGACCCGCGCTCCGGCGAAACCGCAGCGCCGCCAAACCATGGCCGCCGAAACGCCCATGGCCAGGTAGAGCACGCCCCAGACCGGGCCGAACACATTGGGCGGCGGCGCCCACGAGGGCTTGACCAGGGTGGCGTAGTAGTCGGCCGCGGACGCTTGCGCGCCGAACACCGCGGCCGCGAAAGGCAGCGCGATCCATCCGAGTGTTCCTGGCCATTTGCCCATTGCGCGATCCTTGCGAGCGAAGCCGAAATTGGCGCTGCCACTCCACTAGCCTGAGCACAGGACTGTCGGCTTCGTGTGAAAGGCGCTGACGCCTCGCTTCGCCCATTCAGCCTGCATCTGGCCGAGAGTGGGCATTCCGTCAGACTAGAACTTCACATCCTTGTCCGCCAGCCGGAAGTTCTTGCGCAGGTAGTCACGCAGGGCTTGGCCGGGGACTTCGGGATTTGCACCGCCCAGGTAGCGATGCAGCATCGTCTCCATCGCGTACAGGTAGGCTTCGCGCGGAACCGGGTCGCGCGGCGAATGATCGCCGTTGGGTTCCACCAGCAAGCTGACGGGGCGCTTCAGCCGATTGAGCGTGGCCACGTAGTCCGCGACACCGCGATAGGCGACGGTACGATCGGCGCCGCCAGCCAGGATCAGCAACGGGCGGCGCATATTCGCCGCGTTCACCAGCGGCGACTGCGAGTGCAGGCGCGCTTGCGTCGCGGGATCGGATGGATCGAGGCTTAGTGCACTTAGTGTTTGCTTCAAGTCGCGGTCGGGCAGGTCGCCCTGGTCGCCGTACTTGACCAGCCAACGCATCGACCACGCCAGGTCTGCTGGCGGCGCGCCGGCCACACCGACCTTGAACAACTCCGGCTGGAAGGTCACGCCAAGCAGCGCGGAATAGCCGCCGAAGGAATGGCCGACGATGCCGACGCGCTCGCCGTCACCGATGCCATGGGCCAGCAGCCAGCGCACGCCTTCGACGATGTCGGCTTGCACGCGACCGTTTCCGAAATCGCCTTTGGGCGAGAAAGTGTACTCGCGGCCCAAACCCGTCGAGCCGCGGAAATTCGACTGGAACACCACGTAGCCGCGATTGGCCAGGAACTGCGCGACGCCATCGTAGCCGGCACGGAAATGGTTGATCGGTCCGCCATGTACCTGCGCGACCAGCGGCGCGCGGCTGGCGTCCACGCCCGGCGGCAACAACAGGAAGCCGTGCACGCGGCGGCCGTCGGAAGCGGTGTAGGCGATGGCGATCTTGTTCGCCAGTGCCGATTCCTTGGGCACGCTGGCGACGATACTGCGCTCATCAAGAATGCGGCGAGGCGCGGCCTTGCCAGGCGTATACAAGTACCAGAGCGGCTCGCGTAGTGTGGCGGCGCGCACCGACACCAGCCAGGGCGAATGCGGTCCACTGCCCGCCTGAAGCGACAGGTCGCGACCGGGGAAGTGGCGCTGGATGTCGGCCACCGTTGTCTGCGCCGCGCCGATGCCATTGGTCATCGCATCCGTGCTGCGATAGCTCGCTGCCAAGGGCTGCTGCGTGCGCGAATCCAGTACCAGTTCATCCAGATCCGCTTCGCCGCGCGGGTCCTGATGCAAGGTCTGCAGGCGATCATCCGTGCCCAGGCGCAGCACACGGCGGAAGTTGGACACGGCATCGTCGCCGCCAGGATTGCCTTCCATCAGCAAGCTGCCATCGGGCTCGACAGCAAGCAGGCTCACGCGTTGCATCGGCCGCAGACCCAAGACCTCGCGCAAGCTGCCATCCGCATGCACACGAAACAGCGCGTCGTAGTCGCCTTCGAAGCGAACCATCGCCACCACGGCACCGCGCGAGTCCAGGGCGATGTCCTGGATCCAGTGCGAATCCTCGCGCAACAGCGTGCGCTTGCCGTGCACATCCATGCGCAGCAGGCGCCAACGCTCGCCGGTGCCGACGGCCACGCGCTCGCGAAGGATCAGGGCCGCGGGCTGCGACGGGTCGAGCTTCACCACCTGGCGTCGTTCGGCGCCGCCCAAAGTCACACGCAGGCCGGCACGGCCATCCACCGACATGCTCGACAGCGTGCCGCCGCCGCGCAGGAACAACCAGCGCCCGTCGGTGGACCAATACAGCTGATCGGCCTGCGTACGCGCAAGCAACACCCGCGCCGGGCCGCCGGCGGTGGGCATCACCCACAGGGCGCGTGATTCGCCTTGGTCACGCAGCCAAGCAACGTAGTCGCCGTCCGGCGACAGGCGCACCGCCGCCAGCGCGCGATTCTCGAGGAAGGCGGCGCGCGGCAGCGAGGGCGCGGTGGGCAAGGCGCGTTGCGCGGCGGCGAAACTGCGTACGTCCTGCGCACTGTCCGTTGCCGCCCACAGCGCGCCGGGCAGCAGCAGGGTAAGAAAGGCCAGCGTCCGGCACAGGCTCCGGAACTTGGTGGTCATGTGGATCTCCATGTCTCGGCGCGGGGTTCAGTGCGCCGGCGCGGTTGTAAGCGTTGTGGCCACGGATGCCGACTCGCGGCGCGGATAAATCAGCCACAGGCTCAGCAGCGCCGGCAAACCGACCACGCCGCAGAGCAACACCCAGGTCCAGCGCCCCACGGCAGAGTGTGACTGCCGCCCGCTGACCCACACCGCCAGCAGCAGCGACAAGGCGCAGCAGGCCAAGGCCAATCGCGTGATGGCCGACGGCACCGGCTCGGGCGTCGCGCGCAGTGCATCCGGCGCGGCGAACAGATATTGCGAACTCAGGCAGAGCGTGCGCAGCACCGGCGACAGCCACCAGATGCGCGTGGAGTACGACACCGGCAGGTCCATCGAAATCGGTCGGCGCGCCACCTCGTTCCAACTGCCGTCGCCATTTACGCGCAACACCACTTGATACGGATGCTGCAGCTCGCCCGCCCAAACGCCCCAGGCATAGGTGTAGGACATCAGGTAGCCGTCGAGCAGTTCCATCACGTCCATGCGGCTCAGATGACCGACCGGGCCCGGCATCGGCACGCGCAACAAGGGCTTCAGCAGGTCCAGGCTGTTGGCGGCCTCGCGGCCAGGATAGAAATACACGGCGCGATCACTCAGCACCAGCAGGTTGTCGCCGGCGGGCTCGGGCGGACTGGCCATCACTTCGCCGACAGGAATACGCACCCGTTCGAACATGCGCTGCTGGCCGACGTCGTACTGGTAGGCGGCGTTCGAGTTGAACAAATAGTTCGCTGCGAACTGGCGCGTTGGCGAGGGGAACGCAGCCTGGGTTTCGCCCACGCCCAGCTCGCCGCGCGGGCGCTTGTCCAGCAGGCCCTCGCCTTCGAAGCGCAGGCGGTCGTGGCTAAACACCCACTGCACATTGTTTTCTTCGTCGACGATGTCCAGAGGCGAGGTGCTGGTCAACTCGCCACGCTGGGCGACATCGCGCATTGGGTAGCGTGTGTAGACATCGGACAGCGCGATCTGCTCGCGCCACTGCGCGGCATCGGCGTCGCGGCTGTCGGCCAGGCCCAGCAGCAGGCTCTCCTTGCCGTCGGCGCGGTCGGCTTCCACGTAACCACCCTTGGGCGGCAGCGGCGTGTTCAGCGGATGCGTGCCCGACACCGTCCAACCCATCTCCACGCCGAAGCCGATCATCCACAGCAGGAAATAGGCGCCCAGTTGCACCGGCAAAGCGGTGGCGATCATCGCCGCCGGATGTTGCGCGGGTTGCGCCGGGTCGGCGCGAAAGGCAATTGCCAGCAAGACCAACAGATAGGCCAGCACGACCACTTGCACCGCTATCGCGGCCCAGCCTGTGGCGATGGCAAACATGAAGATCGCCGGCAAGATGGCAATCGCAAAGGAGTAGCGACGATTCGCCACCATCGCATACGCGCCGCAGACATAGCCGCAGACCGCGAGCAACCACGACGCCAGCGGCAGCATCCAGTGGCGAACATCCACCACTCGCGCCGTCATCGTATCCTGGTAGAAAGCCACCACCACGATCGGCAGCGCCGCAGCCACCAGCAGCAGCACCGCGCAGGCACCGGTCAGCGCGCCGGCAATGCGCAGGCGATGCATTGGCCGATGCAACAGATTCAACCACTGGTTCGGCCGACGATAACTGCCCATCTGGAACAAGCCCAGCAGCGCGCCGATGGCGAAGTACACCATCGCGAACACCTGGTAGACCTGGCGCGGCTGCTGCGCCATGTCCACCATGCGCGTCAGGAAGCCCAGCACCAGCACATGCACCGCGAAAGCCACCAGCGCCCATAGCCGGAAACGCAGCAGCTCGCCTTTGAAAAGATCAAACATGATTCGTCCTTGCGCTCAGGCCGCAGCCGGCGCGATATGGTTCTTGGCCAGGAAACTGTTCACCGCGCGGTCCAGGCTGACCGGCATGCTTTGCACCGAACGGGCCCCGTGGCCGCGCAGGAAATCGGCGAAGTCCTCGTCCTGATCCAGCACCACGTAGTGGTGCAGGCCCTCGATCTTCTGCACTTCCAACAAGCCCGGCACCAAGTGAGGGTCCGGCCCCTTGAAGGGGATATCGGCCACCCAGTAGCGCACGCGTTCGCGGAAGGCATCGGGCGGCGACATGCTCTTGAGCTCGCCGCGCTCGAGGATGATCAGGTTGTCAGCGACGCGCTCGATCTCTTCCATCTGGTGCGAGCAATAGATCACCGTACATTCCTCGGTGGCGCTGGAGTACAGCAGCGATTCCAGGAAGGCGCGCTTGGCCACCACGTCCAGGCCCAGCGTCGGTTCGTCCAGCACCAATAGCTCGGGGCTCTGCGCCAGCACCAGTGCAAGGTTGAAACCGGCGCGTTCGCCGCGCGACAGCTGGCCGATCTTCTGTTCCGGCAACACGTGGTAGTGGCCGATGACGCTGTCGAACACCGCCTGGTTCCAGCGCGGATACTGGTGCTGGTGCATGCCGGTGACGGCGGACACGCGCATCCAGTTCGGCAATGTGTGTTCTTCATTGACGAAGCCGATGCGGCCGCGGTCTTCCGGGCGCAACGCACGGCAATCGCGGCCGAGGATGCGCGCTTCACCCGAGGTCGGCGCAAGAAAGCCCAGCAGGATGCGGAACAGCGTCGACTTGCCCGCGCCATTGGCGCCGACGATGGCGTGGATGCGCCCGCGCGGCACTTGCAGGTCAAGCTGGTTCAGCGCGAGCTTGCGGCCATAGCGCATGCACAGGCCGCGGGTTTCGATGACGTAATTGGAATCGCTCATGGTTCGGACTCGTCAGGCGTCAGGCGGTTTTTTTTGGCGCGAAGGCCGCGAGTTCGGCGTCCAGGCGCGCGAGCACTTCGTCGCTGCCCAGGTCCAGCGCCACAACCTCATGCACGAAGCGGTTCACCGCCTCGTCGAAGCGCTTGTCGCGCTCGGCCCGGCTAAGGCGCTGGCGCGGCGGCGCCACGAACAGGCCCAGGCCTTGGCGCGATTCCAGCCAGCCCTCGGCCGCCAGCTCGGCATAGGCCTTGGCCACGGTGTTGGGATTGATGGCCAGCTGCTGGGCCAGGCCGCGCACGCTGGGCAACTGCACGCCCAGGGCCAGCTCGCCGGTGGCGATCTTCATGCGCACGCCATCGACGATCTGGCGCGAGATCGGGCGCGGATCGCCGGTGGCGATCTGGACCATCAAAGCCTGGGTACGAGCCATCGGCTGTCCTGTCTGTACTGTGTGTGCTAGTACAGTACAGACAGATTTTGCGGGCTGTCAAGTGTCCATAGGCCGCAGCGTGGCGGCGCAGGCCCCGCTTGTTGAGGAGTTCGGCGACGTCAACGACCGCCTTCGGCGCGCCGTCGGTCATGTGCCGACTCGACGCGGAAATAGACGGTAGGCACCACCACCAGATTGAGCAAGGTGGCGCTGACCAGGCCACCCAGCACGACCTGCGCGAGCGGAACCTCCAGCTCCTTTCCGACCGGCGAACCGAACAGCAGCGGCAGCAATCCCAATGCTGCCGTTGCGGCCGTCATCAACACCGGCACCAGGCGGTCCATGGTACCGCCCAGCACGACCTCCTCGAGCGGACGACCCTCGGCGCGCAAGCGGTTGTAGTGGCTGACCAGGATGATGCCGTTGCGGGTGGCAATGCCGAACAAGGTGATGAAGCCGATCACGGCGGCCACGCTCATCGTTGCGCCCGCCAGGAACAGGGCGACGATGCCGCCGATCAGGGCCAGCGGCAGGTTGAACAACACGATCAGCGCCTCGCGCAGGGTGCCGAAAGCCTTGAACAGCAGCAGCACGGCGCCGAACAGGGCCAGCGCGCCAAAACCGAGCAGGGTCCGGTTGGCCTGCTGCTGGCTTTCGAACTGGCCGCCGTATTCGACGTAATAGCCCGCGGGCAACTTCAGCTGACGGCCGATTCGCGCGCGGGTGTCGGCGATCACATCGCTCAGGCTGCGGTCTTCGACGTTGAAGCCGAGCACCACCAGGCGATGCACGTTCTCGCGACTGATCGCGTAGGGCTGGTCCTCGAATGCCACCTGGGCCACCAAGCGCAGGGGAATCTTGGTGCCGCCGTTGCCAAGCGCCGGGGCATCCACGGGCAGGTCGCGGATATCGGCCAGGGTTTCGCGCGCGGAGCCCTTCAACCTCAGCGTCAGGTCGAAGCGGCGGCTGCCTTCCAGCACCGTGGTGACGGCCTCGCCATTGAGCGCCGTCTCGATGTCATCGGCCACATCGCCAGCGTTGATGCCGTAGCGTGCGGCGCGCTCACGGTCGATGCGGATGCTCACCTGGGGCACGGAGATCTGCTGTTCCAGGTTCAGGTCCACCGCGCCGGGAATCGTGCGCACCAGTGACTGCGCCTGCAGTCCCAGGCGATACAGGGTGGCGAGGTCCTCGCCGTAGATCTTCACCGCCACCTGCGAACGCACGCCCGATTGCACCTCGTCCATGCGGTGCGCGATGAACTGCCCGACATTGAAAGAGACACCCGGAATCTTCGCCAGGTCGGCGCGGATGCGCGCCAGCAAGTCCTCCGCCGGCATCGACCGGTCGCGGTCGAAATCCAGTTGCAGGTCGAACTCGCTGAAGTTCGGCGTCTGTGCGTCCTCGTCCAGCTCCGAGCGGCCGGCGCGCTGGTTGATCGAGACCACCTGCGGATACTTGAGCAGTTGCTTGCGCACGATGCCGCCCACCCGCATGGACTCATCCAGTGAAGTTCCCGGCAGGGTAGTCATCGCGATGATGAAGTTGCCTTCCTTGAACTCGGGCAGGAAGGAGAATCCGAAGAACGGCAGCAAGGCCAGCGCGGCGGCCAGGGCCAGGGCCGACAGGCCCGTCACCCAGGCGAAGCGCGGCAGGGCCCAGCGCAGCACCCGGGCCAGCAGGGCCTTCAATTGCCGTACCAGCCAGGTCTGCGCGACCGCGCCGTCAGCTTTCGGCAGCGCCGCAATTTCGCTGGAGGGGTCCAGGCGATGTTCGCCGTCGCCACGCTTCTCGTGGGCGCGCGCCAACATCAGGTAGCACAGCGCTGGCACCAGCGTCACCGCGACCAGCAAGGACGCGCTGACCGAGGCGATGTAGGCGATGCCCAGGGGCGCGAAGATCAGGCCCGCCAGGTCCTGCAGGAAGAAGATCGGCAGGAAGATCAACACGATGATCGCCGTGGCGTAGATCACCGAATTGGCGATCTCGCGCACCGCGTCAAACACGACAGGCAGCGCAGCCCGCGGCTGCGGCAAGGCGCGGTTCGCGCGCAGCCGGTGCACCACGTTCTCGACCGTGATGATGCCGTTGTCCACGACTTCGCCAATGGCGATGGCCAGGCCACCCAGGGTCATCGAATTGATGCCCACACCCAGCGCATGCATGGCCAGCAGGCCCCCGACGAAGGAGGCGGGCATCGAGACGAAGGTGACAAACGAGGCCCGCCAGTTCATCAGGAAAACAAAAAGCACCGCAACCACGATCAAGGCGCCCTGCAGCAACGCCACTTCCAGGTTGTGCACCGCCGCCTCGATGAAGCTGGCCTGGCGGAAGGCCTTCGCGTGCATCGTCACGCCCGGCGGCAGGCTTTTCTGGATCGAAGCCAACGCATCTTCCACGCGCCGGGTAGTCGTCAACGTATCGGCACCGTAGGCCTTCGACACGGTGCCGATCACCGCATACTTCAATCCGTAGGCGGCATCGCCGCGCTTGATCTCGCCGCCATAGCCCACCTCGGCAACATTGGCGATGGTGATGGGAACGCCCTTGCGCATGACGATGACGGTGTGGCGCACATCCTCGAGCGAACTGATGCGACCGACGGCGCTGACGATCAGCTCCTGCCCGGGCGCCGCGATGAAAGCGCCAGGCACATTGCTGTTGGCGCGCTGCAGTGCCTGGCGCAGTTCTTCCAGGGTGATGCGATAAGCCTGCAGGCGCTGTGGATCGACGCGCACCTGGTATTGCCTGACCTCGCCGCCAATCGCTTCAACCGAGGCGATGCCGCCCAGCGCCAGCAGGCGCGGCCGGATCTCCCAGTCGGCGAGCGTGCGCAGTTCCTCGGGCGATTTCGTGTCGCTGACCAGGGCGTACTTCACCAGCCAGCCCACCGCCGAGGTCAGCGGCAGCATCGCCGGCGGTTTCGCGCCGGGCGGCAGGCGACCGAGCACGCTTTGCAGGCGCTCATTCACCTGCTGGCGGTCGCTGTGGATGTCCGAACCAGCCGCGAACACCACGGTGACGGTCGACAATCCCACGGCGCTGCGCGAACGCACCGCCGTTACGCCGGGCGAGCCGTTGATGGCGCTCTCGATGGGCTGGGTGACCTGCGATTCCACGTCCAACGGCGCCATGCCCGGCGCTTCGGTCTGGATCACCACCTGCGGCGGCGCGAACTCGGGAAAGACATCCACCTGCATGCGTTGCAGGACATAGGCACCGGCGACGAAGGCGACCAGCGCCAAGGCCAGGACGAGCGGTCGATTGCCCAGGCTCCATGCGATCAGGCGATTGAACATGGCTCAGTCGTCCGCGTCTGCGCGCGGCAGCGCCACGCCGTCGGTGAGCCACTGCGTATAGACCTCGCGATTGCCCCGGGTCACCACGCGGTCGCCCGGCGCCAGCCCCTGCGTGATCTCGATGACGTGCTCGTCGCGGGAACCGGTGTGGACATCCACGCGATTGAACTTCTCGCCCTGTTGCACGAAGACAAAACTCTCCCCATCCGCGTCCAGAACGGCCTCCGCCGGAACCGTCAGGCCGGGGACGCCATCACGCAGGGCGATGGATGCGCGTGCGAACAAGTTGGGCCTGAGCAAGCCTTCGCTGTCGGACAGCTCGATCCAGACATCGACGGTGCGCGTATCAGGGTCGAGGCTTGGTCCGACCAGCACCACTTTGCCGGCGAAGTCGCGATCGGGATAGCTGAGCGTTCGGATGGAAGCTGCCTGTCCAACATGCACTTTGCCAAGGTCTTCCTCATACACCTTGGCAACGACGTCCAGGCGCGAGCGATCGCTCAAGCGATACAGGGTCGTCGCCGGTTCAACAGCCTGACCAACCGCGACTTCGACCGAGTCCACTACGCCTGCCCGGGAAGCGAGCACATCGACGCTGGGCGGCGGGTCGCCGACCAGGCGTGACTGCACGCGGGCTAGCCGCTGGCCGGCGCGCACGCTGTCGCCCACGCGCGCGTAGAGGGCCGTCACCTGGCCGCTGATGCGCGTGCTCACTTCGCCCTGGCGATCCGCAGGCACTTGAACCAGGCCGTTGAGCACCAGCGTTTCTGATACCGGTTGCAAAGCCGCTGGCGCCACGCGCAGGTCGAGCAGCGCCCGTTGCTCGGCGCTCAACACGACGGGCCCTTTCTCGCCCTCGCCGATGGCGATCTGTTCGCCGTGCGAAGACACGCGCGGCGCAACGGCCAGTAGCAGGGCCGTCGCCAGCGCACACAGAAGGGCCCAGGCCAGCAGCCGAAGCCGGGGGCCGCGGGGAGCGGCGGTGATGAGGGGCTTGTTCATGGGCGGATATCCTGTGTGTCGTTGTTGTAGTCGCCGGCGGCGGTGTGCAGGCGCGCCAGCGCCATGAGGTATTGCTCGAGTGTGTCGAGGTAGTCGTTGCCCAGATCCGTGCGCAGCCGCTGCGCCTGGATCACCTCGGCCAGCGGCACCAGGCCTTGGCGATAGCCGTCGCGCGACAAGCGCAGGTTGCGATCGCCCAAGCTCTGCGCCTGCGCGTCATAGGTTTGCAGCGCCGCATCCAGCCGCGACGACTCGGCATAGGCGGCGGCGACTTCACCGGCGATGTTGGCGCGCAGGGCGGCGACGCGCGCGCCTGCCTGTGCCTGGTTTGCATCCGCCTCCGCCACAGCGCCGACGGTCTGCTTGGTCAAGGGCAAGGGAATCGACAAGCTCAGGCCCAGCGCGCGGCTGGCGTCCTGTGGCGGCGCGCCGGTGATGACCTGACGGTCTTGCGAAAAGGCCAGGCCGAGCGTCCAGTCCTGCCAGCGCGAGGCCTTCGCCAGTGCCCGCTCTGCCTCGGCGCGATCGACACTCAGCAAGGCACCGCGCAAATCCTGCCGCTGCACCCGCGCAAGCGCCTGCCACTGCGCCAGCGATCGCGCCCCGGCGGACACCGGCAGCGAAGTGTCGAGTACAAGCGGCGCATCCGCAGGCCGCCCCAAGCGCGTGTTCAGGGACATGCGCAGCGCATCGCGCTGGCCCTGCAGCCTTGCGCCTTCCTGCGCGAGCCGCTGCAGTTCCAGCTGTACGGCATTGACGTCGAGTTCGGACACTTCGGCGGCCTTGAAGCGCGCGCGTGTCGTACGCGCGAGCTCCTCCTCGGCCTTTATCAGGACCTTGCGTGCGTCGAGTCGAAGGTCGAGCACGATCAACCGATAGGCGTCCTGCGCCACGTCGGCAGCGAGACGACGCTCAGCTTCGGCGACCTCGATTTCGGCCAGCGCGATATCCACGCGCGCCACGTCCTTTTCGCGCTCAAGCCGGTGCGCAAGCGGAAAGGCCTGGCTCACGCCGACCGAGCGGCTGTACTCGCCCTCGTTTCCGAACAGGCGGTCGCTGGCGCCGGCCAGCTCCAAGGTCGGAGGCGGGCGAAGGCCCGCCTGTTGCATGCGCGCCCGGGCGATGTCGATGGCATAGCGGGCCGCCTGCAAATCCGGGTTGCCGCGCCGGGCTTGCGCCAGCAACTGCTCGACGCGCAGCCCCGGCTCGCTGCCGGCAGCGGCTGCACCGGCTGCCGCGAACGCCAGCAGCAAAGTCAGCGAACGCAGGCCGGGCAAGAAAATGCTCAAACGAAATGTCATGTCATTCCTTCAGCGCTTGGCCGGAGCAGCGGTGGCGGTGGCCGAGACGCTTACGCGCCCTTGCATTCCCGCTTCGCGATGCCCGGGAATCAGGCAGGCGTAAGGAAAGACGCCAGGTTTGGTGAACTGCCAGACGATGTCGGCCGCATGACCCGGGGCCACCCGGACCGAGCTGGCATCGGCATGCACCATCGCCGGCATTCGCCGCATCATCTCGGCGTGTTCGTCAATCTCGGCTTGGGTGCCCAGCACGAATTCGTGCGGCAGCTTTCCCGTATTGACGAGGTGCAGGCGAACGGTTTCGCCGCGCCGCACCGACAGTGCCGCCGGGATGAAGCGCATGCTGTCGGAGAGCGTAATGGTGAAGGTGCGCGCCACATCCTTGGCCGCGCCGGGGCGACCGAAGGCGGTGGCGTCTTGCGCGGGCTCATGTGCGTGCAGGCGGGGCGTGAAGCTTGCCGAGGCGAAGATCGCGCCCAGCAAGAGGGTTCGGCAAGGGTTCACGGGGAACTCCTTCAAACAATGGGAGAGTGGCGCACGATCACGCGAATGCCGCGAAGATCGGGCGCAGTCAGAGGGTGCGGCGTGGTCGTGCGGTGCGCGAGCCATCGGTCGCGCCCGACACCGCCCGGACGAGCGGCGCACCGAATCGTCCGATCAGGCGATCGGCGGTCTCAGCAGGGTGCTGATGCCGGCGTCGGCGTGCGCCACATCGGCCACGGGAAGCAGTGGCAGCGGCTGCCGCAGGACCGGCAGTTGCAAGGCGGCGCTCACTTCCAGGCAGGCGCTGGAAGTACAAGCACCAAAGCCACAGCCGCAACCGCAGGCGTCACCCTTGCAGGGCGCACCCGAGCCGCGTTCATCGGCGCAGTTCTCGTGTTCATGATGGGCCGGGGCATGGGCCGGTACCGGCGAGGTGGCCGCCAATCCGCCCTGCCCATGCTCGAAGCAAGCCGGATCCAAACGCAGCGACGCCCAGCCCGCGACCGGCACGGTCAGGCACAACAGCAGACTCAGCAGGAACCGGAAACGGCGCATTGCGATCGAGGGTGCTCGGCCAGGCGGGACCAGAAAATTCCAGTCCCGGTGTCTCAGTGTAAACCTTGGACCGCGGTCCCGAGTCAAGTTGCAGCCATCCGTTCAGACACGCGGTCCAACGTGGCCCTCGGGCGTGCTGGCGCTTACTTCGCCGGCTTGATGAAGCGCAAGGTCATGCGGTCGCTCTCGCCGATGGCCTTGTACTTTTCGCGGTCCTTGTCGCCCAGGGTCAGGGTCGGCGGCAGCGTCCACACGCCCTCGGCGTAGTCCTTGGTGTCGCGCGGGTTGGCGTTGACCTCGCTCTTGTCCTCCAGCACGAAGCCGGCAGCCTCGGCCAGCTGGATCACATAGCCTTCGGGCAGGTAGCCGCTGGTCTTCATCTCCTCGGGCTTCTGGTCGGCGCGGGCGCGATGGTCCACCACGCCAAGCGTGCCGCCGGGCTTGAGCACCGCATACATGGCCTTGAACATCTGCGCCTGGCGGTCAGCCATCACCCAGTTGTGCACGTTGCGGAAGGTCAGCACCACATCGGCGGAGTTCGCCGCACCGAGCACCGGCGCCACGGAGTCGGCTTCAATCAGCTGGCCCTTGTCGAACAGGTCCGGGCGCGCCGCAAAGTTGGCGCGCAGCTTGTCGTTGTTGCGTTGGGTACCTGCGCTGCCCGCGGGTGCCGGCATCGCGCCGATGTAGTGGCCCTTCGCGCGCAGCATCGGCGCCAGCACTTCGGCGTACCAACCGCCGCCGGGCCAGATTTCGATCACGGTCTGGTCGGGGCGCACGCCGAAGAAGCCCAGGGTCTCGCGCGGATGGCGATAGGCGTCGCGGGCGCGATTGGCTTCCGAACGCCAGTCGCCGGCGAGCGCGGGCGTCAATGCGGCGTCGAGCGCGGCGCTACCGGAAGGCGCGTCCATCGCCGGCGGCGGCATGGCGGGGCCTGGCGGCAGCGAACCGTCTTGCGCAAAGGCGGCGGAAGTCGCCAACACCAGGGCGAGTGCGAACAGGGGCTTGCGCATGCGGGGCTCCGAATCGGGGAAAGGTTCTGGCGCGCACGCTAGCACGCCGCAGGTTACGACCGCGTGCGGGGCGCCGGGTTCCCGTCAATGCCCGGCGGGCAGTCGCGCCGACTCCGGATACGGCGGCACGTCCTCGAACCCGCCGGCCTGGAGCTTGTCCTGCAGGGCCTGCCACCACGCCACGTCGAAGATTTCGCCATGGGCTTGCAGCAAGGCCTCGCGCTGTTCCGACGCCAGGCCCAGGAAGCGCGGGAACTGCTCGGGGAAGACATCGTTGTCGGCCACGTAGTACCAGGCGCCGTGGTGCATCTCCTCTTCCTCGTTGCGCGGTTGCGGCAGTGCACGGAAGCGGCAGTCGGTGACCAGGCAGAGTTCGTCGTAGTCGTAGAAGATGGCGCGGCCGTGGCGGGTGGTGCCAAAGTTCTTCAGCAACAGATCTCCGGGGAAGATATTGCTGCGCGCCAGGTCCTTGATGGCCTGGCCATAGTCCAAGACGGCGGCCAGCGCGGCGTCGGCATCCACTTCCTTCACGTGCAGGTTCAGCGGGCGCAGGCGGCGCTCGACATAGCAGTGATGCACCACGATGTCCTGGCCCTCGGCGCTGACGGACTCGCGGCATTCGCCCAGCAGTTCCTGCAGCAGGCCTGGCTCGAACTGCGCGCGCGGGAAGCGCAGGTGCCGGTATTCCTGGGCATCGATCAAGCGACCGACGCGGTCGTGCTTGAAGACGAGCGAATAGCGGTTGCGGACATCCTCGCGGTTGCTGACTTTGGGGAAAGCGAATTGATCGCGGATCAGCTTGAACACCAGCGGGTAGCTGGGCAGGGTGAACACCGCCATCACCATGCCGCGCTCGCCTTCGGCATGCACCAGTTGTTGCTGCGGATGCGCCGCAAGATGGCTGAAGAAATGCCGGTAGCGCTCGGTCTTGCCCTGCTTGGCGCGACCGAGCACGGTGTAGATCTCGTCCACGGGCTTGCCCGGCAATAGCGTGCGCAGGAACACCACGGCATCGCCGACGGTGGCAAGGTCGGCGTGGAAGTAGCTGTGCGTGTAGCCGAACAGCACGGCCACTTGAGTACGTTCGAGCAACAGCGCATCCACGCGCAGGCCCTCGGGCTCGTTCACCAGCGCGATGACGCAGGGCAGGAAGGATTGCTTGCCGAACACGCGGCCCACCAGGTAGGCGCGGCGCTCGCGATAGAACACGGTGTCCATCAATTCGATGGCAAGCGCTTGCTCTTCGCCTAGGGTGACCATGCGCGCCTGAAGCGCGACGGCCAGTGCCTGTGCATCGGCAGCCGGATGCTGGTAGCGCACTGAGAAGGGATAGTCGGCCAGGATTTGTGAGAAGCAATTTGCGAGGTCGCCATAGAGGCTGTAGCTGTGTCGTGCTACGGGGTGTGTAATACGGGCTGTGGGCTCGATATCCAGCGCCACGAACTCGATGTCCGCCGCCACACCCCGAGTCTTGAAGAAGCGCCGGGTCAGGGTATTGAAGAAGGTCTTGTACAACTCCTGGTCGAGCTGGGGTGCAATCAGCGCGGCGTAGCGGTCGCGAATGGCGCGCCAGAGGCCGCGATGCTGCGCCTGCTCGCCCAAATGTCCGTCCAGCGCGATGCTGATCTCGCGCACGCAGCGGTCGTAGAGTTCGATGCGCGCCACCGCGTCGACCCGCGCGGCATTCCAGTCGCGCGCTTCGAAGTGAACGCGCGCACGCCGGGTAATCTCGCCAAAGCGGCGGTTGTAGCCGGCGAAGGCATCGCGAATGGCCAGGGCGCAGCCTTCGGCGCGGGTGGCGTTCTCGGGCGGGGGCGGGGACATGGGAACTCCGTCGTGAGTGCCCATGCTAAGCCTGTATCGGCCCGACCGAAGCACTCGGCCGGGATCGACCGCGGGCAGCTATTGTTCGATCACCAACAGCGTCGAGGTGGCCGAGGCATAAAGGCGGTCGCTGGCATCGAGCAGTTTCGCTTCGGCAAACGCCACGCGCCGGCCCACCGTCAGCACGATGCCTTCCGCGCGCAGCGGGCCGGTCTGGCTGGTCAGGGCCTTGTGGTAGGCGACCTTGAGCTCGAGCGTCGTGTAGGACTGGGTGGCGCTGAGCTTCGAATGCACGGCGCAGCCACAGGCGGAATCGAGCAAGGTCGCCGCGTAGCCGCCGTGCACCATGCCAATCGGATTGTAGGCATGCTGCCCCGGCGTGCCCTCGAACACGGCGCGACCGGCGTCCACCTCGGTCAGGTCGAAGTCGAGCGAGTCGGCAATGCCAGGGCGTCGCCCCGAGGCCATCAGCGCGCGCAGTTGTTCCAATCCGGTCAATCCGGCGCTGCCGGCTTGACCGAGCACGTCCGCAATCAGGCTCATTTCGAATCTCCAGCCAGGTAATGGCTCATTCTACTTCGATGACAATCTTGCCCTTGGCGCGGCCCGTTTCCAGATAGGCCATCGCTTCGTTCGCCTGCTGGAACGGAAAGACGCGATCCACCACCGGCTTGATGGCGCCGGATTCGATCAGCGCGGCAATCTTGCCCAACTGCTCGCCCTGGGCGCGCATGAAGACGAAAGAGTAATCGACGCCCCGGCGCCGGGCCTTGCTGCGGATGCGCCAGCTCAGCAGGCGCATCACCTGCTGCAAAGGCCAACTCATGCCAATGGCTTGGGCGAAAGCCACATCCGGCGGACCGGAAATGGAAATGAGCTTGCCGCCCGGCTTGAGTACCTTCAGCGATTTTTCCAGGGTGGCTGCATCCAGGCTGTTCAGCACGACATCGAAGCCGCTGAGCAACGCGGAGAAATCGTCCTTCTTGTAGTCGATGACGACGTCTGCACCCAGGCGCTTCACCAGCTCGACATTGCTCGTGCTGGTGGTCGTCGCCACGGTGGCGCCGAGCTGCTTGGCCAACTGGATGGCGAAGGTGCCAACGCCACCGGATCCCGCATGGATGAGCACTTTTTGCCCGGCTTTCAGTTTGGCGCGCTCGACCAGCACCTGCCACGCCGTGAGGCCGACCAGCGGGATCGATGCGGCTTCCACCATGCTCAGGTTTCGGGGCTTGAGGGCCAGGTCGGCTTGGTCCACGGCAATTTGCGCCGCCACGGTTCCCGCCCTGCTGTCGCGGGGCCGCGCGTACACCTCGTCGCCGGGCTTGAAGCCGCGCACCTGTGAACCAACCGCGATCACGGTGCCGGCCATGTCGTGACCCAGCACGAGCGGGAAGCGCTTGGGCAGGAACAGCTTGAATTCGCCATCCCGGACTTTCGCATCCAGCAGGTTCAACGCGGCGGCGTGAATCCTGACCAGGACATCCTGCTCGCCCATCTTCGGCCCAGGCACTTCAGCCAGGCGAAGTGCGCCTTTCTTCTTGTAGTTGTCGAGGACGAAGGCCTTCATGGCTGCGCACGCTTGGCGGCATCAAGGCGCAGATCCTTGCGGATGCCGGCGTCCACCAGGCGCGCAGGCGCAAAGCGACGCAGCAGGCGCAGGCGATTTGCCAACCCGCCTGCGGTGTAGCGAAGCTTGGGCTGCGCGGCTTGGGCGGCCTGCAAAACCACTTCTGCCACCACGGCCGGATCGTCGCCGCGCTCCATCACGGCGGCAATGACCTTCTCCAGGCCGGCGCGCGTTTCCCGATATTCCTCGAGCACGGCATCGGGCGCGAGCAGGTTCGCGTCGAATTTGGTCTTCGTGTAGGCGGGCTGGATCACGGACACGCGGATGCCGCGGGTGCGCAGCTCGTGGTCCAGGGATTCCGAATAGCCTTCGACCGCGTGCTTGGTGGCTGCATAAAGCGCTCCGAAGGGCATGGGCAGGAAGCCGAGCACCGACCCAATGTTGATGATGCGCCCCGAACCGTGGCGACGCATATGTGGCGCGACGGCGCGGGTCATGCGGATGAGCCCGAAGAAGTTGGTGTCGAAGATGGCCTTGGCCTGCTCGATCGAGCTTTCCTCGGCGCCGGCGGGCGCGACGCCGAAGCCGGCGTTATTCACCAGCAAGTCAATGCGGCCTTCCTTGCGAATGAGCTGGGCCACGGCAGCTTCGACCGATTCGTCGCTGGTTACGTCGAGCGCCAGCATCTCGAAGCCTCGCGACTCCGGTGCGCTGCCGCGGCGGCTGGTGCCATAGACCTTGTAGCCTGCGCGCGCGAGGCGCTGGGCAATGGCCTCGCCGATACCAGAAGACGCGCCGGTGACCAGGGCGATGGAAGCGGTGCGTTTCATGAGAATCTCCTCTTTTATATGATGTGCGTCATATTGCGGCGCGAACGAAAACGGCCACGGTGGGCGCCGGGTCAGGAACGGCTGGGACTGAACTTTTTAAGCGTCGCCTTGCGCAGGGCGTCGGACAACTTCGGGTCATCGACTGCGCGTGCGAGCACCAGGGTGCCGACCATGGTGGCGATGGTGACCAAGGCCTGTTCGTGTGCGCCAGGCTGGCCCCAGTCCGGTGATTGCCGGGAAACCAGGTCAATCATTTCCTTGATGCGGCGGGTGTGGGCGTGCCGGATCTGTTCCGCCTGGCGCGGCATTTCCGAGCAAAGCGCGGCCGTGGCGCAGCCATTTTCGAGGTCTTGCACGTGCTCTTTCGACAGGTAGGCCTGCACCATGGCCTGCAAGGCCTGCTGCGGCGGCAGGCTGGCGGCGATGCGCTGCATCTCGGCCACGCTCTCGCCAGCAGCGCGGTCGGCTGCTTTGGCAAGCATGGCTTCGCGCGATTCGAAGTGGGCGTAGAAGCCGCCGTGGGTCAGGCCGGCGTCCTTCATGATGTCGGCGACGCCGGTGCCGTGGTAACCGCTACGGCGGATGGCGCGGGCGGCGGCATCGACGATGCGCTCGTGCGTGGCTTGCTTGGAACGGGCGGCGGGGCTTTTCATATGACGCTCATCATATCCCGCTTTCGAGACCGGCGCAAGCCCCTGTTCCGGCCGCCCTCTTGGAGCCGGATGGCGCGCCAGAAACGGGTTTACTTCGCCGCCGCTGCCTCCAGGCCGCTCAGGTAGTCGAGCTCATCGGAAGCGAGTTTGTTGCCAGGCTCGACGACAAGCGACTGCTCATAGGCCTTGCGCGCTCCCGGCAGGTCACCGGTCTCGATCAGGCTGAAGCCCAGGCCTCGCAATGCAACGGCCTTCATGTCGGAAGATCCGGGGTGCCCCTCGATGAGCGCCAGCGCGCGCCGGTAACTCGCCACGCCCGCCGCGGGATTGCCCGTCCGCGTCTCCACGTAGCCGCGCTCAATGACGGGCTCGGCAAGCAGGGGCGCGACGGCCTCGGCCTGGTCCAGGAAGGCCAGCGCCTTGGCGATGTCCTGCTGCTCAATCGCAAGATAGGCGGCAGCCTTGTAGGCGCCCGGGCAGGCCCAATCGAGCCATTCGATCTCCTTGCCGGAATGCGTGCCCGCCAGTTCCTTTCCTTCCGCATCGTTCTGGATGCTGAAGTGCAGCTTGAATGTGTCGGCCATCTTCGCGTCGCAAAAAGCCAGCACGGGTGCGATCGACTCGAATCCCTCGGCGGGATCCAGACGCTTGAGCATCACGGCGTTGACCCGGTCCCGAAACTGGAAGCCCTCGTAAGGGACGGCCTCGCCCGCGATCGCGGTCTTGAAAACGCCCGCCTTGGCCGGTTGCTTGTCCTTGCCCTGCTCGGCCGGAGCAATCGCGCTTGCCTGGGAAGGCGGCAAGACTCCGAGGCCCAGCGCCACAACCAATACCATCGAAGCACGCATGGGCAGCTCTCCAAGCTTGGAACACGCCATTGAAAAGAAACTACTTCGCCGCGCGACCCTTCAGGTCGGCGCAGTGGTCGCGCAACTCGGTGGCCGCCGTAAAGATATAGAAATCGGCTGGACCGGCGCGCTGGATGTAACTGTCGGTGTCGTTTTCGCCTTCGACCACTTCCACCATCTGGATGACCACTCGGTCGCCCGCGGGCAGATGGCTGGGCACGCCGGTGTCCGGGCGTACGTGTTCACCGCCAGCGACCAGCATGGCTGGCGCGCTTGCGGTCATCGCCGAAGCCATGCTCGCGTCTTTCGCCAACTGGATGGTGAGCATGGGCGTGAGCGTGTCGCGGCTCTGCATCTGGCAATGCGCCTGGTAGATGCTGTCGAGCAGGTGTTCGCGCACGGGCGCTGAAGCGGTAGCCACGGAAGCGAAGCGCGGGTCATTGCCCAAGGCCTTGTCGCCTTCGCCGTACAGGCGGCCGATAAAGGCCTTGCCGATATTGCCCGGCACCAGCTTGCCGCCTTGCAATGCGGCCTGGAACAGCGGGCCATACACCGCGAAATCCCAGCTCTTCTCGGGCCACTCGAGCTTGGCGCGGATCTGCTCGAGGCTGTCGTCGGCCTTCAGTGTCGCCAGCTTCGATGACTGGCTGTCATCGAGCATCTCGAACACCACCGCGCTGCCTGCCTTGGCCTGCAGGCGCAGGCGGATCAGCCAGAGTTCGAAGCGGTGCTGGTCGGGGTTGTCGTGCTTCTCGCCCAGGAAAACATACTTCGCCGACTCCAGCGCCTTCACCATCGCCGCGCCGGCTTCGGTGTAACCCTGGGCATCGGCAACCTTGCCGACCAGCGGATGCTCGGTCAGGCGCGGCGACAGCCAGGGCTCGCGCAGCACGGCCGAAGCCGGCGATGCGAAGAACGCGACGCACAGAAGCAAAGCCAGGCGACGAACGAGGGACATGCGCGATTCCTTTGCGGTGCCACAAAGCAAGCGGGGCGCCGAAGCGCCCCGCGTGTTCACTCACAGATGCTTGATCAACTCGTCGGCGAACTCCGAGCACTTCACCTCGGTCGCGCCTTCCATCAGGCGGGCGAAATCGTAGGTGACGCGCTTGCCGGCGATCGCCGCGTCCATGGCCTTGATGATGGCGTCGGCCGCTTCGTTCCAGCCCATGTAGCGCAGCATCATTTCACCCGACAGGATCACCGAACCCGGGTTGACCTTGTCCAGGTCCGCGTACTTGGGCGCGGTGCCGTGGGTGGCTTCGAACACGGCGTGACCGGTGACGTAGTTGATGTTCGCGCCCGGGGCGATGCCAATGCCGCCGACCTGCGCGGCCAGCGCGTCACTCAGGTAGTCGCCGTTCAAGTTCAGGGTGGCGACCACATCGTATTCGGCCGGACGCAGCAGGATCTGCTGCAGGAAGGCATCCGCGATCGCGTCCTTGATGATCAGGCCGGCGCCGGGCTTGCCTTCCGGAATCACCTGCCAGGGGCCGCCGTCGAGATCGACCGCGCCGAACTGTTCGCGCGCGACCTGGTAGCCCCAGTCACGGAAGCCGCCCTCGCTGAACTTCATGATGTTGCCCTTGTGCACCAGGGTCACCGACTTGCTCTTCTGGGCGATGGCGTACTCGATCGCGCTGCGCACCAGGCGCTCGGTGCCCAGGTAGCTCACCGGCTTCAGGCCGATGCCGACCTGCACCGGCAGATCGCGCGAAGCCTGGCCGACGCCGACCAGGGCGTCATTCCATTGCGCGTTCTTCTCCGCCGTGCCGAAGCGGATCTTGCCGAACATCTGCGGGAATTCCTTCTGCACGAAGTCCAGCACCTTCTGCGCCTCGGCGCTGCCGCCGGCCCATTCGATGCCGGCGTAGATGTCCTCGGTGTTCTCGCGGAAGATGGTCATGTTGACCTGGTCGGGACGCTTCACCGGCGAAGGCACGCCCTTGAACCAACGCACCGGGCGCAGGCAGACGTACAGGTCCAGCATCTGGCGCAGCGCGACGTTCAAGGAACGGATGCCGCCGCCCACCGGCGTGGTCAGCGGGCCCTTGATGGACACCAGGTAGTCGCGGCAGGCCTGCACGGTGGAATCGGGCAGCCAGGTGCCGAGCTGGTTGTTGGACTTCTCGCCGGCCAGCACTTCCAGCCAGTGGATCTTGCGGGCGCCGCCGTAGGCTTTCGCCACCGCCGCGTCGAGCACGCGCACGCTGGCGCGCCAGATGTCCGGGCCGGTACCGTCGCCTTCGATGAAGGGGATGATGGGATTGTTCGGCACCGACAGCTTGCCGCCGGCGATGGTGATGGACGCGCCGCCGGCCGGCGGGGTCAAATTCTGGTCTGCCATGCTTCCTCCTGGAGGCCGCGCCGCGATCGGCGGGGCCGTGAACGATTGACCGCCCATTGTCGCGGTTCCGGGCCCCGCCGGAAAGCCGCCACCTGGCTTGACGCCGCCCGCATGCCGGCCGGGCTAAGCTGCGCCGACTACGCCTCCGGAGGTCGCCATGCGCCGCTTGCTGTTGCCGCTGCTTCTGCCGATGCTGCTGCTTATGAGCGAACCCAGCCACGCCGACCAGGCCAAGCCTTCGCCGCGGCCACCGCCTTGCGCCGCGCCCGAGCACCGCCAGTTCGACTTCTGGCTGGGCGAGTGGGACGTGTTCGGGCCCCAGGACAAGGTGGTCGGCCACAGCCGCATCGAGTCCATCTTGAATGGCTGCGTCATCGCCGAGCACTGGACCAGCGGCGGCAATCCGCCGGGTGCGGGCGATGGCAAGAGCTTCAATGCCTACAACGCGCAGACCAGGCAATGGGAACAGTTCTGGGTCGACGCCCAGGGCGGCCGCCTGATCCTGGCCGGCGGCTTGCGCAATGGCGCGATGGTGCTCGAAGGCACACAGCCGCTGGCCGATACCAAGACCGGCAAACACCAGCGCGAGCGCATCACCTGGACGCCGCTGCCCGACGGCAGCGTGCGCCAGCTCTGGGAAAGTTCGGTGGATGACGGCGGCAGCTGGACGGTGGCCTTCGACGGAAACTACCGACACCCGAAATGAACCTGTACCTGCGCCTGTTCTGGACCCTGCTGCGCGCCTATGGCTTGGCCGCGCTGCGCCTCGACGCGACCCTGGTGCAGCGCTGGCGCGTGCTGCCCAATGACCTCGACGCCAACCTGCACATGAACAACGGCCGCTATCTGACGATGGTGGATCTGGCGCTGATCGAGTTCTTCACCCGCACCGGCTTCCTGAAGAGTTTGCTGGCACAGGGCTGGCGACCGATGGCCGGCGGCGTGCAGATGAGCTTTCGCCGCGACCTGAAGCTGTTCCAGCGCTACGAACTGCATTTCCGCTGGCTGTGCTCGGACGAGCGCTGGAACTACATGGCCGTGGAGTTTCGCCGCCACGGCGTGCTGCATGCGGCCGGCATGATGCGCGGCGGCGCGGTCGGGCGCGAAGGCATCGTGCCCACCTCGCGCTACAGCGAACACTTTCCCGAAGCCGGTCGCGCCGAGTTGGCGACGATGCTGGCGCGCCCGCTGACCGAGGACGTGCTGGCCTGGCGCGAAAGCGACCGCGCGCTGATCCAGCGGGTGAAGAACGAAAGCGCCGCCTGAGCCGCGGCGCCCGCTTCAGCGCATGCGCGTAAGCGTGTTGTCCTTGCGCACGAAGTGGTGGTACAGCGCCGCCGCCACATGGAAGCCGATGACCCAGTAGAAGATCTCGCCGATCTCGCCGTGCAGGTCTTCCAGCGTATGCGCCAGGCCTTCGTTTTCAGCCAGCAGCGGCGGCAGCGCGATCTGCGTGAAGGGCAGGAAGATTTCCTTGCCGTCGGTCCAGGCCGTGGCCAGGCCCAGGATCGGCATGACGATGAAGAAGGCGTACAGCGCGAAATGCATCAGCTTGCCGATCAGGTCCTGCCACTGCGGCAGGGCCGGCGTGATCGGCGGCGCGCCATGCTTGCGGCGCAGGGCGATGCGCCAGAAGGCCAGCAGGAAAATGCTGATGCCCATCCAGTAGTGGCCCTGGAACATGGCGAAGCGGCCGGTGCTGCCGCGCGGGAAAATGCCGCGCTGTTCGATCAGCAGGTAGGCGGCGGCGATCAGCAGCACCATCAACCAGTGCAGGCGGCGTAGGCCGGTTGAGAAACGGGCGGAGGAGAAGCTCATCAGTGCACCTCAAACTTGCGGGCTTGCATGGGGCTGCCATTGATGGCGATGCGCAGCTCGTATTCGCCGGGCGGCCAGCCCTCGGGATTGGCGATGCTGAAGCTGGTCGCGGTCGGGCCGGTGGGCACCAGCGGCTGCTCGGTTTCGGCGACCGTGCTGCCATCAGGCGCCAGCCATTTCGCTTGCAGCTTCAGGCCCTGGTGCGCGCCGGTGCTGAGCACGCTGGCGTAGATCTTGTCCTTGGCGCCGAACTTTTCGCTGTCGGCCTGGACGATGCCATCGGCGTCGAGCGACTTGCCCAGCAGCAGCGAGACGATCTTGAACTCGCCCAACTCCGGCGGCGGCGGCAGGGCTTCGCCCACGGCAGCGGCTTCCTGGTCGGCCAAGGTTTCGGTGTTGTTGGCGGCGGGCTTGGCTGCGTCCTTGTCGGCGGGCTTGTGGCAGGCCGCAAGCAGTAGCGCGGCGGCCAGGACGCAAAGCAACAGGCGGATGCGGGTCATTGGCGCGAAGTCCGGGTATTGCCGGGCAGCAACCAGCCCGGCGTGGTGCGGAACGGATTGATGTCCAGGCCGCCGCGACGAGTGTAGCGCGCGTACACCGACAGGCGCGTGGCGCCACAGGTGGCCAGGATGTCCTGGAAAATGCGCTCGACGCAGTGCTCGTGGAAATCCGCGTGCTCGCGGTAGGACACCAGGTAGCGCAGCAGGCCGTCGCGGCCGAGGCGCGGGCCGGTGTAGTGGATCTGCAGGCTGGCCCAATCCGGTTGCCCGGTGACCGGGCAGTTGGACTTGAGCAGGTGCGAGACCAGGAACTCTTCCACCACCGCTTCTGGATTGGAATGCAGCAGGGCCGGATTGGGCGGACCGTATTCGTGGATCTCGATCGGCAGGTCGTCGATCACCTCGCCCTCGAGATTTTCGATCGTCGCTGACTGCTTGGACGTCGGCGTGGCCAGCACCACGCTCACCGGCGCGCCCGCGGCCTCGGAAAGGTCGTGGGCCAATTGCTTGCGCAGGGTGTCGGTGTCGGGCACGCGCGTTTGCGCGTAACCGTTGAGATAGAGCTTGAAGCTCTTGGACTCGATGATGTTGGGCGACTCGGCGGGAATGCGGAACTCGGCCAGCGCCACGCGTGGCTTGCCGCGCGCGTCCAGCCAGCTGAATTCGTAAGCATTCCAGATGTCCACGCCCAGGAAAGGCAGCGCCTCGCCAATGCCCAGGGCCTGGCGCTGGGGCGCGCGCGCAATCGGGAACAACAGGCCGGCGTCCACGCCACCGCCGTATTCGACCGGCTTGCCCAGGGAGGTGTCGGAATAGTCAGGCATGGCCCATTCTGGCACGCGTTTCGGCCGGGGGTTTGTCGCAGGTCAAGTTTTGGCCGCGGCGACGGCCTACGGGCGGTGTTCCTGGGCCAGGTATTCGGCGCTTTGCATCTCGATCAGGCGCGAGCTGGTGCGTTCGAACTCGCGCTCGACCCGTTGGCCCTGGTACAGCGACAGCGGGTCGGCGGCGGCCGAGAGCAGCAGGTTCACGTGGCGGTCGTACAGCTCGTCCACCAGGTAGACGAAACGGCGCGCCGCATCTTCGCGATTGCGGTCCAGGCGCGGCACGTTCGACAGCAGCAGGGTATGGAAGCCGCGCGCGAGTTCGATGTAGTCGGCGGCCGAGCGCGGGCCTTCGCACAATTCGGCGAACTCGAACCAGGCCACGCCATCGGCCATGGCCTTGACCGCGATCTCGCGTTCGTTGATGTGCAGCGAGGATCCGGCAAGCGCTCCACGCCCAGCCAGTCGCCGGAAGTGCTCGGCCAGCGCGGCCTCGGCGGCTTCGCCCAAGGGCGTGAGGTAGGTGGCGGCGTGCGTGAGGTGGCGCAGGCGGTAATCCTGCAGGCTGTCGAGCTTGAGCACCTGGCAATGCGTTTCCAGCAGCGCGATGCAGGGCAGGAAGCTGGCGCGCTGCAAGCCGTCGCGGTAGAGCTCGGCCGGCGGGATGTTCGAGGTTGTCACCAGGGTGACGCCGTGGCCGATGAGCTGTTCCAGCAGGCGGCCCAGGATCATCGCGTCGCCGATGTCGCCGACGAAGAATTCGTCCAGCACCAGCAGGCGCATCTCGCCCGCCAGTTCGCGCGCGACCACGGCCAGCGTGTCGGCGGTGTCGGGCAGGGCACGCAGGCGCGCATGCACCTGGCCCATGAAGCGGTGGAAATGCCAGCGCTGGCGCGGCAATTCGCCCAGGCTGTCGTACAGCAGGTCGGCCAGGAAAGTCTTGCCGCGGCCGACGCTGCCCCAGACATACAGGCCCTGCACCGCTTCGGCGTCGCGCCAGCGCGAGGCCAGGCGTTCGAAGATCGAAGAAGGTTGCGCCGCCAGCAACTCGCGATGCACGCGGTCGAGCGCATGCAGGGCCTGCGCCTGCGCCGGATCATGCTGCCAGCGGCCGTGTTCAACGCCTTGCTGCCACAGCAGCGAAGGCAGGGTGGCTGTCGCCGCCATCGCGCGGGTCAGTGCGCCGCAGGCGGCAGGTTGCGCCGCACGCCGTTCTTGATGGCGCCGCGCAGGTCGAGCAGGCGGCGATGGAAGAAGTGGCTGGTCTCGGGCATGCGCACGACAGTGGGCGCGGGGTTTTGCTTGGCCGCCCACAGCAGCACCGCTTCGGCGCTGACGATTTCATCGGCCTCGGGCTGCACCAGCAACCAAGGGCAAGTCGGCGGCAGCACACCGGTGAAATCGCGCCGGCCCACCGGCGGGGCGATCGAGACCATTTGCTGCACCGGCAATTGCCGCGCCGCCTGCAGCGCCACCCAGGCGCCGAAACTGAAACCGGCCAGCCACAGCGCATGACCCGGATGCGCGGCCATCGCCCAGCGCGCCACGGCGAGGGTGTCGAGCACTTCGCCGCGGCCGTCGTCGAAACCGCCTTGCGACAAACCGGTGCCGCGGAAATTGAAGCGCACCGTCACCAGGCCAAGCTCCTGCAAGGCGCGCGCGGTCATGGTGACGACCTTGTTGTGCATGGTGCCGCCATCGGGCGGATTGGGATGGCAGATCACGGCCAGGCCGAGCCGCGCTTCGGTCGCTTCAGGCAGATCCACCGCCACTTCCAGGTGGCCGGCGGGGCCGGGCAGCAGCAGGGTCGTGCTGCTGTCGGGGAAGGCCGGCATCGGGCTCAGGCTGGGGCTCATGCGCCGATCATAGCCGCTGCTTCAGCGCGCCGAGCTGCCGAGCTCGAAACCCAGCAGGATGGGGTCGTGGTCGGAGGCGCGCCAGGGATCGCCGTCGCGCTCGCGCTGTTCGTCGAAAAATTCAGCCTCGTCGCTGTTGTTGTGCCATTCCACCGCGCCGCGCAGGCGCGCCGCCATGCCGGCATCGAGCAGCGCGTGGTCCAGGCGACCGGAAAAATTGTCGTAGTTGAACGAATACGGGCGGCCCTCGCCGGGCTTGAGCGCGAAGGCGTCCTGCCAACCGGCGGCGCGCAATTGGCGCAGCGGGTCCTCCATCGCGTAGGCGTTGAAGTCGCCGACCAGCAAGGTCGGCGCGTGGCCGCTATGCGTCGGGTCGCTGGCGACCCAGGCGTTCAACAGCCGCGCCGATTCCACGCGGATCGGATTCCAGCAGCCTTGGCCGTCGTGCTGGTCGGCATCCAGTCCTTGCGCCTGGTCGGCCTCGCGGCCGCAGCCCTTCGACTTCAGGTGATTGGCCACCACCACGAACACCGGCCCGCGACCGGCGCGGAAGGCCTGCGCCATCGGCACGCGCGAGCGGTTGTTGTAGGGGCCACCGGTAAGCTGCGCGGCCTTGCCCTGCAATTGCAGCTTGCCGCTGCGGTAGATCATGGCGACGCGGATCTCGTCATTGCCCGGGCGCGCCGGCACCGGCACCACGCGCCAGTCCTTCGCCGGGCCCGCGGCATTGAGCGCGGCGACGAATTGCGCCAGGGCCGAGTCGGGGCCGTCGCCGTCGTTTTCCATTTCCATCAGCGCGGCGATGTCGGGATTCAGGCCCTGCACTTCGGCGATGAGCTTGCGCCGCTGCTCGTTCTGCTCCTCGGCGGTCTGCGCGCCGCGCGTGGTCGGAAAACCGCCACCGTGACCGTCGCCATTGAAGTAGTTGTGCATGTTCAAGCTGGCGATGCGCACATCACCGGCCACCGCCGGCGCGGCCGGGCGCGGCGCCTGGCGGATCACCAGGGGCTCGGCCAATTGCAGGCGGTACTGGCCGCGGCGCTGGTCGAGCACGCCGACGGCTTCATCGAGCTGGCTGCCGACGCGCACCGGCGCGGCGTCGCTCAGGGGTTGCTGCAAGAACCACAGGTTCTTCGGGTCCTTGCTCGTGCGGTTGTCGTCGAGCAACAGCAGGCGCCGCGCATTGTCCTGCGCCACGGCATTGGCGGCGGCGCCGGGCAGGGCGATTTCGCTGGGCGTGTACAGGCGGCCGCCAAAGCTCACGCCCAACTCGCCATAGGACGCCAGGCCGCCATTGCCGGTGACGGTCAGCGGCGCGTGGACGCGCAGGCGCATGCCTTCGTAGCGTTCCCAATCGCTGGCGGCACTGGGCGCGGATTCAATCGTAGTGGTGTTGGGCTGGCCTTCGCCGATGACTTCGACCACGGTGTCGGTGAGCGTGGTCAGCGTGGCCTTGCCGTCGCCGCGTTCGACCACGCGGCCGGACACGCGCACACGATCGCCGTAGTGCAATTCCGGCTGCGCATCGAAAGCGCGTTCGACGAACAGGCCTTCGGCGGTTTGCGGGTCGCCGTCGTCGCGCTCGGATTGCACGAACACGCCGCCCAGGCCCTTGCCGAAATTGCCCACCACGATGCCCTGCACGCTGACCTGGCGATCCACGAACGCACTGGCCGGGCCGCGACCCTGCACTTCGCCAATCTTGCGCAGCTCGGGCACCGCCGCATCGCGGCCGCGGGCCGCTGCCGCATTTGCACTGCTGTCGGGCGCTGCGCCCTGGCAGGCCGACAAGCCCAGCAGACCCAGCAGGGCCAGCGAAGCGGTAAGAGCGTTGTGCTTGGACATCGTTCGGACTCCAGAGACGACAACGCCGCCCGAGGGCGGCGCTGGCAGGCGAGAGATCGCCGGGATTACTTGAGTTGGGTCAGCATCCAGTCGACGGTGGCCTTGACCTGCTCGTCGCTGAGCGCGGGATTGCCGCCACGGGCCGGCATCATGCCGCCGTCCGGGCCGTTGTAGCCTTCGATGGCGTGCTTGTGCAGGGTGTCCACGCCCTGGGCGATGCGCGCGGCCCAGGCGGACTTCTCCAGCATCGGGGCCTTGCCCACGCCGGCGGTGTGGCAGCCGGTGCACAGCTGGCCGAAGATGACCGAACCGTCGAGCGTGCCTTCGTAGGCGACCTGGCCCTTGGCGGCTTCGGCGGCGGCCTTCGCGGCCTGGGCCTGGGCAGCCGCGCCGGTGGCGCCGGCGTAAACCGCGCCGGCCGGCTGGATGCGGGCCAGGGTGGCGGCTTCGGCGACCGGGTTGGGTTCCGGCGGCTTGGTGCTGTTGAAGTGGGCGCCCAGCAGGATCAGGGCGATGGTGACGACGACCAAAAAGCCGATCACCTGGGAAAAGTGCTTGAGGAAGACGAGGTCGTGGTTGCGCACGGCGATCCGGTGCGGGCCGCAGCCCGAAGTAGTCAAGGCGGCGATTATATCGGCCCGACCCCGCCGAACGAAAGCTCCGCCACCTTGACCCGGGCCGGGACTTGCGGACTAATCGTGCCATGCCTGCCCTTTCGACCCCGGACCGCCCCGGTGGCCCGCCTGCGCTCGCCGGCCCCGGGCCCCTGACCCGGCTCGCGCAGACCGGGCCCGGCCTGGCCTTGCTGTACACCGCGGCCTGGCTGGCCCTGTTGTCGGTGGCCCACCTGCTGTGGTTCCTGCCGGCCGGCTTCCGCCTCGGCATGCTCTGGCTGACACCCACGCGCCGCTGGCCCTGGCTGGCGGTGGGCGAATGGGTGGCCATGGCCCTCATCGCCCTGCACGATGGGCGCTCACTGCTCGGCGGCGTGTCTTTGCCCATGAGCCTGTCGCCCTGGCTGATCTACGCGGCCGTGGTGTGGGTGGCGCGCCGTGGCAGCGAGCGCGCGTCCATCGACGCCCCGCGCGGCATGCTGGCCCTGCTGTCAGCCGGCCTGCTGAGCGCGTCCCTGGTGTCGCCGATCCTGCAGCACTACATGGTCGATTCCAGCGGCCGGCTCGAAGGCATGGCCGGCATCTTCTCCTTCATGTACGGCGATTTCATCGGCCAGCTGGTGCTGGCACCGCTGATGCTGCTGCTCTCGCGGGCTGAATCACGGCATCGTATCGACGGCCCCCTGTGGACCGACGTGGCCCTGCAACTGCTGTTCTCGCTGTCGGTGTTCTGGCTGATCCGCACGCGCCTGGACCTGGCGCCCTTCGTGATGTTGCTGGCGTTTGCGCCAATCTTCTTCGTCGCGTTCCGGCGCGGCTGGGAAGGCGCGGCGGTGTCGGTGGCGTTGGTGGGCCTAGTGGTGGACGCGATGATCCAGCTCGATCTGGTGGCGGTGGACACGCGGCTACTGCAACTGGCCCTGGCCGTGGTCGGCGGCGGCGGGCTGGTGCTGGGCGCGGCCAGCAGTGAGCTGCGCCGCAGCCACGAACGCCTGGCCCAGCGCCACCAGGACCTGGCCGAGGCCAATCGCTCGCTGACCGATGCGGCCGATGAGTTGCGCAGCATCAGCCAGCGCCTGGTGCGCCTGGAAGAACAGGGGCAGCGCGAATTGGCCACCGAGCTCGACTACGAACTGGGTCGCTCCATTGACGGCCTGAGCACGCGCATTAGCCTGGCCTTCCGCGATGTGCGCGACGAACAGATGCTGCGCCTGCTCGAGTCGATCCGCGAGCAAGTGCGCGAGATGCAGGACAGCCTGCGCCGCGCGCTGCGGCAATTGCGCCCGCAGGTGCTCGACACCCATGGCCTGCGCGAAGCGGTGGCATTCGGACCCTTGCGCGACACGCTGGAAGACGCCGGCATCGGCTACGAAGCCGTGTTCATCGGCAAGGTCGAGGCCCTCGATGACGATGCCCAGACCACCGTCTACCGCATTTGCCAGGCGGCGGTGCGCGAGGCCAGCCGCAGCCCCTCGATCCGGCGCGTGATCGTGAAGGTGCAGGTCGAGGCATTGGCGCCTGCCGGCCACGAAGTACAGATGCAGATCGACATCGAAGCCCTGAGCCTGCTCGATTTCCCGAGCGATCCGCAGCCACTGCCGGCGATTACCGACCGCGTGCTCGCGCAGCAGGGCCGCTATTGGGTGCAATCGCTGGCGCCGGGCGCGCGCCATTGCGTGCGCTTTGGCGAGGGCGCGACATCGCCCGCCTGAGCCTTCGGCCGTGAGCACCGACTTCCGCCTGTACCACGGCAACGACCTGGAAGTGCTGGCCGACGTGCTGGCGCGGCAATTGGCCGAACCGGCGCCGGGGCAAGCCTTGCTGACGCCGGAGGTGGTGCTGATTCCGCAGCCGGCGATGCGGCGTTGGTTGCAGAAACACCTGGCCGAGGCGCATGGCATTGCCGCGAACCTGCGCTTCCTGGCGCCCGGCGAATTCGTGCGCGAGGCGCTCAACGCCAACCTGCCGCACGCTGAAACGCCGGCACTGGGCGATGCCGAACACCTGCGTTGGCGGCTGTGGACGATCTTGTCGGATGCCCGGGCCATGCGCGAGCCGGTGTTCCGAGAACTGCGGCCCGTGCTGGGCCGAGGAGACGATCCGCTTCCCGCTTGGACGCTCGCGGGCGAATTGGCGGCGGCGTTCGAGAAGTACCAGGCCTGGCGCCGCGACTGGCTGCGGCATTGGGACCACGGCGGCGACCGCCAGGACTGGCAAGCCGAGCTGTGGCGTCGCGCCAGCGCTGGCCGCAGCCATCGCGGCAAGCGCCTGGATGCTTACCTGGCGCGCTTCGACGGCGAGGCGAGCGAGATTCCACACGGCTTGCCCGCGCGGGTGTTCGCCTTTGCCTGCCAGAACGTGTCGCCGGATGTCTTGCGGGTCATCGGCTCGAGCGCGCGCAGCGGCAGCCTGCATTTCTTCTTCCTGTCGCCGGTGCAGGGTTGGTGGGGCGACCTGGAAACGGTGCGCGAGCGCTTGCGCGCCGATCCGGCGTCGGTGTTCGAGGATTCTGAAAATCCGTTGCTGCGCGCCAACGGCGAGGCCGGGCGCGATTTCGTGCGCACCCTGTTTTCCTTCGAGCCGGTGCAGGAAGAGCGCGAAGTGCCGATCTACGTCCCGCCCGACCCGGCCACGCGCACCGGCGTGCTGCACGATCTGCAGCGCGACCTGCTGGCGCGGCGCCCGCCGCCGCGCATGGAACAGAACCGGCGTGACTTCGTTCCCGGCAGCGACCCCAGTCTGCAACTGCATGCCTGCCACACGCGCTTGCGCGAAGTGCAGGTGTTGCACGAACAATTGCGCGACCTGCTCGAGCGCGACCCTTCGCTGCAAGCGCGCGACATCGCCGTGCTCACCCCCGACATCAACCGGTATGCGCCCTTCGTGCAGGCCGTGTTTGGCGCCGATGCCGGCCGCCGCGATGCCCTGCCTTTCAGCCTGGCCGATGGCAGCGTCATCGCCAGCCAGACGGCGGCCGAGGTCTTTGCGCGCTTGCTGGAATTGCCGGGCGCGCGCTTCGGCATCCACGAGGTGCTCGACTTGCTGGCCCTGCGCCCGCTCGCCGAGCGCCTGGAACTGGACGCCTCGGACTTCGAGGACCTGCGCCGCTGGCTGGACCAGGCCGGCGTGCGCTGGGGCTTGAACGCCGAACATCGCGCCGAGCTCGAAGCGCCCGCCGATGGCGCCTTCAGTTGGGCCTGGGCGCTTGATCGCCTGCTGCTGGGGCATGCCATCGGCAGCGACGCCGACGTCGCCGGCGTGGCGGCGCTGCCGATTCTGGACGGCGGCGCGCTGGCTACGCTGGATCGCTGCCTGCAAGGCCTGCGCTTGCTCGCGCGCTGGCAGCGGCAATTGGCGCAGGCGCGCGCGCCAGCGCTGTGGGGCGAGGTCCTGGCCAAGCTCATTGACGATGCCTTTTCCGCGCGCCCGCGCGATGCCGGCGACCGCAAGACGGTCGAGGCGCTGCGCGGCCTGGTCGCGCGCTTCGCCGAACAGGCCAGCGACGCCGGCGTGGATGCACCGCTGCCAGCGGTGCTGATGCGCGCCTGGTTCAAGGCCGCGCTGGAGGAAGATCGCGGCTTGCAACCTTTCCTCAGCGGCGGCATCAGCTTCGGCAAGATGGTGCCGATGCGGCTGGTGCCGTTCCGGGTGATCTGCCTGCTGGGCATGAACGACGGCGAGTTCCCGCGCCGCGATCCGCCCGGCAGCCTCAATCGCCTGGCCGCGCAATTGCAGGGGCCGCAACGACAATTGGGCGACCGCTCGATTCGCGAAGACGACCGCGCGCTGTTCCTGCAATTGTTCAGTGCTGCCAGCGATGTTTTCTATCTCAGCTACCTGGGCCTGGACCCGCGCAGCGGCGAAGCGCGCCCGCCGTCGGTGGTGGTGTCGGAGTTGCTCGACGTGGCGGCGCAGTACTACCGCCAGCCAGGGCCAAGCGCGGGCACTACACCGGCATCGCCGCGCGAGCGCCTGGTGGTGATGCATCCGCTGCAGCCATTCTCGGCGCCGGTGCTGGGCGCGCCGATGGCCGAGGAGTCCGAAGCCGAACCGCGCCGTTTCAGTTACCACTCGGACTGGGCACGCGCCGCCGCGCAACCCCTGGCCGATGCCCGGAACACGCCCGTGTTCGCGCGCAGCCTGCCGCCACCGGAGCCGCTGCAGGACTGGAGCAGCGCGCAATTGCTGCAGGCCTTGGGCAATCCGTCCCGCTGTTTCCTGGAAGCACGGTTGGGCCTGCACGTGCCTGGCCGCGAAGATCGGCTGGCCGAGGAAGAACCCTTCAATGCCGGCGAAGGCCTGGATCGTTATCAGCTGGACCAGCGCGTGCTGCAGTTGAGCCTGGACGCCCCCGGGCTTGCGCGCGAGGTCCTGGCGCGACGACTGCTGGCGGAAGCGCGTATCGCGCCCGGTGCCGCCGGACAACTGAGCCTGGACGCAAGCCTGGAACGCTTGCTGCCGGCGCTCGCTGCGTGGCAATCGGACCCGCCGCTGACCACGCAGACCCTGCCGTATTCGCTGGAGCTGGGCGAATTCCGTCTCAGCGGCAGCTTGCCGGTCGTGCAAGACGGCGTGCTGCGCCAGTTCAGCGCCAGCAAGCGCCACGGCAAGAGCCTGCTCAACCTCGGCGTGGATGCGCTGGTGTGGTCGGCGCTGGGCGCGGGTGGCCGGATCGAGCGCGTGATGCAGCAAGAGGGGCTGCAGGTCCTCGAGCCCCTGCCTGAAGCAGCCGCGCGCGCGAAGCTGCTATCCCTGTTGCGCCTGGCCCAGCGCGCGCGCCAGGACGTGCTGCCCTTCATGCCGCGCGCGGGCCTGGAGTACGCCGCCTCCGAAGACATGGCCGGCGCCCGCAAGCGCGCGCAGGCGAGCTGGGCCGGTGAGCATGGCGAAGGCAGCGATGCCTGGGTCAGCCTGACCCTGGGCGATCGTAGCCCGCTGGAAGACGCCCGGCTTCGCGCCGAATTCGCGGCGATTGCCTTCGAGGTTTTCGGTGGCCTGCCCGATAGCGGCGTGCCCGATGTGGCGCCTTGGCTGGAGGCGCGCGATGACTGAGCCGCGCGATCTCGCCCTGCGCCTGCCGGTGACCGGCATCCAATTGATCGAAGCGAGCGCCGGCACCGGCAAGACCTTCACGGTCGCCAGCCTGTACGCGCGGCTGGTGATCGAGTGCGGGCTGCCGGTTTCGCGCTTGCTGGCGGTGACCTTCACCGAAGCGGCGACCAAGGACTTGCGTGCGCAGCTGCGCGAACGCCTGGTCGCTGCGCGCGCGCTGCTGCTGCAGGCCGATGGCGAGGATGCGCTGGTCGAGGCCAGCGCCGACAGCGGCGCCACGCGACTGGGCAAGCAGCTATTGCGCGCCGCGCTGGCGCAGGAGCCGCGCGCGGCCTTGCTGGGTCGCCTGCATCGCGCGGTCGAGCAGATGGACCTGGCGCCGATCCACACCATCCATGCCTTCTGCCAGCGCGCCTTGCACGAACACGCGCTGGAAGCCGGGCAGCCGCTGGACGCGCGCGAGTTGCTGCTCAATGAAGCGCCGCTGCGGCGCGAAGTAGCGCTGGAATTCTGGCGCCTGCATTCGCGCGATGCCGCCCAGGCACAAGCCTTGCTTGAAGTTTGGTCAACGCCGGACAAGTTGTCGGAGAGCCTGCGCGAATTGCTGGCGCTGGACGGCCTGTCACCCGCACCGCGCGATGACGACGACGGCAGTGCGGAGCGGGCCCTGCGTGCGGCACGGAAGCATTTGGCCGAGCAATTCGACCGCCATGGCGAGCAGGCCCGCGAACGGCTGCGCGAGGCGCATGCCAAGGGCTGGGTCCATGCGACCTATTGCAAGGATGAGGCAGTAGACCCGGTCTGGGCTGCCTTGCGCGCCTGGCGCCGCGATCCGCTCGAACGCGATCCCGCCACCGACAATCTGGGCAACTACAGCGCCAGCAAGTTGACGCAGCGAACCAACAAGAAGGGCAGGAGCAAGGCCGAGCTTCCGGTCACGCCAACCTCGCCCCTGTTCGAGGCCATCGAAGCCTGGGCCCTCGCACGTGCCGCCGCGGATGGCGTGCTGGCCAATCGCAAACTCGCCCTGGTGCACGCCGCCCGCGACTTCGCCGCCACGCGCATGCAGCGGCTCAAGCGCGAGCGCGGCCTGCTCGGCTTCGACGACATGATCCGCGGCGTGCACTCGGCGCTTGAAGGCGAGCATGGCGATGACTTCGCGCGCGCCCTGCAAAAGCAATACGCCATCGCCCTGGTGGACGAGTTCCAGGACACCGATCCGCGCCAATGGGCGATCTTCCGGCGACTGTTCGCGCAAGCTGCGCCTGACGATGGCGATACGCCGCGCGCCCTGTTCCTGATCGGCGATCCCAAGCAGGCGATTTACCGTTTCCGCGGCGGCGATGTCGCCACCTATCTGGTCGCGCAAGAACAAGCCGATGCCAAGTACGCGCTGGAGCGCAATTTCCGCTCGCGGCCGCTGGCCTTGCAGGCGGTGCAGGCCCTGTTCGAATTCGGCGGCGACGATGCCTTTGACCAGGGGGGTATCCAGTTCGAGTCGGTGCTGCCCGGCGGCCGTTGCCCGGACGAAGCGCTGCTGCTCGACGGTCGTCCTGCCGCTGGCCTGGTGCTGCAAACCCTCGAGCCGTTGCCCGACGAAGGCGGGGATTTTGACCGCAGCATGGATGCCGCGCGGTCGCAGGCGGCCTGGGCCTGCGCCGCCAGCATCCACGCGCTTCTGCAGGCCAGCGCGCAAGGCCGCGCCAGCCTGACCGACAAGCACGGGCGCCATCGCGCCATCGCGCCGGGCGATATCAGCGTGCTGGTGCCGCGCAACGAGGACGCGGGACAAATCCAGCAAACCTTGTCCGCGCTCGGCATTCCCAGTGTGGCCGCCGGCCGCAGCAGCCTGTACCAGACTCGCGAGGCCTGGCATGTGTGCTGGTTGCTCGAAGCGATGCTGGCGCCGGCCGATGACGGCCGCCTGCGCGCAGTCCTGGCCTCGCCATTATTCGGCCTGGATGCGGGCGCATTGGCGGCGCTGGATCAGGACTACGCCGCGCACCGGCAATGGCAGGACCGCCTGCAACATTGGATCTCCCGTGCCGAGCGCCACGGCCCCATGGCCTTGCTCGGCGACATTTGCGCGCAGCAGGCACCGCGACTGTTGGGCTGGCCCGATGGCGAACGCCGTTTGAGCAACTACCTGCAGCTGGCCGAAGACCTACAGGCCGCCGAGGCCTCGGCGCTCGGAACCAGCGGCCTGCTGGCCGAGCTGGAACGACGCATCGCCGAACACGATGACCGCAACGATGCCGAGCTGCTGCGCCTGGAATCCGATGCCGCGCGCGTTCGCATCATGACCTTGCACGTCAGCAAGGGCCTGACCTTGGACTTGGTCTTCCTGCCCTATGCCGCCACCACGCCGACCACGCGCAAGCAGGGCAGGCCGCCGCTGGCGGTGGGCCGCATCGAACTGGCGCGCATCGGTCATCTCTGGCCAGCCAAGGACGGTGAGGAACTGAAAGCCGAAGCGCGCGAAGCGCGTGCGGAACATATCCGCCTGCTTTACGTTGGCCTGACCCGCGCGCGCCTGGCCACCTGGGTCGGCTGGGGCCCGATCAAGGGCGCGCAACGCACGGCGTTGGGCTGGTTGATGCATCGCCTGGGCCGCGAGGCCAGCGATAAGTCCCTGCCCGACGACGCGGTGCTGGAGCGCATGCAGGCGCTGTGCAGCTTGCAGCCCGATGCAATCGCCATCGCGCCGCCCGTGGACCGGGCGCAGGCACGCCGCCTTCCGCGCCTGGCGTTGGAGCAAGGCGCGGCGCCTCCGCCCGCACGCATCGCCCAGCGCGTGATTGACCGCGACTGGTGGGTTTACAGCTTCTCGCAGCTGCGCCGCGAGGATCGTGGCAATGACATCGGTGGCGGCGAAGAACGCGCGGCCGAGGACGAGATCGAAGCCGCGCCGCTCGAGCGTTCGCCCTTCGTCGGAAGTCGCTTCGGCAATGTGCTGCATGCGGCGCTGGAACGGGTGGACTTCAGCCTTTGGCGTGACTGGTCCGACCCGGTGCTGCCGCCTACCGGGCAATTGCCGATCCTGGAGAAAGTTTTACGTGACGCCGGCTATTCCGGCGAGGCCGAACTGCTTGAGGGCATCGGCCTGCTGACGCGCCTGATCAGCGCCACCTTGAATACAGCCATGCCCGAAGGCACGCGCCTGGCCTGGCTGGCGCCGGCGCAGAAACTGGTCGAGATGGAATTCCATCTCGCGCTGGCGCCGGTGCAGATCGAGGCGATGCTGAAACTTCTGCATGAACACGGCTTGGTTTCGGCGCGCCGTGGCTTCGGCGAGCGCAAGCGAATCGAGGGCCTGCTCACCGGGCGCATCGACCTGATCTACCAAGCCGCCGGCGCCTATTACGTGCTCGACTACAAATCCAACCAGTTACCCGACTACGGCCCGGACTCGGTAGCGCGCGCGATCAGCGAGGGCGAATACGACCTGCAATACCTGATCTACAGCCTGGCCTTGCACCGCTGGCTGCGCTTCCGCTTGGGCGCGGCCTATGACATTCGCCGCCACTTGGGCGGCGTGCGCTACCTGTTTTGTCGCGGCCTGATGCCAGGCGACGTGGCGCGACCGGGATTGCATGCGCGCCAGCTTCCCAGCGCATTGATCGAAGCGCTCGACGACTTGCTGGGCGCCACGGCGCCGGTGACAGCATGAGCCTGCTCGCGACATTGCTGCACCACGGCTGGCTGCGCCAGGTGGACCACGCCCTGGGCCTGAGCCTGCAACATGCCCGCGATGAAACGCCCGACTGGGTGCAAGCGGCCGCAGCATTGGCCAGTCGCGCATTGGCCAACGGCCACAGTCGCCTGCCCCTGGGCCTGCTGCCAGAACTGTTCGCCGAGATGGATGCCACGCGCGAGGCGCCGGCGCTGCCCGCGCTCGAAGAATGGCTGACGATCCTGCGCGCCTCGCCCTGGACGCATGTCGTCGGCGAAAGCAATATCGCGCCGCCGGATCGCCTGCTGGTGCTCGAGGGCGAGAGCCTGGCACTGCGTCGCTATTGGGATTACGAATGCCGTCTTGCGGCAGCACTGCGCGCCCGCGCACAGGCCGAACCGGCGCGCTTGCACCTGCTGACCGGCGGCCCGGGCAGCGGCAAGACCACGCGCGTGGCCGGCTTGCTCGCCAGCCAGGTCCAGGCACGACGGGACGCCGGCCTCGCCGAAGCGCCGCGCATCCTGCTTGCCGCGCCCACGGGCAAGGCGGCCTCGCGGCTGTCCGAATCGGTGCGCGAGACCTTGCTCGCGCAAGTCGGCGCGGGTCGCATCGCTCCGGAGGCTGCAGCGCTGGTTCCGACCGAAGCACGCACCCTGCATCGGCTGCTGGGCTGGAGCCGTGACGGATTCCGCCGCGATGCCGCGCACCCCCTCGCGGCCGACATCGTGGTGGTGGACGAAGCGTCCATGATTGATCTGCCGATGATGTGCCGGCTGGTCGAAGCCGTGCCCGCGGAAGCACTCTTGGTGCTGGTGGGTGATCGCGATCAATTGCCCTCGGTCGAGACCGGCGACGTGCTGGCGGCCCTGTGCGATGCCAGCGAGCACGGCGGTTCGCTGCTGGGCGCGGTACGCGAACAATTGCTGGGTAGCCATCGCCAGGTGCAAGGCGTGCAAGTGTTGGAACTTGCGGGCCTGGTGCGAGAAGGCCGCGCCGACGAGGCCATCGCCGGGCTGCGCGGGCAAGCTTTTGCCGGCGCGCATTGGCAGGAAGGCAGCGAGCGAAGGCTGCCAGAGAGCTTGCTGGCCCAAGCCTTGCCGACCTACCGCGCCCTCGGCGAACAACCCGATGTCGCCAGCGCCCTGCAGGCGGCGCGCGCGCTGCGCATCCTCTGCGCCGTGCGCGAGGGCCCGGCCGGCAGTCAGACCTTGAATGCCGCCTTCGGCAGCGCCCTCGATCCGCTGCTGCAGGGGCGCGGATGGTTCAAGGGTCGCCTGGTGCTGGTCACTGAAAACAGCTATCGGCAAAACCTGTTCAACGGCGACATTGGCATCACCTGGCCCGATGCGGATGGCGAACCGCGGGTCTGGTTCGAAAGCGACGACGGCCCGCGCGACTGCCTGCCCGCCGCCCTGCCCGCGCACGAACCGGCCTATGCGCTGACCGTGCACAAATCGCAGGGCTCGGAATTCGAGCGCGTGTTCCTGGCCTTGCCGGAAGCCGGCACGCGTGTGCTTTCGCGCGAGTTGCTCTACACCGGCCTGACCCGTTGCCGCCGCGAAGTCACGCTATGGGCTGGCGAAGCGGCCTTGCGCGAAGCCATCGGCCGGCGCGCGCAACGCTGGAGCGGCTTGGCCGCGCGCCTGTAGCGCGCCATCAGCCGAGGGCTTCGAACTCGTCCTCGGCCAGCACCACGAAACTCCAGAAGGCCAGCTTGCGCGTGGCCCATTCGGCGCTGATTGCCTGCAAGGCTTCCATGCCGCGCTTGAACTCCTCCGGTGCCGCCGCGCGCGCGTCTTCGCTGTGCTCGACCAGCAACACCTGGCCTTCGGCATCATTCACGCGCAAGTCTTCGAAAGCGCGCGCCAGCGCGCTCCAGTCGGTGGCCACGTGCGGCGGCAAGGCCAGCACGCCGGCCAAACGCAGCAGCAGGTCCGATTTGTCGGCGCAGCCGCGAAGGTTCACGCGCAGCAGCGGGAAGCGGACCACCGAGGCCGCTTCCAGCAATTCCTCGACATCGGGCTCGGGCAGGAAATACACGCCTGCGTCCTCGACGCGGGCGAGCAGTCCATCGAACCAGAGCACCGACATCGCGATTACTTCTTCGGCGCGTTGATGGCCGAGATCAGGTCGGGCTTGCCCGGGATGCGCTCCAGGTGCGGGTAACGCAGGCCGCCGTGGTAGTCGATCTTCACGGTGATGATGTGGTCGGCATTGTTCACCAGCAGCTCGATCGGATCCTTGTTGCCTTCCTTGGCCGCCGCCTTCACCGCATCGGTCAGGGCATCGCCGCTGGCGGCCATGCCGTTCACCGCCACCAGGGTCATGCCCGGGGCAAGGCCGGCCTGGAAGGCCGGGCTGTCCCAGCGCACGTCGTTGATCTTGTTGTCGCCACCCAGGCTCAGGCCCAGGCCGTAGCTGAAGCTGGCACCGCCACCACCGCGGGACGCGAAGGCCGCAGCGCTCTCGCTTTGCTTGTCGTTGAAGATGAGCTTCCAGCCGCCGCGGGTAATGCCATCCAGCGGCGCCGGGGCACCGGCGCGATCAACGCGATCGTGCAGGAATTTCGCCCAGTCATACGGCTGCACCGCGTTGAGGTTGGCCACCACGTCGTCGAAGGTGTAGGTCAGCGGCGCAATGCGGCCGTCTTCCACGCCGAAGAAGCGCTTGGCGAAATCATCCAGCGAGCGCTTGCCGCCACTCATCTCGCGAATCAGGGTGTCGGCGTCCAGCCAGACCAGCAGGCCTTCGCTGTAGTAGTCCTCGCCACGCTGATAGGTGCGCCAGGCCTGCGGATCGCGGTCGGCAATGATCGGCTGGTTGGTGGTGTCGAGCAGGCTGCGCCACTGGCGCCCGGCGCTCATCTGGTAACCGGCGGCGAGCGAGGCCAGGCCATCGCGCACGTTTTCCGGCGTGCGCATGCCCGAGCGGCCACCCAGCACCGTGCCCCAGTACTGGTTCATGCCTTCGTACACCCACAGCAGGCTGTCCTGCATGGGCTCGTTGTAGTTGGGCGTGGTCAGGTCGGCGCCGCGGCGGAACTTGCCGTTCCAGCTGTGGCCGAATTCATGCGGAATGACATCGGTGCCGGAGAGCTTCTTCACGTCCTGCAGGTAGCCCGGGCGCAGGCTCGATTCGGTGCTCTCGTGGTGCTCCAGGCCAATGCCGGAGTACTTCGTGCTGATCGAAACCAGGAAGCGGTAGTGGCGGAAATGCTGCGAGCCATACAGCTTGTAGGCTTCCAGCACCATGTTCTTGTGGATCTTCAGCACCTCCGGCGTGATCTCCAGGTCCGAAGGCTTGTCGGCCACTGCCTCGAAGCTCACCGGACGCGTGCTGCCGGCCGGCGTCAGGTCAATGCGCTTGTAGTACTTGCCGGCCAGAATCGGTGAATCCATCAGCGTGTAGAAGCTGGTCGGCTTGAAACGCACCGGCGCGGCGCCGGCGGTATTGCCGCCGTCACCGTCCACATCCAGCGCGGTGCCGAAACCCCAACCCTGCGGCATCTTCACGCTGGCCTGGGCCTGGATCTGGTCGGCGCGATAACCGGCCGGATACAGGGCGACGGTGTCCCATTGCAGGCCGACGATTTCCGGCGTCATCACCACGCGGCCAGGCGCGTTGCCGATCGGAGAGAGAAACTGGAATTCGGCGGTGACGCCGGTGGCGCCTTCCGGCACGTCCACCCAGAAGCTGAAGATATCCAGCGGGTCGCGCTTCCACGGCACGTCCTTGCCATTGGCCGTGAACTTCAAGCCGCCGATCGCGTGCACCGCGCCGTAAGGGCCGTGGCCGCCGGGAATCCACTTCGGATAGAACAGGCGCAGCGGGCCGGGCTTGGCCGGAATTTCCTCGCGCACATTGAACACGCGATGGGCCAGGTCGGTGGCGTCGATGTTGAACACCAGCGTGCCCGGATAGGGCGCATCACTGACAGGCGGCATGTTCTGTGCGGCAACGGGCGCTGACAGAGCAGCGGCGATCAGCAGGGCAAGCGTGGTCTTTTGCATGGTCTCTCACGAAGGTCGTTGGGCAGGCGGCCGATTCTTGCACGGCCCCCTGCGTTGCGGAGGTGAAACGCTGCATCGCGTTCGAAGGACTTGGTGGACTTGTGACAACGGCCCATGTTGTCTGCAACCAACCCGGAGCACCACCATGACCAATGGCCTATTCCAGCCCCTCGCCGCCGGCCCGCTGGCCCTGCGCAACCGCATCGCCATGGCGCCGATGACGCGCACCCGCGCACCGGGCAATGTCCCCAACGACCTGATGGTGGACTACTACCGCCAGCGCAACAGCGCCGGCCTGATCATCACCGAAGGCACCTCGCCCTCGCCCGAAGGCCTGGGCTACACCCGCATCCCCGGGCTGTTCAACCAGGCCCAGGCCGAAGGCTGGGGCAAGATTGCCGACGCCGCGCACGAAGGTGGCGCGAAGCTGGTCATCCAGCTGATGCACACCGGCCGCATCGCCGCCTTCGACAACTTGCCCGAAGGCGCGCAGGCGCTAGCGCCCAGCGCGATTCGTGCCGCTGGCCAGATCTGGTCCGGCGGTCGCAACGCCATGGTCGATCACGACCTGCCCAAGGCCATGGACGAAGCCGACATCGCGCGCGTGCAAGCCGACTTCGCAAGAGCCGCGAAGCTGGCGGTGGACGCCGGCGTGGACGGCGTGGAAATTCACGCGGCCAACGGTTACCTGCCCAACCAGTTCCTCAATCCCAAGGCCAATGCCCGCACCGACCGCTACGGTGGCAGCGCGGAAAATCGCCAGCGCTTCCTGCTCGAAACGGTGGACCAGAGCATCGCCGCCGTGGGCCGCGAGCATGTCGGCGTGCGCATCTCGCCCTTCAACAGCTACAACGACCTCGCCGCGAATTACCCCAACGAAGCCGAGGACACCCTGCAGCTGGTGCGCGCCCTGTCCGAACGCGGCATCGCCTACCTGCACCTGATCGCCACGCCGGGCGCGGTGCCCGAGGACTTCGTCGATGCCGTGCGCGCCGCCTTCCAGGGCACGCTGATCCTGGCCGGTGGTTTCGATCGCGAACGCGCCGAAGCGGTGCTCGCCGCCGGTCGCGCCGATGTCGTGGCCTTCGCGCGGCCCTTCGTGGCCAACCCCGACCTGCCCGAGCGTTTCCGCCTGGACCTGCCGCTGGCCAGCTTCGACGCCAACCTGCTGTATGCGCCCGGCCCGGTCGGCTACAACGACTACCCGACCTGGCAGCAGTCCCCGCAGGCGGCCTGAATCCACGCGTCCTGCGGCGAACAACCGCCGCAGGACCCCTGCCATCAGTTTGGGCGCGCGTTCAAGTTCGAACCCCTAAAATGGCGCGGCCCGCGTGGGGCGATGACGTGGCGATGGCCTGCAATGAGTGTCGGTGAGCGGTTTCCAATCCTGGGCAAGGCGCTGGTCTTGCTGCTGTTGCTGTTGTCCGGCTGCGCCACGCGGCCCGACCTCGGCCGCCTGTATGAAGGCCTGGACCACGACCCCGAACAACCTCCGGTCATCGTCATCCATGGCCTGGCCGGTTCGACCCTGGTGGAAGCCAAGACTGGCAAGGAATTTTTCCCCGGCTCGCTCAGCGCCCTGACCTTCAGCGAGTATCGCGACCTGGCGCAGATGAGCAGCGAATATCGCGAAGGCGAGGGCCTGGTGCCCGGCCGCCTGTTCACCAGCGTGGCCGGCGTGGATTTCTACGGCGAGTTGCTCACCAGCCTGGAGCATGTCGGCCACTTCCAGCGCGGCGTGCCGGGCCAGCCGGTCAGCGGCCCCGAAGACCGTCGCCGCTACTACGTGTTCCTGTACGACTGGCGCCGCGACAACGTGCGCTCGGTGCGCAAGCTGCACGAGTTGATCGAACAGATCCGCAGCGACTACCACGACCCGAACCTGCGCGTGGACATCATCGCCCACAGCAATGGCGGTTCGATCGCCAACTACTACCTGCGCTACGGCCCGCGCGACGTGCTAGGGGAGGCCGCACCACAGCCCTGGGACGAAGGCGACAAGCGCATCCGTCGCCTGGTGATGCTGGGCACGCCCACCTTGGGTGCCGCCACCAGCCTGGAGCGATTGATGTACGGCATGCGCATTGCCGTGCGCACGGTGCCGGTGGAAGTGATGGCCACCTTCGTCACGCCCTTCCAGGCCCTGCCGCATCCGCTGGAGCATCCGATCCTGGACACCGATGGCCGTCCGGTGGACCTGGATATCTACGACTCGCAGGTCTGGCGCGCGCGGCAATGGGGCGTGTACTCACCCGAGGTGGTGACGCGCGTGCACGACTCCATGGGCGGCGACGGCGATGGCGACAAGGCCGTGGCCGACCTGCAGGCGCAGTTCGCGCACAACCTCGTGCGCGGCAAGCAAATGGCCCTGGCGCTGTCGGCGCCGTTGCCGGCAACGAAGGTGGACGTGGCCGTGTTCGGCGGCGACTGCGAGCCCACCCCCGGCCACGGCATCCTGGTGCAGGACGCCAGCGGCGAGCACGTGGTGTTTCGCGCCGGCCAGGTGGACCCTGGCATCAAGCCCGGCCAGGCGCATACGCACAAGCGCAAGGCCGAGTACGAGCGCCTGCTGTTCGAACCGGGCGACGGCCTGGTGCCGCGCGCGTCCCAGGTCGGTCGCCTGCCTCCGGACACGCGCGATGCCGAGAGCTTCCACCCGCTGCCGGTCGCGCAGACCTTCTTCCTGTGCGAGTCGCATGGCCGCCTGACGCACAACACCTATTTCCAGAACAACCTGCTGTATTTCCTGATGGCAAGGTGAGACTGGAGTCTCGCTTTATCCTGATACGAAAGGTTCCTGCGCCGGCCCGGGCTGACTAGAATGGGGCCATGAAGGACTTGCGCGCCCTGCTGATCGACTGCCGCATTGAATTGCGGCGGCTGGTGCGCGACTTCCACAAGACGCCGCTGTGCGAGCGGCTCGATGCCGCCACCCAGGCCCTGGCCAACCAGGCCACCGCCGCCGCGCTGGACAAGCCCGAAAGCGCCGACCCGGCGGCCGCCACCGGCGGTCGCGAAATCAGCAACCAGGTCGCCCTGGCCTGGCAATTGGCCGCGCGCGATTTGAAGTTCAGCCAGCCCGCGGTGTACGAGGCCATGGGCAAGAAAGTGATGGCCAAGCTCGAAGGCCGCACCTTGGTCGATCCGGTCGAGGAAGTGCAGCAACTCGAAGGCACCATCCACGGCCTGCACGAGCAACTGGCGGAAATGGAAAGGCAGCGCCAGGCCATTGAAGACGAGCGCAACACCCTGCTCGGCGCACTCGCCACCGCCGTGCCGCAACTCAGCGATGCCGGCGACCGCGTTGGCGTCGCCCTGGCCCGCATTGATTGCCTGATGGCGCAAGCCACCAAGGCCGCGCCGGTAATCACCGCCAACACGGTCGCCGAGGAAGAGAGCCGTATTCCCAGCGAGGAAATCATCGCCATGATCGCGGCGGGCGCGCGCCAGTTCACCCAGGCCCAGCGCGAATGGTGCGTGGGCGAGGCGATGGTGCTGTCGGGCTTCGAGTACACGCCCAACGAACTGATCGAACAGGGCGACGCCAGCATCGCCCGCATCATCGCCGGCGCCCGCGCGCCGCATTGATTCCGGCGCGGGCGCCTAGCCGCGCGCCGCGATCTTCTCCATCAGCTCGCGCAGGATGGCCATCTGTTCCTGCTGCGCGCGCAACAGCGCCTGGGTGTAGTCCACGCGCATCTGTTCGAGCTTGTCGTGCAGGGCGAGGATTTCGATTTCGGCCTTGAGGTTGACTTCGTAGTCGTGCTCGGCGACTTCGCGGTCGTGTTTGCTCAGGCGGTTCTGGCTCATCATGATGATCGGCGCCTGGAT
>CBHTVR010000018.1:0-54134 GCA_966096795.1 uncultured Gammaproteobacteria bacterium
TGAACTCGTAGTCCACCATCAGGATGTTGTCGAAACCATCCAGGGGCTGGTCACGAGTGATCGTGGGCAGGTTGTCACGGACAATCTGCGACAGCGGGCGGGTCAGGATGACGCGACCCTGCAGGTCGTCGATTTCATAGTCGATGCCGCGGACCAGGTCGGTGCGGTTTTCGACGCGGCCGGTGAGCGGGTCACGGGTCTCGACGGTCACCTTGTCCGAACCGGGCAGCAGGTCGCTGTGCTTGAGGTAGTACAGGCTGCCACCGGTGCCCAAGAACTCGCTGTGGCCGGGGGCGCTCTGCGCCTCCGAACCGAACGCACGAACCTGGTACTTGGCTTCGCCCAGCTCGGTCGAGCTGGTGCTGCGCCAGGAGATGGCGGCACCGTACAGGCTGCGGATGTACTGGCTGTACTCACTGCCGGTGAAACCGGTCGAGAAGTTGCCCCAGATCGCCTGGTTCTTGTCCCAGTCGACGCGGACGTACAGGCGGCCCTGGGTGTCGACGTCACGAGTGGTCGTGGAGTCGTCGCCGTACACGGGGTAGTAGGCATCCGGGTCCAGGCGACGGAAGACATCGCGCGCATCCGGGTCGAAGAATCCGCGGAAAATGTCCTTGATCTCGCGCTCGGTGGTGTCAGCCTGAGCGGTGATCAGATACTTGCCCTGGATCTTTCCCTTCAAGTAGAACGCCAGGCGACCTTCGGTAATCGTGCCGTCGTAACGGTCCAGCAGACCAACCGGGGCCACCGGGCCCGAGATGTTGTTGTCCGAGAACGTCAGGTCAGCCAGGCCAACCATGAAGAAGTACTTGCCGGTAACGTCCACGTCGAGCTGGCGATGGGCAACCTGGTCGCCCGAGCCGGTCTCGACGTCGAAGCTGTGGCGGCCCACGGGCAGCAGGAACTCGGCGGCAAACTTGCGCTCCAGGTCAACGGGGAAGCTTTCGCCGTTGATCTTGAGCGCGAGCCCGGACGGAATGTCCTGGCCAATGACGCGAACGCGGGAACCGTAGATGACGATGTTCTGCTTGCGCAGGTTGCTCAGGCCGTAAATGGACGACTGCAGGTCGCGGGCCTGCTGCTCGCCGGCGGTCATGCCCGGGAAGTTGCCGACCGAAGAACGCTGCAGGTTGTTCATCGCCTGCTTGACCTCTTCCGGACGCACCAGTTGGATGCGGTTGGGCAAGGTCTCGTCGAAGTTGCCGTCCGGAGCGATGGCGCGGAGCACGTACTGCAGCTCATCGCCTTCGTGCAGGTTGGCCGAGTCCGGCATGCTGCCGTCCCAGACAATCTGGCCTGCGCCCGAGGGCTTCGCGCTCAGCGTGGCGACCGGATCGATCAGGTCGACGTCGCTGCCGCGATAGATGCGCAACTCGAAGTGGTCGGCGAAGGCCGGATAGTTGCTGTAGGTCTGGAAGGTGATCGGCTCGACGATCTTGCCGTCGGCGAAGGACGCCAGCGACGGAGCCTGGGCATTGAGCACCGGACTCGCGAGCTGGGGATCTTCGGTCGCCCAGATCATCCCGCCCGAAGGCAGGTTGATCACGAAGCGGCCCGACACCGGGATGGAACCCGGGTTGACCTGGGTGATATCGACGCGACGGTAGGCCTGCAAGCCTTCCGGCGTGGTATCGACCGAGCCGGTCTCGCCTTCACTGCGGACCTTGACCTGGGTCTGTTCAGCCGCCGGAGCGGCGGCAGTCTGGGCCCATGCCGCCGGCGCAATCGTGCCGAGCAGGCTGATCAGGGTGTAATCCAGAAGCTTCATCCGAGTTTTCATGAACTGACGGTTCCTATTCACTGACGGGCTCCCGGCACCACAGCGGCGCCCTCGACTTCAACGCTCAGATTCGCGCGCGCCTCCGGGCTCAAACGCTGGGAAATACGTTCGAACACCGCGTTGGCCCGGCGCATGCCCAGAGCCTGGTTGTATTCCACCGAGCCACGCAGGTCGGCGTGGCCGACCACCGTGACGCGTCCACCACCCACTGCCTCGATCTGCGCAGCCACCTTGTCCAGCAGGGCGTCGAACTCGGGCTTGATCTTCGACTTGTCGGTATCGAAGAAGACCTCACCCAGCTTGACGGTGTCGCTGACGACCATTTCGCCAGTGCTGCCGTCATTGGCCTGCAGGCGCAGGGTGATGACGAAGGCATTGCGCTGTTCGGGACTGAGTCGCTCGATCAACTGGTCGCGAACCTTGCCGGCACGCTCGAAGGCGAGCGGCGAGGAACCCGAAGCGCTGTCGATGAACACTTCACCCGACTGGTGGGTCCGGATCTTCTCGGCCATGGTGTCGAGGATGCCGGCGTACTCCGGACGGATTTCGGTGCTGCCGGGGCTGAAGTTCACCTCACCCAGGGCCATGTCCTCGGACTTGCTGCCCGAGGGCGCACCCGGGGGAAGCTTGACGCCGAAGTCGAAGCGCACCGGGATGGCAGCCGTCACGCGACGGACGTGCGGGTTCTCGGTGGTAACCGTCGAGCCAGGCGGCAGGGTGGCGGTGTCGAGCTTCAGCACGAAGTTCTGACCACGCTCCTGGTTCAGCAGGACGATGCCTTCGATGTGGTAGCGGCCGTAGGCGTCGGTCTCGGCCACGAGGCCTTCCACCGAGGCAATGCGCACGCCCGGGATGCCACGCTCGCCCGGATCCTGCCAGCCGTCGCCGTTCTGGTCATCGAACACCTTGCCCAGCACGCGGGTCTGCTCGAGCAGCGGGTCGGCGCCAGTTTCAGCGTAGACCGTCGTGCAGCCGGTGTTGGAGATCGGCTGGCCGCGCTGGTAGGCAGTGGCACAGTTGGTGTACGAACCGGCCGCCAGGGCAGCACCGGCACGCAGCAGGTACTGGATCCGGATGGTCTGGCCCGAGTACACGTCCACACCCGAGAAGACGATCGGACGCGCGCCGGACACGGCGTTGTTGGCGCTGTTGCTGTCATAGATCGTGCCGCTGCCGGGCACGAAGGCCAGGCCGTTGGGCGGCATGTCGATGACCTGGGCGTTGAACACGTTGTAGTTGACGATGTTCGTGACGCTCAGGGTGTACAGGACCAGCGAACCGGCGTTGACGCGCACCGGGTTGGCAGTCTTGACGATTTGCAGGGCAATACCGCGCGGCTCGATCGGAACCAGGACGGTGCCGGTGCAACGGCCGGCCTGCGGGCAGGTCGAGTCGCCGCCGCCGGAAGCCGTGGCCGAGTTGTTGCCGTTGACCGCGGAATTGCTGACCGCAACGTTGAGGACCACGGAGGTGCTGGCGGTCGGTGCCAGCGTGCCGCTGAAGGTGCAGGTCACCGCAGTCGTGCCCGAGCAGCTCCAGTTGGCGCCGCTGAAGCCGGTCAGCGTGATGCCCGCAGCCAGGTTGTCGGTCAGCGTGATGCTGCCGCTGGTGCTGGCTTCGCCCGTATTGGTCACGGTCACCGTGTAGGCCGCCGGATCGTCCACCACGAAGGTGGTCGGGGTCGCGGTCTTGGTCACGGTCAGCTGCGGGAACAGGACGCGGCTGTTGGTCTCGGTGCAAACGATGCTGCCGTCGCCGGCGGTCACCGTTAGCACGTTGCCGCTCAGCTGGGTCGCATTGCCCGAGCAAGCCAGGGCCGAGGTATAGGCCTGGGGCGAACCGGTGGTGAAGCTTTCGCTGATGGTGATCTGCTCACCCGCGAACACCGTGACCGCCGAGCCGGTATCGATCTCGGTGGCCGTGTTGGCCGTCGAGTTCAGGCTGTTGGCGTTGGTGCCGCCGGCGCCAGTCACCGTGACCGCGTTGCCGACCGTCGCGTTGACCCAGCTCTTGCGCAGGGTCAGCGTGCTGGTGCGGCGGGCATTGGTGAAGGAGCAGCTGATCGGGCCGTCATTGGCGGCGATGGTCAGGACATTGCCCGACAGCGGATTGCTGTTGCCGGAGCAGGCCAGGTTCGAGGTGTAGTTGCCCGACGAGCCGGTGGTGAAGTTCTCGCTGATGGTGAGGGCTTCACCGGCGAACACTGTCACCGCACTGCCGTCGTCCGTCTCGCTCGCCGTGTTGGCGGTCGAGTTCAGGCTGTTGGCATTGGCACCGCCGCTGGTGGACACGGTGACGGCATTGCCGACGATCGCGTTCTGCCAGGTCTTGTGCAGGGTCAGGCTGGTGCTGTTGCGGGTGTTGGTCTCGGTGCAGACGATCGCGCCCGGAGTGGCGCCGATCGTAAGCACGTTACCGTTGAGCGAGGTACCGCCGGTCAGGCCGGTGCAGGCCAGGCCCGAGGTGTAGTTGCCCGCGGAACCGGTGGTGAAGTTCTCGCCGATGGTGATGACTTCGCCGGCAAACACCGCAACCGCGCTGCCGCTATCGGTCTCATTGGCCGAACCGGCGACCGAATTCAGGCTGTTGGCATTGACACCGCCGCTGGCCGAAACCGTGACCGCGTTGCCAACGATGGCATTGACCCAGGTCTTGCGCAGGGTCAGGCCGGCGGTGGCGCGGGTATTGGTCTCGGTGCAGACGATGGCGGTGTCGCTGGCGTTGACAGTAAGCACGTTGCCACTGAGCGCCGTGCCATTGCCGGTGCAAGCAAGCGCCGAGCTGTAGTTGCCAGCGGAACCGGTGGTGAAGTTTTCGCTGATGGTGATCTGCTCACCCACGAACACGGTCACCGCGCTGCCGGTGTCGGTCTCGCTCGCCGTGTTGGCGGTCGAGTCCAGGCTGGCGGCATTGGTGGAACCGGTGGTGGACACCGTCACGGCGTCACCAACGTTGGCGTTGGCCCAGGTCTTGCGCAGGGTCAGGGTCGCCGACTTGCGGGTGTTGGTCACGGTGCAGGTGATCTGCTCGTCGCCGCCAGTGACCGTTACCGTATTGCCGCTGACCGGGGTCGAATTGCCGGTGCAGGAAAGCACTGCGTTGTAGTCGTTGGCGCTGCCGGTGCTGAAAATTTCACCGATGGTGATCACTTCGCCGGCATACACGTCCACCGAGGTGGCGGTGATGTCGGACTCATTGGCGGTGTCGGCCGTGGAGTCGAGGCTGGCCGGGTTGCTGGCGCCGGTCGTGGAGACCGTCACCGCGTTGCCGACGATGGCGTTGACCCAGGTCTTGCGCAGGTACAGGCCGACCGGCGAGCGCGCGTTGGTGAAGCCGCAGGTCACCGCCGTGTCGGAACCGGAGATCAGGATCGTCGTGCCCGACGGCGCATTGGCATTGCCCGTGCAACCAAAGGTCTGGAAGTAGTTGCCCGGCAGGCCGCTGGTGAACAGCTCGCTGAAGGTCACCGAGTCACCGGCGTACACCGTCACGGCGGAGCCCGTGTCGGTTTCGCTGGCGGTGTCGGCGGTGGAGCTGAGGCTCGGGTTGTTGGTGCCACCCGAAGCGGACACATTCACCGCATCGGTGAGGATCGCGTTGGTCCAGGTCTTGCGGGCGGCCAGGGTGACGGCCTTGCGCGAGTTGGTCCAGGTGCAGGTGATGCCAGTGTCGGCATTGCTCACCGTCAGCACATTGCCGACGATCGGATTGGCGTTGCCGGTGCAGGACAGGCTGGAGTTGTAGTTGGCAGCACTGCCGGTGGTGAAAGCTTCACTGATGGTGATCGCGTCGCCGCCGAACACATCTACCGCGGTCGCGGCGTCAGTTTCGTTCGGGCTATTCGCAACCGACGGCAGCGTGGCGTTGTTGGTGCCGCCCGTGGTGGACACGGTGGCCGCGTCATTCGTGATGGCGTTGACCCAGGTCTTCTGGATCGTCAGCGGAATCGAGCGGGTGTTGGTGATGGTGCAAACCGCGGCCGGGTTGGCAATGTCCAAGGCGACCGAGAAGGTGCGGTTGGCACCGTTGGTGGTCACGTAGGCGCCGGCAGGATTGCCGTTCAAGTCCACGCAGCTGATGCTGGCGGTGGGGTTCCAACCCGGGGACAGCGCCTCGGTGATGGTCATCGTGCGGGTGGTGACGTCCACCACGGTCTCGACGCGATTGGTGCCGCCATCGGCCAGCTTGAAGGTTGCGTCCAGCGGATCCGACAGGACCGCGTCACCCGTGGTGGTGAAGTCGAACAGCGTGGGGTCGCCGTCCGGATTGGTCTGCTTGATGATGTCGACGTAGCCCGTCAGCGTGATGCCCGTGACGCTACCCACGCCCGCGTTGCACTTCGAGGTGGTGCCCGGAATCACGTTGCTGGCGTCGGTGCAGACTGCGCCATTGTTCTGGTGATAGGTCAGAACGTACGGGAACAGCAGCTTGCCGTAGGTGGCCGGGTCGGCCGGGTTGGTGCCGAAGTTGCAGAGCACCTTCACGCCAGTGATGGTCGGGGTGTCCGTACCGTTGCCTGCGAAGTCGCCGCAGGTGTCACCGTCGTTGTCTTTCCAGGGCGCCGGACTGTTCGGGAAGGTCGCCACCGAACACAGGTTGGCCGCATTGTTGAGCTTGGGGTCGTTGCCGCTCTGGCCAACGAACAAGCCCACGTCCTGGCGATCGGTGTTGGTGCCGGTGAGACCGACGATCACGTCGATTTCAGCGGAACCGCCGATGGTGCAGGTCGGCAAGGAGCCGGGCGCATTCTGGACCACCGCATTGACGGTGAATTCCTTCGCCGAGCAGCCGAGGGCCGTACCCGCGCGAGTACCTGCGCAGGACGTGTCCTGCAGGGCCGCCGCGGTGACCTGCGCACTGGCGGGCGTAGCCCAGACCAGGGTGGAAACGAGGAGTGCGGCCAGCAGCTTCAAGCCGCTGGCGGCCCGGCTGCGTACGAGCGCAGAAATGCGCCCAGCACCAGGCGCCTGGAGAGATCCATGTTTCAAATGCATTTCCGTTTCCCTAGTTGAGCCGGAAGAAAATCGAATCTGGCCAACCCCTTGGCCAGGTCCGACTGGGCGTACTGCCCCGATTTACCGGGTATTGCTGCCCCGAGACCTTAACCAGCGCGTTAAGAGTGTGTCAAGGCCCACAAAACCGGAAACCCGGGGTGCGGGGCCGGCTCGCGTCCGTGCGAAACCGTCTCCCGCTGTGTTAGTACGCGCTCCGGTCGCCAAACCGGACATCCGTTCAGGATGGACGCACCGGGTCGGTAACCTCCGCCACCGGCCGGTCTGCACGCGCTTGCCGCATGACGCTGCGCGTCACAAATGGACAAGGCCCCGGTTTCCCGGGGCCTTGCGTTTCCACTCTTTGTACTCGGACCAAGCACCGCGAAACATCCGCGATGCCAGCGGACGACCTGCCTTACGGCGAGATCGTGCCCTTCAGGCTGACGCCCGAGTAGGCCGCATACGCGCGAACATTCACGTAGTAGGTACCCGCAGTCGGCGCATTGAACGTGCAAGTCTCGGCATTGCCCGAGGTGTATGGACGGCAGCTGTAGGTGGACGAGGTCGGTGCCGAACCCAGGTTCACGTACAAGTCTGCGTCACCGGTGCCGCCCGAGATCGTGAACACCACGCTGGTCTTGCCGGCCGGCACCACCATCGTGTAGTTCGACGACACGCCACCGGTCGCCACCGACGGCAGGGCCACGGCGGTGCCGCTGCAGAGCACGAGGCCGCCGCAGGACGCGCTGCTGACCGTCACCGAAGCCGACTTCGTGCTGCTCAGGCCACCCGCATCCGTCACCGTCTCGGTCACCGTGTAGGTGCCCGCAGCGGCGTAGGTCTTGCTCGGGCTGGTCGCGGTGGACGTGGTGCCATCGCCGAAGTTCCAGGAACGCGAGGTGATGTTGTTCTGCGCGTCCGTCGAGCTATCGGTGAAGGTGGCGGTCAGGCCGCTGGTGCTGAAGCTGAAGTTCGCCACCGGCGCCGTGTTGGTCGAACCGCTGGTGTAGCTGCCGGTCAGGCTGACGCCGGAGAACGTCGAGTAGGCCTTCAGGTTGACGTAGTAGGTACCGGCCTGCGCCGTGGCAATGGTGCAGGTTTCGGCATTGCCAGAGACATACGGGCGGCAGTCATACACGGTGTCGGTCGGCGCGCTGCCGAACTTCACGTACATGTCGGCATCGCCGGTGCCGCCGGACATCACGAACTTCAGGCCCGTGGCGCCCGCCGGAACCACCAGCGTGTACTTGGCGTAGGCGCCGGTCGCGGCTCCGATGCCGGTCTGGGCCACGCCATTGGTCAGGGCCGTGGTCGTGCCACCACCGCCACCGCCACCCGAGCAGCTCACGCCAACGGCAGTGAAGGCAGCCGTGACATCAGCCTTGGTGTAGCCCAGGTCGGTAGCGGCGGTTTCAACGCCGCAGGCGCCGCTGACGAAGGTGCTGCTGGCCGTCCAGTACAGTGCGTTGGCGCGGGCGAACACCTTGAACGCCTTGGGCGTATCCCAGCCAGTCGTCTTGGCCAGGGTGCAGAAGGCCTTGTTGTACACGCCGGACGAATAGTGCACGTCGAGCGAGCTGGTGTAGTTGGCCGCGTTGTCGATCGAGCCACCGTCCTGGGTCGGGTTGCACATATAGCGCAGCGCGCCACTGGCCTTGAAGATTTCGGTACCGACGTTGAAGTCGTTGGTGCCCTTCCAGTAGTACTCGGTGGCTTCGCCGCCCATGTCCGAGAAGGCCTCGTTCATGCCGCCGGACTGGCCCGAATAGGTCAGGTTCGAATGCTGCTCGGTGTAACCGTGGGAAACCTCGTGGCCGGCCACGTCGGCATTCACCAGCGGATAGAACGTGGTGGCGCCATCACCGAAGCTCATGGTGGTGCCATCCCAGAACGCGTTCTCATAGCTGGAGCTGTAGTGCGTGCGCATCACCAACTGGAAGGTCAGCGCCTTGCCACCGGTGTAAGCCGCGTACATGTTCTGGATCACGCCGCCAAAGAAGTGGGCGTCATTGAGCGGCGAGTAGGCGCCGTTGATCGTCTTCACCGTGTTGCGCGGGCAGGTATACGAGAATGCGGTCGTGCCGGTGGTGCCACCGTTGAGGTTCACCGTCTTCACGTCGGTGTTGTTCATGGTGCAGGTGGTGCCGGACTGGGTGACGTCGAGGAAGCCGTACTTGCCGCCCGAACCCCACTCGTACTGGCCGGTCTTGCCGTTGCCGCCAGGGCCGGTGCCGACCAGTGCATTGGTCAGGCCTTCCCACTGCTTGAGCACGCGGCCGCTCTGGGCATCAAGGATGACGAACGGGCGGGTCGGCGTGCCGCCGGCGACGCTGTCGGCGAAGAAGCTGACGACATAGGCCATGTGGGCATGGTCGCGGTCGTCGACGTAGATCATCTGGCGCGCGTCTTCGCGCTCGACGCGCAACGAGGCCGCGCGCTTGCCGAGGGCGGCGGACTTGCCGGCGGCCAAGGCACGGTCACGGCCCATGACGGCGGCGCCGGCGGGAATCTCGCGGGCCAGGCCATCAACCTTGCGGCCGAACAGCGACTTGATGTCGCCATTGCTACGGGTGCTGACGATGACTTGCTCGCCCCACACCGGGATGCCGCGGAAGGTCTGCTGGTAACGCACATGCTGGGTGCCGTCGGCATCCTGGGCGCGGGTCAGGACCTGCAGGTCCGATTCGGCGTCGAGGCCGATCATCTCGGCGTGACGGTCCTTGGCCTGGGCGGGAAGCGCGCCAGCGGCAGCGATCTTGTACTGGCTGTTGAGCAGCGAGACGTTCTGGTCGTGCAGGTCAGTGCGGGTGGCGGCATTGGCCGAGGCCATGGCGAGGGCCAAGGTCAACGGCGACAGTGCGAGAAGCGTACGGCGGTTTGATTGGATCACTTTGAATTTCCCCGGGGGTCAGTGGATCGGCAGCCGCGACATGCGGCCAAACGTTTGCCTTGCTTCCGGGTTCACACAACACGCTCTTCCCCGGGGGCCGTTGCTACGGCCTCTGTTATGCCGACACAGGGAGGAAACATTACCCGGACCGTGTGATGGGTCTCACACATCCATCACGCCGGCCGGAACCTAGCGTGAGCCACGTCACAAGGTCACGCTGCATTGCAGCAGCATGACAGACCCATTGGGCGGTGTTGAAAATGCTTTACGGGTGCAGCGCCGGAAGCCGCGTCAATTGCGCATGCCGAAGCTTCGGATGGGCTTCTGGCGGCGCGCGTGTAGCACGAGGCTCAACACGAAAAGAAGGGGCGCACCGTAGTACGCGAGTCGATCGGAAGCCGATTGCGCGGACAGGAAACGCAGCACCACGGTCTCCGGCGGACCATCGATATCGGTGATTTCCTGCGAATACCGTTGGGCAACGCGGGCACGCGCCCGATCATCCAGTCCGCTGGCGTGCACCGCAAGGCGGCCGAGGAAAAGATAGGTGGCAGCCAGCGGGCTTTGCACGGAAGCCTGTTCGCGCAATTGCTTGCCGATGGAGGGCGTCAGCGCCAGGCCGCCCCAAGTGTAGACATCCGCAGCCAGCATCCAGAAGGCGATAACCCACAGCACTGCGCGAATCTTGCGGCCCATGACGCCTCCTTGGCTCGGCTTCAGAACATTCCTGTTTCCAGGCGCGCCGCGTCCGACATCATGGTCTGGTTCCAGGGCGGGTCGAACACCAGTTCGACGTCAGCCTCGACCACGGTCGGCACGCGTTCGACCTTGCTGCGCACATCCTCGACAAGGATATCGCCCATTCCACAGCCCGGCGCGGTCAGGGTCATCTTGATGTTCACCTTGCGCTGGCCGTCCCCAGCCGGCTCCAGATCGCATTGGTAGACCAGGCCGAGCTCGACGACGTTGATCGGGATCTCCGGGTCAAAGCAGGTGCGCAGTTGCTCCCAGACCAGTTTCTCGACGGCATCGTCGCCGGCGCCCTCTTCCAGCCGCAGCGGCTCGGGAGCCGCCTTGCCGATGGCATCGGCGTTCTCGCCGGCAATGCGGAACAGGTTGCCCTCGACGAAGACCGTGAAGGAGCCACCGAGAGCCTGGGTGATGTAGCCGACACTGCCTGCGGGCAAGGTCACCTGCTCGCCCTGGGGTACCAGCACGGCCGGGCAATCACGTTCGAACTTCGCCGGTTCGCTGGTGCGGGAATAGGACACGGCCATCCAGATTAGAATTCGGGTATGCGGCTATTTTAGCCCCTCGCAGAGTGAGGACACCGTCTTGCCGATTTTTTCAGCCCGGGCCTGGGCCCTGCCGCTGCTGGCCCTGCTCGCAGGCATCGCCGGCATCAGCGCGGTCTGGGTCGCGATTTCCCAGCTCTCGGGCTCCACCAGCAGCTGGCTGGCCTTGGTGGCCGCCGTGGACGTGGCCTTGTTGCTGCGCCTCACCGATGCCCCGGCTGGCCGCGCCCGCACGCTGGTGGCTGTGCTGGCGACGGCCCTGGCGGTGGTGCTGGCGCACTGGATGATGGCGGCGATTCGGATGGGCGACCTGATTGGGCTCACCCCGCTCGCTTCCGCGCTGCGCTTGGGCGCTGTCCTGGCTTGGCAGGTGTCCAGCCTGGCCCTGGACCGGGTCGACTGGGTATGGCTGCTCGCCGCCCTGCCCCTGGCGGCGATCCTGGTGCAATCGCCGAAGGTGGACGCGTCGGCCTAGTGGCCGCCGTCCACCGACTTCAGCTCGGACACCAACTGGCTGACCGCGGCGGCCGCATCGCCGTAGAGCATGCGCGTGTTGTCGGCATAGAACAGCGCGTTCTCGATGCCGGCGAAACCGGTGCCCTTGCCGCGCTTGATGACGATGGTGTTCTTCGAAGCGACCACGTCGAGAATCGGCATGCCGTAGATGGGCGAAGCCGGGTCGGTTTTTGCCACAGGATTGACCACGTCATTCGCACCGATCACCAGTGAAACTTCGGTGGCCGGGAACTCGGGATTGATATCGTCCATGTCGGCGATCAGGTCGTAAGGCACGCCCGCTTCCGCCAGCAATACATTCATATGCCCGGGCATGCGTCCTGCAACCGGGTGGATCGCGAACTTCACCTTGACGCCGCGCTTCATCAGCACCTGGGTCAATTCCCAAACTTTGTGCTGGGCCTGCGCCACGGCAAGGCCATAGCCGGGCACGATCACCACGCGTTCGGCGTAAGCCATCATTGCCGCGACATCGCCCGCTTCAATGGGTTTTTGCGCGCCGGTGATTTCCTGGGCTTCGCCGGTCGCGCCGAAATTTCCGAACAGCACGCTGGTGATGGAGCGGTTCATGGCCTTGGCCATCAACTGCGTGAGCATGGTGCCGGCCGCGCCCACCACCATGCCGGCGATGATCAGGGCCTCGTTGCCAAGCACGTAGCCTTCGAAGGCCACGGCCAGACCGGTCAGCGCGTTGTACAGGGAAATCACCACCGGCATGTCGGCGCCGCCGATCGGAAGGGTCATCAACACACCCACCGCCAGAGCCGCGACGAAGAAGCCAATGATCAGCGGCTGCTGCAGCAGGAATACGGTCGCTGCGCCGAGCGCGATGGCAGCCAGGAACACCAGGCCGTTGAACATCTGCTGGCCGGGGAAGGTGTAGCGCTTGTCCATGCGCCCATCGAGTTTTGCCCAGGCGATGATCGAACCCGTCAGCGAGATCGAACCGATCAGCGCGCCGACCACGCCCAGCACCAGCGCCGGCTGCGAAGGCGCCTTACCTTCGGCGGCGAACTTCAGCAGTTCGACCGCGCCGATCGCCGCTGCCGAGCCACCGCCCATGCCGTTGTACAACGCCACCATCTGCGGCATGTCGGTCATGGCCACGCGCTTGCCGGAGACCCAGGCGGCAACGGTGCCAAGCGAAACCGCCAATGCGATCAGGCCCAGGTTGTGCATGCCCGGCAACACAAAGGTCGCCACCGTCGCCAGCAACATGCCGGCGCCGGCCCATTGGATGCCGCTGCGCGCGGTCACCGGCGAGGCCATGCGCTTGATGCCAAGGATGAACAGCATCGCGGCAAAGAAGTAGCTGGCCTTGACCAGCAGCGGAAGCCATTGGGCGATCACTTGGCGTCTCCCTTGCCCTTGCTGGACTTGAACATTTCCAGCATGCGCTCGGTCACCACGTAACCGCCGGCGGCGTTGCCGGCGCCGAGGATGACGGCGATGAAGCCGATGGCTTTCTCGACGTTGCCCTCGGCGTGGCCCAGCACCACCATGGCTCCGACCAGGACGATGCCGTGCACGAAGTTGGATCCGGACATCAGCGGCGTATGCAGGATGACCGGCACCCGGCCGATGATTTCGTAGCCGGTGAAGGCCGCCAGCATGAACACGTACAGCGCGAGAAACCCATCCATCGGCGCGAACCTCCCCGGCAAGAGCGCCGGGCCATCATAACCGCAGCCCGCCGCCCCGATGCCAGCGGTCAACCAAGTGGCCCCCGCGGCGTTTGCATCATTGCCCCCAACCCAAGGACTCGGCACGATGAATGCCATGAACCGACCGGCCCGACACGACAGCGCGCGCGCCCGCCGCGAGACCCGGCATGGCCAACGCGGCTAGGCCGGTGGCGGAGCGCGGCGAAGGCGCAAGCCTGGCCACCGGGACGGCGGCCAGCGAAGCCGTGCCCAGGGACATGGACAGCTTCCTGGCGTCGGTGGAGCGACGCGCCTTTCGCATGGCCGAGCTGGCCCTGGGCCATCGCGAGGACGCGCTGGACGTTGTGCAGGAATCGATGATCCGCCTGTTGCGCTACCGCTCGCGCCCGGCCACGGAGTGGACGCCGCTGTTCTGGAGCATCTTGCGCAGCCAGGTCACCGACCGGCACCGGCGCAACAGCATCCGCAGGCGGGTCATGGTGTGGCTGGGTCGCGACGACGACTCCGGCGAGGATCCGATCAGCGCCCTGCCCGATCCCTCCCCCGACCCGCTGGGCCAGCAGGTCGAGGACCAGCGCTGGCTAGCCATCGGCGCGGCCCTCAGAATGCTGCCGCGCCGGCAACGCGAGTGCTTCCTGCTGCGCGAGATGCAAGGCTTGAACGTGGCCGACACGGCGCGCGCGATGGCGTGTTCGGAAGGATCAGTGAAGACGCACTTGTCGCGGGCCATGGCGGCCTTGCGCATGCACCTGGAGGATTGGCGATGAGAGACCAGGCAGAGCAAGCGCACGACGAAGTCATTCGCTCGCGGGCGCGTCAAGCCTTCGAACAGTCGGTGGCTGGCATGGACCAGGCGACCGGCAACCGCCTGCGCTTGATGCGGCGCGAAGCCCTGGCCGGAGCGCGCACGTCGCCACGCGCCTGGGGCTTGCCGATGGCTGCGGCCGCCGCAGCAGTGCTGGCGCTGGGCCTGGCCTGGCGCGCGGGAATGCCCACGCCGGCGCCCGCGCCGAGCGCAAGCATTCCCGGCGCCGTAGATGAAGTGTCTGCCACCGGATTCCCGAGCGAGGAAGATGCCGATCTCTATGCCTGGCTGGGCGAAGCGCCCGTTGCGCCGGCGAAAGGCAAGGCGTTGTGAGGTTCCTGAGTGCACTGATGCTCGGGTTGGCGCTGCAGCTGACCGCGTTTGCCCCTGCGTGGGCGATGGCGCCCGAACAGCAACCGTCGGTGCCTGATGGCGTGCGCGTTCCGGCCTGGAAGGATTTGTCAGCGCAACAGCGCGATGACCTGGCGCGTTTCGAAACAGCCTGGGACCGCCTGCCGGCATCGCGCCGGGTGGCGATTCTCGAGCGCTACGCGCGCTGGCAACAGGCGTCGCCGCAAGCCCGCGAGACCTGGCGCGAAGGCGAACGCAACTTCATGCAGATGAGCCCGCTGCAACGCCAGCAAATGCGCCGCAGCCTGGCCGCCGTGCGCGAACTGCCGCCGGAAAAACAGCGCCACCTGCGCCGCCTCTGGCAATCGCTCAGTCCGGAACAGCGGCGCGCCTGGCTTGAACGTGGCGGGCCCGGGCTGTCACCGCCACCGCGGCCGGACAGGCCCTAGGCCGACTCAGGCGCGGGCTTCGCCGCCGTGGGCCAGGCAGGTCTTGGCGATCAGTTCATCGTTCCAGTCGATCGCCAACGCGCCTTCCTTGTCGAGCATCAGTGACAGGAAATTGAGCACGTTGCGGGCATACATCTCGCTGGCATGCAGGGCGCCCATGCTGGCCAGGTTGAGCGGCCCGGCCACGACCACGCCATTGCTGTCGAAAGTTTCGCCGGGGCGGGTGAGCTCGCAGTTGCCGCCGGTCTCGGCGGCAAGATCCACGATCACGCTGCCAGGGCGCATTCCCGCCACCATGGCCGCGCTGATGATCTTTGGCGCCGGACGGCCGGGCACTGCCGCAGTGGTGACAATGACATCGACATTGCGCAGGTGTTCGCCGAGGCGCGTTTGCTGCTCGACGCGCTCCTCGGCAGTGAGTTCGCGGGCGTAGCCGCCCTCGCCTTTGGCCGAAACGCCGAGGTCAAGGAATTTACCGCCGAGGGACTCGATCTGTTCGCGCGTTTCCGGGCGCACATCGAAGCCTTCCACCTGCGCGCCCAGCCGGCGTGCCGTGGCAATGGCCTGGAGTCCGGCCACGCCGGCACCGACGATCAGCACTTTAGAAGGACGAATCGTGCCGGCCGCAGTGGTGAGCATGGGAAAGAAGCGCGGCGCCAACTGCGCCGCGATCAACACGGCCTTGTAGCCGGCCATGCCCGCCTGCGAGCTGAGCACATCCATCGCCTGGGCACGAGTGGTGCGCGGCAGGCGCTCAAGCGAAAAACCGCTGATGCCTGCGGCTGCCAGCGCCGGCACACGGCCGGCATCGGCATGCGCTGCCAGCAGGCCCACCAGCAAGGCGCCGCGCTTGAGTTGCGCGATCTCGGCGTTGCCCGGCGCCTGCACGCAGACCAGCACATCGGCCTGGGCAATCACTTGCTCGCGCGCGGCGAACTCTGCGCCGGCATAGGCATCGTCGGGAAAACCGGCGGGAAAGCCCGCGGCAGGCTCCAGCAGCACGCGCGCCTTGGCGGCCAGAAGCTTCTTGCAGGTTTCCGGAGTCAGCGCGGCGCGGCGCTCGCCAGGCGCGGTCTCTCGGACGAACGCAACGGTCACCGCCATGCAGGCACCCTCCCCGATTCGATGGGAAGGATGCTACCGGATGCGGAAGTGTTTCGCCTCGTCCGTGCCGGGACGAGGCGGGTCAGCGCACCGGATCAGCCGGTGACGTCGCTCTGGAGGCGACCCATGACGCGGTGCATGGCCTGGTCGAAGACGTGCTCCTGCTCGCGCAGGACCAGGTTGCCGGCCTTCTTCATCGCGGCCAGCTCTTCGATCGAGGCGACCAGGATTCGGACACCGCGACGGTTGACGAACATCAGGCGCGAGGAAATCGGGCTGACCCAGCTCAGCTTGGCCGGATGCAGCTTCTCGTCTTCGCCAGCCAGGTCCAGCCACACGCCGATCTTCAAGGCGCGCAGCAGGTCCAGGTCTTCGTCGTTGTAGTCCAGGCGCTCCTTGTCGGAGACGATCGCCAGGGCCGGCTTCTGCTCGGCGGTCGCCGCAGCGGAAACCACCTTGGGCTTGTCGGCCTGGGCCGGCAGGGGCTGCAGCTTGATCGAGTCAATGCTGACGCCGATGTTGCGGATGGTTTCGGCCGCGGACTCACCGGTGATGCCGGAACTTGCCAGCACGGCCTCGATCGGCTCACGCAGGTTGTGCAGTTCGTTGCTGGCGTTCGGGGTCGGGCGACCTTCGCGCGGCAACAGGTCGAGCAGGCTGTCGGCGACGCCGAGCGCGGCGTTCCAGGCTGCGCTGTCCGGGCCTTCGCGCAAGGCGATCATCGACAGGTGGTGCGACCAGCTGCGCGACAAGAAGTCGTTCAGCGCGGCCGGCAGCACGTGGTTTTCAATGCGACGGCTGAGTTCGCCGGCCGCCAGGGTGCGCGCCTGCTCGAGGCGTTCCTGGCCGCGCTGGGACTCGGTGGCGCGACGCTCGGCCAGCTCGATGCGGCGGTTGTGCTGTTCCAGGAAGGAACGCAGTTCCTGCTCGAGGGTCTCGAAGATCGCGATGTCTTCGTTGAAGTCGGCGACCAGGCGGTCGACGGTTTCCTCGGCCTTCTGCAGCAGTTCCTTTTCCTGCGGACCTTCGCCCTTGTTGCCTTCGACCGCTTCGGAAAGCGAGTTCAGCAGGCGACGCGCGGGATGGGTCTTGTACTGGAACAGGCGGCGGTCCATCACCGCGGCCTTCACGTAGGGCACGACCAGGCGCGAGATCATGGTGCGCGCCTGGGCTTCGAAGTCGCGCTCGTCGAACAGCACGTCAAACAGCATGCCGACCAGGTCGACCGCGTCTTCGTGGTCGGTGGACATGCTGACCTGGTCCGGCGAAATGCCGATCTGGCGCGCGTTCTGCAACATCTCGCGCTTCATCAGCTGGGCCAGCGAGGCCTCGGCATCGCTCATGGCCTCGTGCACGGCCTTCGGCACCGAAGGCTGCAGCAGCGACAGCACCGAAATCATTTCGTTCAGGGCCAGCGGACGCCGCGGCATGCCGCCGGGTCCTACCGCAGCCGCGCCACTGAAGGCAGCGCCACCGTGTTGCGGACGCCAGCTGTGCAACAGCTCGCAGAGCGCGTCGAACACCACGCGGTCATCGGCCTGCTGCTGCATTTCGTGGCGCTGTTGCGCCTGGGCAGCGCCAACCGCAGCGGCGGCCGCGGAAGCCGCCGGATTGCCGGCGTTCTCGAGCGGACGCGGATTGCCCAGCTCCGGCAGGATGCCGGCGGTGGTCATGCGGGCATTGAGTTCGGTCAGCAGCGCGCCGAGCGAAGCCACCAGCTCGCGCTCGTAAATCTTGAACAGCACCACGCGCAGGTTATCGGGCAGGGTGATATCGGCCTGTGCGGCCTGCATGCCGTTGGCCAGGCTGGAGGCGCTGAGCGGGTTCTGCCCGGTCTCGAGCTTGGCCACGCCCACCATCGAAGCCAAGCGACGCTCCACCGCATCCAGGGCCGGGCCATGGGCACGGGTGATGGCTTCGATGACGACTTCGGAAGCGAGCTGCGCCTCGAGCTGGTCGGCTTCGACCAGGCTCAGGGTCTGGCCACCCTTGGTGGCAATCGAAATCTGCTTCTGCAGGGCGTCGAAGCCACCTTCGAAATGCTTGGTGAAGGCATTTTCCAGCGGCGTGCGCGACAGGCGCAGGACACGCATGGCATCGAGCGGCGGCGAGCCGGCGACCGCGCCTTCCTTCTGCGCGAGGTCGAACAGCCAGTCATCGGCCTTGCCGAGGACGCGACCGAGGGCCGCCTGCAGGTGGGAGAGGGTTCGCTTGCGCAGCGTCTCGAACAATTGGGGATCGTTCTGGTACACCCAGCGCCCTTGAATAGGGTTGTGCAACTGGCTCATGGAAACTCTCGGGGGGATAGAGTTTTGCTTGTCGCCAAATTATGGCATTTAACCACCGCATAATGTGATTCAGCTTGCAGTTCAGTTACACCGCTGTAATCAGCCCCGAATGCTAGAGTCACGACCATGGATTTGCTCCACGTGTTGCGGCAACGCCGCTCCGTCCCCTCTCGCCTGCTCACGGAACCGGGCCCCGATGCCGGCCAGTTGCAGGCCTTGCTCGAAACCGCCGTGCGCGTGCCCGACCACGGGCGCCTGACGCCCTGGCGCTTGATAGCGGTGCGCGGCGAACAGCGCCAAGGCTTGGGCGAGTTGCTGGCACGACGCAGCCTGGAGCGCGACCCGGCCGCGGCGCCTGCCGTGGTCGAAAAGGATCGCCAGCGCTTCAACCATGCACCCCTGGTGCTGGTGGTGGTGGCGCAACTTCAGGCCGGCCACAAGATCCCCGAGCAGGAACAACTGCTGTCCGGCGGCGCGCTCTGCCTGTCGCTGCTGCAATCGGCACAGGCCCTGGGTTTTGCCGGGCAATGGCTGACCGGTTGGGCCGCCTACGACCCGGTCGTCGCCTCCGCCTTGGGGCTCGCGCAGAACGAGCGCGTGCTCGGCTTCATCCATATCGGTACCGCCAGCGAAGAGGTGCCCGAGCGCGACCGGCCCGACCCTGCCCGCCTGCTGAGCGAGCTGAAGCTGTGAGCCGACCGCCGGTCTATCTGGTGGACTCGAGCATGTATGTGTTCCGGGCCTGGCATTCCCTGCCCGACGATTTCCATGATGTGGACGGCAATCCGGTGAACGCCGTGCATGGCTTCACCCGTTTCGTGCTCGAGTTGCTGGAGCGCCACAAGCCCGCGCGCCTGGCATTCGCCTTCGATGTCGCGCTGGAAAGCAGCTTCCGCAACACGCTCTACCCCGCCTACAAGGCCAATCGCGACCCGGCGCCGGAAGAACTCAAGCGCCAGTTCGGCTACTGCCAGCAGGTCTGCGCCGCGCTCGGCTTTCCGGTGCTGGCCCACAACCAATACGAAGCCGACGATCTGATCGGCACCGCCCTGCACCATGTCCGTGCCCAGGGCCATAGCGGCGTGATCCTGTCCGCCGACAAGGACCTGGCGCAGTTGCTGGGCGAAGGCGACCAACAATGGGACTACGCGCGCAATGAGCGCTGGAACGTGGACGGCGTGAAGGCGCGATACGGCGTGCATGCGCACCAGATCGCCGACTACCTCGGCCTGACGGGCGATGCGGTGGACAATATTCCCGGCGTGCCCGGCATCGGCGCCAAGACCGCGGCCACTTTGCTCGGACATTTCGGTTCGCTCGACAACCTGCTGGATCGGATCTCCGAAGTGCCCTTCCTGCGCCTGCGCGGCAGCGCCCGCCATGCCGAAGCCCTGCGCGAGCATCGCCAGATCGCCCTGCTCTCGCGCCAGCTGGCCACCATCGCACTGGACGCTCCGCTGCCCGAGGATTTCGGCAGCGGCGAACGCAAGCCGGTGCAGGCCGATGCCCTGGACGCGCTGTCGGAACAATTGCGCTTCGGACCGCTGACGCGGCGGCGCCTGCAAACCGCCATCGGAGCCACGGCATGAGCGAGGACAGCCTGGACACGCTTTACGCCGGCAAGTGGCTGCGGATGATGAAGCGCGGCCGCTGGGAATACGTCGAACGCGTGCACGACGGCGGCATGGCCGTGATCATCGTGGCGGCGACACCCGAAGGGAATTTACTGTTCGTCGAACAGGAGCGCATTCCTGTCGGCGGGCGAACGATCGAAATGCCGGCTGGCTTGGTCGGCGACATCCACGGCGCCGAATCGATTGAAGAATCGGCCGCGCGCGAACTGGTCGAGGAAACCGGCTGGCAGGCCGGCAAGATCAAGCTCCTGCTGATTGGGCCGACCAGCTCCGGCCTGACCAGCGAGCGCGTGGCCTTCGTGCGCGCCACCGATCTGGTGAAGGTGGGCGAAGGCGGCGGTGAAGGCGACGAGAACATCATCGTCCACGAAATTCCGGTCGCCGAAGCGGCGGCCTGGATGTCGAAGAAGATGGCCGAAGGCTATCAGCTCGACGCCAAGCTCTGGGCCGGACTGTGGTTGCTCGATCGCAACCCGGATGGTTCGCCGGCCTGAGTTTTTCCGTCAGCGAAACGAGTCCGTGGCCTCGACCAGCGCGGCGGCATTTTCCGGCTCGAAGGCCGAGTGCCCCGAAGTCGGCGTGATGTGCAGCCGCGCCTCCGGCCAGGCCTTGTGCAGGTCCCAGGCATTCTTCGCCGGGCAGACCACATCGTAGCGGCCATGCACGATGACACCGGGAATGCCCTTCAGGCGGTGGGCATCGCGCAGCAACTGGTCTTCGACATCGAAGAAGCCGCCGTGCACGAAGTAGTGGCTTTCGATGCGCGCGAAGCTCAGCGCGAAGTGCGCGTCCTTGTGCCCGTCAATGAAGCCTTCGTCCGGATGCAGCAGGCTGGTGGACGCTTCCCACACCGACCAGGCGCGGGCCGCAGCCAGGCGCGTGCCTTCATCACTCGAGGTCAGGCGGCGGTTGTAGGCCGAAATCAGGTCGGCGCGTTCGACCTCCGGAATCATCTCCAGGTACTGGTCCCAGGCTTCCGGGAAGATGCGGCTGGCGCCTTCCTGGTAGAACCACTCCAGCTCCCAGCGCCGCAACATGAAGATGCCGCGCAGCACCAGTTCGGTGACGCGCGAGGGATGCGCCTCGGCGTAGGCCAAGGCCAGGGTCGAACCCCAACTGCCACCGAAGGCCTGCCAACGCTCGATTCCCAGGTGTTCGCGCAGGCGTTCGATGTCGGCGACCAAGTCCCAGGTGGTGTTGTTGACCAGGTCCGCGTGCGGCGTGGAACGGCCGGAGCCGCGCTGGTCGAACAGCACGATGCGGTAGCGCGCCGGATCGTGGAAGCGGCGCATCTTGGCACTGCAGCCGGCGCCGGGGCCGCCGTGCAGGATGACCACCGGCTTGCCCTTGGGATTGCCACATTGTTCATAGTAGATGCGGTGGCGCTCGTCCGCGGCCAGCATGCCGCTGTCGTAGGCCTCGATTTCGGGGTAAAGATCGCGCATCTGCCAGCTCCGGGGGCGAGGCCGCCAGTCTAGCGCGGCCATCGGGCCTGCGGTCCCGCTTGCGCTGTCATGCGCATCGGTTATGCTCGGGTCGTGAGCGCGCCACAGCCACGATTGGCACTGGTAAGCGCCGGGACCTTCCCCGCCCCGGCTGGCGTCCTGCCCCCTGCGGAAACCAGCATGCCCCGCGTCCTGTCCCTGGATGCGCATGGCCGTATCCTCGACTGGATGCATTGGCAGGACGCGGTTTGCCTGTACGTGCGCGGCGCCGTGGCCTGGACGCTGGGCGATCCCTGCCTGACCGTGCATGGCGGCAACAACCGCTATACCGGCCGGCAAAGCCTGATTGAACTGCACCCCATCGTTGCCGCGCGTGGCCATGCCCATCCACGCGCGCTGGATCCTTCGCCGGCGCTGACCAACGCCGCCCTGTTCGCGCGCGACGGTTCGCTCTGCCTCTACTGCGGCAAAGAATTCGGCCGCCACTCGCTGACCCGCGACCACGTCATGCCGATTTCCAAGGGCGGCAAGGACATCTGGGAAAATGTCGTCTGCGCCTGCTTCCACTGCAATTCGCGCAAGGGCGGGCGCACGCCGCAGCAGGCCGGCATGCCCTTGCTGGCGGTGCCGTACCGTCCCAGTTGGGTCGAGCACCTGATCCTGTCGAACCGCAACATCCTGGCCGACCAGATGGCTTTCCTGAAGCACCATCTGCCCAAGCGCGCGCGTCCCGAGGCCTGAGTCACGTTCCGAAAAACCGGCGTTTGACGACACCCGGTCCGGACAGCACACTCGGGGCTTCACGGGGCCCTTGATCCCGTGCCTCGGGGGACAGCAGTAGATGGCCAGCACGAGCTTGTGCTTCACCGGTTTTGCGCGCGAGGAACTCGCCCAGGTTCAGCAACTCTTCGACGAAGCCAACGCCAGCCTTGGTCAGCGCTGGTCACTGGCGCCGGAAGCGGATGCCGGCGTGCTGGCGATCGACATGGACTCGATGTACGGGCATATGACCTGGCTGAAGGCCGCCAGTGGCGGTCGCACCACCATCGGCGTGACCTCCGGCGAACGCTGCGAAACCGACTACCTGCTGCGCCGTCCCCTGACCGCGCACTCCCTCAAATCCCTGCTCGCCGAAATTGCCTCGGGTGCGCCGGCGCCGGCCGCCGCTGCACCCGCGCCCATGCCAGCCGCCCCCGATCCCGTGCCTGAAGCCGAGCCGGAAGTGCGGCCTTCCGCCGACTACATCGCTGCCATCACCACCGGAAAGATGGCCGCCATGCCGGCCAACCTGGTGCCGCACCAGCCGTCGATTTCCGACTTCATGGCCGCCGGTGTGCTCAAGGGCCCGGTCAAGCTCAGCCTCGCCGGCGCGCCGCCGCTGCTGCTCGATCCTGCCAGCCAGGGCTATGCCGGCTCGACCTCGCTCAAGCCGCTGATTCCCTACGTGCAGGCGGTGCTGGAACCGGGCGCGGCCGAGTCGATCAGCGCCACCGAGTTCGCGCAGGCCGCCAGCGCCGGCGCCCAGCCCTGGATGCGCCTGCTCTGGTTGTGCGGCCTGGTCGTGGGTGAAGGCCACCTGCTCGCCGGCTTCAGCCCCGCCATCAAGTTCGTGCTGACCAAGTGGCCGCAGATCGAGCGCGAATTCCCCAAGCACTTCCGCATCGCCACGGTGATGATGAAAGGCCCGGCCCTGGTGAAGGACATCGCCGAAGCCACCGGCGCCACGCCTGCCGAAGTCACCGATTTCATCAATGCCGGCCTGGTGTCGGGTGCGGTGGTGGCCGAGGGCGCTGCCCCAGTGGGCGGCGATCCGGCCCGCGCCAGCGCCTTGTTGGCCCGTCCCCGCGGCGCCTGAATCGCGCTCCGGGGCTGCTTCGGCTTGCCCGCAAGGGCGGGAGGGCCGAAACTAGCGGCCTGGATTTTGCCGATTTGAGCCATGGACGCCGAGCGCTACCCGCGCCTCTCCCGCATCGCCCTGCCTGAAGACCTGAGGCAATTCCCCGAGTCCGAGCTCCCGGCCATCGCCGAGGAACTGCGCGCCTACCTTATCGAAACCGTCAGCTCGGTCGGCGGCCACTTCGGCGCAGGCCTGGGCGTGATCGAGCTGACCGTCGCCCTGCACTACCTCTTCCAGACACCGGTGGACCGCCTGGTCTGGGATGTCGGCCACCAGTGCTACCCGCACAAGATCCTGACCGGTCGTCGCGACAGCATCCACACGGTGAAGAAGAAAGGCGGCATCGCGCCCTTCCCGCGTCGCGAAGAGAGTGACTACGACACCTTCGGCGTCGGCCATTCATCCACGTCGATTTCCGCCGCGCTCGGCATGGCTGTCGCGCTGCAACGCCAGGGCGACCCGCGCAAGGTCGTGGCGGTGATCGGTGATGGCGCGATGACCGCAGGCATGGCCTTCGAAGCGCTCAATCATGCCGGTGGCATGGATCCGGAACCGAACCTGCTGGTCATCCTCAACGACAACCGGATGTCCATTTCCGAAAACGTCGGCGGCCTGACCAAGATGCTCGGCCGCCTGATGAGCAGCCCGACCATGAACAAGATGCGCGAGGGCGGCAAGAAGCTGCTCGGCGACAAGCGCGTCAATCCCACCGCGCGTTTCGTGCGGCGCTGGGAAGAGCACTGGAAGGGCATGTTCGTGCCCTCGACCCTGTTCGAGGAAATGGGCTTCCACTATAGCGGCCCGATCGACGGCCACGACATTCCCGCTTTGCTGAAAGCGCTGAAGACCCTGCAAGGCTTGAAAGGTCCGCAACTGCTGCATGTCATCACCACCAAGGGCAAGGGTTTCGAGTTGGCCGAAGGCGACCAGATCGAATACCACGCGGTCTCGCCCTTCGACCCCGCGGTCGGCGTGGTGAAGAAGAATGCGCCGGCCAAGCCCACCTACACGCAAGTGTTCGGCGACTGGCTCTGCGACATGGCGGCGAGCGATGAGCGGCTTATGGGCATTACCCCGGCGATGCGCGAGGGCTCGGGCCTGGTGCGCTTCTCGCAGGAATTTCCGCTGCGCTATTTCGACACCGCGATTGCCGAACAGCATGCCGTCACGCTTGCCGCCGGCATGGCTTGCGAGGGCAGCAAGCCGGTGGTGGCGATCTATTCGAGTTTCCTGCAGCGCGGCTACGACCAGTTGATCCACGACGTGGCCCTGCAGGATCTCGACGTGCTGTTCGCGATCGATCGCGGCGGCGTGGTCGGGCCCGATGGCGCCACCCACGCGGGCAGCTTCGACCTGAGCTTCCTGCGCTGCATACCGAACATGATGGTGATGGCGCCCGCCGACGAAAACGAGTGCCGGCAGATGCTGAGCACCGGCTTTCGCCACGCCGGACCTGCAGCCGTGCGCTATCCGCGCGGCTCGGGCCCGGGCGTGGCCGTGCAGCCTGCGCTCGAGGGCCTGCCAGTCGGCAAGGGCCAGCTGCGCCGGCGTGGCACTGGCGCGGCCCTGCTCGCCTTCGGCGCGCCGCTGGCGAACGCCGAAGCAGTGGCCGAGGAACTCGGCCTGAGCTGCGTGAACATGCGCTTCGTCAAGCCGCTCGATCGCGAACTGGTGCTGGAGCTCGCGCGCAGCCATGACGGCCTGGTGACCCTGGAAGACAACGCCGTGATGGGCGGCGCCGGCAGCGCGGTCGCCGAGTTGCTGGCGGCTGAAGGCTTGGCCACACCTGTGCTTCACCTGGGCCTGCCCGATGCCTACCTCGAACACGCCAGCCGCGAGGACCTGCTCGCCCAGGCCGGGCTGGATGTCGCGGGCATCCGTGCGGCTGTGGTCAAGCGCTGGCCCGGAATCGCCGGTTCGCAGGTGCGCAGCGCCGCCAGCTGAACGCCGGCCTGAATCGCGGCCCCGTTCAGCATTTGCCCCTTGAGACTCGTCGCGGCTTGGGCTTCAATGGGCCTGCGCCGCCGGGAAGCGGCGCGCCTCTCCCCCCGAGGTGAGTGATGGACCGCCGCATTCATGTCGCCGGATTCGCACTGGTCACTTGCCTGGCGTTCGCGCCGGCGATCTCGTTTGCGGTCGACAAGACAGCGCCGCTCAAACTCAAGCTCAGTTCCAGCGCCATCAGCGCGCCCTTGCGCAGCAGCCGAAACCCGCATCGGCCTGCACCATTCCAGCAGGCCCAGCCCAGCCTGAGTCAGCGCGCGCTGCAGAGTCTGCTGCTGGATGCCGACAATGCCAATGCGGCAATCGGCGGGGAAAGGAACGAGCGCTTCCGCTTCCAACGCCGCGGCGATGCCGGGCGCGACCTGGCGGCGGGCTACAACTCGGTTTGCGATTCGGTCTCGCGCAAGGTCTGGGACGATCCCGATGGCAAGCGCGTGCGCTTCGATATCGCCGGCAAGCCCGGCGTGGCGATGGAAATTCCGCTGCGCTGAACGGCATCAGCCGCTGGTTTGTCCGCCACTGACGCGATCGCGCGATTCGATGTCCTGATAAGTCTGTATGCGTTCCAGGCCGTGCTGCTGCAGGATCTGGCGCACCGCCTGCCCCTGTTCAAAGCCGTGCTCGAGCAGCAGGCTGGCGCCGGTGCGCAGGTGCGCGGGCGCCGCCGCCGCGATGCTGCGGATGGCATCGAGCCCGTCCGCGCCCGAGGCCAGGGCCTGGCGTGGTTCAAAGCGCAAATCGCCCTGCAGCAAATGCGGATCGTCCTCGGCGATGTAGGGCGGGTTGCCCACGATCAGGTCGAAGCGCTCGCCGGCGATGGCTGAGAACCAGTCGCTGCGCAGCAGGCGGATACGTTCCAGGCCGAGGCGCGCGGCATTGCGTTGCGCCACTTCGAGAGTGCGCGCGTCGCGTTCCACCGCCGTGATTCGGGCGAGGGGCCGCTCGCGTGCCAGCGCAAGCGCGATCGCGCCACTGCCGGTGCCAAGGTCCAGCACATCGACCGCCGCGTTCGGCGGAATCCGCTGCAGCGCCAGTTCAACCAGCAGCTCGGTGTCGGGCCGCGGAATCAGGGTATCCGCCGTCACCGACAACGAAAGTGACCAGAACGCCTGGCGGCCCAGTATCTGCGCGACGGGTTCACCCCTGCGCCGGCGCTCCAGCAACTCGGTGAATCGCCGCTGCGCGGCCTCAGGGGCGAGTTCGTCACCGTGCGCATACAGCCAGGCGCGATCCTTGCCCAGGCATTCGGCCAGCAGCAGTTCGGCTTCGGCGCGCGCCTCGGCGCCCGGCAATTGTCGGGCGGCGTCGCTGAGCAAGTGGCTGACAACGGCTGGGTTCATGCGCAGGCGTGCGGGCGAACGGCGCCCGATTCAGCCGATATTGTGCCTGAGCACATTGCCTGCACAGCAGCGGGCGCATCATCGCTGCATGGTGATGGCGAAGCGACGTTTACAAACAGCCTGGCGTACCTGCGTGGCACTCGCCTTGGGCCTCGCGCTCGCCGGTTGCCAGCAGGCGTATTTCCGCGCGCTCAACCTCGGCCCGGTCCAAACGCCGCCGCAATCCGAGCTGTTCGACCCTGCGCATGGCCTGGCCCTGGATGTCTACCGCCCGGCGCACGGCTCCGGCTCAGCGCCGGTGGTCGTGTTTTTCTACGGCGGCAGTTGGCAGCACGGTCGCCGCGAGTTCTACCGCTTCGTCGGCCACGCGCTTTCGGAGCAAGGTTTCCTGGTGCTCATTCCCGATTACCGCAAGGCACCCGAGCACGCCTTCCCGGCCTTTGTTGAGGATGCGGCCACGGCCACGGCCTGGGCGCGCGACCACGCCGCGCAATGGGGCGGAGATCCGGCGCGCATCTTTTTGATGGGACACTCCGCGGGCGCCCATATCGCTGCCTTGCTCGGTACCGATGCCCGCTACCTGGACAGACAAGGCATTCGCCCACGCGAGCTTGCCGGCGTCATCGGTCTCGCCGGTCCGTATGACTTCCTGCCGATCACCGACAAGCGCATACAGCGAGTCTTCGCCGATCGGGTGCTGTGGCCGGCAAGCCAACCGGTGAATTTCGTCGACGGCGACGAGCCGCCGTTCCTGCTGCTGCATGGCGACAAGGACAACAAGGTGTGGAAGCAGAACAGCGAACACCTGGCGGCGCGACTGCAGGCGGCGGGTGAACCGGTGCGCCTGCGCATCCTTCCCGGCATCGGCCACCTGCGCCTGGTGGACGGATTTGCCTCGACGCGCTTCTCGCCGGTGCTGGCTGAAACCACCGGCTGGATTCGCGCATCGCTTGCGCCACCGGCGCAAACCGCCGGATCGGGCGCTGCGGCTAACGGTGGCGCTGCACGGCATTGAATCCGCCGGTCCTGGCATGTCCCCCTCGCGACCGGACTGATTGTTTTCCGGGAATTCATAGCCATACTCTATGGCCATGAACCTACGCGACCTCCGCTATCTGGTCACCCTCGCGGACCTGCGCCACTTCGGCCGCGCCGCCAACGCCTGCCATGTCAGCCAGCCCACCTTGTCCACGCAGATCCGCAAGCTGGAAGAGGAACTGGGCGTGGCCCTGGTCGAGCGCGCGCCGCGCCAGGTGATGCTGACACCGGTGGGGCGCGACATCGTCGAGCGCGCGCGCCGCGTGTTGGCCGATGTCGAGCAGATGCGCGAGACCGCGCGCCGCACCACCGACCCGGAGGCCGGCAGCGTGCGCCTCGGAATCTTCCCCACGCTGGGGCCATATCTGTTGCCGCACGTCGTGCCCGGCCTGCGCTCGCGCTTTCCGCGCCTGGAGCTGCTGCTGGTCGAGGAAAAAACCGAAGCGCTTCTGGCGATGCTGCGCGATGGTCGCCTCGATGCCGCCATCCTTGCCCTGCCGGTGCATGAAGACTGGCTGGAGGTGCAATTCCTGTTCGAGGAACCCTTCATGTTGGCGGTGCCCGGCAAGCATCCGCTGGCCAGCCATCGCGACCTGCAACTGGCCGAACTGGTGGACCAGCACCTGCTGCTGCTCGAAGACGGCCACTGCCTGCGCGACCAGGCGCTGGAGGTGTGCACGCTCTCCGGCGCCGGCGAAAAGGAAGGCTTCCGCGCCACCAGCCTGGAAACCCTGCGCCAGATGGTGGCTGCGGGTGTCGGCATTACCTTGCTGCCGATGCTGGCGGTGAAGCCGCCGGTGCCGGCGTCGCCGAACCTGAAGTTGCTCAGCTTCAAGAAGCCACCGCCGAGCCGGCGCATCGCCATCGCCTGGCGCAAGAGTTCGGCCATGGGCGGATTCCTTCGGCAACTTGCCCAGGTGCTGCGCGACCTGCCCCCGGGCCTGCTCACGCCGCCGGCCGATGCCGCAAGCGCCGGCGCAACCAAGCTGCGCAAGCGCGCATGACCCCGCCCCCGCAGGAGAACACCATGCCGCTCAAGGGCAGCCGCACCGAGGAGAACCTCAAGCTCGCGTTTTCAGCCGAATCGCAGGCCAATCGCCGCTACCTGTACTTCGCGCAGAAGGCCGATGTGGAAGGCCGCAGCGACATCGCGTCGGTATTCCGTTCCACCGCCGAAGGCGAAACCGGGCATGCGCACGGCCACCTCGAATACCTGGAAGCAACCGGCGATCCCGCGACCGGCATGGCCTTCAGCGACACCGCCAGCAGCTTGCGCAGCGCCATCGCCGGCGAGACGCACGAATACTCCGACATGTATCCGGGCATGGCCAAGGCGGCGCGCGAAGAGGGCTTCGATGAAATCGCCGACTGGTTCGAGACGCTCGCCAAGGCCGAACGCTCGCACGCCAACCGATTCGCCAAGGCGCTGGCGGAGATGGACTGACGCGATGAACCGCCTCACCCGCTCCGACCTGTTGCCTCTCGAGCGCTATGCCGCCGAGCGTGCCGGGTTTCGCGCCAAGGTGATCGCCCACAAGAAGCTTCGCTCGCTGGCCTTGGGTCGCCATGCCAGCCTGCTGTTCGAAGATCGCCTGACGGTGCAGTACCAGGTGCAGGAGATGCTGCGCATCGAACGCATCTTCGAAGCCGCCGGCATTCAGGACGAGCTCGACGCCTACAACCCGCTGATTCCCGATGGCAGCAACCTGAAGGCGACCCTGCTGCTGGAATTCACCGATCCGGTCGAGCGCGCCGACCGGCTGTCGCGCCTGGTCGGCATCGAGCACCACGTCTACGCGAAGGTGGAGGGACACGCGCGGGTGTTCGCGCGAGCCGACGAAGGGCTTGAGCGCAGCACGGCCGACAAGACCTCTGCCGTGCACTTCTTGTGCTTTGAATTTGCCGCGGCAGCTGTTGCCGACCTGCGCCGGGGCGCGGGCCTGTCCATCGGCATCGACGACGCACGTTTGCCCGAGCACTGCCCGGTTCCCGAGTCCACGCGCGCTGCGCTGCTGGCGGATTTCTCGCCTGGAATGGGCAAGCCATGAGTCGCTGGCCCTGGCTGCTCTTCCTGCTCATCATGGCCCTGATATGGGGCCTGAGCCGCAACGGCTCGACTGCGGCACTGGCTGACAGCGCCGGAGCTTCCGTCCCCTGCCCCCTGCCCGCCGCTTACAGCGATCCGTCACAGCCCTTGCAAAGCCCCGTGCCTGCTGGCCTGGCACCGTTCGGCTTCGGCGGCGCGCGTGTGTCACCCTTGGCCGGGCTGAGTTTGCAGGCGCGGGTGTTGTCGCGGGAAAACTATTCCTTCGGCCCGGAGACGCGCTTCTCCCCGACCGACCTCGCCCTCGGCTGGGGGCCGATGTCCGAGCCAGGGATGGCCGAGCGATTGCATGTGTCCCAAGGCGGCCGCTGGTATCGTTACCGCTGGGGCGCAGACGGCCCGCCTTTGCCTCCTGGCGTCATCGCCTTGAACAGCGCCAACATGCATATGGTGCCGGCCGATGCGCTGGTAGCGCGGCGCCTGCAGGAAGTGCGCGCCGGTGACGTTGTCACGTTGCAGGGCTGGCTGATCCGCATCGACGACCCTTCGGGATGGCACTGGGTCAGTTCGCTGAGCCGTGCCGACCGGGGTGATGGGGCTTGCGAATTGGTGCTGGTCTGCGCGATCGAATAGCTCGCGGGCGCGAGCCGCATGCGAACCGCTCGCCTCAGGCCTCGTCTGCCTCGACCCGCGCCGGCTCGGCCTCGGCACCCGCCTGCCAGTCGCGCATTGCAGGCAGCGCGAACATCGCCTCCATGTAGGCCTTGCTTGATGGCAACAGCCCGGGGCCATAGCCGCGAAAGCGCACACACACGGGGGCGAACATGGCATCGACGATGCCGAATTCACCGCAGAGGAAGTCGCCGCCGGCGCCATGCTGCGCGCGCAGGTCGGCCCACAGTTCCTGCACACGGGCAATGTCGGCCGCCGCGGCTTCGTCCCAGTGCGGCGCGCGGGGCTGGCGTTTGCAGTTCATGGGCAATTGCTTGCGCAGGGCCAGGAAGCCCGAGTGCATTTCACAGGAGGCACTGCGGGCCACCGCGCGGGCGCGGGCATCGGCAGGCCAGGCGCGACCGCCAAGCCAACGCTCGTTCACCGTTTCGCAGATGGCCAGCGAATCCCAGATCCATTCCTCGCCCACGTGCAGCGCGGGAACGCGCCCGGTCGGCGAATAGTCGCGGATGCGCGCGAAGAATTCCGGCGTGTCCAGCGGCAAGACCACCTCGTCAAATTCCAGGCCGAAGTGGCGCATCAGCAGCCAGGGCCGCAGGGACCAAGATGAGTAGGTTTTGTTGCCGATGATGAGTGTGCGCATGCGGATAGTGTAACCGTCCGCTGCAACGCGCTGCGCTAACCCAGGCCGCCCGCCACCGCCTGCACCTGGTTGCCGCCGTACTGGCGTGCCTTGCCGAGTGCCTTGCCGGCGCGATCGAGCGCAGGCTGCGCCGCACGCTCGCCCATCAGCACCTGTGACACGCCAACGCTCAGCGCCAGGCTGGTGCCCTCGGCGATCGGCAGGCCGAGTTTGCGCACCGATTGGCACAGGCGTTCGGCCAGGCCGCGGGCGTCGCCGATCGGGCGGCCCGACAGCACCACCAGGAAGCGGTCGTCCTCGATCCGGGCGACGGTGTCGCCGTAATCAATCTCGTCGCGAATCAGGTCGGCCACCAGGCGCGCGACCGTGGCGGCGGCCTCCTGCGAAACCAGGGCAAACTCGTCCACCGACACCTGCAATAGCGAGAGCGGCTTGCGCTTCTGCGTTGCCGCCTCATGCGCCTTGCGCAGCAGCGACTCGGCCATCGCGCCTCGGAACACGCCCGACTCGGGCTCGATCTCGGCGGCGCGGCGCAGCTGCATCACGGTTGCGGCTTCGTCGCCGGCGGTGGTCGCGAGCGCGGCGAACTCGGTGCACAAGTCCAGTTCGCCTTCGCTGTAGCTGATGTTGGGCGCGCGCTCGATCACCAGCGCGCCCCAACCCGGGCGCTCGATCGGCAGCGGGATCACCGCCAGCTGCACTTGTTCGGTCTTGCCTTCCGGAGCCTGGAAATCCACCCCGATCTGCTGCGGCGCCAGCGAACGACTCAGGTTCTTGAGCAGGGAACCGCGTTGTGCCAGCAGCGCCTGGAAGCGCGCTTCGGCGTTGCGCGGCTCGACCAACAGCAGATCCTCGCTGTGGTAGTTCATGGCGATCACCGCCGCCGCGCTCTGCGGCAACACCGGTTTCAGGCCGCCCATCAGGCGCCGGTAGGCGATCCACTCCATGTCATCGCCATCGGACGCGTTCTCGATGCCGGCCTGCAAGCTGCGGATCATCCATTCGCGGGCGTGGGCGATTTTCTCTTCCGCGCTCAGCTCCGAGGTTCCGCCACGGCGGCGGCGCTCGCGCTCGGCCTGGGCTTCGCGCCACCAGGGCAGGAGCAGGTAGATGGCCAACTGCAGCGTCAGCAACAACTGGAATCCGCGCATGACCAGGCGCGTGGCCGGCAGCACTTGGCCGAAGCCCAGCGCGATGGCCAGCAGGGCCGGAAGCATGGCCACCCAGACCCCGCCCGCCAGCCATCGGCCATGACGCGGATCGGTAAACAGGGCAGCCGCGCACACCAGGCTGCAGGCCGCGAACAAGGCCAGGCCCAGCACCTGCAGATGCGGCAGCAACGACAGCGGCAGGAACAGGAACGCCAGGCCCAGCAGGAGCAGTGCCAGGCCGGCGCGGTCGAAGCCGCTCGCCAACGCGGGCCGGCTGCGGTCGAAGCCGGCGAATTGTTGGGTCGCCCAAAGCAGGGGCGCGCAGGACATCACCCAGAGTGATACCGGCAAGACCGGCAACGACGCCAGGCTGGTACCGCCGACACTGATTTGCAGGTGGTAATTGCCGACCAGGGCCGCACCCAGGCAGCCGAAAGCCGCGGCCGCAACCCTCAGCGTGCGGCCGCCCCACAGGCCGCGCCGCAGCAAGGCCAGTGCGCCGATCAGCAAAAAGGCCAGGTACAACAGGTCGTAGGCGCCGCTGCTTGCCGCCGCCCGTTGCCGCCATTGCGACTCGTCCAGCAAACGCGGACGCAAGTTCAGGTGTCCTTGCCCACGTACCTCCAGGTAGACCGTGGTCGGGCCATGCAGGACCTGGGGCAAGGGCAGCACGAGGTTGTCGGGCCAGCGCACCGCCGCATCGGTCTCGCCGATGCCGGCCTGCGCCAGCACTTCGTCCGGTGGCCCGGGCAAATGCACGCGCACGGTGTCGATGGCCTGGCGCGGCAGGCTGATGAAGCGGCGAACGCCGTCTTCAGGCAAGTCCAGGCGCAGGCGCAACCACTGCGTCGTTCCCGGGCGGCCAATCACGTGAATGCCGTCTTCGACCACCGGATTGAAGCCGATGCGGGCGCGGCCCGACACCAGGTCGTCCAGGCCGTAGGCGGCCGGGGCCTCGAGCACAGCCAGGGCCGGTCCGTCCTGCGGGCCGGCGGCGAACGCGCAGGACGCCGTCAACGCCCAAAGCGCTGACAGCAGGTGCAGCATCCAGCTCGCGATCGGGGGGCGTTCGCTCAAGCCCAGACTCCTTGGGTTGGACCCCAGTGTGCCGGAAATTGCCGAAAGGAAATATCCGGAGTCCGGAATCGTGACGGCCGGCAAGCGCCACGCGACCGACGGTCACGCGCCGGCCGGCGCCGGCAACTCGGGGCGGTCGGGTAAACTGGCGCACTTCCCGCAGCCCTTCCAGCGAATGAACGACAACACCCCGACCCCGGCCGCCGAAAAGCAGGACTTCATCCGCCAGATCGTGCGCGAAGACCTCGCCGCCGGAAAGCACGCCCGCATCCGCACCCGCTTTCCGCCCGAGCCCAACGGCTACCTGCACATCGGCCACGCCAAGAGCATCTGCCTGAACTTCGGCGTCGCTACCGAGTTCGGCGGCATCTGCAACCTGCGCTTCGACGACACCAATCCGAGCAAGGAAGACCTCGAGTACGTCGAGGCCATCAAGGACGACGTGCGCTGGCTGGGTTTCGAATGGGCCGAGCTGCGCCACGCCTCGGACTACTTCGAGGTGTTCTATCGCAGCGCCATCAAGCTGATCGAAGACGGCAAGGCGTTCGTCTGCGACCTCTCGGCCGAAGACGTGCGCGCCTACCGCGGCACCCTGACCGAACCCGGCCGCAACTCGCCCTTCCGCGATCGCCCCGTTGCCGAGAACCTGGACCTGTTCCGGCGCATGCGCGCGGGCGAATTCCCGGACGGCGCGCGCACCCTGCGCGTGAAAATCGACATGGCCAGCGGCAACATCAACCTGCGCGACCCGGCCATCTACCGCATCCGCCACGTCAGCCACCAGAACACCGGCGACTCGTGGCCGATATATCCAATGTATGACTACGCGCACTGCATTTCCGATGCGGTCGAAGGCATCACCCATTCGCTGTGCACGCTCGAGTTCGAAGACCACCGCCCGCTGTACGACTGGTGCATCGACAATATCGACCTGCCCGCGCACCGCGAGCTGTGGCAGCCGCTGCTCGACGCTGGCCTGGAAACACCGGTATCCAAGCCGCGCCAGATCGAATTCTCGCGCCTGAACATCAACTACACGGTGATGAGCAAGCGCAAGCTGATGGCCTTGGTGCAGGACGGCCTGGTGTCCGGCTGGGACGACCCGCGCATGCCCACGCTGCAGGGCCTGCGCCGGCGCGGCTACACGCCGGCCTCGTTGCGCCTGCTGGCCGACCGCATCGGCATTTCCAAGCAGAACTCGCTGACCGATTTCTCGGTGCTCGAAGGCTGCGTGCGCGAAGACCTCGATGCTGGCGCCGCGCGGCGCATGGCGGTGGTCGATCCGGTGAAGCTGGTGCTGGGCAACCTCGAGGCCGACCACGAGGAAACCCTCGAGTTCTCCAACCATCCCAAGGACGATAGCTTCGGCCGCCGCGCCGTGCCCTTCTCGCGCGAGCTGTGGATCGAGCGCGAGGATTTCATGGAAGTGCCGGTGAAGGGTTTCCATCGCCTGGTGCCCGGCGGCGAAGTGCGCCTGCGCGGCGTCGGCATCGTGCGTTGCGATGAAGTGGTGAAGGACGGCGAGCGCGTGGTCGAGCTGCGCGGCACCCTCGATCCGCTGACGCGCGCCGGTTTGCCGGGCGCGGATCGCAAGGTCAAGGGCACCATCCACTGGGTCAGCGCGCGCCATGCCGTGGCGGCCGAGGTGCGCCTTTACGATCGCCTGTTCACCGTGCCCGATCCGGACAACGATGACGCCGGCAAGACCTACCGCGACTACCTCAACCCGGATTCGGTGCGCGTGGTGCAGGGCTTTGTCGAGCCTTCCGCCGTTGGCGTGGACGCCGAACAGCGCTTCCAGTTCGAACGCCTGGGCTACTTCGTCGCCGATCGCCGCGACCATCGCGCGAATGCTCCCGTGTTCAATCGCACGGTCACGCTGCGCGACAGCTGGGCGAAGGCGGCGGCGCAATGACAGGCCGCGGGCTGCGCTGCCCAGCCGCACTGCTTTTGTTGTGCGTGCTGGTTGGCTGCAATGCAGGTCAGCCGGAGCAACGCGCGGCGGCTAGTCCGGCGCCAGCAGCTTCCAGTAGTCAGGCGCCGCCAGCGACCGCTATCCCGGAACCGGCGCCGACCGCCGCGCCGAATGCCGCATCCACGACAGCGCCCGTTGCAGTAGACGTACCGGCCGCAGCGACTGGATCCCACACCGCCCCCCTCCTGGCCGAGGCCAGCAAGGGCCGCCGCTGCAGCAGCGACGCTGATTGCGCGGTGAAGGACGTGGGCAGTTGCTGCGGCTACCGCCCGCAATGCTTGAACAAGGACACGCCTACCTTCCCCGAACAGGTGAAGGCGCAATGCGCGAAAGAAGGCCGCGTCAGCACCTGCGGCATGCTCGCGATCAGCGGCTGCCAATGCGTGTCGGGGCAATGCGCAAACGTGCTGCTGTCCGATGACAGCATGACTGCACCGGCGGAGCTGAAATGAAACTGGCCACGGAAGTCCGTTTGCAGCTGCCAGCGTGGATCGGCGAGGTTGTCGATTCCGGGCGCCGCTATGCCGATGCCGAGAGCAAGGTGGCGCTGGCGATTGAACTTTCGCGCCGCAATATTTCCGACGGCAGCGGCGGTCCTTTCGGCGCCGCCGTGTTCGACCAGGATGGCCAACTGGTGGGACTGGGCGTGAACCGCGTGATCCCGATGCAATGCTCCGCCGCGCATGCCGAGGTGATGGCGCTGGCCAGCAGCCAGCAAGCCCTGGGACGGCATCGGCTCAATGAAAGCGGTGCACGCTTCACCTTGGCCAGTTCTGCCCAGCCCTGCGCCATGTGTTACGGCGCGTTGATCTGGGCCGGCATTGACGAAGTGCTGATCGGCGCGCGCAGCGACGACGTGCAGACCCTGGCCGGTTTCGACGAGGGCCCCTTGCCGCAGGACTGGCAGGGCGAACTGGAGCGCCGCGGCATCCGGGTGCAGCGCGACCTGCAGCGTGACCAGGCCTGCGCGGTATTGCGCGACTACGGGAAGAGCGGTCATGTCTACTGAAGCTGCCGAATCTCCGATGGACGACGGCCTGCTCTGCTACTGCCGCCCCGGCTTCGAGCCGGAGCTTGCGGCTGAGCTCAGCGAGCGCGCCGCAGTGGCCGGATTTTCCGGCTACGCGCGCACCCAGCGCCACGCCGGCTTCGTGCTCTACCTCGGCGCCGACGGCGCGCCCTTGTCGCGCGCCCTGCCCTTCAACGATTTGATCTTCGCGCGCCAGAAGTTGCGCTTCCTCGCCGAACTGCGCGATCTCGATCCGAAAGACCGCATTACGCCCCTGCTCGATGCGCTCGGTGGCCGCGGCCGCCACGGCGACCTGGTGGTCGAGCACCCGGATTCGGACGAAGCGCGGCCCCTCGCCGGTCTCGCGCGCAGTTTTGGCAATGCCCTGCGACCGGCACTGCGCCAGCGCGGCCTGCTCACCGAGAAGGAAGACCCGCGCCTGCCGCGCCTGCATGTCTGCTTCCTCGCCGGCGACCATCTGCTGCTGGGCTCGGGCGAGATCGCCGACAGTTCGCCCTGGCCGCTCGGCGTGCCGCGCCTGCGTGCACTGTCCGACGCGCCGAGCCGTTCTGCCCTGAAACTCGAGGAAGCCATCCTCACGTTGATGCTGCCGGCCGAGCGCGAGAAATGGGTGCGCCCCGGCATGTGCGCGGCCGATATCGGCGCCGCGCCTGGCGGTTGGAGCTGGATCCTCGCGCGCCACCACTTCAAGGTAATCTCGGTGGACAACGGCCCGATGGCCGAGTCAGCCCTGGCCACCGGCCTGGTAGAGCACGTGCGTGCCGATGGTTTCAGTTGGGAACCGCCCAAGCGCCAGGACTGGATGGTCTGCGACATGGTCGAGTCGCCGCGGCGCGTGGCCGCGCGCATGGCCGAATGGTTCAGCCGCGGTTGGTGCCGGCACGCCATATTCAACCTCAAGCTACCCATGAAAAAGCGCTGGGACGAAACCCGGCATTGCCTGGATGCATTCGCTGAACAAGCGGGTCGTCCGCTGACGATACGGGCCCGCCAGCTGTACCATGACCGCGAGGAAATCACCGTGTTCGCCAGCGACCCGGCCGCCAAGGAGAGGATGTTGTGATCAAAAGGATTTGCGCAATGACCACGGGCCTGCTGGCCGGTTCGGCGATGGCCGCGAGCTCGGGCGCTGACAAGCGCTACTTCGACGTGGTGGACAGCAACCACAATGGCCGCATCAGCCTGAGCGAATACCAGGAACGCTTCACTTACGCGTTCAAGCGCATGGATGCCAACCACGATGGCGTGCTCGGGCCCGAGGAACAACTGGTTCCGCATGGCCGCAAGGTGACGCTGCAGGAATTGCTCGACCGCCTGGAACAGCAATTCAAGCGCCAGGACAAGAACGGCGATGGCAGCCTGCTGCCGGCCGAGTTCCTCGCGCCACCCGCCTGATTTTTTCGATCAAAGTCCGGCTGCGCGGCGCCACAGGAAGCGCGTCAGGGGCGGCAGTTTTCCCGCCATTCCGAGCAGCGGCCCACGCAGCAGGGTGGGCAGCGGCGCATCGTTTGAGAACAAACCGTTGATGGCTTCGAAACTCCTGGCCGCCACGGCGTTTTCGCTGCTGCGGTTGCGCGCCCAGCGCTGCCAATGATCAGGCGAGTCGAAGTTCCGACCTTCGCCCAATAGTTCACCCAGCGCCCTGACATCACGCAGCCCGAGGTTCACGCCCTGCCCCGCCAGCGGGTGCACGGCATGGGCGGCATCGCCGATCAGGGCGACGCGCCCCTGAAGCATCGGCTCGGCCAGGCGCCGGCGCAGCGGAAAAGCCTTGCGCTCGGACACCGCCAACACGTCACCCAGCCGGGCGTCGAAGGCGCGGGTGAGCTCGGCGCGAAAGCTGGCATCTTCCGCGGCCAGCACACGTTGCGCCTCGTCCTGCGGCAGGGTCCACACGATCGAGCAGCGGCCATCGGTGCAGGGCAGGAAAGCCAGCGGGCCGCCGGGCAGGAAGCGCTGCCAGGCCGTGTCTTCGTGCAGTAGTTCCGTCTGCACATAAGCCACCAGGCCTTGCTGGTGGTAGTCGTGCTCGCGCACGGCAATGCCGGCGAGCTCGCGCACCTTGGACGCGGCGCCATCGGCGCCCAGCAGGAAGCGCGCGCGCAGGGTCGCGCCGCTCTTCAAACCCAACTCCACGCCCTGCTCGCCTTGCGCCAGCGAATCCACGCGCTCGGGGCAAAAGCGCTCCACGCCGTTCTCGCGCTGCACGGCGGACCACAAGCGGTCCACCAGCAGTTGGTGTTCGACGATATGCCCCAGGTTGGCGCGACCGAGCTGATCGGCATCGAAGCGCAATTCGTCGCCGCCCGCGGCATCCCATACGCGCATGCGCCGATAGGGATGCGCGCGCGCCGAGGCCACGCTGGCCCAAACGTCGAGTGAATCGAGCAGCGCCTGCGCATCGGGCGCGAAGGCATAGACCTTCAAGTCCGGTGCTTCCTCGCGCCAGGCAGCCGGTTCATGCACTTCGACGACCGCTACGCGCAGGCCTTCTCGCGCCAGCCGCAATGCCGCGGCTGCGCCCACCACACCGGCGCCGACCACGATGACATCGTGACGATCACGCCGGCTCACGCGCGGTCCCTCGCCAAGGTCGGCACCTGCCCACGAAAGCCCATCGCGCCTGCCGCCAGTGGCGCGGCCAGGCCGGGCACATGGCCCAGCCCCAGCAGCCCGAACGAACGCAGCACATGCATCGCGAAGGAAGGATTGGCCGTCGCCCTTGCCAGGCCATCGCTGAAGGCCAGCGTGCGTTCGCGATCCTCGCGGCGCGCGTCTTCGTAGGTACGCAGCACCGCCTCGCTGCCGGGATCGGCATCGCGCTGCAGGGCTTCGGCCAGGGTCAGGGCATCGCGCAGGCCCAGGTTGAAACCCTGCGCGCCAATCGGGTGGATGGTTTGCGCGGCATTGCCGACCAGCACGGCGCGCGTGGCGGTCAAGCGCTCGGCCAATACGCGCTGGATCGGATAGGCGCTGCGCGCACCGACGCGCCGGATGCGACCCGCGCGCCAGCCGAAACGCTGCTGCAGGTATTCGGCATACGCCGCGTCATCGAGCGCAAGAATCGCGTCGGCTTCGTCGCGCGCAACCGCGCAGATCACGCCGTAATCGCGGCCCATGGGCAGGAAGGCCACCGGACCGCGATCGGTAAAGCGCTCATACGCCGTGCCATCGGCATCGCGCTCGCAGCGGGCACTGCAGACCAGCAAGGTCTGGCCGTAGTCATGCTCCTGCACGCCGATGCCCAGCGCCGTGCGCGCGAACGAACGCGTGCCATCGGCTGCGACCAGCAGCCGGGTGGACACGCTGCGGGCGCCATCCTCGGCCTCAAGCGCCAGCCGCCAACCGCCGTCGATGGCGCTGATGCCCGACAGCCTGGCCGGTCGCAGCATTTGCAGGTCGCGCAAGGCGGCAAGGCGCTGCTCCAGCGCCGCGCCCAAGGCATGCGCGGGCAACACGGCGCCAAAAAATTCGCGGCCCGCTTCTTCAGCCGCCATGCGCACTACGCCGAAATCGCCCTGGCGACTGACGTGGATGCGCCGGATCGGACTCGGCGCTTCACCCGGACCGGGTAACACGCCCAGCGCCTGCAGCGCATTCAGGCTGGCGGCGGCCAGCGCCAGCTTGCGATCGTCGAAACCGGGCGGCGCCTGCCGTGGCGGGCTGCCCTCAATCAGCGCGACCCGATATCCGCGCCCGTCCAAGGCACAAGCCAGGCTGCTGCCGACCAGGCCGCCACCCAGGATGGCAATGTCGAAATCAGGATTCACGAAAGGGTCGGCACCGCATCGGACGCGTTGCGGTATCCTAACGGCCCGGCCGCCTGCCGACCATGGCGACCGCGTGTTCCCGCCACCAGACCGGACTTGCCCATGCCTTCGACGTCGCCTTCTCCGCTTGCCGCAGGCCCCCTGCTCCTGATCGGCCTGATCCTGCTGGCGGCGCTGTCGCGCCTGATCCCGCATCCGCCCAATGTTTCGCCGGTGGAAGCGGTGGCGCTGTTCGGCGGCGCCTATTTCGGCTCGCGCCGGGTCGCGCTGTGGGCGCCGCTGTTGGCGATGTTCGTGTCCGACCTTGCGCTGGGCCTGATGAATGGCGGCATCTACGCCGAATATTTCCTCAGCGCCGGCTTCCTGCTGGTGTATGCCTGCATCGCGCTGTCCACCGTGCTGGGCTTCGGCCTGCGCGGCCGCGTCAGCGCTTCGCGCGTCATCGGCTATTCGGTGCTGGGCTCGGTGCTGTTCTTCGTGGTGACCAATTTCGGCGCCTGGCTCGGCTCGGGCATGTACCCGCAGACCGGCGCGGGTCTGGTCGCGGCTTATGTGGCCGGCCTGCCCTTCTTCCAGAACACCTTGCTGGGCACGCTGTTCTATGCCGGCTTGCTGTTCGCGAGCTTTGCGCTGCTACGTCGCCGTCATCCCGCGCTGGCCCTGCAGACGGCCTGAGCCACGCGGCGTGGGCAATCGTCTTTCCAAGATCTACACCCGCACCGGCGACGACGGCAGCACGGGCCTTGGCGATGGCGCGCGCGTGTCCAAGGATTCGGCCCGCGTTACCGCCTACGGCACCGTGGATGAAGCCAATTCCGCCATTGGCCTGGTGCTGGCCTGTGAAATTCCCGAGGACGTGCGCGCCGCCTTGGTGTCGGTGCAGCACCAGATGTTCGACCTCGGCGGAGAGCTGTGCATTCCCGGGCACTCGGCCATCTTCGATGCCGACATCGAACGGCTCGAACACACGCTTGATCGCTTCAATGCCGATCTGCCCGCGCTGAAGGATTTCATCCTGCCCGGCGGTGGCATGGCCGCTGCGCATTGCCATCTGGCGCGTACGATTTGCCGCCGCGCCGAACGCGAAGTGGTCACGCTTTCGCACCACGACTCGGTGCGCCCCGAAGCCATCCGCTACCTCAACCGCCTGTCCGACCTGTTGTTCGTGCTGGCGCGGGTGCTGGCGCGCGCCAGCGGCCACGGCGAAGTGCTCTGGAACCACGACCGCCGCAAGGGCTGAGATGCGGGTCTACAGCCATCCCGATTGCCTCGGCCACCAGCCCGGCGCCGGTCATCCGGAAAGCCCGGCACGCCTTCAATCCGTAATCGATGCGCTGCGTGAAGCCCTGCCGCAATTGCAGTGGCATGAAGCACCGCTGGCCGACGCCGCACAGGTGCAACGCGCGCATGCCGCATCTCTCGTGCAGAAGATTCTTGCCGTTCCGGCGGGAAGCACGGTTCGACTGGACGAAGACACGGTGCTCGCCCCCGGTTCAGTGGCCGCGGCCTTGCGCGCCTGCGGTGCCGGCATCGCCGCCGTGGATGCGGTGATGGCAGGCGACACGCGCCACGCCTTCTGCGCCGTGCGGCCACCGGGACACCACGCCACCGCCGACACGGCGATGGGCTTTTGCCTGTTCAACTCGGTCGCGGTCGCGGCCGCGCATGCCTTGGCACAACACGGCCTTGCGCGGGTGGCGATCGTCGACTTCGATGTCCACCACGGCAATGGCACCCAGGACATCTTCCAGCGCGACGAACGCGTGCTCTATCTCAGCTCGCACCAGTCGCCCCTGTACCCGGGCACCGGTGCAATCGGAGAGTCGGGCGTGGGCAACGTCATCAATGCGCCGCTGCCGCCGGGCGCGGGCAGCGCCCTGTTCCGCGCCGCCTGGAGCGAGCGCCTGTTGCCGGCGCTGGACGCATTCGCGCCGCAGTTGCTGCTGGTCTCGGCAGGCTTCGACGGCCATCGCTTGGATCCGCTGGCCGACCTCGGCCTGGGCGCGGACGACTACGCCTGGATCAGCCAAGAACTGGCCGCCAGCGCCGAGCGCCATGGCCAGGGCCGGCTGGTGTCCCTGCTCGAGGGCGGCTACAGCCTGACCGCCCTGCGCGAGTGCAGCATCGCCCACCTGGTCGGCCTGGGCGCCTGAGCCCGCATTACGGGCCCGAAGGACTCGCCGGCGCACGCTCGGCTCGGGCTAGAATGGCGGTCATTGCATTGTCAGGAACCGCCCGGTGCGCCCGACCAGCCTGCGTCTGTTGCCGCTCTGCCTAGCCGTCGCCGGCGCCGTTCGCGCCCAGGATGTCCCCAAGCCCACCTGGAACCTGTGCCAGGCGCCCGAGACCCTGCCGTGGTTCGTCGAGCCCGCGCCGGCGGCGACCGACAACCGCCTGGCCGCGCCCACCGACATCGAAGCCAACGACCTGGACGTGCTGAAGGCCGAAAACACCGTCTTCAACGGCGACGTCAAGATGCGCCACGCTGACCAGTGGATGGCGACCGAGAAGCTCACCTACACGCACGAGACCGAGCAGTTCTTCACCGAGGGCCAGGTCCGTTACCAGGATCGCAATATCCGGCTGACCGCCGACCGCGCCGCGGGCGATCACAAGAACGACGAACTCAAGCTCAACAAGGTCAGCTACCAGTTCAACAATGAACTCGGCAACGGCACCGCTGCCAGCGCCGACATGAAGGGCGAAACCGGCACGCTGAGCACGGCGACCTATTCGACCTGCCCTCCCGGCCAGCGCCAGTGGGAATTTTCTGCGGGCCGCATTGCCATCAACAACCAAACCAATACCGGCGTGGCCCACAACGTGACCTTGCGCCTGGGCCGCGTGCCGGTGATCTGGTTGCCGGTGGTGAGCTTCCCGACCGATGACAAGCGCCGCACCGGCGTGCTGGCGCCGACCATCGGCCGCGATGACCGAAACGGCCTGGACCTCAAGCTGCCGGTCTACCTGAATCTGGCGCCGAATTACGACGCCACCCTCACGCCGCGCTGGTTGTCCAAGCGCGGCCTGATGCTGGAAGGCGAGTTCCGCTACCTGACCGAAAGTTCGCGTGGCAGCTTCCACGGCACCTTCCTGCCCAACGACGACATCACCCAGCGCGACCGCAGTTTCCTCAGCCTGCAGCACAGCACCATCCTCAACCAGCACTGGTACGTGGACGCCGACCTCAACAACGTCAGCGACAAGAACTACCTGAGCGACTTCGGCGACTCGATTGATGCCACCTCGATTTCGCTGGTGGCCAGCCGCGCTGGCATCTACGGCCGCGGCAAATACTGGACCGCCAGCCTGAGTGCGGAGAACTGGCAGATCGCGTCGCCCCTGCTCAATGATGGCGACGAGCCCTACCGGCGCCTGCCGCGACTGCAGGCTTCTGCCTGGCGCCCGTTGGCGCCCTGGTTCGAAGCGGGCCTGAATCTTGAAGCGGTGCGCTTCAGTCATGACAGTTTTGCCCGCGTGCTCGACAACCATGACCGCTACGATGGCGGCAACCGGCTCGACCTGCAGCCGTGGATCCGCGTGCCGCTGGGTGGCAACGCCTGGTTCATCACGCCACAGCTTTCCTGGCGCTACACCCGCTACGACGGCCTGGACGGCCAGCCGGTGGATCCGATCAACCCGATCCTGTATCCGGCCAAGCCGGTCAGCGCCAGCCGAAGCCTGCCGATCGCCAGCCTCGATGCCGGCGCCTACTTCGAACGCAACTTCCAGTGGCATGGCGGCGACTACATCCAGACCCTGGAACCGCGCCTGTACTACCTGCGCGTGCCCTACCGCGACCAGACCGACCTGCCGCTGTTCGACACCCGCGAGCTGACCTTCGGCTGGACCTCGCTGTTCCGCGACAACCGCTTCGGCGGCGCCGATCGCCAGTCGGATGCAAACCAGGTGGCGCTGGCGTTGACCACCCGCATCCTCAGCGCCGCCGATGGCCGCGAGCGCCTGAGCGCCGGCATCGGCCGCATCACCTACTTCGACCCGCCGCGGGTGAAGCTCACTCCGTTCTCGGCCAATCCTTCAGACAACGGCAGCGCCTGGGTGGCGAACATCGACCTGGCCGTGAGCGACTGGTGGAAGCTCGGCGTCACCCAGCAGTGGGACCCGGACAACCAGCAGACCAACCTGAGTTCGGTGCGCAGCCAATTGCGCCTGCACAAGGGCACGATCGTGAACGCCGCCTATCGTTTCCGCCGCGATTCCTCGGCCGGCGCCAACGACGGGCTGGAACAAACCGACCTGAGCTTTGTCATACCGGTGAACCGCAACTGGAACCTGTATGGCCGCTGGAACTATTCACTGCGCGACAACCAGACCATCGAGGCCCTGGCCGGCTTCGAGTGGAACAGCTGCTGCATGGCGGTGCGCCTGGTCGGGCGCCAGTACATCCGCAGTTTCGACAGCCGCCAGAATTTCGGCCTGTACCTGGAAATCGAGCTGAATGGCCTGGGCAGCTTCGGGCGCGACACGGCCCGTCTGCTTGATGATGCTATCCTTGGCTATGCCCGCTGAACGACGTTTGCGCGCCCCGCGCGCGCCCCGGAGCCTGACCCGATGAAACCCCTTTTCCCCGTCCTCCTGGCCGTTGCACTGGCCGCGGCCGCCCCGGCGCCGGCAACGGCCCAGGCCCTGCCCAGCACCACCCTCGACACCATCGCCGCGGTGGTGAACGAAGACGTGATCCTGCGCAGCGAAGTGGACACCGCCGTTGCCAACATCAGCCGCCAGATCCAGGCCCAGGGCCAGGGCCTGCCGCCGCGTGAAGTGCTCGAACGCCAGGTGCTCGACCGCCTGGTATTGATGCGCCTGCAGGTGAATCGCGCCAACGATTCCGGCATCCGCATTTCCGACCAGGAACTGCAGCAGGCCGTGGCCAGCGTCGCCAACCAGAACAAGATGACCGTGCCGGAATTGCGCGAGCGCTTGCAGGCCGATGGCTTGAGCTACGAAGACTTCGCCAACAACCTGCGCGATGAAGTCACCGTGCAGCGCCTGCGCCAGCGTTACGTCCAGAGCTCGGTGCAGATCAGCGAGGCGGAAATTGACCAATTGCTGGCAACCAGCGACGTGGGCGGTCCGGAAATGCGCCTGGCCAGCATCCAGATCAACGTGGCCGAAGGCGCGACCCCGGACGAAATCACCACCGCCAAGTCCAAGATTGATGAAGTGAAGGGCATGGTCGAGCGCGGCGAGCTCGACTTCCGCTCGGCGGCCATCCGCTATTCGCAGGCGCAAAATGCGCTCGATGGCGGCGAGATCGGCTGGCGCACCATGGACGCGGTGCCGCCGGTGTATGTGAGCATGCTCAAGGCCATGAGCCCGGGCCAGATCACCGAGGCCGTGCGCGGCCCCAGCGGTTTCCAGATCGTGCAGTTGGAAGAAGTGCGCCAGCCGCAGCCGCAGAAGGTCACCCAGTTCAAGGCCAGCGACATCATGGTCGCGGTCACCCCGACGGTGTCGGCGGAAGCCGCGCGCCAGAAGATGCAGGCCCTGCGCGACCGCATCGTCGCCGGCGAAGACTTCGCCAAGGTGGCGCGCGAGGCTTCCGACGACACCCAGACCCGCGCCGCCGGCGGCGACATGGGTTGGTTCGTTGCGGAAGCCTGGGGCACTGCCGTGGCCAACCAGGTCAAGGCGCTGTCCGACGGCGAGCTGTCGCCGATCTTCCAGAGCGACGTTGGCTTCCACCTGATCCGGCGCATCGCTTCGCGCGAGCAGGACGTCACCGCCGAGAATCGTCGCAACCAGGCCCGCGAGATCATTGGCAGCCGCAAGGGCGACGAAGCCTACGAGCGCTTCTTGCGCCAGATCCGCGCCGAAGCTTACGTCGACAGCCGGCTCGCCGGCGGCTGATCCGGGCATGCGCCCCCGGCTGGCCCTGGTGGCAGGCGAGCCTGCCGGGGTCGGTCCCGAGTTGTGCGTGCGCCTGGCCCAACGTGAATGGGGCTGCGACCTCGTTGCCATCGCCGATCCCGCCACGCTGACCCAGGCGGCGCAGGCGCTCTCGCTTCCCCTTGAACTGATACCGGCAGGCGCGGTTCGCGCGCCTGGCCAATTGCCCTTGCTGGCGCAATCGCAGCACGCGCCAACGCGCTTCGGCCACGCCGATCCGGCCAACGCCCGCTTCGTCATTGACTGCCTGCTGCGTGGCGGCCGCGGATGCCTCGACGGCGAGTTCGACGGCCTGGTGACGGGCCCGGTGAACAAGGCCAGCATCAATGCCGGCGGCATCGCCTACAGCGGCACCACCGAGCTGCTGGCCGAACAGGCGGGCAGCGAGGTGCTGATGATGCTCGCCAACCCCAGCATGCGCGTGGCGCTGGCGACCACGCACCTGCGCTTGCGCGCGGTAGCCGATGCCATCACGCCGACCGTGCTCGAGCGCGCCTTGCGCATCCTGCACCGCGCCCTGCGCGAGCAATTTGCCATCGCCGTGCCGCGCATCGCCGTGCTCGGCCTGAACCCGCACGCCGGCGAGCAAGGCGTGCTGGGCGATGAAGAGTTGCGCATCATCGAGCCGGTAATGGCCAGGCTTGTCGCCGAAGGCATGACCCTGTCCGGCCCCTTGCCCGCCGACACAGCCTTCCTGCCGCGCAAGCTGCAGGGCTTCGACGCAGTGCTGGCCATGTACCACGACCAGGGCTTGCCGGTGCTCAAGTACGCAGGCTTCGAAACGGCGGTGAACATCAGCCTCGGCCTGCCCTACCCCAGGGTGGCGGTAGACCACGGCACGGCGCTCGATCTTGCCGGGCAAGGCCTGGCCGATCCCTCCAGCCTGTTTGCCGCCGTGGAAACCTGTGCGCGCATGGCGCGCGGAGCGAAGTCATGAGCCATTTCCGCGACCCGCCCAAGAAGCAGCTCGGCCAGCACTTCCTGACCGACCGCGGCATCATCGAGCATATCGTGCTGGCGGTGTCGCCGCGCGCGGGTGATGTACTTGTGGAAATCGGCCCGGGCCAGGGTGCGATCACCTTCCCCTTGCTGCGCAAGCACGGCGCGTTGACGGTGATCGAGTTCGACCGCGACCTGATCACGCCGCTGTCCGAAGCCGCGCACGGCATCGGCGAGCTCACCATCATCCACAAGGACGTGCTGCAGGTGGACTTCGGCAAGCTCGCCGGCGAAGGCCGGCTGCGCCTGGTCGGCAACCTGCCCTACAACATCTCCACGCCCATCCTGTTCCATGTGCTCGAACACGCCGAGTGCATCCAGGACATGCACTTCATGCTGCAGAAGGAAGTGGTCGATCGCATGGGCGCCGAGCCTGGCAGCAAGGTCTACGGCCGACTCAGCGTGATGCTGCAGGCGGTGTGCCGGGTCGAGCCGCTGTTCGACGTGCCGCCCGCGGCCTTCCGGCCACCGCCGAAGGTCGACTCCTCGGTCGTGCGCCTGTTGCCGCGACCGAAGGCGGAGATCGGCATCCACCACCCGGCGTTGTTCGAGCGCGTGGTGCGCGACGCCTTCGGCCAGCGCCGCAAGACCCTGCGCAATGCCCTGCAGTTGATTTGCGACAGCGACGCCATCGTCGCCGCCGGCATCCGCCCGGACCTGCGCGCAGAGCAATTGCCGGTCGCCGATTTCATCGCCCTGGCCAATGCCCTGGCCGCCGCCGGCATCGGCGCGGCGGACCCGGCCGATATTTCGTAAAATGCCCGCATGAACCCGTCCGGCCATGCCATCGAAGTTGAAGTCCGCACCCGTTTCCTGGCGGACCAGTCAGTGCCCGAAGATGGCCGCTTCGTGTTCGCCTACACCATCCGCATCCATAACAGCGGCGAAGTGCCGGCGCGCCTGATCAGCCGCCACTGGCTGATCACCGACGACAACGGCAAGGTGCAGGAAGTGCGCGGCGATGGCGTGGTCGGCGAGCAGCCGCGCCTGCGCCCGGGCGAAGACTTCGAATACACCTCGGGTGCGGTGCTGGAAACCGCGCTCGGCACCATGCGCGGCAGCTACCAGATGCTGGCCGACGACGGCACGCAGTTCGACGCGCCGATTGCGCCCTTCACCTTGTCCGTGCCGCGGGTCCTGCACTGATGGCGACTTACGCGATCGGCGACCTGCAGGGCTGCTACGACACGCTGCAGCGCTTGCTGGAAAAAATCCGCTTCGACCCGGCCAGGGACAAGCTCTGGTTCTGCGGCGACCTGGTGAACCGCGGCGGCCAGTCGCTGGAGACCCTGCGCCTGGTGCATTCGCTGGCACCGCACAGCGTGGTGGTGCTGGGCAACCACGACCTGTCGCTGCTGGCCATCGCCCAGCGCAACGAGAACGAGCAGGCGCGTGTGAATCCCGACCTGCGCCGCATCCTGTTCGCGCCCGACCGCGACCAGATGGTGGATTGGCTGCGCCAGCAAAGCTTCATGCACGTGGACCGCACGCTGGGCTTTGCCATGGTGCACGCCGGCTTCGCGCCGAAGTGGAGCATCAAGATCGCCGAAGCGCGAGCACGCGAAGCCGAACAGCAGTTGCGCAGCGACGGCTACCGCAAGCTGCTCAAGAACATGTACGGCGACAAGCCGGTGTGGAACCCCAAGCTCACCGGCCCGGATCGCTTCCGCGCCATCGTCAACGTGTTCACGCGCATGCGCTATTGCACGCCGAGTGGCCGCATCGGCTTCGACGACAAGGGCCGCCCGGGCACGCAGAAGCCCGGCCTGTATCCCTGGTTTGAAGTACCGGGCCACGCGCCGCGCGAACTGCCGGTGGTGTGCGGGCATTGGTCCACGCTGGGCCTGTTCATGGGCCTGGGCATCTATGCCATTGATACCGGCGCGGTCTGGGGCGGCAAGCTCACCGCGCTGGAACTGGGCCACGAACTGCGCCTGCACCAGGTGCCCGGTCGCGATGTGCCGGCCGACGAGAAACTGCGCCGCAGCGCCTGATCGGCGCGTTCAGCGCCGCACGTAATCCACGAAATCGAAGGCGTAGGCGTGGCGTTCGTCGGCTGCGTGCGATTCGCTGTGCTGCACGCGCCAGTGGTCGCGCGACCAATCGGGAAAGAATGCATCGGCGCCTTCGATGCGCGTGCGCACGTGGGTGAGGCGCAGTTCGCGCGCCTGTTCCAGCGCCAGCGCGTAGATCTCGCCACCGCCGATCACCATCAGGTCTTCGCCATCAGCCAGCTCGATGGCCCGGGCGATAGAAGCCACCGCTTCCATGCCTTCGAACGGCGCCTGCGCTGCGCGCGTCAGCACCAGGTTGCGTCGGCCGGGCAATGCGCGGCCGAGCGAGCGCGCGGTATTGCCGCCCATCAGGATGGGGCGACCGAGCGTGATTTGCTTGAAGCGCTTCAAGTCCGCGGGCAAATGCCAAGGCAGGGCATTGCCCTTGCCGATGGCGTTGGCCGCGTCGAGCGCGGCGACCAGGATCAGTGCCATCGCCGCGTCATTCCTGCAGGGTCTTGGCCAGGCTACCCTTGTTCGCGAACGGCCACTTGCCGTGGTACTCGACGTCCGACAGGCACCAGATGCCATCGTCCAGGTCGAACATCATGGTGTCGGTCCAGCGCGTGATGCTGCTGCCTTCGCCGTGGCTCATGGCCACGTCCACCTGCGCCTTGTTGCCGTCCACGCGCGTGTCGTTCACAGCGTAGGTCTCCGGCCCTTCGAACAGGCTGCTGAACAGATCGCCTTCGACCAGCGGCGGTTTCTCATCCGGATGGCTGGCCTTGAACTGCTCCTGACGTATCTGCGCCGCACGGATCTTTTCGGAAAGCCCCGGGCACAGGAATGCCGCATAGGCGTTCATCGAACCGCGCTCGGGCAAGCCGTTGTTGCCGAAGCGCTGGTGCATAGCCAGGAAATCCATGGCGACCGCGGCAGGGCCTTGCGCCGGCTCGGCGCTGCCGGCGGCAGCCGGTGCTGCGCCAGCCTCGACGGTTCCCGGCGCAGTGCCTGCATCGGCCGTCGCCGCCTGCACAGTGTCCGCCGAAGCGTCCTTGTGCCGGAACCAGGAGCAGGCGCTGCCCAGCATCACCAGCGCCACCAGTGCAAAAATCCGGATCGACTGCATGCCTTGTCTCCTGGTGAATGTCATACCGCCACCGGCGCCTTGATCGCCGCGTGCGCCTGGTAGCCGTCAATGCGGATGTGCTCGGCACGGAATTCGAACAGGTCGCGCACGCCCGGGTCGAGCACCAGCTTGGGCAGGGGCAGCGGCGAACGCGCGAGCTGTTCGCGCGCCTGGTCGAAATGATTCGAGTACAGGTGCACATCGCCGAAGGTATGCACGAAGTCGCCGGGCTGCAACTCGCAGACCTGCGCGACCATGTGCGTGAGCAGCGCATAGCTGGCGATATTGAAAGGCACGCCCAGGAAGATGTCGGCGGAGCGCTGGTACAGCTGGCAACTCAGCCTGCCCTTCGCAACATAGAACTGGAACATCGCGTGGCAGGGCATCAGCGCCATCTTCGGCAACTCGGCCACGTTCCAGGCATTGACGATCAGGCGGCGCGAGTCGGGATTGCGGCGGATTTCATCCACCACCCAGCGCATCTGGTCCACTTCCACGCCATCGGCACCGGCCCAGCTGCGCCATTGCTTGCCATACACCGGGCCGAGGTCGCCGTTCTCGTCGGCCCACTCGTCCCAGATGCCCACCTTGTTTTCCTTCAGGTAGGCGATATTGGTATCGCCCTGCAGGAACCACAGCAGCTCGTGGACGATCGAGCGCAGGTGCAGCTTCTTGGTGGTGACCAGCGGAAAGCCTTCCGACAGCTCGAAGCGCAGCTGGCGACCAAACAGCGATCGCGTGCCGGTACCGGTGCGGTCAGACTTGTCGGTGCCGTTGTCCAGCACGTCACGAAGCAAGTCGAGGTACTGGCGCATGCGGGCTCCGAGGGATCAGCGCGTGGTCACGCCAACGGTGGGCGCGCGGCGCGACAGCCACAACAGGCTGATGCCCAGCGCCACCAGCGGCAGCGACAGCAACTGGCCCATGGTCAACCAGCCGAAGGCGAGGTAGCCGATGTTCTCGTCCGGCACGCGCACGAACTCGACCAGGAAGCGGAAGCAGCCGTACATCAGCGCGAACAGGCCCGACACCGCATAGCGTGGGCGCGGCTTGCGCGAGTAGAAGAACAGCACCACGAACATCACCAGGCCTTCCAGGAACGCCTGGTAAAGCTGCGAGGGATGCCGCGCGTACTGATCGAGCACGCCGCTGGCATGCAGCTGGCGCAGCTCTTCCATGGTCTTGCCGCTGTAGGGGCCCAGGTTGCTATGCGGGAAGATCACGCCCCAATGGCCTCCCGTAGGCTTGCCCCAGAGCTCGCCGCCGATGTAATTGCCGATGCGCCCGAACCCCAAGCCCGCAGGCACCAGCGGTGCCAGGAAATCCATGGTGTCGAAGTAGTGCAGCTTTTGGCGCCAGGTCCACCAGGCTGCCGCCGCCATCACGCCAAGCAGGCCACCGTGGAAGCTCATGCCGCCTTCGTTGATGCGCAGCAGGAACAGCGGGTCGGACAGGAACTGGTCGAAGGCGTAGAACAGCACATAGCCAATGCGACCACCCAGCACCACGCCGAGCATGGCGTAGAACAGCAGGTCGCCAAAGCCTTCTTCGTTCACGCCCGGCAGCCGACCCTGGCGCACGCGCAAATTGCCGATCCACCAGGCCACGCCAAAGCCCAGCAGATACATCAGGCCGTACCAGTGGATGCCATGCGGCCAGAACGGCAGCGGCAGCGCGATCGGGTTGATGTCGTGCAGGACGGTCATGGCCGGCGCGCCCGCTGCTTTGCCAGGATATTCAGCGACTCCACCGCCGCCGAGAAGGCCATGGCGAAGTACAGCAGCTTGCGGTCAATGTGGATTTCGAAGCCGTCGGCAATCAGGGCCACGCCGACCAGGATGATGAAGGCCAGGGCCAGCATCTTGATGGTCGGGTGGCGGTCAATGAAGTCACCGATCATGTTGGAGGCGAAGATCATCACGGCCACCGCCGTCATGATGGCCGCGATCATCACGCCGATATGGTTGACCATGCCCACCGCGGTGATTACCGAGTCCAGCGAGAAGACGATGTCGATGATGGCGATCTGGGCGATGACGTAGCCGAACACGGCCGAGGGCTTCGTGTCGATATCCTCGTCCTCGCCACGACCTTCCACGGCATCATGGATTTCCATGGTTCCTTTCACGAGCAGGAAGAGCCCGCCGCCGATGAGCACCAGGTCGCGCACGGAGAAGTTCTGGCCCATCAGCGAGAACAGGTCGGTCTGCATGCGCGCCAGGAAGGCCAGCGACACCAGCAGCATGATGCGGGTGACGCAGGCCAGCATCAGGCCGAAGCGGCGCGCCGCCGGGCGACGCTCGGGCGGCAGCTTGCTGACGGCAATCGAAATGAACACGAGGTTGTCCACGCCCAGAACAATCTCGAGCGTGGCAAGGGTGAACAGCGCCACCCAGATTTCGCTGTTGAAGATCCAGTCCATGGCTCAGCCCACCAACATGGGCAGGACCATCCGGCCATTGCTGGACCAGGGGAAGGCTTGCCATGCCAGGAAGGGACTACACGGGGCGTGGCTGCCGGAACTATCGGCCATTCAGGGCTCGGAAAACGGGACTGTCGTTTATTTTGACACAGGCCCGTGGGCTGGCGGCATGTGCCGGCGCAGCTTCCCGATGGCCGGCCCGGCCGACGCCGCGGCAAACTGAACGCGATCTGGCGAAAAAACGCTTCCAGCGCGCTAGGCTGGCACTTTGGCGGCCCGCCGGGGGCGGCCGGGGCGTCAATCCGGGGGCAAGACGATGATCAATGGCTTCGTGGGCCTGAGCGCGGCGGGCTGGGTGCACACCGCCCTGTCCAGTGCGGGCATCGTGCTCGGCGCGGAACAATTGTTGCGCACGCGCCGCGACCGCCTGCACCGCTGGTTTGGCTATGCCTACGTGGCGTGCATGCTGAGCGCCGACACCGCCATTCTTACGGTGTACAAGTTCAACGGCCACTTCAACGCCTTCCACGTGGGCGCCTTGGCCAACATGCTGTGCATAGGCATGGCGCTGCAGCCGATGCTGGCCAGGCCGCGGCCGCTGCAATGGAAGGCCAGGCACTACATGTGGATCTGCTGGTCCTATGTCGGCCTGTGGGCGGCGGCGCTGACCGAATTGCTCGTGCGCACGCAGCCGCTGCCGAGCCGAGGCGCCAGCTTGCTCGTGACCATGGCGGCCACCACCTTCGTCTGCGTGCTGGGCGCCTGGCTGATCGGGCGGCACCGGCCCGCGCCCGCGCGCGAACGCTGAAGCGACTTATTCCCCGAGCGGGAAAATGGCCGTGCCGCGGCTGCCATCGGCATTCACCCAGCCGCGATACATGCCAGGCGTGTTGAAAGGCATGGCGATATTGCCTTCGACATCCAGGGCAATCGCGCCGCCGTCGCCACCCAGGCGCAAGACCTCGCCGTTGACCACGGCCTCGGCCGCATCCACCAGCTTGTCGCCGCGATAGGCCACGCGCGCGCAGATGTCATGCGCCACCGCCGCGCGAATGAAGAACTCGCCCCAGCCCGTGCCCGATACGCCGCAACGCGCATCAGCATAGGTGCCGCAGCCGATAATCGGCGAATCGCCCACGCGGCTGAAGCGCTTGTTGGTCATGCCACCGGTGGAAGTGCCCGCGGCGATATGGCCCTGCGCGTCCAGCGCCACCGCGCCTACGGTGCCGAAATAGGTGCCTTGCACGGTGTGCTTGGCGGCGGCCGCTTCCAGCGCGCGTGAGTCCTCAAGCTGCTTCAGGCGGCGCGCGGTGCCGTAATAGCTTTGCGGCACGCGCTCGATTTCCGGGCGCGTGTCGGCAAATTGTTCGGCACCCAAGGTCGCCAGCAGCACATGCTCGGAATGTTCCATCACCGCGCGCGCCAGGCGAATCGGGTTGCGGATGCTGGTCACCCCCGCCACCGCGCCGGCGCGCTTGCCGTGGCCTTCCATGATCGAGGCATCGAGCTCGTGCCCGCCCTCGGCGTTATAGACCGAGCCGCGGCCAGCGTTGAACCACTCCGAATCCTCAAGCACGACAATGGCGGCGGTGACGGCATCGAGCGCGCTGCCGCCGGCATCGAGCACCGATTGCCCGGCATCGAGCGCGAGGTTGAGATCGTGACGGATGGCGGCTTCGTCTTCGGCGCTGACCGATTCGCGCGAACTGACGCCGGCGCCGCCGTGGATGACCAGGGCGGTGCGCGGTTTGTGCGTGGGAGTATTCATGCCGCCATTTTAACCCTGATGGCGCAGGGCTTCGATCGGATCGAGCTGGGCCGCCT
>CBHTVR010000019.1:0-53904 GCA_966096795.1 uncultured Gammaproteobacteria bacterium
CGGCGGTGCGGAACAGGCCCAGGCTGCTCTGGTGGCTGCCGTCGTTGTTGGAAAATTCGCGCGCCATGTTTTCGCCGGTGCCCTGGCCGTGCGCGACCACTTCGCGGAACAACAGGCGCTGGCTGGCGATATCGAACACCCACAGCCGCGGTTCGGTGGACGGCAGCGAATAGTCGATCACCGCAATGCGCGGCGCCGGCGACTGCCCCAGTTGCGCGGCTGCGCAGTCGCGCGCTTGCAAGGCCAGGGCGAGTACCTTGGGATTGGCATCGGGTGCCAGCTGCGCGAGCAGGCTGACGGGCGTCTGCGCGGCCGCGGGCAACGCGGCGATCAGGCCCAAAGCCAGGGCTGCGATGGAAATCCGCATGGGCATTCCTCCGGGGGGAAGCGCAGCTTACGTTCCGGCAGGTTAACAAAACCTTCCGAAAACAGCACAAATTAGCCCTATTTTCGAGCCTGAACGCGAAAACGCGGGGCGCGTCTCAGTTCTTCGGGGCGTCCGGCTCCGGCGCGCTGCCGGTTTCATCCTCGGTGCTGATCACCGTCATGGCCTTGCCCGTGGTCTTGGGCAGGATGGCGGCATCGGTCATCACCACGGTCGAACCGGGGCGCAACTGGTCGTAGACCAGGGTCGCGAATTCCGGCGGCACATGGATGCGCGCCGACAAGGCCGGGTCAATGGTGTTGCCCGGGCGAGCGGCATAGCCGGGCATCGGAATGCTCTGCCAGATCAGTCCCGGGCGCTCGGGCACGACCGTGCTCGGCTGCCCGGTGTCACCGGCCAGCAGCACGTAGGCCTGGGTGCCGATGCTGCCTTCGCCGGGATCCAGGCGGATGCGCGCGCGTCCGATCTCGATGCCGTCGCGGATCACCAGCACGCGTTCGTCGCTGGTGCTGAGCAGCACCGTCAGCGGCCCGATCGGCGCTTTCGATGGATGCCAGGCGAAGGCCTGGAACCAGTTCAGGCGCGGCACATCGTCATCGGACTTGCCGGCGACCTGCGTGCCCGGTGCAAACAAGCCCGGGTGCGCGAGCTCGGCGTTCTGCTTGCTCTCCTGCGCCACCACCACGGTCATGGAGAAGTTGGTGATGTCGAACAGGCGGCGCGCGAATTCATACGGCAGGCGCACGCAGCCATGCGAGGCCGGATAACCGGGCAGGTTGCCGGCATGCAGGGCCACGCCGTCCCAGGTCAGGCGCTGCATGAAAGGCATGGGCGCGTCGTCGTAGAGGTTGGAGCGATGCTCCTTGTGCTTTTGCAGGATGGTGAATACGCCGGTCGGCGTTTCCCGGCCTTTCTTGCCGGTGCTCACCGTGCTCACGCCGATGCGCAGGCCATTGCGATACAGGTAGGCCAGTTGTTCGTCCAGGCTGATCACCATGACCAGCGGGCCGGCCGGCACCACTTCCGGCGACCAGATGAACTCGCCCGGCTTGAGTTCGCGCGGCGGCGTGGTGACGGGCGAGCTCTCCTTCGCGCCGGCAGGATGCGCTTGCGCACCGCCCGCCGGCAGCGCCAGAACCAGGCCCAGCAGCAAGACTCGCAGGGACAGGCGCGCAGCCATCACAGTACCCGGCAGAAAACGGCCTTGAGGTAGCGGCTTTCCTTCACATGCGCCATGAAGGGGTGGTCGCCGCCGGCGCCGGCCACTTTCAGAATCTGCACGGTGCGCCCGGCGTAGAACGCGGCGCGACGGATCATGTCGAGGAACTCTTCCTCGCTCACCAGGCCCGTGCACGAGCAGGTCAGCAGGATGCCGCCGGGGCGCACGACCTGCATCGCCAGCTTGTTCATGTCGTTGTACTTCTTGAGCGCGGCGATGACCTGCTCGCGATCTCGCGTGAGCTTGGCCGGGTCGAGAATCACCACGTCGAACTGTTCGCCGCGCTGGCCGGCATCGCGCAGCCAAGGGAACAGGTCGGCCTGCACGAACTTCACCTTGGCATTGTTCAGGCGCGCGTTCTTCTCGGCGACCTCGAGGATCTCCTCGTCCAGGTCGATGGCGATGACCTCGCTGGCCTCGCCGCGCGCCTTCGCGTAAATCGCGAAGCCACCGGAGTTGCAGCAGATGTCGAGCACGCGCTGGTCTTTGGTGAAGCGCGACAGGAACTCGCGGTTGTCGCGCTGGTCGGCGAAGAAGCCGGTCTTGTGGCCGCTGCCGGGGCTGGCGCGAAACTTCAGGCCGTACTCGGTGATGACACTGGGCGGCGGCGCTTCGGGCGAGCGGAAGTCGAAGCTCTCCTGCTTCTGCACATGTTCTTCGGCGAAGCTGTAGAAGCGGCAGCCGGGAAAACTCTCGCGCAGGGCTTCGTAGATCCACTCGCGATAACGGAACATGCCGGCGGAGAAGAACTCCACCACCAGCAAGTCGCCATAGCGATCCACCACCAGACCCGACAGGCCATCGCCTTCCGAATGCACCACGCGCCAGGCGTCGGTGGTTTCGTCCAGATGCAAGACGTCGCGGCGCAACGAAGCGGCGGCGGCAATCTTGCGCGCGAACCAGCCGGCGTCGATGGCCTCTTCGAAGTCTTCGGTCAGCACGCGCAGGGCGATGCGCGAATGGCCATTGTAGAAACCGCGACCGACCCAGTGGTTGGTGTTGTCGACGATGTCCACGATGGCGCCGGGCCGGGGCTTGGCCACGGGCTTTTCCACCATCTTCTGGAAGATCCAGGGGTGGTTGGAGCGGCGCTCGATCTTCAGGTGGACGACGGGCAGTTCGGTCTCGGTGCTCATGGCGCCATTGTACCGGCGGGGCTGTGACCGGGCCGGGCAATTTCACCGGCCGCTCATGTACCGGCCGGGAAATCGTGCTAATTTCGGCCTTGAAGGGGAGTAGCTCCCGCTGCCGCGGTCGTCATCACGAGTCCGGCCTGCCCAAAGGCAGTCCAAAACTCCGGTCCGGCAGGTGGGTCCTGGCGCCAAGGCGCGGGACCTGCGAGCAAGACCTTCGTCCTCCGGGGCGAAGGTCTGTCCAAAAAACAGCCCGGCGCCCCATGACGCCGGGTTTTTGTTTTCTGGAGCAGGCACATGCATTCCATCGGATCTCCCTTGTTGTGGGCCGGCTTCGTCGGCTTCGTCATCCTCGCGCTCATCGTCGACCTCTGGGCCATGCGCAGCAGCGGCCCGCACCGGGTCGGCCGGCGCGAGGCCCTGGTCTGGAGCGCGGTCTGGATCGCCCTGGCCCTGGCCTTCAATGCCGGCCTGTGGTTCTACCTGCGCGGGCAGATGCCCGAGGCCGAAGCCACGCGCGTGGCCACCGAGTTCCTCACCGGCTACCTGGTGGAGAAAGCACTGGCGGTGGACAACATCTTCGTCTTCCTGATGCTGTTCACCTACTTCGGCGTTCCGGCGCAATCGCAGCAGCGCGTGCTGGTGTATGGCGTGCTCGGCGCGATTGCCCTGCGTGCCGTCATGATCTTCGTCGGCGCGGCACTGATCGCGCAGTTCCACTGGATCCTCTACATTTTCGGCCTGTTCCTGCTGGGCACGGGCATCAAGATGCTCTGGGCGGCCGGCCAGGAGCCGGACATGGAGAACAACCCGATCCTGCGCTGGATCACCAGCCACCTGCCCCTGGTGCGCAGCTACCACGGCGAGGCGCTGTGGCTGGGCGAGGGCAAGCGCCGCAAGTACACGCCGCTGTTCGTGGTGTTGGTGATGATCGGCATCACCGACGTGATCTTCGCGGTGGACTCGATCCCGGCGATCTTCGCCATCACCACCGACCCCTTCATCGTGCTGAGCTCGAACGTGTTCGCGGTGCTGGGCCTGCGCGCGCTGTATTTCCTGCTGGCGGACATGGCCGAGCGCTTCCACTTGCTCAGCTACGGGCTGGCGGCGGTGCTGGTGTTCATCGGCGCGAAGATGCTGCTGGTGGACTTCGTGAAGATCCCTGTGTTCCTGTCATTGGGCGTGGTGGCGGCGCTGATCGCCAGCGCGATGCTGGCCAGCCTGGTGATCGCGCCGCGGCCCAAGTCCCTGCCCGCCACCGGGTCCTGAAGCGGTCGGCGGCCTTGCCTTGCCGGCGGGCCGCCCCATCTATCGGGGATGGACTTGCAAACCCACGACCCTGATCCGGAGATCGCCGCCGCGCCGGCGGTGCGTGCGCGCTTCGACCGGGCGCTGATCGCCTCGATGGCGGCGGTGGTCGTGCTGGGCGCGATCTTCTTCCTGCAACCGCTCATTCCCAATCTCGATGCGTGGATGATCCAGCCGCAGGTGCCGGCCGGATTGCTCGGGGTGCTGACGGCGCCCCTGCTGCACGGCTCGATCGAGCACCTGGGTGCCAACGCATTGTCGGTACTCATCCTGGGCACCTTGGCCGGCACGGTGTTTCCGCGCGCGACAATTCGCGCGCTGCCGGTGATCTGGTTGCTCTCGGGACTGGGCACCTGGCTGATCGGCACCGGCGGCCATCATCTGGGCGCTAGCGGCGTGACCCATGGACTGGGTTTTTTGATCTTCACGCTGGGCGTGCTGCGCCGCGATCGCCCAGCCATTGCCGCCGCCCTGATCGCGTTTTTCTTTTTCGGCGGCATGCTGATGTCGGTCTTGCCGGTCGAACTTGGCGTGTCTTGGGAATATCACTTGTCCGGTGCCATCGCCGGCGTGCTGGCCGGCATTGTCTGGCGGCGCGCCGATCCGCCGCCGCCGCGCCGGCGTTACAGCTGGGAAGACGAGACCGAGCCGACGCCCGATGCCAGCGTGGAGCCACCGTCTCCGAATGAAGTGCCGGTGATCTGGCAACGCCCGGCGCCGGAGGACACGCGCGGCGCAGTGCTGCCGTTCCGGCGACCGCCTGCGGACTGAATTGTTGGCACCGTGATCGGCGTCACGCTTGCCGCTGGCCGCTATGGCGCGCAATTTGCTTTGTAAGTACTAACGCCCCCCAAGGACTTCCCTTGAGCTGGTCCCCGGATTTGCGCACGGCTTTCATGCTCGGTGCCTTGGCCACCTGGCTGACGGCCGGGCTGTTGCTGCTGAGCTGGCGCAGCCTTCCGCGCGCGGTGCATCCGAGCCTGCGCTGGTGGTTGGCCGGGCTGGGCCTGCATCCGCTCGCGTTCGCCATGCTGTCTTTGCGCGGCTGGATTCCCGAAAGCATCGGTATTCCGGTCGCCGCCACGCTGTTGGCCAGTTCCTTCGCCTGCCTGGCCGTGGCCCTGCGCAGTTTCTACGGCTTGCCCGAGCGCCGCGGGCGCCTGGTCATCGTGGCCTTGCTGGTGTTGTTGATTGCGGTGTGGTTCACGAGCATCTCCCCGAACCTGGGCCTGCGCGTGTTTGGTATCCACGCGATGCTGGCAATCATGATCGGCAGCGGCGCGCGCGCGGTGTTTCGCCGCAACGGGCCCAAGGGCCGGGTGCCGCGCGTCACCGGCTTCCTGTTCGCGCTGGTGACGGCCTTGGTGGTGGTGCGCGCGCTGGTCGAACTGTCCGCGCCCACCACCTTCGCCGAGTTGTTGGCGCCGCGACCCGAGAACCTGCCCTGCCTGCTCGGCTTGCTGCTGCTGCCCCTGCTGGCCTCGGCAAGCTTCCTGCTGATGTGCGCCGAGCGCGCGCAGGAACAACTCGAGCACACCGCGCGCGTGGACTACCTCACCGGCATCTACAACCGGCGCGCGATCGAGGAGTTGGCTACGCGCGTGATCAGCGCGGCGCGGCGCCATGAATTTCCGCTAGCGCTGATGATCGTGGACATTGACCACTTCAAGCAGGTCAACGACGAGCACGGCCACGCCTGCGGTGACCGCGCCCTGGTCGAGAGTGTGGCACGCATGCACGAGATCCTGCGCGCGGAAGATCTGCTCGGTCGCCTCGGCGGCGAGGAGTTCGTGGTGGTGATGCCGCGCGTTGATCGCAGCCAGGCGGTGGCGGCGGCCGAGCGCCTGCGCGAGCGTTTCGCCGAACGGCCGATGCGCTTGCACGATGGCGAGGCCGATGTCGAATTGTTGCTGACCCTGTCGGTGGGCGTGGTGGCGTTGGAGCCAAGTGACAGCCAGTTCTCGCACCTGCTGCGGCGCGCCGATCGCGCCATGTACGCGGCCAAGGCGGCCGGTCGTGATCGCGTGATCTCGGACTGGCCGGCCTGATTCAGGCCAGGTGGTCGAGCGCCAAACGCCGGCCCTGCTTGACCGCGCGCAATACGAAACTCGAGTTCACATCGGCCACGCCGCTGTTGTTGAGCAGGCGGTCGAGCAGGAAGCGCGAGAAGTGGTCCAGGTCCTGCACGATCACGTGCAACAGATAGTCCATGTCGCCGGTGAGGGCGTGGCAGGCGACGACTTCATCCCACTCGTTGACGCGCAGGGTGAAACCGGCGATGGCATCGGCGTCGTGCTTGGCCAGTTGCACGCGCACGAAGGCCTGCAGTCCCAGGCCCACCTTCGTCGGATCAACCAGGGCGGCGTAGCCGGCAATCACGCCGGCCTCCTCCAGGCGCTGCACGCGGCGCAGGCAGGCCGAGGCCGACAAGTTCACCCGCTCGGCCAGTTCGGCATTGCTGATGCGGCCTTGGGACTGGAGCACGGCCAGCAGGGCGAGGTCGGTACGATCGAGGCGAAGGTCCATGTATTGCGCCTTTTTTGCATTTCACGCTTGAATATTGCGTAGTAGGAGCGCATGGCTCCCGTTTCGCAAGCCTATTGCGTTGGGGCCGCGATAAAATGCGGCGGATGGGCCTTCCTGCCCCGCCGGAATCCGCATGAGCCAGCCGCAGCGCCTCGAAAGCCAGATGACCGACAAGGGCTACGTGCCCGTGTACACCACGGCCGTCATCGAGCAGCCTTGGGACAGCTACACCGCCACCGACCACGAGGTCTGGGGCACCTTGTTCCGGCGCCAGCGCGAAATCCTGGTCGGCCGCGCCTGCCGCGAATTCCTGGACACCCAGGACGCGATGGGCATCAGCGAGCACTTCATCCCCAAGTTCAGCGAACTCAACGCGCAATTGCAGGCCAAGACCGGCTGGACGCTGGTCGGCGTGGAAGGGCTGTTGCCGGAGCTGACCTTCTTCGAACACCTGGCCAACCGGCGCTTCCCGGTGACCTGGTGGATCCGCAAACCCGAACAGCTCGACTACCTGAGCGAGCCGGATTTGTTCCACGACCTGTTCGGTCACGTACCGCTGCTGATGAACCCGGTGTTCGCCGACTACATGCAGGCCTATGGCCGCGGTGGCGTGAAGGCACACGGCATCGGGCCGGAAGCACTCGCGCAGCTGACGCGCTTGTACTGGTACACGGTGGAGTTCGGCCTGATCCGCACTGAGGAAGGCCTGCGCATCTACGGCGCCGGCATCGTCAGTTCCAAGGGCGAGTCCATCCACAGCCTGGAATCGTTCGCGCCCAACCGCATCGGCTTCGACCTGTTGCGGGTAATGCGCACGCGCTATCGCATCGATACGTTCCAGAAGACCTATTTCGTCATCAACAGCTTCGACGAGCTCTTCGATGCCACGCGCCCCGACTTCCGGCCGTACTACCAACAGCTGGCCAACGAAGCCACGGTGCCGGCCGGCGACGTGCTGGCCAGCGATCGCGTCTATCAGCGCGGCAGCGGCGACGGCTGGTTGAGCGACGGCGACGTCTGAGCCACGCTGCCGGCGCGCGTCGGCAGGTATTTGCGCGTCAGCCACGCACCCGCCGCGAACGACACGGCCAGCGGCCCGAGCCAGGCCAGGTTCTGGAACAGCGGCCCCGACAGCGAAGGCAGCAGGCGCGGCAGTCCGATCGAAAGGAAGGCGATGTGCGTGGCCACGCCATTGCCCAGCATCGCGCCCAAGTGCTGGCGCAACCACCAGCGCGGGTCCACCGTGGCCAGGCGGGCAAAGCGCTGCATGCGCAGGAAGCCCAGGATGCCGATCAGCGAGAACGACACGATGATCAGCTGCATGGACTGCGCGAAGAACACGCCGACCGCGGCGATTGCCACGCCGCTGATCAGGTTGAGCCACTTCAGCGCGTGATACACGCGCCCGGTGAAGCGGGCGCGGTCGCGCTTGTCGCGAATCGCGCGCCAGCTCACCCAGACCGATGTGCAGGTGATCACCAGCAGATAGGACAGGAAGCTGCCCATCACCACATAGCCGCGGGCGATGATGGTCAGGCTCATCGGCAAGGCCAGGGCCAGCAGGCCGGCCATCGCCACGAGATAGATTTTTCCCGCGCCGCGATGCAGCGGGCTGCCCTTCTTGCTGATGCCGGCGATCCAGAACGTGGCCAAGGCCAGGGTGCCGAGGCTGGCGTGGCCGATGGCGGCGAGTTTGTAAGGGTCCATGTGCGCTCTCCTTGTCCGTGTGGGCAGTCTCGCCACGCCGCCCGCGCGCGGCAGGTGCCGGGCGTCATCGCTTCGAGGTGCCACAAGTCACTTTCTGCGCCGCATGCCTTGAGCATCGCGCGCAGGCAGGCCAAGCTGGTGCCATGAATCCGCGCCTGCGCAGCCTGTTGTTCGAACCGCTCAATATCGCCGCCTACATCGCCTGGGCAGTGATCGCGATCAGCCTGTGGCAGGGCGCGGGCGCGCGCACCGCGCTGCTGCCCGAAGCCTGGTTCCTGCCGGCGGCAATGACCTTGCATGTGGGTTTCCTGGCCTGCTTCCTTGCCTGCCAGGGCCGCGAGAACGCCGCTTCCGCGCGCGCCTCGCAGCTACTCTCGCTCGCGCAGGTGCTGCTGGCCCTGGCGCTGATGTGCCTGCAGCGCTATTCGGTGACGCCGGTGCTGATGGTTATCGCCACCGCGCAGCTGGTGGCCTTGTTCACTACCCGCCAGCTGCTGCTGATCCTGGGCCTGGCGAACCTGTGCGCCTATGCCATTGCCCGCTGGATATGGCAGGCGGAACAGCCGATCCTGTTCACGCTCAGCTACCTGAGCTTCCAGTTGTTCGCCGGCATGATGACCTGGTACGCGCTCAAGTCCGAGCGCAGCAGCCTGGAGCTGGCGCAGGCCAATGCCGACTTGCTGGCCACGCGATCCTTGCTGACCGAAACCGCGCGCGATTCCGAACGCCTGCGCCTGTCGCGCGAATTGCATGACGTGGCCGGGCACAAGCTGACCGCGCTCAAGCTCAACCTCGCCGCGCTGGCGCGCGATCCTGCGCTGCGCGAGGTCGCAGCAGTGCCGCTGTGCGCGCAGCTGGCCGATGAGTTGCTCGCCGACATCCGCGGCGTGGTCGAGAAGATGCGCGCCGATGAAGGCCTGGACCTGCGCCGCGCGATCGAGGCGCTGGCGGCGCCGTTCACGCGTCCAGTGCTGCGCCTGGAGCTGGCCACCGATGCGCGCGTCGCCGACCTCGGCCAGGCCGAAGCCCTGTTGCGCACGGTGCAGGAGGCGCTGACCAATTGCGTGCGCCATAGCAACGCCGAGAACCTGTGGGTGGTGTTGCGGCGCGAAGCCGGGCAACTGGCGCTGGACATTCGCGACGATGGCCGCGGCAACGGCCCGCTGCGTTTCGGCAACGGCCTGTCCGGCATGCGCGAACGCCTGCGCGCGCAGGGCGGCGACCTGCAAGTCGAGCGCCCGGACACCGGCGGCCTGCGCCTGCTCGCCACCTTGCCGGTACCGGCGTGAGCGTGGTGCGGCTCGCGCTGGCCGACGACCAGTCCCTGGTGCGCAGCGGACTGAAGGCGCTGCTATCGGGCTTTGCCGAATTGCAGGTCGTGCTCGAGGCTGGCGATGGCGAAGCCCTGCTGTCTGGCCTGGACGGGCGGTCCGTGGATGTGATCCTGTCCGATATCCGCATGCCCGCGATGGATGGCTTCGCCCTGCTCGCGGCCTTGCGCGAACGCAGCATCGCCACGCCCGTCATCCTGCTGACCACGTTCGATGAACCTGATCTTGCCTTGCGCGCGGCCGAGGCCGGCGCGCGCGGCTTCCTGCTCAAGGACGCGTCGCCGGAAGATTTGCGCGAAGCCATCACCCGCGTTGCCGGCGGAGAAACCCTGCTGGCGCCGGTACCGACCGATCCGGTACGCGCGCGTTATGCCTTCCGCGACCAGAGCCCACCGATGGACACCTTCAGCGAACGCGAAGTGTCGATCCTGCGCCTGCTCGCGGGCGGGTATTCAAACAAGGAAATCGCCAAAGCCGTGTTCCTGTCCGAGGGCACGGTGAAGAATTACGTGTCCGACATCCTCGACAAGCTCGGCACCCGCGATCGCACGCGCGCGGTGCTCAAGGCGATCACCCTGCGCATCATCTGAGCGCGGCGGCGCTCAGGCCCAGGGCGAAAACAGGCGCATCGCCAGCGCGGCCGCCACCATCAGCAACAAGCCTGCCGCGACGCGCAGGCCATACGCGCGGCCGCCGCTGACGAAGGCCACCACCGACTTGGCCAGCACGCTGGTCGCCAGCAGGCCCACCAGGCCCCAGCGCACCTGAGCTGCGCTTAGCACCTGCTCATGGAATAGCTGCGCCAGGCTCGCGAACGATGCATGCACCTCCGCAAGCGCGGCGACGCAAGCAGTAACCAGCGCGCCGCGCGGGCCCAGCCAGGCATTCATGGCGGCGGCGATGAACAGCACCAGCGCAATCAACAATGCAAACCACAGCGCCTGGCCGAAACGGAACATGCGCGTGTCCGCGGTTGGCGCCGGCACGCCGACCGATTCGCCACCGCGCAATCCCAACAGGCCACCGACCATCAATACCGCCGCTGCTGCCGCCAGTTCCGGTGCCAGCAACACCAACAAGGGCGGCGAAACCGCCAGCACGATCGGCACGAACAGGCTCAACGATGCCAGGTTCGCAAGCATGGCCGCGCCGACCGCAGGACGCAGCAATGCCGGTGCTTCTCGGACGCGCTGGCCGAAGCCCGCCACCGCAGCGGTGGAAGACACATAGCCGGCGAAGAATCCGGCAATCGCCAAGCCCCAGCGATTGCCGACCAGGCGCAAGGCGACATGGCCGAGCGCGCTGATTGCCATCACCAGTACGACCAGCTTCCACACCGTCGCCGGATTGAAACTGCCGAACGGGCCCAGCGCGCGATCGGGCACCAGCGGCAGGATCACCAGCGCCGCGGCCAGCAGCAACAGGCCGTCATGCACTTCGCGCTCGCTCAATACCTGCTGCGCGAAGCGATGCAGGCTGGCCTTGGCGTACAGCAGGCCGGCCGCAAGCACCGCCAGGCCCACGGCGACGACGGCCTGCTTGCAGGCCAGGGCGCCCAACAGCAAGGTCAGCACCAGGGCGACTTCGCCGGTCAGGCCGATGTCGTGCGTGGATTCGCGCCAGTAACTGATCAACACCAGCCCCGCGACCAGGGCCAGCAGCAACAGGAACACCGGCATGCCCAGGGTGTAGGCCACCGCGCCGAGCAAGGCCGTGAGCGCGTGCGTGCGCAGGCCCGCCAGGGTGTCGGGATGCTGGCGCTGGCGCACTGCACCAATCAACAGGCCCAGGCCGAGGGCAGTCAGCAGTGGCGGCAGGCTAGGCGGCAACTCGGGCATGTCGGGTCCTCTGCGCCAATTCTGCCACGGCCCTTACAATGCCCGGGTCCCGCTCCCCGACCCGACCCGAGGCGCCATGTCCAAGCCGATCTCCCTGACCCGCTTCCTGATCCAGGAACAGCACGCCGGATACATCAATGCCGACCTGCGCCTGCTGATTGAAGTGGTCGCGCGCGCCTGCAAGACCATCTCCACGGCGGTCGGCAAGGGCGCCCTCGGCGGCGTGCTCGGCGACGCCGGCACCGGCAATGTCCAGGGCGAGGCGCAGAAGAAGCTCGACGTGCTGTCGAACGAAATCCTGATGGAAGCCAATGAATGGGGCGGCCACCTGGCCGGCCTGGCCTCGGAGGAAATGGAACACGCGCAGCCCATTCCCACGGCGTTTCCCAAGGGCCGCTACCTGCTGCTGTTCGATCCGCTCGATGGCAGTTCCAATATTGACGTGAACGTTTCAGTCGGCACCATCTTCTCGGTGCTGCGTTGCCCGGACGGCGTGCTCGAACCGCGCGATGAACATTTCCTGCAGCCGGGCACCGCCCAGGTCTGCGCCGGCTACACCATCTACGGCCCGAGCACCGCGCTGGTGCTGACCATCGGCCGCGGCACGCATGTGTTCACGCTCGACCGCGAGCAGGGCAGCTTCATGCTCACGCGTCGCGATGTGCGCATTCCGGCCGACACCCAGGAGTTCGCCATCAATGTCTCGAACCAGCGCCATTGGCATCCGCCGATGCAGCGTTACGTGGAAGACCTGCTGGCCGGCAAGACCGGCCCGCGCGGCAAGGACTTCAACATGCGCTGGATCGCCAGCATGGTGGCGGACGTGCACCGCATCCTGACCCGTGGCGGCATCTTCATCTACCCGGCCGACCGCAAGGACTTGAGCAAACCCGGGCGCCTGCGCCTGATGTATGAAGCCAACCCGATGGCCTTCATCGTCGAACAGGCCGGCGGCGCCGCCACCACCGGGCGCGCGCGCATGATGGACGTGCAGCCGACCGGCCTGCACCAGCGCGTGCCGGTGTTCCTCGGTTCGCGCCACGAAGTGGACGTGGCCACCCGCTACCACCTGGAACACGACGCGCTGGCGGTATAACCGCCCGCTCCCGGCCATGGCCACGCTCTGGCTGGAACTGCAGCCGCACCTGGCCTTCTGGCTGGGCGTGGCCTACGCCGGCTACCTGGTCTGGCTAGCGGGCTGGATCGTGCTGCAAAAGCGCGAGCCGGTCGCCACGTTGAGCTGGATCATGTCGCTGGCCTTGCTGCCGGTCGCCGGGCTGGTGATCTACCACTTCCTGGGGCCAACGCGCATTCGCCGCCAGCGGCAACGGCGCAAACTGGCGCGCGGCCTGCTCGGCGAATTGCCGGGCCGCGCCAGCGCGGGCGCCGAGGCGGGCAGCCTGATGCGCCTGGCGCAATCGAGCAGTGGTTTTCCGCCCAGCAGCTGCGAGCGCGTGCACTTGCTGGTGGACGGCACCGAGACCTTCGATGCCCTGGTGGCGGCGATTGCTTCGGCGACTTCGCATGTGCACGCCGAGTACTACATCTTCGACCCGGACCAGACCGGCACGCGTATCCGCGATGCCCTGATCGAACGCGCCCGCGCCGGCGTGCAGGTGCGCCTGCTGGTCGATGCGATCGGCTCGGCCTCGCTGTCGAACGCCTTCCTCGCGCCCTTGCGCGACGCCGGTGCCGAGGTGAACTTCTTCCATCGCTTTCGCCTGCGCCGCTTGTGGCGTCCGCGCCTGAACCTGCGCTCGCATCGCAAGATCCTGGTGGTGGACGGCTGCATCGGCTTCACCGGCGGTATCAATATTTCCGATACCGAAAATCCCTCGCTGCGCGCGGATGCTTTCCACGACCTGCACCTGCGCCTGGAAGGCGAAGCGGTGCACTGGCTGCAATTGGCCTTCGCGGAAGACTGGAGCTACGCCTGTGGCCGCGCGCCCAATGCCCGCGAGCAGTGGCCGGCACTGCTGCCCGGGCCGATTCATACGCAAGTGTTGCCGGCCGGCCCCGACTCGCCCTGGGAAGCGATCCACCGCGTGATGGTCAATGCGGTGCATTCCAGCGCGGCGCGGGTGTGGTTGGCCACGCCTTATTTCGTGCCCGGCGAGGCCGCGCGCATGGCCCTGACTTCGGCCGCGCTGCGCGGGCTGGACGTGCGCCTGCTGGTGCCCCGGCGCAGCGACTCGGCGTTGGTGACGGCGGCGGCGCGCTCGTACTACGACGAATTGATCGAAGCCGGCGTGCGCGTGTTCGAGTTCCCGCGCATGTTGCACAGCAAGGCCCTGCTGCTCGACGGCGAACGCTGCATCCTGGGCAGTTCGAATTTCGACAACCGCAGCTTCCGGCTGAACTTCGAGCTGAGCGTGCTGTTCGAGGACACGGCGGTTGCGGCGCGCCTGGAGCAGCAGCTGGCGCTGGATTTCGCTGCCGCCCGCGAGGTGCGCGGGCCGCGCCAGCTGGCCTTCTGGCCGCGCCTGGGCGAGGCCGCCGCGCGCCTGCTCTCGCCCCTGCTTTGAGGCTGGGCTACACTCGCGGCACGCTCCCGGGATCTGTCCGCCATGCACTGGATCTATCTGCTCGTCGCCGTGGTGTTGATGCTGGCTGCGTCCAAGGCGGCGGGCTGGCTGGTCGCGGTCTTGCTACTGGCGTCCCTGGTCGCCTTCGTAGCCTGGATGCTCGGCTGGGTGAACAGCCGCATCTCCAGCGGCGCCCGCAGTGACGCACAGATTCTCAGCCCGGACGAGTTGCGGCGTCTGCGTGAACAGGCCCAGGCGCGCAAGGCCGCCAGCCCACCGGCCGGCACACCGCCCCCCGGCGGCGACGCCCCGCCCTGATCGCCCCGCCCTGGCCCACGCTGCCCGCGCGCCCCGAGGTTCTGGCGGCGGACGAGCTGCGCCTGGTCTGGTGTCCCGAAGCGCCGGCTGAGGAAACCCGGCGCGCACGCGTGGACCGCTTGCTGCGCACGGTACTGGCACCGCTGCTCGACCTGGCGCCCGAGCAGTTGCGCTTCGGCCGCGAAGACAAGGGCCGCCCCTTCCTGCGCCACGCCGGCGCGCCGGACTTCAACCTCAGCGATACCGATGGCGGCACCCTGATCGCCTTGTGCGCGCGCGGCCGCATCGGTGCCGACCTCGAGCGCATCGATCGCCGGCCGCCCGTTGCGCGTTTGGCGAAGCGCTATTTCGCGGCGGCGGAAATCGCCGCGCTCGACGGCATGGACGAAGAGGCCGCGCGCATCGGCTTCCTGCGCTTGTGGACGGCCAAGGAGTCGAGCTGCAAGGCCACCGGCACCGGCATCTTCGGCTGGCTCTCGCGCTGGCAGTTCGCGGCGGACAGCGAGCAACCGCGCCTGCTGGAAGCACCGGCCGAGGCCGGTGCGGCTTCGCGCTGGCAGTTTTTCCGGGTTGCGCCTTCGCCCGACCACACCGCGGTGTTGTCCTTGCGCGATGGCGCGGCCACGTCGCGCGTGAGCCGGTACTGCCTGACCGGCTGAGGCCGCACCGGCGGCGCTAGGCGGCGCCTTCGCTATCGCCTTCGACGCGGTTACGGCCGGCGCGCTTGGCCCGGTAGAGCGCGGCATCGGCACGCCGCAGCAAGTTCATCGAGTCGCCTTGCATGGTCGGCACGAAGCCGGCGATACCGATGCTGATGGTGGTTTCGCCGATGTGTTCCTGCATCGCCAGTCGGATCTTTTCGCCGCGGCGCATGGCTTCGTCCTGGTGCACGCCGGGCAGCAACAGCGCGAACTCTTCACCGCCATAGCGCGCCAGCAACTCGCGCTTGGGATCGTGCAAGGCGGCCAGCTGCTGGGCGATGGTACGCAGCAGGACATCGCCTTCCAGATGGCCGTGGGCGTCGTTGTAGCGCTTGAAGTGGTCGACGTCGATCATCAGCACCGACAGCGGGCGGCGCTGGTCCAGGCAGCGATACCATTCACGCTGCAAGCCGTTCTCCAGTGCACGCCGGTTGGCCACGCCGGTGAGTGCGTCTTCGGTCGCGAGCTCGGCCAGCTTGCGGTTGACCTCTTCGAGCTCGTGCGTGCGTTCGCCGATGCGCGCCTCCAGGCGGCGATTGGCCTCGACGTAACGCTGGGTGCGGCGGCGAACGAACTCCTGCACCAGCAGGGCGGCGATGCCGAGCAAGATCAAGCCACCCAGCACATGCACCCAGGTTTGCTCGTGCCAACGCGGCAGGATGCGATACCGGTAGCTGGTGGGCGCGGCGCTGCGGCCGCTGCGCGTGCGCGCCTCAACCTGCAACAGGTATTCACCCGGGGTGACGGCACGCACGAACAGGTCGCGGTCAGTCCAGCTGCTCCACTCCTCGGGCGGGCCCGAGCCGTAGCCGTTGAGGCGATAGCGAAACTCCAGGCCGCTGTCCATGCTGACCAGGCCATAGCGGAAATGCAGGCGATATCCGGACGGAATCTCCACCGGCTTGCCGGTGCTGGTGATAGGCAGACGCATCAGGTCCTGGCCATCGGGGCTTTCCGCCGTGGCCAGTTCGAAACCCAGCACCAGGGGTGCCGGTTGCGGCTGCTTTTCCTGCGGATTGAACTGCAGCAAGCCCGACCAGGTGGCCACGCGTAGCACGCCATCCTGGTTGTAGCGCAAGCGGCCGTAGCCGGCGGCCAGTTGCGAGCCCAGGTGCAGGGGCTGCCATTGGGTCTTCGCCGCGGGGCGGAACCACAGTTGCCGGCGAGTGAACGCGTAGCTGCCCAGCGGCGTCTGTTCAACGACCAGTTCGTTGGGCCGATCGACCAGGGTGAACGGCGGGCCGACATCGGGAACGAAATGATCATCGGCATAGCGGAAGCCGCGCTCGCCGCTGATCACGTGGATCTGGCCGTCGAGCACGAACAACGCGCTGCCCGAGGCCGGATCAAGTTCCAGGCCGTCCTTGCCCGAGAATACTTCCTTGCGCGCGACGCGGTGCTGCGCGACATCAAGCGTCCAGCGCTGCGGGCCACCGCGCGAGTCGCCCATCCACACCTGCTCGGGTGCGGTTTCGATCAGCGTGGCGGCGCTGGCGCCTTCCAGGGGAATCGAAAAATCCAGGCCCCAGTGGTTCTGCTCGCGCTTGAACACGTACAGGTTCTGGTCGCCCAGCCCGTAGATGCGGTCGGAATGGAACCGCGAGGCAACCAGTTCCAGCACGCTCTCGGATTCGGTGCGCAGCAAGGGCCGCGGTTGGCTGGCGCCTGGCTCAAGCACCATCACGCCATTGCGATGCGCGATCAGCAAACCGGCGTCGTTGCCCGAGAGCGCGAAACTCTCAAGCTCGGTCCAACCGGTTTCGCGCGCCTCGATGCGACCATGCTCGCCCGCGCTCAAGCGCGTAACGCCGCGAGTGCCCGCCACCCAAAGCGCGCCATCGAACCATTCGAAGTCGTAGACGTTGCCGGGCAAACCCTGGGCCGCGCCGATGAAGGACCAGGGCGACGGCAGGGACATGCGGATCAAATCGCCTTCGGTGGCGGCCCACAAGCCGCCTTCCTGGTCGCTGCCCAGCGCCACCACGCTGAAGCTGCCCAGGTTCACGCGCTCGCGCAATTTGTAGTCGGGCCCGTAGCGGAACAGTTCGCCCTTGAGTGTGCCGACCACGAAGCTGCCGTCTTCCAGCGGCAACACCGCGTAAGGGCTGTTGCCGTGCAATTCGTTGCCGGCATTGTCGGGCAGGGGCCGCATGCCCTGCGCGTCGGCGCGGAAGAAACCGGACTCGCCCACCAGCAAGCGCCAACCCTTCTGCTCGATCATGCCCGGCAGGCTCTGGTGCGCGAACAATTCGCCGCCCGGCTCTAGCGTGAACTTGCCATCATCGAAGCGGCAGAAGCCCTGGCCTTCGATGCGCGCGTACAACTGGTTGCCCTGGGTGAAGAAGCTGCGCTGGTTTTCGCCCAGCGGCCAGTGCTTGACGGTCTTGCGGTCGTAGCTGAGGAAGTGCAGCGTGCGCTCGCCGCGGAAGTACACGCCTTCCTCGGTGACCATGATCTGCCAGATATTGCCCAGATTGCGATCGCGACCCTTCAGGCCGGCGGCCGTGAGCAACTCCTGGTAGACCATCTCGCCATCGGGCGAGGTCTGCAGCCAGCCGAAGGTGTCATAGCTGCCGACGTAGATGCGGCCGTCGCGGCCGGTGACGACGTCGCGACCGATGAGCTTGCCTGGCAAGCTGATGAGGTCCCATTTTTCGCCGTCGTAGCGCAATACGCCTTCGCCATTGCCGACGTACAGGCGGCCGTCGCGATCGGTGGCGATGGCCCAGTGCTGCGGCGTGGCGTTGTAGTCCTCGGGCAGGTAGCGGCGCAGCAGGGGCGTGCCGCGCAAGGTGTCGGCCAACACCGGCAGTGCCAGCAAGGCGAGCAGGAAAGCCAGCACAACGCGCGTGAATACGGCCCGATTCATCCTCGCAGTATGCGACACCGCGCCGAAGCGGTAATGTGCTGCCCAGCCCAAGTCATGCCCGGTCCGCGCCCGCGCGTTCTTACCTTCCAATGAGCCACCCTCCGATGACCTTGCTCAGCGTCAATGTGAACAAAGTGGCGGTCCTGCGCAACTCGCGCGGGGGCAATGAACCCAGCGTGCGGGCGGCAGGCGAGGCGGTGATCGCGGCGGGGGCCGCCGGACTGACGGTGCACCCGCGTCCGGATCAACGGCACATCCGGCCCGATGACGTTTACGCCTTGGCAGACCTGGCGCGCGGCCGGGTCGAGTTCAATATCGAGGGCAATCCCTTTGCCCCGGCGCGCGGCAGCTATCCCGGCCTGCTGGCCCTGGTGCAACAGACGCGACCCGAGCAGGTCACCCTGGTGCCCGATGGCGATGGCCAGCTGACCTCGGACCACGGGTTCGACCTCGCGCGCGACCGCGCGGCCCTGCAGCCGCTGGTGGCCGCGCTCAAGGCCACCGGCGCGCGCGTATCCCTGTTCGTGGATGCGGGCGTGGCCAATCTCGAGATCGCCGCCGAACTCGAGGCCGATCGCATCGAGCTCTATACCGGGCCCTTCGCTGAAGCGTTTGCCGCCGGTGACGCGCGCTCAGCCCTTGCCGCCTGCGCAGCAACGGCCCGACAGGCGCAGTCCCTGGGCTTGGCAGTGAATGCCGGCCACGACTTGAGCCAGGCCAATCTGGGCGCCTTCCTGCGGGCGGTTCCGGGCGTGGCCGAGGTTTCCATCGGCCACGCGCTGATCGGCGAGGCCTTGTATGCCGGATTGGATGCCACGGTGCGTGCTTACGTGCGGATTCTTGCCGCTACCTGACGGCACCTCGCGCCTGGACGCTGCAAAGAAAAACGCCGCCCGGAGGCGGCGTTTCCTGTTTCGCTCCGGACCCGCCTTACTGCGCGGTATCAACGAAGTTGATCTTCACCAGATTGGCGTTCTTGGCGCGCGAGAGCACCTTGGCCAGCACTTCGTAATCGGCATCGCGGTCGGTCTGGATCTCGATGGCCGGCTGCTTGCCAGCATCGATGGAGCCGCTCGGCGTTTCACCGCGGGCGCCCTCGACATCAAACTCGGACTGCAGCGTGGCCAAATCCACCGCATTGCCATTCCAGGTAACGCCGCCCGACGAATCGATGGCGATGCGGACCGGCGGCGGCGGCATGCCCGGGGGCGGCGGCGAGTTCGACGGCTGCGGCAGGTCCACCTGGATCGGGTAGGACAGCGGTGGGACCGTCACCATGAAGATGATCAGCAGCACCAGCATCACGTCCACCAGGGGCGTGACGTTGATGTCGGCCATCGGGCCGCCACCGGAGTTGGAAGTGAAAGCCATGGTCTTCTCGGGTCCTTATTGGCCGGGGCGCTCGGGGCCGGAAACGAATCCGACCTTGCGAACACCACCCTTGCGCAGGGTCTGCACCGCATCAGCGATGGCGCCGTACTTGGTGGTCGCGTCCGCGCGGATATTCACCTGCGGCTGCGGAGTCAAGTTGATCACCACGCTGATCTTCTGGTCCAACTGCGACGGGTTGACCGCCTCGTCGTTCCAGTACTTCGAGCCGTCCGACTTGATCGCCAGGGTCACCGGCGGCGTGGTCAGCTTGGGCTTGGTGTTGAGCGTTGCCTGCGGCAGCTTCACCACGACCTTGTGGGTCATCAGCGGGGCCGTGATCATGAAGATGATCAGCAGCACCAGCATCACGTCCACCAGGGGCGTGACGTTGATGTCGGCCATCGGGCCGCCGCCGTTGGAATTGGAACTGAAAGCCATGGCTGTTCTGCCTTATGCCGGACTTAGCGCTTGATCTCGCCGACGCGCGAGCCGGTGGCGAAGAAGTCGTGCAGGTCGTGCGCGAAGGTGTCGAACTTGGCGTAGGTGTCGCGGTTCACGCGGACGAAGTAGTTGTACGCAAGCACGGCCGGGATCGCGACGCCGAGGCCGATGGCGGTCATGATCAGCGCCTCGCCCACCGGGCCGGCGACGGCGTCGATGGAGGAGCTGCCGCTCTCGCCGATGCTCAGCAGGGCGTGGTAGATGCCCCAGACGGTGCCGAGCAGGCCGACGAAGGGCGCGGTGGCGCCGACGGTGGCGAGCCAGGTCAGGCCGTTCTCGAGGTTGGCCGATTCGCGGGTCACGGCCTGGCGCAGGGCGCGGTCGATGAACTCGGAGCGGTTCAGGGCTTCAACCAGGCGCGAGCCTTCGTGGCGCTGGTGGTGGGCAGCAGCCTGCGCGCAATCCAGGGCGATCTTGGAGAAGGGCTCGTTCGGCTTCTGCTCTTCCATGAAGCGGATCGCGTCCTGCGCGTTCGGGGTTTCCCAGAACGTGCGCATCACGCGATCAGCGCGCGAGCGGATGACCGTGTTCTTGATCAGGTTGACGATGGTGTACCACCAGGCACCCACCGACATGACCACCAGGAAGATCAGCACGGCGCGGCTGATGAAGTCCTGGTTCTGGATCATGTGGCTGAAGCCCAACTGCTGCAGGCTTTCGGCGTTGGTGGGGCCGGCCGGAGCGGCGGCGGCGGCGGCCGCGGCGGCGTTGATGAGGATTTCCTGCAGCATAAATAGGACCTTCTAGGAGTGTGTCGTGAAAGGTGTTGGCGGTTGGATTAGAGGGTGAATTCGACGGGAACGTCCACTTGCCCGGCCACGCGGACACCGCCGCGCATGCCAGGGTTGATCTTCCAGCGGTTGGCGGCCTTGATCGCGGCGCGGTCGAGGTTGCGGTTGCCGCTGGTACGCTTGACTTCGACGGCGGTGACATTGCCGGCGACATCGTAGGTCAGGGTGAGCAGGGTCGTGCCGGTGATGCCGCGGCGCGCCTCTTCCGGCGGATAGACCGGCTTGTTGAGGGCGCGACCGGTCGGGTCGACGGTACCGCCGAAATCGGACGGCGCAGCCACCGGGGCCGGCGGAGCCGGCGGCGGGGCCGGGGTGGCCACCGGGCTCGGGTCGTTGTAAACCATCGGCGGCTCATCCGGCGGCGGCGGCAGCGCGGTCGGCTTGGGCGTCTCGACGATGCGGGTGATCGTCTTCGGCGGTTCCTTCGGCGGCGGCGGCGGCGGCGGCGGCGGCTTGGGCGGCTCGATGAAGTTGACCAGGGTGACGTCGTCATCCTTGTCAGCATTCTTCTGCGAGTTCACCGGCGCCATCAAGGTCATGAACACCACGACATGGAGGGCGATGGCAAAGGACGTGCCCGCGATTCGCGGCCAGCTGATTCCTTGCCCAGGGTTATCGATGGTGGTGTTCGTCATGCGGTGCTGGCTCGATCTGTCGTTCTCGTGGCGCTCAGGCGCAACGGCCCACCGCCATGCGGCGGCGGGAACGTATTAGCTTATACGAAGCCGGTTGCTTGTCCAACCTTCACTTCCCGGAAGCGCGACGAAGCTCTGATTCGGCCCACTTCTGGGTTTCCGGGTATTTGGCCGCTTCGCGGTAGGCGGCCACGGCGGCCGCCTTGTTGCCCAGCCCGGCCTCGGCCTGGCCGATGACTTGCCAGGCCACGCCGGGCTTCTTCACGCCCCTGTCCAAGGCGTTCTTGGCGGCGGCCTTGGCATCGGCGTAGCGCTCCTTGTCGACCAGGGCCTGGGACAGGTTGAGGTAGGTCTGCCCGGTCTTGCCCATCGGCGCACCCTTGGTCCAGGCCTCGATGGCCTTGTCGGTGTCGCCGGCGGCATACCAGTTCTGCGCCTGGTAGGCATAGGTGTCGTGGTTGGGCACCAGGATGCCCTTGCGGATGCCTTCGTCAATCATCGCCAGGGCCTTGGCCTCGCCGTCCGCGCTTCCGGCCAGCAGGCGCCAGGCAATGTCGTAGTCATTGGACTCGGTGAACAGGCCGGCCTTGTGCATGCGCTCAAGGGTTGCCAGCGCCTTTTCTTCCTGTCCCGCGTCTTGGTACGCGCGCGCCAGGTTCATGGCCATTTTCTTGTCGTCGGGATGCGCAGCCACCTGCTTTTCCAGGAAGCCGATCGCAAGCTCGGGCTTGTCCATGGCCATCAGGATCTGGTTCTTCACCGCCAGCGCCTTGGGATCGTCGGACTGGGTCTCGGTCAGGAAGCGGTCGATCCAGGTCAGCGCTTCCTCGTGCTTGTTGTCGGCATCGAGCAATTGCGCGATCTGGAACATCGCCTGGTAGTGCATGTTGTTGTGCAGGCCGTTGAACTCCACCGCCTGCTTGTAGTACTTCACGGCGCTCGAGAAGTCCGCGGCACCCTTGGACTGCCAGGCGCCGCCGGCGATGAAGGCTGCCGAACTCTTGTCGAAGGCGTTCGAGCGGCCATCGGCAATGATGGCGTCAGCGCGCTGGATGGTCTCGTCTTCAACGTCGTTCTTTTCCTGCAGCGCGAACAGGGCGTCGAGCTGCTTCTTCACGGCCGGGGCACCGCTCTGCTTGGGCGCTTCGCGGGTCGCCTTGGGCCAGGTCGGGGTGGCGTTGGTGGCGGCGTTCTTGGCCGCGTCGCGGGCCTTGCGCGCAGCGCGCGTGTTGGCGCCGGTGGTGTCCACGCCCTGGGCGAAGACGTTCGCGCTCGGCATCGGCAAGATCACGGCCGCCAGGGCGGCCGCCAACAGCAGGGACTTCTTCATCAGGGACTCCAGGCGCCGGGGCGCGAATGACGGGGTGCTTGCGCGGGTTGCAAAGGGTACGGCGCTTGGCCTTGAGCCTCAAGCCCGGGCGGCGCCGCGCTTCCCTTTTAGGGCACGCGGCCTTAATGGCGCGGCAATGACGCGCCAGCGCCGTGGGCTGGCGCTCAGACGTCGAGGTTGCCGACCCGGAGCGCGTTTTCCTCGATGAACTCGCGGCGCGGTTCAACCACGTCGCCCATCAAGGTCGAGAAGATCTGGTCGGCGGCGACCGCGTCCTCGATGCGCACCTTGAGCAGGCGGCGGGTGTCGGGATTGACGGTGGTGTCCCAGAGTTGCTCGGGGTTCATTTCACCCAGGCCCTTGAAGCGCTGGATGGCGCGGCCCTTCTTGGCCTCGTCCATCAACCAGGCCTGCGCCTCGCGGAAACTCGAAACCGCCTGCGTCTTGCTGGCGCGCGACACGGTGGCACCGGGCTGCAGCAGGCCGTGCAATTGCGTGGCCACGTCGGTGAGTTGGCGCAGCTCGCCGTGCAGCAACTGCGCAGCGGCAAGGGTTTGCACGCTGGCCAGGCCATGGTGGCGCTTTTCGATCAGCAAGGCACCGCCCTGCCCCTCGCTGGCCGGCTGCACTCGCAGGCTATAGCGCGGGCGGCCGAGGCCGGAGTCGTTGAGGCGGCGCTCCAGGCCTTCGCACCAGGACGCGAGGCGTTCGCTGTCCTGGAAGTCGTCCAGGGCGACCGGGCGCGCTTCGAGCAGGGCTTCGAGCACCGGCCGGTCGACGCGATACGCGTGGCGGGCGATGACTTCGTCGGCGGCCACCACGTCCAGCAGCAAGCGCTCGAGCGCTTCGCCTGGAATCGCGGGCGCGCCTTCGGCGGTGCGCAACTCGGCGCCCTCGATGGCGTTGTTCACCAGATACGCGTTGAGCGCGCTGTCGTCCTTGAGGTAGAGCTCGTTCTTGCCCTGCTTGATCTTGTATAGCGGCGGCAGGCCGATGTAGACGTGGCCGCGCTCGATCAGCTCGGGCATCTGCCGGTAGAAGAACGTAAGCAAGAGCGTGCGGATGTGCGAGCCGTCGACGTCGGCGTCGGTCATCAGGATGATGCGGTGATAGCGCAGCTTGTCGGGGTTGTATTCGTCCTTGCCGATGCCGCAGCCAAGTGCGGTGATCAAGGTGCCGACTTCGGCAGACGCGAGCATGCGATCGAAGCGCGCGCGCTCGACATTGAGGATCTTGCCCTTGAGCGGCAGGATGGCCTGGGTCTTGCGGTTGCGGCCCTGCTTGGCCGAGCCGCCGGCGGAGTCACCCTCGACGATGAACAGTTCGGACAGCGCCGGATCTTTTTCCTGGCAGTCGGCGAGCTTGCCGGGCAGGCCGGCGATGTCGAGCGCGCCCTTGCGGCGGGTCAGGTCGCGGGCCTTGCGCGCGGCTTCGCGGGCACGCGCGGCATCGACGATCTTGCCGGCGATGGCGCGCGCTTCCAGCGGGCGTTCCTGCAGGAAGTCCTCGAGCTTCTGGCCGATGACCGATTCCACCGCCGGGCGTACTTCGCTGGAGACCAGCTTCTCCTTGGTCTGCGAACTGAAGCTGGGGTCGGGCACCTTCACCGACAGGACGGCGATCATGCCTTCGCGCATGTCATCGCCCGAGAGCGCGATCTTGGCTTGCTTGGCGATGCCGTTCTGTTCGATGTAGTTGGACAGCGTGCGCGTGAGCGCGGCGCGGAAACCGATCAGGTGGGTGCCGCCGTCCTTCTGCGGGATGTTGTTGGTGAAGCAGAACATCGTCTCCTGGTAGGAGTCGGTCCACTGCACCGCGATATCGACCACGATGCCGTCCTTCTCGCCCGAGGCGGAAATGACGTTCGGGTGCAGCGGGGTCTTCAACGCCGCCAGGTGTTCGACGAAGCTCTTGATGCCGCCTTCGTATTCGAAGACATCCGACTTGCCTTCCGGGCGCTCGTCCACCAGCTCGATGCGCACGCCGGAGTTGAGGAAGCTCAGCTCGCGCAGGCGCTTGGCCAGGATGTCGTAGTGGAACTGGACATCGGTGAAGATTTCGGCGCTGGGCAGGAAGCGCAGTTCGGTGCCGCGCTTGTTCGAAGGCGCGACTTGCTTGAGCGGATACAGCGGCTCGCCCAGCGCGTATTCCTGCTGCCAGTGGAAACCGTCGCGCCAGATGTCCAGCCACAGGTGCGAGGACAGCGCGTTGACGACGCTGACGCCGACGCCGTGCAGGCCGCCAGAAACCTTGTAGCTGTTGTCGTCGAACTTTCCGCCGGCGTGCAGCACGGTCATGATGACTTCCGCCGCGGAGACGCCTTCTTCCTTGTGCACGTCCACCGGAATACCGCGGCCGTTGTCGGATACCGAACACGAGCCGTCACCGTGCAGGGTAACGATGAGTTTGTCGCAATACCCGGCAAGCGCTTCGTCGATGCCGTTGTCCACGACCTCGAACACCATGTGATGCAAGCCGGTGCCGTCGTGCACATCGCCGATGTACATGCCCGGGCGTTTGCGCACTGCCTCCAGGCCGCGCAGCACGGTGATCTTGCTGGAATCGTAGGTGTTGTTGGCTTCGATCGGCGTCTGCGACTCGGTCATCTTGCGGGGTCTCGGGCAAGCGGTTGGGGCGCGGGGCCGGAGCGGTCGCGCACCTTACAATAAGGAGTCCCGATTATAGCCGGGGCGGCCCGCTTGTGGGACCCGGTCTCAGTTTCGCGACTGAGGGGGTTCCGCCACTTGAACCTTGCCCTGTTCCACGTGGAACAGATAGAACGGAAGGGCGAGTCTGGCAAGAACTTCGGGGAGATGTGTGCCGGTCAGCAGCACCTGCGCCCCGGAAGCCTGAACCCGCGCCAGCACCCTGGCCTGATGGGCCGGATCCAGTTCGGACGCCAGGTCATCCAGGCAAACCAGCGGCCACTCCCCGGTCCGGTCCGCGAAGTCCCGGGCCTGCCCCAGAATGCAGGCCAGGGCGGTCAGCTTCTCCTGGCCGCGCGAGAGGTCCTCGCCCCCCGGCAGGCCGGCGAAGGCCACCCGCCAGTCGGCCCGGTGCGGGCCGGTGCTCGTGTAGCCCAGGGTGATGTCCCGCTCCCGCGCCAGCAACAGGGCATCGGCCAAGGCCAGCTCGTCGCGCTTCCAGCCCGGGCGGAAGTGCAGGCTCGCGGGACCCAGTTCAGCCAGGAAGACCTCCGCTTCGGTCGCCAGGGTGGGCTCGAGACGATCCAGGTAGTCCTGGCGCAGGCGGGTCAGGCGCTCGCCTGCCTCAGCCAACTCCTGGTCCCAGGGGGCCAGGGCGTTGGGGCGGGGGCCGGATTTCAGCAGGGCGTTGCGCTGCTTGAGCGCCCGCATGTAGCGGCGCCACTGGGGGAGAAACTCCGGTTCCACGTGGAACAGGCCCCAGTCCAGGTAGCGCCGGCGGTGTTCCGCGCCGCCGGCGATCAGGTCGTGGCTGCCCGGTTCGAAGGTCACCACGGCGATGCGGGCGCATAACTCGGTAAGGCTGGGCGCCGGCTCGCCATCCAGGCGCGCCTCCCAGCGGCTACCGGCGTGGCGCAGCCCGGCACGGTGGCTGGCGCCCACCGCGTCGAGCCATTCGGCGTAGACCTCCAGGTGCGCGGCGTCCCGGCGGATCAGTCCGTCGGCCACACGCCCACGGAACGAACGGCCATAGCCCAACAGGTGAACCGCCTCGATGAGGCTGGACTTGCCGGCACCGTTGCCGCCGATCAACACATTCAGGCCCGCAACTGGCAGCAGCTCCACGTCCGCCAGGCAACGCAGCTGGCGCACCTGCAGCCGGGTCAGGATCACGCGCCGCCACCCCAAAGCAGACCAGGCCCGGGAGTGCCGGGCCTGGTGGGGAAGCAAGCAGGGCGGGGCGGGCAGGTCACAGGCGCAGCGGCATCACCACGTGGCGGCTACGTTCGTGGCTGGCCTCGCGGATCAGGGCCGAGGAGTTGCCATCGCGCAGGTTCATTACCACGCTGTCCTCGCGCAGGGCCGACAGGGCATCCAGCAGGTAGGTGACATTGAAGCCGACCGCCAGGTTGTCCACCCGGGTTTCGGCCTCGACCTCTTCCTGGGCTTCTTCCTGCTCGGGGTTGTGGGCAACGATGCGCAGCTGGCCCGGGGAAACTTCAAGCTTCACGCCGCGGTACTTCTCGTTCGACAGAATGGCGGCACGCTGCAGGGCGGCTCGCAGCACCTCCCGATCAATCTTCACTTCCTTGTCGGCGCCGATCGGGATCACCGCGTCGTAGTCGGGGAAGCGGCCATCAATGAGCTTGGAGGTGAAGGTCACATCCTCGCGGCGCATGCGCAGGTGGTTGCGGCCGACTTCCAGCTCAACCTCGCGGTCGCCGCCCTCCAGCAGGCGTTGCAGCTCGAGCACGCCCTTGCGCGGCAGAATGATCTGCTTGCGGGTCTGCACGCCGGCCGGCAGTTCGGCCTCGCACATGGCTAGGCGGTGGCCGTCGGTGGCGACGCAGCGCAGGGTGTTCTCGCGCAGGTCCAGCAACAGGCCGTTGAGGTAGTAGCGCACGTCCTGCTGGGCCATGGCGAAGGCGGTGCGCTCGATCAGCTCCTTCAACGCCGACTCGGACACCCGCACGCGCTCGACCAGTTCCAAGTCTTCGATCGCGGGGAAATCATTGGCCGGCAGGGTCGCCAGGGTGAAGCGGCTGCGGCCGGCTTGCACGGTGACCTTGTCGCCGGTCTGGCTGACCGTGACGCGTGAACCATCGGGCAGGGCGCGAATGATCTCGAACAACTTGCGGGCAGGAATCGTGCCTTCACCGGGCTGGCTGTCTTCAACGGCCGAGCGCGAGACCATTTCCACTTCGAGGTCGGTGCCGGTCATGGACAGGCTGCCGTTTTCCACCTGCACCAGCAGATTGGCGAGGACTGGCAGGGTCTGGCGCCGTTCCACGACATTGACCACTTGTTGCAGCGGCTTGAGAAAGGCTTCGCGCGAGAGGCTGAAACGCATGCTGGGGATCCCCAAGATCCAGGTGGATAAATTAAAACTGGTGGTGGTAGAGGGACCAGAAAACGCTCCGGTTCAACTACAACCCTTTGAATATTAATACTTTTTCCGCTAAAAACCCTGTGGGCTTCCTGGCCGCCGGGGCCGGGACAATCTGTGGATAAGTTCAGGGGTGGCGAGCCATCCCACACTTATCCACAAGCTGTCCCCCGCCTGCCGGTATAAGCCTCACTCGGTCAGTTTGCGCACCAGCTTGTCCCAGTCCTCGTGCAGCTTGCCGTCGGTGCTGGTCAGCTCGCGAATCACCCGGCAGGCATGCAGCACCGTGGTGTGGTCGCGACCGCCAAAGGCATCGCCGATTTCCGGCAGGCTGTGCTCGGTCAGGTCCTTGGCCAGGGCCATCGCCATCTGCCGCGGCCGCGCCAATGAACGCGTCCGCCGCTTCGACAACATGTCCGCCATGCGCAGCTGATAGTAGTCTGCCACGGTCTTCTGGATATTGCTGATGGAGATGACCTGCGCCTGGGCGCGCAGCAGGTCGCGCAAGGTTTCCTGCGCAAATTCCGGGGTGATCGGCTTGCCCATGAAGTTCGAGCGCGCGGCCAGCGTGTTGAGCGCGCCTTCGAGGTCGCGCACGTTCGAGCGCATGCGCCGCGCGATCAGGTAGGCCACGTCTTCAGGCAGCGCCATTTTTCGCTCGGCGGCCTTGGCGGCAAGGATCGCGGCGCGCGTTTCGAAATCCGGTGGCTCGATCGCCACCGACAGGCCCCAGCCCAAGCGCGACTTCAGGCGCGGCTCGAGGTTCTCCACTTCGCGCGGGTAGCGATCACAGGTCAGGATGATCTGCTGCTTGCCATCGAAGAGTGTGTTGAAGGTGTGGAAGAACTCTTCCTGGGTGGTGTTTTTCCCGGCAAAAAACTGGATATCGTCGATCAGCAGCGCGTCGACCTGGTGGAACTGGCGCTTGAACTGGTCCATGGATTTGTCCTGCAGCGACTTCATCATCGCGCTGAAGAACTGCTCCGAACGCAGGTACAACACGCGCATGCCGGGATTGTTGGCGCGCATCAGGTTGCCCGCCGCGTACATCAAATGGGTCTTGCCCAAGCCGGTGCCGCCGTAAAGCAACAAGGGGTTGTAATCGCGACCCGGGTTCAGCGCGACCTGCAGCGCGGCGGCGCGCCCCAACTGATTGCTGCGGCCCTCGACGAAATTTTCGAAGGTGTAGTGCTTGTCCAGATTGCCCTGGAAATCCACGGCGGCCCGGGTTGGCGGTGCCAGGGGCGCAGGCACCGTTTCCCGCGCCGTGGAACCGACTTCGAGCAGTACTTGCGCGGCCGGACCACCGAAGTGCCCGACCAGCTCGCGGATCCGGGCCAGGTAGCGTTCGCGCACGGTGTCGACCACGAAGGCGTTCGGGGCCAGCAGGACCAGGCCTTCAGCGCGCGGGGCGGCTTGCAGGGGCTTGAGCCAGGTGTGGACGTCCTCCGGCGAGAACTCAGCCTCCAGGCGTTCGAGGCAACGGGGCCAAACGGTGTCCATCACAAGGGTTCGCTCGCTCCGCGCGCGGCGGGCTGTGGATAAAATCTGTGGATAAATCCGGGGGTGGGCCAGTCTAGCCCCCGTCGCCGCTGGCTGCCAAGTGCGATTGCCTTGACCGTCAAAGGCTTGCTTGCTATTCTTCCGAGTCTTTTCCGCCCGATTAAAGTGCGAGCGCATCATGGCCACCAAGCGTACCTACCAGCCCAGCAACCTCAAGCGTAAGCGCGACCACGGTTTCCGTGCCCGCATGGCCACGGCCGACGGCCGCAAGGTCCTGGCCCGTCGCCGTGCCAAGGGCCGCGCCCGCCTCTGCGTCTGACCCCGCGCCGCTAGCCGGCGTCGTGTTCCGGCGCGGCCACGTTGACGTGATGCCGCGCCGATGAGCGTCTCTACTGCCTTCCCGCCACGTGCACGCCTGCGCGTGTCTGCCCAGTTCCAGGCCGTGTTTGCGGCCGGTCGCAGGATTTCGGGCCAATACTTCCGACTCCACGCACAGCTGCCCGGCGGCGCCGATGAAGCGCGCCTGGGTATTACCGTATCCAAGCGCGTGGACAAGACCGCGGTCGGACGCAACCGGATCAAGCGCCAGGCGCGTGAATGCTTCCGGCAGATGAAGCTGCAACTCCCCGCCGCCGATTTTGTGCTGCTGGCCAAGCCCGAAGCGGCCAAGGCTGAATCGTCCGCCCTGCGCCGCGAGCTCTTGTCCTTGTTCGAGCGCGCCCGCACGTTGAAGCCCATGGCCCCGCCCGTCACAATGCCGCCCTCCGAAGCGATCGCCGATCGCCCGCCTTCTTCCGAGTCCTGACAGGCGCCCCGTGCGCCGGGTGATTGTTCGTCCATGAATCAAACCCGTTCGTTCCTCCTGATCGCCTGGCTGGTGGTCGCGACCCTGTTGTGGATGGAGTGGAGCAAGAGCCAGATGGCTCCGCCCGCCGAGGCCCCGGTGGTCACCGCGCCCGCCACGAACGCAAACCCGGCGGTCGCCGCCATGGCACCGGTTCCGGGCCTGGCGCCCGCGGGCAGCACGCCGGCGATGAGCGCCACCGGCTCGCCGGCGCTCGCCGCTGCACCGGTGGCCAATGTGGCCGCCTTTGCACCGCGTCCGATCACGATTACCAGCGACACCCTGCGCCTCACCGTGGACCTCAACGGCGGCCGGGTTACCGACTCGCAGTTGCTCAAGTACACGCTCGAGAAGAAGCCGGGCAGCCCGAACGTGCACCTGCTCAGCAGCGCGCCGGCGACCTATGAATTTGCCGAAGCCGGCTTGATCAAGGTCGACGCCAACGCGGCGCAGCACAGCCTGTTGCCGCAGTTCCAGACGAGCACGGGTGGTAACGACTTCCAGCTCGCCGAGGGCGCGGCTTCGATCAGCGTGCCGCTGCAATGGACCGATCCTGCGACCGGGCTGAGCGTCCAGCGCATTCTGACTTTGAAGCGCGGCGGCTACGTGCTCGACGTCGAAGACAAGTTCGGCAACACCGGCAGCGCCAGCGAACGCCTGTATCCGTTCGTACGCCTGGCGCGCGTGGCGCCGCCGGCGCCGCCCAAGCACAGCTTCATGACCAATCCGGAAACCTTCAGTTTCGTCGGTGCCGCCTGGTATACGCCGGAAGAGAAGTACCAGAAAGCCAAGCTGAGCGATTTCAACGGCAAGAAGCCGCCCACCGGTCCGGTCACCGGCGGCTGGATCGCGATGCTGCAGCATCACTTCGCCACCGCCTGGGTGCCGATGCCCAACGAGGCGCAGGTCAGCTTCGACACCGGGATCGAGCATTTCGCCGCCGCGCCGCTGTACACGGTGCGCAGCATCGGCGCGCCGATTGACGTGGCGCCCGGCGCGAGCGCCTCGCACCGCAGCCGCTTGTGGGTCGGCCCGAAGCTGCAAAAGCCGATGTCGGAATTGGCGCCGAACCTGCCCAAGACCGTCGACTACGGCCTGCTGGCCTTCGTTGCCGAACCGCTGTTCTGGCTGCTGTCGAAATTGCATTTGCTCATTGGCAACTGGGGCTGGGCGATCATCGCCATCGTGGTGTTGCTCAAGGCCGCGCTGTATCCGCTGTCGGCCAAGCAGTACCAGAGCATGGCCAAGATGCGCGCCGTGCAGCCGCGCATCGAAGCGCTCAAGGAACGCTACGGCGACGACAAGCAGCAGTTCCAGATGGCGATGATGGAGCTGTACAAGAAAGAGAAGATCAATCCGCTCGGAGGCTGCCTGCCGATGCTGATTCCGATCCCGATCTTCCTCGGCCTGTACTGGGTGCTGCTGGAGACGGTGGAGATTCGCCATGCGCCGTGGATGGGCTGGATCCAGAACCTCACCGCCGCCGATCCCTATTTCGTCCTGCCGGCGCTGAACCTGCTGGTGATGTTCCTGACCCAGAAGCTCACGCCGATGCCTGGCGTGGATCCGATGCAGAAAAAGATCATGCAGTTCATGCCGCTCGTGTTTGGCGTGATGATGGCCTTCTTCCCGGCGGGCCTGGTGCTTTACTGGGTCACCAACGGACTGTTGGGCTTGCTGCAGCAGTGGTGGATGACCAAGCGTCATGGCGGCGGTAACACTCCCGGCGCCAAGCCGGCGACCGTCGCGCGCTAAATACCGACAAGCCATGGCGGCCGACGCTGCCCGCGATACCATCGCCGCCGTGGCCACCGCGCCCGGCGCCGGTGGCGTGGGCATCGTGCGTATTTCCGGGCCGCAGGCGCGCGCCATTGGCGAAGCACTTTGCGCCCGCGCATTGGCGCCGCGCCACGCGCAATACGCGCGCTTCAATGACGGCGAAGGTCGGCTGATTGACGATGGCTTGGCCCTGTATTTTCAGGCGCCGGCGTCCTACACGGGCGAAGACGTGGTCGAGCTGCAGGCCCACGGCAGCCCGGTGTTGTTGGCCTCGCTTCTGCGTCGCTGCGTGGAACTGGGCGCGCGCATGGCCCGCCCGGGCGAGTTCACCGAACGCGCCTATCTGGAAGGCAAGCTCGACCTGGCCCAGGCCGAAGCCGTCGCCGACCTGATCGCTGCCGGCAGCCATGCCGCGGCACGCGCTGCGCGGCGATCGCTGGAAGGCGAGTTCTCGCGCCAGGTGGACGCGCTGGTCGAACAGCTCACGCAATTGCGCATGTACGTCGAAGCCGCGCTGGACTTTCCCGACGAGCAGATCGATTTCCTGGCCGCTCCGGTGCTGGCGCAGCGCCTGCAGGACACGCGCGCCGCGCTCGAGGCCTTGTTGGCGCAGGCGCGCCAGGGCCAGCGCCTGATCGACGGCCTGCATGTGCTGATCCTGGGCGCGCCCAACGTCGGCAAGTCGTCCTTGCTCAACGCCCTCGCGGCGCAGGATCGCGCCATCGTCAGCGACATCGCCGGCACCACCCGCGACTTGCTGCGCGAGACGGTGCATCTGGAAGGCGTGCAACTGACGCTGGTGGACAGCGCCGGCCTGCGCGAATCCCCCGACAGCATCGAAGCCGAAGGCATCCGCCGCGCCCGCGCGGAGCTCGCGCGTGCCGATGTCGTGCTGGTCGTGGGCGACGCCCAATCGCCGCCCGTCTTGTCGGCGGAGTTGCGCGACCAGGTGCCGGAAGGCGCGCGGCTTCTCTGGCTGCACAACAAATGCGATCTCGAGGCCACGCTGCCTGGGCCCGAATCCAGCGCAGGCGATGGCCAGGAACACTGGCGCCTTTCGGCGCGCAGCGGCGCCGGACTCGATGCCCTGCGCGTGCGCCTGCGCGAGTTGGCCGGTGCCGGCGGTGAGGGCAGCTTCAGCGCCCGGGAACGCCACGTGCAGGCCTTGAACGAGGCCCAGGCGACGCTGGCGCACGCCGCGCAGCAGATCGCCGGTGGCCACGCCGAGCTCGCCGCCGAAGAGTTGCGCCAGGCCCAACTGGCCCTGTCCGGCATCACCGGGCCGCTGGATGCCGACGCCCTGCTCGGACGGATCTTCGCGGGCTTTTGCATTGGCAAGTAGGCAGCCAGCCGAGCGCGCACCGGCGCGGGTGATACAAGCAACGCAAGCGGCGTAGTAGAGAAGTACCCCAACACCCGGAGCGAGCGAGCAGTTCGTCACGGCGCGCACGTAAAAGCCTTGACAAAGGGGCCAAAGTTTTATGTGCTGAAAGTCACGCCACTTTCAAAGCAAGCGAGATACGCCCATGTCCGTCGTCCGTCCGTCCGCGACTTCCCTCCGCTGGGCCATCGCCCTGGGTTTGGGTCTGGGCCTTTCCGCCTGCGGTGACAAGCCCGCTGCGCCGCCCGCCGCCACCGCCGCCGCCGCCGATGCCGCCGTCAGCCAGGCCGCGCAGGCGCAAGCTGCGGCCCTGGCCGCCCTGAGTCCGGAAGACCTGAAGAACAAAGGCCGCCAGGCGCTGCGCGAACAGCGCATCTACGCCCCGGCCGGCGACAACGCCATTGAGTACTACGTGGCCCTGCGCAAGAAGAGTGCCAAGCCCGACCCCTCCGCTGAAAGCGCCTTGATGGATCTGGCGCCGTACGCGGTGATCGCTGCCGAGCAGGCCATCACCCGCAGCGATTTCAACGAAGCCGAACGCCTGCGCCAACTGATCGCCGCCGCCGATCCGCAAGCGCCCTCGCTCGCGCGCATCGGCGCCGCCATCGCCAAGGGCCGCGCGGCCATCGCCGCGGCGCCGCCGCCGCCGACGGAAAAGACCCCGGAGCAGTTGCGCGCTGAACAGCTGGCGCGCGAGAAGGCCGCAGCCGATGCCAAAGCCCTGCAAGCCCAGGCTGCCGCCGCTGCCGCTCAACGCCAGCCTGAAGTCAGTGCGCCCGCCCCGGCGCCGGTCCAGCAGCAACAGGCGCCGCCGCCGGCGCCTGAGCCGGTCGTCGCGGCTCCGCCGCGTCCGGCGCCGACCCAGGCGCCACCCAGCCGCCCGGCAGCCCCCAGCAGCGACCTGGTGCCGATCAGCACGCCGCAACCGGCCTATCCGCCAGAAGCCGCGCGCGCGGGAACGGCCGGCGAAGTGGTGCTCAGCTTCACCGTCAACACCGATGGCAGCGTCAGCAATATCGACATCGTCAGCGCCAAGCCGCGCGGTGTGTTCGAGCGCAATGCCCAGGCCGCCGTGCGGCGCTGGCGTTTCCAGCCCATCGCCTCGCCGCAGAACGTCACCCGCACTTTCAGCTTCTCGCGCTAGACGGCCGCACAAACAGGAACGCCCGGGATTGCTCCCGGGCGTTTTCTTTTTCGCTGTCGGCCGGGCTCAGGCCGAAATTGCCAGGCGCTCGTCGAGGTAGCGGCGCGCCGCCAGCCACCACAACACCAGCGCCGCGCCGAAGCCCGCCGCCAGATAGACGCCCCACTCCGCCATCGACACGGTTTCGCTGCGCACCAGCTTGAGGATCATCTGGTTCTGCGCCAGGAAGGGCACGGCCATCATCCACAACTGGTTCTTCACCGGGTTCACCATCAGGATGATGGTCGGCAGCATCGGCAGGAGCATCAGCACGCTCATGTAGCTTTGCGCCTCCTTCACCGACTTGGCGCCGGCGGCGATCAGGGTGAGCAGGCAGGTGCCGATCATCACCATCGGCGTCAGCACCATCAGGATGCGCGCCAGCGCCCACACAGTGACGTCGAGTTTCACGCCCAAGCTGGGCGCGAACAGGAAGGCGATCTTGAACATGATCAAGGTCAGCACCAGGCTGATCAAGCCGAAGGTGCAGGCGGCGACGATCTTGCCGCTCATGATCACCGCGCGCGCGGCCGGCGTGGCCAGCAAGGGCTCCAGCGACTGCCGCTCGCGTTCGCCTGCGGTGCTGTCGATAACAAGATACGCACCGCCGATGAAGGTGGTCAGGATCAGGATGTAAGGCAGAAAGCCCAGGATCTGCCCGCGCCGTGATTCCGGCGTGGCCAGGTCGCGATCGCCCACGCGCAAGGGCTGCGCGGTGGTCGGGCTGATACCGCGCGCGACCAGGCGCAGGGCACCCACGCCCTGGTTGTAGCTGTCGAGAAGATTCTGCAGCCGTTCCACCGGAATGCGCGCGTCCTCGCGCGAACTATCGTGCAGGATCTCGACCATCGCCGGCACGCTACCGCGCCATTGCTTGCCGAAGTCCTCGCCGATGCGCAGCACCACGTCCTCGCGCTGCGAGCGGATGGCATCTTCGGGATCGGCCGGCGCCGGCTTGACGACAATGTTCTGTCCTTCCAGCCAGGCGATGAGGTTGGGCGCATTGGCGGCACCGACCACCGGCACTTCCAGTGCCTTCTCGGCCTGGGTGGACATGCGGTCGCTTGCCAGCTTCAACATGCCGATGATCAGCAGCGGCATCAGCAGCGGGCCCATCAGGAAGGTGACCATCATGGTCCGGCGGTCGCGGAACAGGTCGGTCAGTTCCTTGGCCCAGACGGTAATCAAGGCATTCATGCGTGCAATCCTTCTTCTGATCCGATCGCCTTGACGAAGGCGTCCTCGAGGTTTTCCTGGCCGGTCTGGGCGCGTAGCTCATCGGGCGTGCCGGCGGCCATCACGCGACCGTCGGCGATCACCACGATGCGGTCACATAGCGCGGCGACCTCCTGCATGATGTGGCTGGAGAAGATCACGCAGCGGCCTTCGGCGCGCAGCTGGCGCAGGAATTCGCGCAGGCCGCGGGTGGTCATGACGTCCAGGCCGTTGGTCGGTTCGTCCAGAATGACATTGCGCGGGTCGTGCACCAGGGCGCGGGCGATGGCGGTCTTGGTGCGCTGGCCCTGCGAGAAGCCTTCGCTGCGGCGGTCGAGCACGTCTTCCATGCCGAGCGCGTTGCTCAGTTCGGCCGTGCGCCTGGCGATGTCGGTATCGCTCATGCCGTGCAGGCGACCGAAATAGGCGATGTTTTCGCGCGCGGTCAGGCGCTTGTACACGCCGCGGGCATCGGGCAACACGCCCAGGCGGCGGCGCACCGCTTCGGCATCGCCGGTGGCGTCGAGCCCGTCCACTTTCACGCTGCCGGAATCGGGCGACATCAAGGTGTAGAGCATGCGCAAGGTGGTGGTCTTGCCGGCGCCGTTGGGGCCGAGCAAGCCGGTGATCTCGCCATCGCGGGCGCTGAAACTCACGCCCTGCACGGCTTTTACCAGGCCGGTCTTGGTGGCGAAACTCTTGTGCAAATCATGTACTTCAATCATGGGTTCGCTCGAATGTCAGGAGAGTGGGCTTGTCGGGAAGCGTTGCAACTCAAGGCTCCCAGCCATAAAAGCCGGTGAAGGGTTTGGCGTACGGCACCTTGTCCAGGCACTTGGCATCGAGCGACTTGGCGTCGGCGCTGGCGATAAAGCTGGCGAACAACTTCGGCATGCAGCCGACCGGCAGCACGTTGTGGCCCTGGCCGCGAACGATCAGGTGGCGGCTGTTGGGCAGGTTGCGCGCCACTTCATCGCCGTAGCGCGGCGGCGTGACCGGATCAAACTCGCCCGACAGGATCAGTACCGGCAGCTTGCCGCTCAGCGGCTTGCGAAAGTCTGCCGGGCGCTCGCCCTTGGGCCAGACGCCGCACTGCGCCTGCATGGCGCTGATCAGGTTCACGCCGATCAGGCTATTGCGATCGGCCTCGTTGATCTTCAGCTCGCCGGCGTCCTCGGTGCAGATCACCGACAGCTGCATGCCGTGCATGATCTGGCCGCTGATGGTGCTGTCGAGCAGGTTCGACAGCGCCATGATCGGCTCATAGCGACCTTGCGCGGCTTCGTTCAACTCCAGCGGAAGCAGGCCGGCGGCTTGCGGCGCGTAAGCGAACATGCGCGCGAGGATGGCGATGTGCCCGGGCGTGAGCTTTTCCTGGCGTGCTTCGCCGGTGATGGCATCGCGGAAGGACACCATCGGCGGGTCCTGCGCAAGCTTGGCCATCAGGGTGTTCAGGCGTTCGCGCGGATCGCCCAGCTTGTCCTTGCAGCCTGGATCCTGGCGGCAGCGGCCGAACTGCAGGTCGAGCGAGGCCTCCAGGTTGCGCGCGTGTTCGTTGCCCAGCACCAACGAGTTGGGAACGATGCCGTCGATGGTGATGGTTCGGGTGTGCTGCGGGTAGCGCATCGCGTATTGCTGGGCGACGCGGGTACCGTAGGACACACCCATCAGGTTGATGGTCTGCGCGCCGATGGCCTGGCGGACATCGTCCAGGTCCTGGATGGCATCGGTGGTGGAATAGAAGCGAAGGTCGGTGTCCTTGGACAGCGTGGCCGCGCACCTGGCGGCGAAGTCGCGCGCGGCATCCAGGCCAGCATCCTCGTCATCGGACACGGCGCTCTTGCCTTCGGCGTCCTTGCAGATCAGGCGGTGTGAAGCGCCGGTGCCGCGCTGGTCCACCAGCACGATGTTGCGCTTCTTGTTGGTCTCGGCGAAGGCCGGGGCGATGCCGGGATAGCTTTCCAGCGCCGACTGGCCTGGCCCGCCGGCGATCATGAAGACCGGGTCGGGCTCGGCTTCACCGCGCGCAGGCACCCAGGCGATGGCGAGGGAAATCTTGCGGCCATTGGGCGCGGCGTGGTTCTCGGGCACGTCCAGCGTGCTGCATTGCGCGTCCACGGTTTGCGTGCCGATTTCGGGTGCCAGCGTGCAGGAGTGGAAGGCGAGTTTGCCGAGCATGCGCGCCGGCGCGGGCGTCTTCGCCACGGCCTCGCTGCCGGGCTTGCCGGCCTCGGCGCGGGCGTGGTCGCGCTGGTACATGCGATAGCCGAGGAAGCCGAGGACGGCCACCAGCATCACGATGAAGCGGATCTTGCGGTTCATGGATTGAGTTCCAGGTACGTGGAAAAACGGTTCAAGAAAAGCATCGGTTTCACTCAGGCAGGCTCATCGGAAAATATGGCTTCGATCGGTTCGCCGAACATGCGCGCGATCTTGAAGGCCAGGGGCAGGCTGGGGTCGTACTTGCCAGTCTCGAGCGCGTTCACCGTCTGCCGCGACACCAGCAGTTGTTCGGCAAGCGCGCCCTGCGACCAGCCGCGGGCTTCGCGCAATTCGCGCAGGCGATTGTTCACAGGTAGCGCCGGCTGATGAAGACCTTGGCAATGCCGTAGGTGAAGCACAGCGCCGGGAATACCCAGAGCATGGCGACCTTGGCCGGAATCGAAATCAGCTCGGCCGTCTGCAGGAAGCCGGCGGCGAGGTAACCCGCGCTCACCAGCAGGCCGGCGATGGCGCCGGACTCGAGTTCGATGCGCCGCTGCATCTCGTCCGAGTCGCGCACATAGCGCACGAAGGCGCGCATCACCCACACCACCAGCAGGGCCGGGAACAGCGCCACCAGCACGCGCAGCCAGGTGACATCGACCATGCCGAGAAGGCGCTTCCAGACCAGCATCACCGCCACGTAGCCAGCCATGGCCCAACCCATCTCGCGGTAATAGCGGCGCACCAGGGTGCGCGGCACGGCGTCGCTCATGTCCGGGCTGAACCACATCAGCACGGCGCTGAACACGCCGCCCACGGCCAGGCCGGTGAAAAAGCCGACCATGCGTGAACCCAGGGCCCAGCGCGGCTCCATCGCCGCCCAGGCCAGCACCAGGAAGGACAGGCTGGCGGCCAGCATCCACAGGGCCTTTCGGCGGCAGGTAGGCATCGGTTCGGAAGGGCTCATGGCGGCGTGTCAAGGAAGCTTGACAGGCACGATAGGCCCACGCGATCCGGCTGTCAAGCGTCCTTTACAGCAGGGCGAATCCGGCCCTACTTGGAGCTGACGTATTTCTCGCGGCGGATATAGGGCACCGGCAGTCCGGCCGTTTTCAGGGCTTCGAAGGCGGCGTCAACCATGTTCGGGTTGCCGCACAGGTAGGCGATGTCGCCTTCGGCCTGGGGCGCGAACTCGGCCAGCGCGTCCTGCACGTAGCCGCGGCGTACGTCCGGGTGCGGGTCGGCAGGCAGCTCGCGGCTGAAGCAGGGCACGAAACGAAAGCGCGGATGGGCCGCGGCAAACGCATAGAAGTCTTCGCTGTAGATCAGCTCGGCCGGCGTGCGCGCGCCGAACAACAAGATGACCTCGACCCCGCGCGTGGCCATCAGCTGCGCCAGCTGCGGCAGCATCGCCCGGTAGGGCGTGACGCCGGTGCCGGTGCCGATCAGCAGGTAACGGCGGTTGGCATCGGCCGCGCCCAGGCAGAAACGCCCGTAGGGGCCGCTGGCCTGGATCTGCTGGCCTTCATCGAGCGCGGTGAACAGCGCGGTGGCGGCGCCGCCGGCGACATAGCTCACCGCGATCTGCACCGACTCGCCCGGGCCCAGCGCGTGGTCGTGGATGGTCGCCAGCGAATAGCTGCGCTTGGTCGCCGTGCCGTCGGGATAGTTGAAGTGCACCTGGATGAACTGGCCGGGGATGAAATCCAGCGGTTGGCCGTCGTCGCGGGCAAAGTCCAGGTGCCGCACGCTCGGCGCGAGCATGCGGCTGCCGACCAGGCGCAGCGGGAAATGGGTGGCCACGAACACTCCGGGACAAATAGCGCAGCGCCTATAATAAACGCCCTGCCCGGCACGTGCCGGGATCGCCGCCCCGTTTGCGGCCCCGGAGAACCATGTCTACACCCGCCCTTCACGTTGACCAGCTGCGCAAGACCTACGACAACGGCGTGGAAGCGCTCAAGGGCGTCTCGTTGAGCGTGCAGCCCGGCGATTTTTTCGCCCTGCTCGGCCCGAACGGCGCCGGCAAGTCCACTTTGATCGGCGTGATCAGCTCCCTGGTCAACGCCAGCAGCGGCAGCGTGAAAGTGTTCGGCGTGGATATCGCCGCCGAACGTTCCGCGGCCATGCGCCTGATCGGGCTGGTGCCGCAGGAAGTGAACTTCAACATGTTCGAGAAGCCGCTCGACATCCTCGTGAACTACGCCGGCTTCTACGGCATTCCGCGTGCTGAAGCCCTGGTGCGCGCCGAAGAGGAATTGAAGGCTGCGCAGCTGTGGAACAAGGCCGAGATGATGAGCCGCACCCTGTCGGGCGGCATGAAGCGCCGGCTGATGATCGCGCGCGCCATGATGACGCGCCCGCGCCTGCTGATCCTGGACGAGCCCACCGCCGGCGTGGACATCGAAATCCGCCGCGGCATGTGGAAGACCTTGCGCGAAGTGAACGCCGCCGGCACCACCGTCATCCTGACCACGCACTACCTGGAAGAGGCCGAGAGCCTGTGCCGCAACCTGGCGATCATTGACCGCGGCCAGATCATTGAACAGGGCCCGATGAAAGAGCTGCTGTCCAAGCTCGATGTGGAAGGCTTCGTGTTCGACATTGAAGGCACGCTGCCGGCCGAGCTGCCGCAGATCGCCGGCGTGAGCTTCGAGGCGCCGAATGACCACACGCTGACGCTGGAAATGCCGCGCAGCCTGGACTTGAACGGCGTGTTCGCCACGCTCAGTAGCGCCGGGATCCGCGTGCGTTCGATGCGCACACAGAGCAACCGACTCGAGGAGTTGTTCGTGAGACTGACCGGCGAGAACAAGCCGACCGCGGCGGTGCAGGCATGAACGCCGTGAGCACGAATGCGGTGAAGGAGCGCAGCCCGAACCTCATCGCCATCGGCACCATCGCCCGGCGCGAGATCGCGCGCATCCTGCGCATCTGGGGCCAAACGCTTGTACCCCCGGCGATTACCATGACCCTGTACTTCCTGATCTTCGGCAGCCTGATCGGCTCGCGCATCGGCCAGATGGGCGGCTTCAGCTACATGGACTTCATCGTGCCGGGCCTGGTGATGATGGCGGTGATCCAGAACGCCTACGGCAATATCAGCTCGAGTTTCTTTGGCGCCAAGTTCGGTCGCCATATCGAAGAGCTGTTGGTGTCGCCCATGCCGAACTGGGTGATCCTGGGCGGTTACGTTGCCGGTGGCGTGCTGCGCGGACTGATGGTGGGCGCGATCGTGCTGGTCATCGCCATGTTCTTCACCCATGTGCGCATGCCGCATCCGCTGGTGACCATCGCCACGGTCCTGCTGGGCGCGACCATCTTCTCGCTGGCCGGTTTCGTGAATGCGGTGTACGCGAAAAAGTTCGACGACATCGCGATCATCCCGACTTTCATCCTCACCCCGCTCACGTACTTGGGCGGCGTGTTCTATTCGGTACGCGTACTGCCCAGCTGGGCCGAGCAGGCCACGCACCTGAACCCGATCTTCTACATGGTCAATGCCTTCCGGTACGGGCTGCTTGGCCCGGCCGCGATCGACATGCCGCTGTGGAGCGCGTTCGCGGTGATGCTGGGCTTCGTGGCGGCGCTGACGCTGCTGGCGCTGCGCTTGCTGACCAAGGGCGTGGGATTGAGAAGCTAGTTCCGACGGCCGACGCTGCCGGCGTGCCCTACATGCTCGCAGGGCGCTGAAGATCCTTGAAGCCCTCAGTCGCGGCGGCCGCTTGGCGCCCAGTTTCGCCTATGGAGATTTCGTCCAGCATTTTCTCCAGCGACTGCGCGATGTTGCGCAGTGCCTGCTGCGGAACTTCATCCAGGCCCTCACACATGCGCATGACGCCGTAGTAGCGGCCATCCACGCACGTCTCCAGGCTCGTGATCTCGGTATGGCAGAAGCCCTCCACGCCCGCGGGCGGCAGGCTGTAGTAGCCGCCCTTGTCCAGCAACTGGCGAATCCGAGCCACGTCCCGCGCCTGCAACAACCACGCACGCCCATAGGCCGGCTCGCCCGGTGTCAGAGGACGGGCGCTGTAGTAGGCGTTGCCGCCGCCATCGTTCATTCGCAAGTAGATCGCACGCCGGTTTACCTCGGCCGGCACCTCCCGGCTGAGCACGAGGCGCTGGTCTGTGTCGCCGTAGCCACAGCTTTCGCCTAGCCACTGCCCGCCGAAATGATTGGCTTCCCCCTGCATCAACCAGGACACGACCCGGCGTGTGCCAGGGTCGGCCAAGTCCATCACGGGGCTGGCATTCGCGACCTGCCGCAGGTCTGGCTCGCGTTGGCGGTCGGCCACGAAAGAAAAGCCTATCAGCACCGCCAGCAAGAGCAGCGCGACACCGACGGCGATGCGCCAAGGCCTCATGCGCCCTCCTTGCGATGGCGCCGACCGAGCAGCCAGCCGCCCAGATCATCGAGCACCGTGAACGCCGCCGGGATCACGATCAGCGACAGCAAGGTGGAGGTGATCAAGCCACCTATCACCGCAATTGCCATCGGCGCGCGGAAGCTGGAATCGCCCGAGAAGCCCAGCGCGATCGGCATCATGCCGGCGGCCATGGCTAGCGTGGTCATGATCACTGGTTGCGCGCGCTTGCGGCAGGCGTCCACCAGGGCGTCGTGTTGGCTCATGCCGTGCTCGTCCTCGGCCATCACCGCGTAGTCCACCAGCAGGATCGAGTTCTTGCTGGCGATGCCGATCAGCATCAGCAAACCAATCAGCGCCGGTAGCGACAGCGCGTTCTGCGTCACCAGCAAGGCACCGAACGCACCGCCCGCACACAGCGGCACCGCGGTGAGAATCGTCAGCGGCTGCAGCGCGTGGTTGAACAACAGCAGCAGCACCATGTAGATGCAAGCCAGGCCCGCGGCCATTGCGAGGGCAAAGCCGATGAACAGTTCCACGAACACCTCGGCATCGCCAGTGTTGAGGAAGCTCACGCCCGGTGGCAATGACTTCACGCTCGGCAGCTTCTGCACTTCGGCCATCACCTCGCCCAAGGGCCGGCCATTTAGCTCGGCGGTGAAGGTGACATTGCGCTGGCGCTGGTAGCGCGCGATCTGCGACGGCCCGCTGGAGCTGACGATGTCGGCCACCGCCGACAGCGGCACGCTGCCGTTCTTGCTCGGCACGCGCAGCAGGCCGACCACGCTCGGGTCGCTTAGTGTGGCTTCGGAAAAACCCACGCGAATCGGCACCTGGCGTTCGGGCAAGTTGAGCTTCGCCAGGCGCTGGCGGTAGTCACCCGAGGTAGCAATGCGCGCCGCCTCGGCGATATCGGACGTGGCCACGCCGAGGTCGGCGGCGCGCGCGGGATTTGGGATGATCAGCAACTCCGGACGCAACAGTGATGCCGAGGAGCTGATGCTGCCCAAGCCCTTGAGTGTGCGCAGGTCGCGCTCAAGCGCCAAAGCGGCATCGTTCAGGCGTTTGGGATCGTCGCTGGCCAAGACCAGCTGCATCAATTCGCCTGGCTCGGAACTGATGTAACTCACGCGCGCGCCGGGCAAATCCGCCAGCCGCGCGCGGGCATCGCGCTCAAGGTCCTTCTGGCTGCGCGAACGATCGCCGGCCGCGCCCCAATCCAGCACCAGCGTCGCCTTGCGTACTTCGCCCACGCCGGTCTTGGTCGGGTCGCCGATATCAATGGTGCTGCCTACCGTTGTGTAGACGTGCTTGAGCTCTGGGATGCCCACCAGCTTCTTGCGCGCCAACTCGGTCAGCGCGGAGGTGTCGGCCAGCGGAGTGCCCGGCGGCAATTCGATGCTCAGGTTGCTGCGGCCCAAATCGGAAATCGGGATGAAAGTGGCGGGAATGAAGGGCACGATCGCCAACGAGGCGAAGAACAGGCCGGTGGCGATCCACAGGGTGCGCGCCCGATGGCGCAGGGCCGCATCCACCCAGCCCAGGTACCAGGTCATCAACTTCGTATCGCCCGTGGACTCGGGGTGTGCCTTCAGCTGGTAGGCCGCCATCATCGGCGTCAGCAGGCGCGCGACCAGCAGCGAGAACACCACGGCTGTCGCCGCGGTCCAGCCGAACTCGAGGAAGAACTTGCCGGCAATGCCGGGCATGAAAGCCACCGGCACAAAGACCGCCGCCAAGGTGAGCGAAGTCGCGATCACCGCCGTGCCGATTTCGTCAGCGGCATCGCGCGCCGCATCCAGCGGCGTCTTGCCCATGCGCAGGTGGCGCACGATGTTCTCGATCTCGACGATGGCGTCGTCCACCAGGATGCCCACCACCACCGACAGCGCCAGCAGCGTGATCATGTTCAGCGTGAAACCGAACCAGTACATCACCGCGAAGGTCGGGATGATGGACAGCGGTAGCGCCACCGCGGAAATCCAGGTCGCGCGCCAGTCGCGCAGGAACAGCCAGACCACCAGCAAGGCCAGCAACGCGCCTTCCCAGAGCATGGTCATCGAAGACTCGTAGCTGCGCTCGGCCTCCTCGACGGTCGAGGTGACCAGTTCGAAACGCAGGTCCGGATTGCGCTGGCGCAAACCTTCCAGTGCGGCGCGCACGCCGTTCGCCACTTCAATCTCGCTGGAGCCGCGCGTGCGCGACAGCGAAAACGCCACCACTGGCTTGCCGTCAAACAGCGCCAGCTGGCTGGGATCGGCGGAAGAATCGGTGATGGTGGCGACATCGGCCAGGCGCAGTGAGCGGCCGTCGGGCATGGCGATCAGGAACTCGCGTAGCGCGGCGACATCTTCCAACGTGCCCAAGGTGCGAATCACCTGCCGGCTGCCGGCGAGCTCCGCCTTGCCGCCCGGGCGCTCGGCCTGCACGCGCGCCAGCTGTTGCGACACTTGCCCGGCGGTCGCGCCCCAGGCCTGCAGGGCCTGCGGATTGAGGTCCACGCGAATCTCGCGGTCAATACCGCCGGCGCGCGTCACCAGCGCCACGCCGGGCACGCCGTAAAGCGTTTTGCTGATCTCGCGGTCGACCAGCCAACTCAGTTCATCGGTGCCGCGCACATTCGAGGCCACCGCATAGGTCATCAGCGAGCCGCCAATATTGACCTTGGCGATGATCGGTTCCTGGATGTCCTGCGGCAGGTCGGCGCGCACCCGCGTGACCGCGTCGCGCACGTCATCGAGCGCATCGGGCAGCGGGGTGTCGAGCAGGAACTCGACGGCGGTATTGCTGCCGCCTTCGCTGACCGTGGACATGACGCGCTTGACGCCGTGGATGGTGGCAACGGCGTCTTCGATCTTGCGCGTGACTTCGGTTTCCAGTTGGCTTGGCGAGGCGCCCGGCAAATCCACCTGCACCGTGACCATCGGGAAGCTGACATCGGGAAAGCGCGCCACCGGCAATTTGTGGAAGCCCCAGAGGCCAGCCACACAGAGCACGAAGAAGATCATCAGCGACGGCAGTGGCCGACGGATGGCCCAGGCGGAAAAATTCACGGCTTGGCGCCTGCCTGCTGCGTCGAAGCGGCGACGATTTTCACGCGGTCGCCTTCGCCCAGGAAACCGGCGCCTTCGCTGACCACCGCGTCGCCAGCGTTCAGGCCCTGCAGGATCTCGATGCGATCACCCTGGCTGGCGCCGATGTTCACGCGCTTGCGGTGGGCCAGGTTCTGCGCGTCCACGGTGAAGACATAGGCGTAACCATCGCGCATCACCACGGCCGCGGCCGGTACGCTCAGGCCGGGCGAGCTGCGGGTCAGGATGCGGCCCGGTACGAAAGCGCCCACTTTCAGCGCGCCGGGTTCGGGCAGGTCCACATAGATCGTGCCCGTGCGCGACACGCTGTCCACGCCAGGTGACACCGCGCGCACGCGGCCACTCACTTCGCCCTGCGATCCCGTGATGCGCACTTCGGCACCGGTTTGCACACGTGCCAGATCGGCTTCGGGCAATTCCGGTCGCCATTCCAGGCGGCCTTGGCGAATCAGGCGCAGCAATTCCGAACCCGCCGCGACCACCTGACCCGGCTGCACCAGGCGCTTGGCGATCAGGCCGGCATCGGGCGCACGCAATTCGGCGAAGCTGCGGCGCAGTTTGGCGCCATCGAGCTGGGCGCGACTGGTGGCTTCGCGCGCCTGCGCCTGCACCAGGGCCGCGCGCAATTCATCCATCGCGCTGGCGCTGATGAGTTGCGCCTTCGCCAAGCCCTGGCCGCGATCCAGGTTCACCTGCGCCAGCTTTACGCCGGCAGCGGCCTCATCGTGCGCGGCCTGGGCCTGGCGCAGTTCGCTGTCGAGGGTGCGGTGGTCGAGTTCGAGCAGCAACTGGCCCTTGGCGACTTGCTGGCCGACATCCACGTGCAGCGCGGTCACGCGCAGCCCGCTCAGTTCCACGCCAAGCTGCATCTCTTCCCAGGCCGCGATGGGGCCGGACGCCAGCACCGCGCGTTCGATCGGCGCCTGCTCGACCTTGGCCAGGGCGACGGCGAGGCTGGGCGGCGCGGCAGTGGCGGCCTCGGGCGCCTTCTTGCCGCAGGCGGCCAGCGACAGGCACAACAGGAGCAGCGCGAACGGCCGCAGCGGGGGACGGGCCATGGTAGGTGCCTACAGGAAATTGCATCCATCATAAACGGCTGCGCCACGCCCCGCGCCTGCCACTGGTCAGGGATTCAGCCGCGGGTCGGCGGGCGATTGAATTAAACTTGGCCCCGCATGTCCGGCCTCAACTCCCCCCAGAAACTCGCCGTCGAATACACCGACGGCCCCCTGCTCGTGCTCGCTGGCGCGGGCAGCGGCAAGACCCGCGTGATCACCGAGAAAATCGCCCACCTGGTGTCGCGCGGCAAGCACGAGGCCCGGCATATCGCTGCCATCACCTTCACCAACAAGGCCGCGCGCGAGATGCGCGAACGCGTGGCCAAGCGCGTGCGTGGCGATGCTGCCGAAGGGCTGACGATCTCCACCTTCCATTCACTGGGGCTGCGCTTCCTGCAGATCGAGCATGCGCGCGCGAAATTGCGCCGCGGTTTTTCCATCTTCGACAGCGACGACCAGATGGGCGTGATCAAGGACCTGAGCACGCCGGGCCTGAAGAAGGACGCGCTGGAGGCCCTGCGCGGCCTGGTGTCGAAGGCCAAGAACGAAGGCCTGTCGCCGGAACAGGCGATGGAGGCCGCGCGCAGCGCGCGCGAGCGCGAGGCCGCGCAGTTGTACGCGCGCTACCAGGAACGGCTGCAAACTTTCAACGCGGTGGATTTCGACGACCTGATCCGCCTGCCGCTGATGTTGCTCGAAGAAGATCCCGAGCTTGCACCGGCCTGGCGCGAACGCATCCGCTACCTGCTGGTGGACGAATGCCAGGACACCAATGGCGCGCAGTATCGCCTGCTCAAGCACCTGGCCGGCCCGCGCGGCGCCCTGACCTGCGTGGGTGACGACGACCAAAGCATCTACGCCTGGCGCGGCGCAAACCCCGAAAATCTCGAGCTGCTGGCGAAGGACTATCCGGCGCTGAAAGTGGTCAAGCTCGAACAGAACTACCGCTGCTCGGGCCGCATCCTGCGCTGCGCCAATACCCTGATCGCGAAGAACCCGCATGCGCACCTGAAGCAACTCTGGAGCCAGCACGGCGACGGCGAAAACGTGCGCGTCTGGGCCTGTCGCAACGGCGAGCACGAGGCCGAACGGGTGGCCGCCGAGATTTCCTATCTCAAGCAGGCCAAAGAGATTCCCTGGGGCGAGTTCGCCATCCTGTTCCGCGGCAACCACCAGTCGCGGCCGCTTGAAAAAGCGCTGCAGCTGCTGCGCATTCCCTACCACCTCACCGGCGGTACCGCCTTCCTGGATCGCGGCGAAGTGAAGGACGCGATGTCCTGGCTGCGCGTGCTGGCCAATCCCGAAGACGATGCCGCTTTCCTGCGCGCCATCGCCTCGCCGCAGCGTGGCGTCGGTGGCACCACGCTGGCCAAGCTCGCGCAGATGGCGCAGCAGGGCAACAAGTCGCTCTCGCGCGCGGCTGAAGACATCGGCATGCTCAAGCAGCTCACGCCGCGCGCGGCGGCGGGGCTGGACGAGTTCACCCGCGTTGTCCATCGCCTGCGTGACCTCGCCGAACGTGCCACGCCGGCGGAGCTTACGCGCGCCCTGGTGGAACAATCGGGCTTGCTTGCCGCCATTCGCGCCGAGTGCAAGGACGAGGCCAGCTTTATCCGCCGCCGCGAAAATCTCGAGGAACTTGCCTCCTGGTTCGAAGCGGCAAAAGGCGGCGGCCCGGGCGAACTCGCTGCGCAACTGGCCCTGCTTACGCATGCCGACCGCGGCGAACCCGGCAATGAAGTGCGCCTGATGAGCCTGCACGGCGCCAAGGGCCTGGAGTTTCGCGCGGTCTTCATCGTCGGATGCGAGGACGGCAACCTGCCGCACGAGATCTCGATCGAGGAAGGCAGCCTGGAAGAAGAGCGGCGCCTGTTCTATGTGGGCATCACTCGCGCCAAGGAGCGGCTGTACCTGTCACACAGTGCCGAAGCCAAGCGCTGGGGCGAGGCGCAGCATCTGCTGCCCAGCCGCTTCATTGACGAACTGCCCACCGGCGACTTGCAGCGCGACGGCTCCGACCCGGAGCTGGAAGGCGTGCAAAAGAAAGAGCGCGGCCGCGCCGCGCTCAAGGATCTTGCCGCTTTTTTCGACAACTGAATTCAGTAGGGCGAACCGCCGGCCTGGGTCGAGCTGAGCACGCCGGCGTTCACCGACACGAAATAGTTCGTCCCGCCGGTGCGCAGCCAGGTGGCGAGGTCGAAACCATCGCCGGCGGCGATGCGGTCAATGCGGATGTTCTGGTAGGTCAGCGGCTTCTTGGCCGCGCATTGCTGCGGCATGCCCGGTGCCTTCAGCAGATAGACATTGCCGCTGCCCACCACCGTGGCGGTGCCGCCATCGGCCACCAGCAGCGCGGTCATTTCATCCACCGCGATGCCGCGCGGCGCGGGGCTCCAGCCGGCCACCGCCACGCGGCACATGAAGGCAATCTCGCGGCCCATGCGGTCGCGTGCGCCGAAGTGCGGGTCGCCGATCACGCCCTGCATCACCGGCAGCGTCACGAAGTCGCGGTCGAAGCTCATGTACTTGTTGAACGGGTCCGCCACCGCCTGGCTCGAGGTCACGCCCTGCGAAGCCTGCGCGGTGTAGACAAACTGCGTGAGCACATTCAGGCCGGCGCTGGTGCCGCCCACCGGCACGCCTGCGGCCAGGCGCGCATTGAGCGTCGTCTGCACCGGCGTGTTCTTCCAGTAGTTGATGTAGTTGGACTGGTCGCCGCCGGCGATCCACACCACTTCGGCCTTGGCGATGATGGCCGCCACGTCCGGATGATTCGCCGCCGTCAGCGTCGGAATGATCAGTGTCGAGACCGAATTCACGCCCGGGCACAGGTCGCGGATATAGGGGTTGTAGGCATCGGTGCCGGTAGCGCGGATGACCAGGAAGTCGCCGTTGCCGCCGCGTGCGCACAACCACTGGAAGGCGGCATCGACATCGGTGCTGCCACCCATCAGCACCACGCCGGGCGTGGTGGCTGGGGACACATCGGCAGCATTGCCCAGGCGCAAATAGGTGTAAGGCGGCGCCTTGCCCTTCGCAGCTGCCAAAACCGGGGCGCTCAGGACCAGCGCGAGCACAACAAGCAGTAGCCGACGGAACATGGGCGGACCTCGCGGGCAGGGGACAGGGGCCGAGTGTCCCCCGACCCGGCCGGGCGGCACAAGCGGGGTGTGCGTCACGGTTTGCCGACGGCCGGTCCCGGCCGCTTCGGCATGTCACGCAAGTTTGCGACAATCGCGGCAACGACCCAAGGAAATGCCCATGGCCACCCTGCGCCTGCTGCCCGCCGCCCTGATGCTCGCCATGCTCGCCGGCTGCGACACGATGCCCGCGCGAAGCGATGCCGCTGCCAACGACAGCAACACCAGCGAGGTCGTCGCGGGCCAGGCACCGCACCAGGGCCCCGGCCCCAACGACAACCTCAACGCCGTGGCCTGGATGCAGACCTCCGTCGAGTACCGCCTGATCGCCGGCCAGACCTGGCGCAGCGCGCTGGTGCAACTCGACAAGGCCATCAAGACGCCGAGCTGGGATGCGCTCACGCGCGAGGAGCGCGCCAATCCCGCGGCTGGTTTGCCCAGCGCCATCATCGTGGACGTGGATGAAACCATGCTCGACAACTCGCCCTACCAGGCGCGTTTGATTCGCGACGGCAAGAGCTACAACGAAGCCACCTGGGCCGAGTGGGTGAAGGAAGAGGCCGCCAAACCGGTCCCGGGCGCCGTGGAATTCACCAAGGCTGCGGCCGCCCGCGGCATCACCATCTATTACCTGACCAATCGCGCCGAAGACCTCACCGCGCCGACCATCAACAACCTGCGCAAGGCCGGCTTCCCGATCAAGGACGACAGCCAGGTGATGGGGCTGGGCATGATCGTGGACGGCTGCGAGAGCGAGGGCACCGAGAAGGGCTGCCGACGCCAGCTGGTCGGCCGCACTCACCGCGTGCTGATGCAGTTCGGCGACCAGCTGGGCGACATGGTCACCGTGACCGCGAACACCCAGGCTGGTCGCGAGCAGGCCATCCGGCCCTACCTGGGCTGGATCGGCGAGCGCTGGTTCGTGCTGCCCAACCCCAGCTATGGCAGCTGGGAGCCGGCCCTGTTCAACAATGTCTGGTCGCAGCCCGAGACCGAGCGCCGCCAGCAGAAGATCGACGCCCTGCGCTACTGAGCCCCGGCCTTGCCCTTACTCCAACCCCGGCCCGCACAGGCGGCCGGCGGAGCCTATCTGCTAGATTCGGCTGCCCGCCCCCATCTGTGGCCTGATGACCCGACTGCTGCGCCGCTGCCTGCTCCTGCTCCTGATCGCCTTGCTGGCCCTGCCCGGCTGCCGGCGCGAGGTGGTGGCGCCCGGCGATCCGGTGGCGGCGGTGAAGGGCCTGGCCCAGGCCGTGCGCGACAACGACCTGGTGCGCTATTCGCGCCTGTCCATGCCGCCGGCCCTGCACAAGCAGATGGAAGCGCGCTGGAAAGCCAACCTGGCTCTGGCCCCGGCGCCCACGCCGGCCCAGGAAAAGGACTACGCCCGGTGGATGGGTCGGCTGACCGAACCCGAAGCAGAATCCCGAATTTATGCGTCTTTTGACCGGCGTATGAAGAAGATCGAGACCGATATGAACTCGCAATGGCCCCTGATGCAGGCCACTGGCAGCATTTTCCTGAAGGGCGTGATCCAGGCCAATTCCAAGCTCAGCGCCGAGCAGAAGGACCATGCCCAGGCCTTGGGCTCGACCCTGTTGGCCTGGTTGAAGCCGCAGATGGTCAGCGACCGCCGGCGGGCCCGTCAGGCCATCGGCATCCTGGTCGAGACCAGCCGCGACCTCGACCTGCCCACTCTGGCCGCCAGCCGCCAGCTGGAAATGGTGCCGGCCCTGGAAAAGGGCAGCCGCGTGCTCAAGGGCCTGAAGGACATGGGCCGGATCTACGGCCTGGACGCCGATCGTTCGCTGGCCGGCGTGCAGGCCAAGGTCGAGGACGTGGAAGGCGATGTGGCGACGATGGACGTGAGCTACCCGCTGCTGGGCAAGACCATCCATTTCCCGATGCGCCTGTTGCGCCGTGACGGCCGCTGGTACAGCGCCGACGCCGTGGCCGAGGCCGAGGCCGAACTGGCGCAGCCACCGGCCCCCGCGAAGGCGGCGCCATGACGGAGCAGCCGCAGCTTCCGCTGGATGCGCCGCCGCCCAGCGCGCCGCCCCCGTCCGCGCCGCGCGTGGCGATGCAGGCGCAGGGCAAGCCGCCGTGGTGGGTGCGCCTGATGGAGCGCCTGCTGGCGCCCTGGATCGAGATCAAGCGCGAACCCACGGTGCCGCCCTTCGTGCTCGATCGCCCGGTCTGCTATGTCATCGAAAACTACGGCCTGTCGAACGCGCTGATCCTGGATCGCGCCTGTCGTGAAGCCGGGCTGCCCTCGCCATTCGCGCCGCTGCCTGGCGACCCGCTGCGGCGCAAGCGCGCCTACATCGCGCTCTCGCGCCGTGGCAGCACCCAGGCTCCGGCCAGCAAGCGTTATTCGCAGGGCCTCTCGCGCCTGTTGATGGCCCATCGCATCACGCCCGACCAGGACGTGCAGCTGGTGCCGGTGTCGATCTTCGTCGGGCGCGCGCCGAACCGTCAGTCGGGTTGGTTCTCGGTGCTGTTCTCCGAGCACTGGGCCATCGTTGGTCGTTTCCGGCGCTTGCTCGCCATTCTGTTGAACGGTCGCGACACGGTCGTGCAGTTCTCGGCCAGCGTGCCGGTGCGCGAGATCCTTGCCGAACAGCTTCCGCATGAACGCACCGTGCGCAAGACCTCGCGCGTGTTGCGCGCGCATTTCCACCGCATCCGCGCCGCGGTCATCGGCCCGGATCTTTCCACGCGCCGCCTGCTGGTGGACCGCGTGCTCGACGCCGAACCGGTGCGCAAGGCCATCACCGACCAGGCCCGGCGCGACGGCAGCGAGTACCTGGAAGCCTGGAAGAAGGCGCACAGATTTGCCTGGGAAATCGCCGCCGACTATTCCAACCCGGTGGTGAAATCGCTCAGCTTCGCGCTGACCGGTTTCTGGAACCGCATCTACGACGGCGTGACCATCCACCACCTGGACAAGCTCAAGCAGGTCGCGCCGGGCAACGAAATCATCTACGTGCCCTGCCACCGCAGCCACATGGATTACCTGCTGCTGAGCTACCTGCTGTACCAGCACGGCATCGTGCCGCCGCATATTGCTGCTGGCGACAATCTGAATTTGCCGGTGATCGGTTCGGTGCTGCGCCGAGGCGGCGCCTTCTTCCTGCGTCGTTCCATTCGCGGCAATGCGCTGTATGCGGCGGTGTTTTCCGAATACGTGGCGCAGCTGGTGGGCGATGGTTTTTCCATCGAATACTTCATCGAAGGCGGGCGCTCGCGCACGGGCCGTTTGCTGGCGCCCAAGGGCGGCATGCTGGCGATGACCGTGCGCGCCTTCCTGCGCGCGCCGCGGCGCCCGGTGGTGTTCGTGCCGGTGTACATCGGCTACGAGCGCCTGATCGAAGGCAAGAGTTACCTGGACGAACTCACCGGCCGGCCCAAGCAGAAGGAAACCATCTGGGCCTTGGTGCGCGGCGTGTTCGAGGTGATGCGCTCGCACTACGGCAAGGTGGCGGTGAGCTTCGGCGAGCCGGTGCGCCTGGACGAAGTGCTGGTGGCGCGCGACCCGGAATGGCGCGCGCAAATCAACGAAGACAAGCCGACCTGGTTCGCCGATGTGGTGGACGACCTGGCCACGCGCATCCAGGTCAACATCAACCGCTGCGCCGATGTGAACCCGGTGAACTTGTTGGCGGTGGCCTTGCTGGCGACACCCAAGCACGCCATGGCCGAGTCGGATCTGGTCGCGCAGCTGGCCTTGTCGAAGAAGCTGCTGGCAGCCTTGCCGTATTCGGATCGCGTCACCGTGACGGCGATGGAACCAGGCGAGATCATCGCCTACGGCGAGAAGATGACCGTGCTCGCGCGCACCAAGCATCCGCTCGGCGACGTCATCAGCCTGGAGGCGGGCAGCGCCGAGCTGCAGGCCTATTTCCGCAACAACGTGCTGCACTTGTTCAGCGCCGCGGCCTGGATCTCGCTGTGCTTCCAGAACAATCGCCGGCTTTCGCGCGCCGGCCTGCTGCGCCTGGGCGCGACCATCTACCCCTTCATCCAGGACGAGCTGTTCCTGCCCTGGACCGAGGCCGAGTTCACCGAGCGCCTGAACGCCACGCTGGACCTGTTCATCGCCGAAGGCCTGTTGCACAAGGTCAACGAAGAGGATGGTGGCATCCTCTCGCGCGGACCGGGCCAAACCGACGAAGTGTTCCGCCTGCGCGCCATCGCGCACAGCCTGCAACAGGCTTTCGAGCGCTACTTCATCGCCATCACCACGCTGGTGAAGAACGGCCCGCGCACGCTGTCGGCGGGTGAGCTGGAAACGCTCTGCCACCTGGCCGCGCAGCGGCTGTCGCTGCTGTACGCGCCGGCGGCGCCGGAGTTCTTCGACAAGAGCCTGTTCCGCGGTTTCATTGGCAAGTTGCGCGAGCTGAAGCTGGTGTGGATCTGCCCGGACGGCAAACTCGATTTCGACGAGCGCCTCAACAACTGGGAAAAAGACGCCAAGCTGGTGCTCTCGCGCGAGCTGCGCCACACCATCACGAAGATCTCGCCAGACAAACTCCAGAAGTAGTTCCTTACGGCACGGCGGCACCGGAGGGAGGGGGTATGTCCTGCCCCTCGGGCGTAAGCCGCTCCTGCCAACTCACTC
>CBHTVR010000020.1:0-52877 GCA_966096795.1 uncultured Gammaproteobacteria bacterium
CACTGATGACCGACCAGCGATAAGCCCTCACCCCGGCGGGTTCACGCCGTCGGCCCCAAAAACTACTTGGTGATGCCATGCTTCCCGGCATACGCGAACAGCTCAAGGCGGCTCGAGACCTCGAGCTTCTCGTAGATCGAAGCGATGTGGTTGCGCAGCGTGTGCTCGCTGATGTGCAGGCGCTCGGCGATGACCTTGCTGCCGGCGGCGGCATCGCTGCCGATCTCCGCGACGATCTGGCGTTCGCGCGGTGTCAGGCTGGCGATCTTGCGCTGCTCCGGGTTCTGCGCCTCGGCGGCCTTGCTGCGCGAGAGTTCCAGGAAGATGCGGCCGGTGGCGCTGCGATCGAGCCAGATCTCGCCTTCAAAGACTTTGCGGATGGCCTTGAGGATAGTCTCGGCCGGTTCCCCTTTCTCGACCACGCCCATGGCGCCCGCGAGCACGGCGGCATCGTGCACGGCGATGTCGCGTGAACCGGTGAGCACCAACACCTTCGCGCCCGACTTGGCGATCAGCGCCTGGATGGCATTGCTGCCGTTCTCGCCGCCCAGGTCCAGGTCGAGCAGGATGATGTCCGGGTGCACTTCGTCGAGCAGCTTCAAGGCTTCGGCCGAGGCGGTGGCCTTGCCGATGACCTGCATCTTCGGGCCCTCGCCCTCGATCAGCTTTTCCAGGCCCCACAGCACGCTGCGGTGGTCGTCCACCAGCAGGATGCGGATCAAGTCTTCGGAAGGGGAAGCGGGCATAGGCGCTCAGTCGGCTTACAAGGGGATGTCAATACGCACCATGGTATACCCCAACGGGTCCCGCTCCACCATGCAGCTGCCGCCCAGGGAACGGGTTCGGGCCGCGATCGAGCGCGGGGTGAATTCGGGGGCGGCGTCGGGGTCGGGATTCTCGTTGGCAATTTCCAGCAGCAGGCGGTGGCCTTCGTTGCGCATCGCCACGAAGGCCTGCTTGGCCTTGCTGTGGCGAAGGATATTGCTCAGGCCTTCGGACACGATCTGCAGGGCAGCGCCCGCCAACTGCGAGCTGACCATCAAGTCGGCCTCGCAACGCACCTCCACCTCGATGCCGTAGAAGCGATGGTAGTGGCTGGCCTGGTCGCGCACGGCCGAGACCAGCGAGTCACCCGCCAGCGTGGTGTCGTCCTGCAGGTGGTTCATGTAGCGGCGCAGGTCGCGGATGGTGTTCTCGGTCATGCCCACCAGTTCCGCCAGGCGCGGCAGCAAGGGGTTGTCGACGCCGGCCTCGCGCGCCACCGCGTCCAGGCCGAGCTTCAGGCCGATGTAGGGCTGGATGGTGGTGTCGTGGATGTCCAGGGAGATGCGGTAACGCTCGTGCTCGGCCGCGCGCGACACCAGCTCGTCCATCAGCTGCATGCCTTCGACCACGTTCGAAATCGTGGTCATCAGCTGGGCGAAGAAATCCACATCGGCTTGGCCGAAACCGCGCCGGCCCGTGGTCAGGTACACGCGCCCTTCGGTGCCATCGCGTTGCACGTAGGGCACGGTCATGAAGCTGGTGGTGTCGAGCAGATTGGCCAGCACCTTGCACTGTTCGGCCAGCGCACTGTCGCGCGATGGCAGGCCCTTGCCTTCCAGCCACAGGCGCCAGCGCGGAATCTTTTCGTCATAGCGCAGCGCCGAGCGTGGCGGGAAACTCAACAACAGGGTCGCGGTCTCGCGGGTGATGGCGCTGGGCAACATGGCCTGGCCGCGCTTGCGCCCGGAGGTGTGGTAGGTCAGGTAGATCGGCGGCGTGGTCGGGCGCTTGAGCACCAGCACGCAGGCGCTGGCCGAGAAGAAGTCCAGCGTGCGCTCGAGGTTGGTGCCAATGGCATGGTCATGGCCGAAGCGCGGGTTCCACTGGTTGTTGATCTCCTGCAGCAGGCGCAGGCGGCGCCGGTGCTTGACCTCATGCCCGCCCCAGAAGGCGATCATGTAGCCGAGTGCAAGCAGGTAGAACGGCCGCACGATGATGCGGTCCAGATCGATGCCGGGGCTGGGCGCCGGGAAGGCGAACACGGCGACTTCGAACAGCAGTGCCGAAGCGACCGTGACCTTGAAGCCTTCGCGAAAGCCGCGCGTGAACGACGCCACCAGGATGGCAAACAGGAACACGAAGAAATACACACTGCCTGTACCCTGGGTCAGTCCGACCAGGAAGGCCGAGAAGCCGACGTCCACCCAGTGCTCGAGGCGGGGCGGCTGGTTCAGGGCGCGCCGCGTCGCCAGAAACACCGAACCGGCCGCCCACAGGAAGTACACCGAGATCGAGGCGTAGGTCAGGAACACCAGGCGTCCCGGCTCGGTCGGGTCCAGGGCGATGATCAGCAGGGCCGACAACGCCAGGATCGAGCGCATCACCGCAATCATGCGGGCGTCCACCGAACCGATCGGGAAGGACTGCGCCGTCACACCCATGGACAAGGTGGGCTGGTCGGTGGCGGTCATTCGAGGCAGGGACTCCCGGGGCAGGCCGAGGGCAGTCTAGCCTCCCTACTGGTAGGACTGCACTATTCCCTCCGGGTCACCCCCGGGCGGCCCTACTAGAAGAAAGGTAATTTTCTCTCATGGGGCCGGGACCGCGCAGGTTTAGATTCAGCGCCAACCAAGCTGCCGGCGCCCTGCCATGGCTCATCCGCACCGTTCCGAAGAGCGCGTCAACATGTCGGTTCCGGTCACCCTGGCCGGGGGCGCCACCGGCCTGACCCGCGACATCAGCGCTTCGGGCATCTACTTCGAAACCGACGACATGCCGGTCGGCGACAGCCCGCTGGCCTTCACGGTGGAATTCAAGAACGACAACGGCGCCGGCATGGCCCTGCTCTGCCGCGGCCAGGTGCTGCGGGTGGAGCACCGCGGCGGCCGCGTGGGCATCGCCGCGCGCATCCTCGAATCCAAACTGCAGCCGCGACGTGCCCAGATCGAGCCGCGCCGGCTGGTTATCACCGACGGATTCGCCGACAGCTTTTAGTACCGGGGAGGGAGGCGATCGAGGTTCCATCCACGCGCTGGGGAGCGCCGGAACCAAGACCAGCCCAAGACGGGGGGCCCGGGGTAGAACCCGGGCCCTTTTTTTATGCCACGGCGGGCGTGGGGCGGCTTATTCCGCAGTCCACTTCTTGATCCAGGCATTCACCGTGTCGTGCCAGCGCACGCTGTTCTGCGGCTTGAGCACCCAGTGGTTCTCGTCCGGGAAATACAGGAACTGGCTGTCGATGCCACGGCGCTGCAGCGCGCCGAAAGCGGCAATGCCCTGCTCCACCGGAATGCGGTAATCGAGCTGGCCGTGCACGATCATCATCGGCTTGTTCCAGGCCGCCACGTGGTTGACCGGGTTGAAGCGCTCGATATTGGCTGGAACGTCGTAGGGCGTGCCGCCGTTTTCCCATTCGTTGAACCACATCTCTTCGGTGCCGTAGCCCATCATGCGCGAGTCGAAAACGCCATCGTGGCTGACCAGGCAACGCCAGGGCTGAGACCAGTTGCCGGCGATCCAGTTGACCATGTAGCCGCCATAGCTGGCACCCAGCGCGCACGCGCGCTTGCCGTCGAGGAAGGAATACTTCGCCTGCGCGGCCGCCCAGCCCTTCTGCAAATCTTCCAGGGGGCGATCACCCCAATGCTGCGAGATGGCATCGGTGAACTTCTGGCCGTAACCGACCGAGCCGTGGAAGTCGATCATCACGACCGCGAAACCCTGGCCGGCATAGGTCTGCGGATTCCAGCGATAGCTCCAGCCATTGCCGAAGCTGCCCTGCGGGCCGCCGTGGATCAGGAAGGCCACCGGATATTTCTTGCCGGCCACGAAGTTCGCCGGCTTCACCACATAGCCGTGCACGGCTTCGTTGTTCCAGCCGATAAAAGTGAATTGTTCGAAGGCACCCCAGGCGATGTCCTTCAGGCGCTCGCCGTTGTTGGCGCTGATCTGGCGCACGGCGCTGCCGTTTGCGCGGGCCGCGAACAGCACATCCGGCGAGTCCATGCGATTGCGGGTGAACGCCAGCGTATCGCCTACCAGGTCAAAGCCACTGATCGAGCCGCCACCGGCGACGCGCGTGGCCTGGCCCGCCGCAATGTCGAAGGAGAACAGCGGGTGCTCGCCGAGTTCCGGCGCAGTGGTGTAGATCTTCTTGCCATCGGCGGACAGCTTCACGCCATCCACCGAAGCGTCCCAGAGCGGATCAAGCTCGCGGCTCTTGCCGCTGGCGATGTCCAGCGACATCAGCGCGAAGCGGTCGGCCTCGAAGCCCGGGCGCTTCATCGCGCGGTAGTAGAGCGTCTTGCCATCGGCGCTGAAGGCCGGGCTGGCGTCCCAGGCCGGGTTGGCCGCAGTGAGATTCACCGGCGCCAGGTTGCCGGCGACATTAGCGCGGTAGAGGTCGAAGTTGGTCGACCAGGGCTCGGTCTTGCCGGCAATGCGCACGCTGAACACCAGCGACTGGCCATCCGGCGCCCAGGCCACGTCGCTGAAATCGCCGAAGGGCTTGGACGGCACGTCGCCATCAATGCCGCGGCTGACCAAGGTCGGCTCGCCGGAAATCTTTCCGTCGGCGCCAAACGCCGACACATAGAGCTGGTTGCGACGACCGTCCGCCCAAGTGTCCCAGTGGCGGATGAAGAGCTTGTCGAAGACCACGCCGCGCGCCTTGTCCGCTTCCTTCACCGCCAGGCGGTCCACCGTGCAGGCCAGATTGCTGCAATCGGTAAACACTTCCAGCGACACCGCCACCGACTTGCCGTCCGGCGACAGCAGGAAGGCGCCGACATCCAGCGGATAGTCCGACACCTGGCGCGCATCACCACCGGCCACCGGCTGCGCCCACAACTGCATCGAGCCCGACTTCGCGCTCAGGAAATACACGGTCGCGCCATCGGGCGAAAACGCCGGGCTGTTGACGTTGAAGCCTTCGGCCGTGAAGCGCTTGGGCGGACCCATGTCGCGCGTGCGCAGGTCGCGGATCCACAGGCTGGTGCGGCCCTTGTTGGCGGCGAAGTCGGTTTCGCGAACCGCGAACACCAGCTTGCCGCCATTGGGCGAGAGCACCGGGCTGGACACGCGGTCCAGGTTGGCGAGCACGCGCACGTCGAAGGGCTTGCCCTCGGCCTGGGCCGCGAGCGGCAACAGCGTGGACAGGAACAGGCTGGACAGGGCAAGACGCAGTTTCATGGCAATGACCGTCGGGCTGGGGAGGCGGCCATGGTAGGGGAAAGTGGGTCCGCCGGACAGGCTGGCTATACTCGGCCATCGCCTGTCCGGAGTTGCCCGTGAACACCCCCACCGCCGACCTGAACGTGGCTCCCGGCAACGACGATTTCCTGGGCCACCCGCGCGGCCTGTACGTGTGCTTCTTCACGGAAATGTGGGAGCGCTTTTCGTTCTATGGCATGAAGGCCCTGCTCCTGCTTTTCCTTCTGGAGCATCACAAGTTCAGCGACAACATCGGCTACGACCTGATCGGTGCCTACGGTGGCCTGGTGTATGCGGTGCCGGTGATCGGCGGCCTGCTGGCGGATCGCTGGCTGGGCATGCGCAAGGCGGTGGTGTTCGGCGCCATCCTGCTGGTGCTCGGGCATACCGGCATGGCGATCGAAGGCGCCGCGGCGCACACGGTGAATGGCGTGGTCGAGCGCGACCAGGGCGCGCTGATGGCCTTCTACCTGTCGCTGTCGCTGATCATCATGGGCGTGGGTTTTCTCAAGCCCAATATTTCCACCATCGTCGGCAAGCTCTACCCGCAGGACGACCCGCGCCGCGATTCGGGCTTCTCGCTGTTCTACGCGGGCATCAACCTCGGCGCCCTGTTCGCGTCCCTGGTCTGCGGCTATCTCGGCGAAGCGCTGGGCTGGCGTTACGGCTTCGGTGCGGCCGGCATCGGCATGCTGCTGGGCCTGCTGATGTTCACCTGGGGCCGCAAATACCTTCAGGGCCATGCCGAACCGCCCGATGCCGCCGCGCTGCGCGCGCGCACCGTGATCGGCCTCAACCGCGAATGGACGATCTACCTGGGCGCGATCGCCGGCCTGCTGCCGGTGGCCGGATTGATGTGGGCGGTCGCCAACCAGAAGTTCTCGCTCGGCGAACATGTCTCGCTGGCGATGGCGGCGATGCTGGTGATGATGGCTGGCGTGCTCGCCTGGTTCTGCTGGTTCATCCTCAGCCAATGCGAGCGCATCGAGCGCCACCGCATGCTATCGCTGATGAGCCTGATCTTCATGTGCCTGGTGTTCTTCACCTTGTACGAGCAGACCTATGGCAGCTGGATCACCTTCAACGACCGGCTGATGACAACGGACCTGTTCCCTTCGATGGTGCGGGCGAAGGAAGCGATCCATTGGGGTCCGGACTGGGCGGGCAACTTCCTTCTCTTCTTTGCCAATGCACCTTGGTCGACCTTCTCGCTGGTGCTGGCGCCGCTGTCCTTCATGCTGGCCGCACAAATGGCCGAGACGCGACCGCACGCGTCCTGGCCGCGCCTGTTGTTCGGCGCCGTGCTGACATTGCTGATGCTGATGCTGGTGCGCGACCTGGTGGTGCTGCCGCAAAACGCCAGCTCACTGACCTACCTCGGCGCCTTGTTCCTGGTGCTGCTGGCGCCGCTGTTCACCGTGCTCTGGGCCTGGCTGGACCGCTTCAACGCCAATCCGTCCAAGCCGGTGAAAAGCGCCATTGGCCTGGCGCTGGGTGGACTGTCCTTCGTGCCCTTGGCCCTGGCGGCGCAGCAGGCGGGCGCGACCGGAGCCGTGGTCAGCGTCTGGTGGATCGTGCTGGCCTACTTCGTGCTCGAGCTCGGCGAGATGTGCCTGTCGCCGGTCGGACTGGCGGCGGTAACGCAGTTGTCGGTGCCGCGCGTGGTCAGCCTGATGATGGGCACCTGGTTCCTGGCCACCGCCTTCTCGGAAGCGCTGGCGGCGCAGTTCGGCAAACTCGCCTCCATCGAGATCGAAGACGGCGGCGCGCTGACCGCGCATACAGCCGAATGGACTGCTGCGGCGGCGAAGTATGAGCACTTGTTCTGGCTGCTGACCTGGATCGGCTTGGGCTGCGCCGCGGTGGCCTTCGTGTTCGCGCCACTGATCCGCCGCGGCATGCACGGCGTGCGCTGATAGCGGGACAGAATTCTTGCGGCCTGCGCGCAGGCCGCGCCCCGATCAACCCGCGCGTGCCTCGGCGATCTCGCCGATCACCTCGCGCAAGCCGACCCGCCAGTCGTCCAGTTGCAGGCCAAAGTCGCGGGCGAAGCGCGAGGCATCCAGGCGCGAGTAAGCGGGCCGCCTGGCCTTGGTCGGAAATTCCTGGCTGGTGATGCCGACCAACTTGGGCGAGCGTTCGAGCACGCCTGCGACGAGGGCATCGCCGAAGATCGCGGCGGCGAATTCATGCCAGCTGCATTCGCCATCCGCCACCACATGCCAGGTGCCCTGCGCATCGGGGCGACGCGACAAAGCCAAGGCCGTGGCCGCGGCCAGCCAGCGCGCCGGTGTCGGCGATCCGACCTGATCATTCACCACCCGGATCTCGTCACGGTCGCGCGCCAGCTTCAGCGCGGTGCGCAGGAAGTTCTGGCCGCGCGCCGCATACACCCAGGCGGTACGCAGCACGATGTGCTGGCAGCCGCTGTCGGCGATGGCTTGCTCGCCGGCCAACTTGGTCTGGCCGTAGACGCTGACCGGGCCGGTGGGGTCGTCTTCGCGAATCGGGCGGCGCAATTTTCCGTCGAACACATAGTCGGTCGAGTAATGCACCAGCTTGGCGCCCTGGCGTTGGCAGGCCTCAGCGAGTTCCGACACTGCTTCGGCGTTCACGCGTCGCGCCAGCGCGGGTTCGTCCTCGGCGCGGTCCACTGCGGTGTGCGCCACGGCGTTCAACACCAGCGCGGGCCGCTGTTCACGCATCAGCGCGTCGAGCGCGCCGACCTCGGCGAAGTCCACTTTCCCGCAGGCCTGGCGGCCGGCCAGGCGGCCCGACAAGGTGTAGGGATGGATATCGCCCAGCGGCGCGCAGGCGCGGTGCAATTCGTAGCCGAGTTGGCCGTCGGCACCGAGCAGCAGGATCTTCATGGCACGAACTCCGGAAGTCTTTCGGGCGGCACGTCGTCAAGAAAAGGCAGGCGCGCATCCTTGGCCGAGAGCACAGGCGCGCTGTGCGGCCAATCAATTGCCAGGCGGGCATCGTTCCAGCGGATGCCGGCATCGGCCTCGTGCAGGTAAGGCGCGGTACACAAGTAGTGGAAGACCGCGCTGGCCGAGAGCACCACGAAGCCGTGGGCGAAGCCTTCGGGAATCCACATCTGGCGCCGGTTCGTCGAGCTCAGCACCGCGGCGGTGCAGCGACCGAAGTTCGGCGAGCCGCGGCGGATGTCCACGGCCACGTCATACACCTCGCCCTCGAGCACGCTGACCAACTTGCCCTGCGGCTGCGGCCATTGGTAGTGCAAGCCGCGCAGCACGCCGCGCTGCGAGCGCGAGACATTGCTCTGTACGAAGTTCGCGGCCAGGCCGTGTTCGGCCCAGCGCGGCTGGTTCCAGGACTCGAAGAATTCACCGCGCTCGTCTTCGAACACCCGCGGCTCGATCACCAGCACGCCGGGCAGGTCGGTCTCGATCAGTTTCATTCGACCGGCCCGTGTTCCAGCAGGGCCAGCAGGTATTGGCCGTAGCCATTGCGCGCCAGCGGCTCGGCCAGCGCGCGCAGCTGCGCGCCATCAATCCAGCCCTTGAAATAGGCGATTTCCTCGGGGCAACACACGCGCAAACCTTGCCGCGCCTCGATCGTCTCGATGAAGTTGGCAGCCTGGTTCAGCGACTCGTGGGTGCCGGTGTCGAGCCAGGCATAGCCGCGGCCGAGCTTTTCCAACTGCAGCTCGCCGCTCTCGAGATAGCAGCGGTTGAGGTCGGTGATCTCCAGCTCCCCACGCACCGAAGGCCGCAATCCGGCGGCGAATCCGGGCGCGCGTTCGTCGTAGAAATACAGGCCGGTGACGGCGTAGTTCGAACGTGGCTCCTGGGGTTTTTCCACCAGGCCGACGACCCGGCCTTCGGCATCGAACTCGGCCACGCCATAGCGCTGCGGGTCGCGCACCCAATAGCCAAAAACGGTGGCCCCGCGCTCGCGGTCGTCGGCGCGGCGCAGCAGTTCGCTCAGGCCTTGTCCGTGGAAGATGTTGTCGCCGAGCACCAGGCAGCTGGGCGCGCCGCCCAGGAAATCCTCGGCAATCAGCAAAGCCTGGGCCAGGCCGTCGGGCGAAGGCTGCACCGCGTATTCGATGCGCATGCCCCACTGCGAACCATCGCCGAGCAAGCGCTGGAACAGGGCCTGCTCATGCGGGGTGTTGATCACCAGCACCTCGCGGATGCCCGCCAGCATCAGCACGCTGAGCGGGTAATAGATCATGGGTTTGTCGTACACCGGCAGCAGCTGTTTGCTGATGCACTGGGTGATCGGATACAGCCGGGTACCGGAGCCGCCGGCCAACACGATGCCCTTGCGTGGCTTGCCCATCATGCCGCTCCCATGCGCTGCATCCGGTAGCTGCCATCGAGCACGCGCCCGACCCAGCCTTGATTGTCGAGATACCAGTCCACGGTATCGGCGATGCCTTGCTCGAACCCGACCATCGGCTTCCAGCCAAGTTCACGCTTGAGCTTGCTGGCATCAATGGCGTAGCGCCGGTCATGCCCGGGCCGATCGGCAACGAAGCGGATCTGGCTCGCGCGCGGCTGGCCGTCGGCACGCGGGCGGCGCGCGTCGAGCAGCGCGCAGATCGCGTTCACCACCTGCAGGTTCTGGCGCTCGGCATCGCCGCCGATGTTGTAGCTCGCGCCCGGCTCGCCCGCTTCCAGCACCCGGCGGATCGCCGTGCAGTGGTCGGACACGTGCAGCCAGTCGCGCACATTCATGCCATCGCCGTACACCGGCAAGTCCTCGCCCGCCGCCGCCTTCTGGATGACCAGCGGAATGAGCTTTTCCGGAAACTGGTAGGGGCCGTAGTTGTTCGAGCAGTGCGTGGTCAGCACCGGCAGGCCGAAGGTGTGGTGGAAGGCGCGCACCAGGTGGTCGGACGCCGCCTTGCTGGCCGAGTAAGGCGAGTTCGGCGCGTAAGGGCTGGCCTCGGTGAAGGCGCCAGAGTCGCCGAGCGAGCCGAACACCTCATCGGTGGACACGTGCAGGAAACGGAAGGCCGCGCGCCGGTCGGGCGGCAAGTCGCGCCAATAGTCGCGGGTCGCTTCCAGCAGGGCCAGGGTGCCGACCACATTGGTCTGCACGAAGGCCGCCGGACCATCGATCGAGCGATCGACATGGCTTTCAGCCGCGAAGTTGATGACCGCCTCGGGTTGGTGTTCCTGCAGCAGAGCGGCGACCAGGGCCGCGTCGCCGATATCGCCATGGGCAAAAACATGATGTGCATCACATTTCAGTGCGTTCAGCGTGTCGAGGTTGCCGGCGTAGGTCAGGGCATCGAGGTTGACGATGCGCAGCCCGCCGCCCCCCAGGTTGCCGAGCACGAAATTGCCGCCGATGAAGCCCGCCCCACCGGTAACCATCCATGTACGCATCCCAGCTTCCTGTCCGAGCGGGCCGACGCCCCATGGGCCGACATTCTGGCAGGTCGGCACCCGACCAGTCGAACCTCGACCCCATCGCTCCAGTGCGTGGCCGCATTCGAGCAGCAATGCCGTTACCCGAAGTGTGGCGCCCCTGGGCCTCACCCAGGATCACCCCGTAATGCCTTCGTGGAGCGAGCCGAGCATGGATATGAAACGCAAGCCAGAACCGATCTTTCGCAGCGGCGATGCTGCCCCGGACTGGCATGGCGACAGCCCGCCCATCCTCGCCCTGCGCGCGGCCATTGCGCAGATGGCGGCCGCCAAGGCCGGGCAGATTTCCCTGCGCGAAATGCGCCATGTCGCCGAGCGCGAAGCCATCACCCGGGCGCTGCGCGCGCACCAGGGGCAGGTGCCCGCCGCCGCCGCGTCCCTCGGCATTTCCCGGGCGCAGTTGTACCGCCTGATCGGTCGCTTCCGGCTCGAGCTGCATCCGGGCTTGAATGCCGGCGAACCCGAAGCCCTCGCCGCCGAGGCCTGATTCGCCCGGGAGATCGCCCATTTCAGGGTTGGCGTCCTGCAAATCCACCGGGTCTTGATGCCGGTCAAGTCGTGGCCGCGGGCTGGCAGCTAGTCTGGCCGCCATGGCCGATTCCCGAACCTGGTCCGCCCAAGCGATCCGTTGCCTGCTGGACGAATCCGCGCAGGGTGCGGACACGCCGATGCATCGACTGGATTTGCCAGGCTTTGCGTCGGTCCGCTTCCTGCTCAAGGACGAGTCGGTGCACCCGACCGGCAGCCTCAAGCATCGACTGGCGCGCTCACTATTCTTGTATGCGCTGTGCAGCGCGCGCCTGCGGCCGGGGCAAGCGGCGATAGACGCCTCCTCGGGCAGCACCGCCATATCCGAAGCCTGGTTTGCGCAGCACCTGGGCATCGCCTTCACCGCGGTGATGCCGCGGACCACGGCCCTTGCCAAGCAACGCGAAGTGCTGGCCCTGGGCGGCCGCTGCGAGCTGGTCGAACCCGGGACCGATTGCGCCGCTCGCGCTCGCGAACTGGCCGGCGAGCAGGACGCCTGCTACCTCGACCAGTTCGGACTGGCGGGCAGCGCCACCGATTGGCGCGGCAACAACAACATCGCCCAATCCATCCTCGAGCAATGCCAGGCGCAAGGCCTGGGCGATCCCGATTGGATTGTCTGCGGCGCTGGCACCGGCGGCACCTCGGCGACCTTGGGGCGTTACCTGCGCTATCGCGGCAGTCGCGCGCAGTTGTGCGTCGCCGATCCACAAGGCTCGGCCTTTGCCCTGGCCTGGCAGAGCGGCGATCGCGCGGCAGTGGCGACGCGTTGCAGCGACATCGAAGGCATCGGCCGCGCCCGGGTCGAACCCTGCTTCGCGCTGGAACTGGCAGATGAAGTGGTGGAGGTTCCTGATGCCGCGTCCATCGCCGGTGCGTTGGCCTTGGAACAGTGGACGGGAAGGCGCTATGGCGGTTCCTCCGGTACCAATCTGGTGGCCGCCTTGCAGCTGGCATCGCAGATGCATGCGCGCAATCAGGGCGGAAGCATCGTGTTGCTGCTCTGCGATCGTGGCGACCGCTATGCCGACAACCTGTTCAATCCGGACTGGTGCCAGTCGCGCGGCCACGCCGTCGAACCGGCGCTGAAGCTGCTGCAGGCCTGCGCAGAAAGCGGACACTGGCCGCAGCCAATGCTGGCCGAGCGGCCCCGCGGCCAGCCGCACTCACGCGCGGCCTGATCCGATTCTGGCTTAGCCCGCCACGACCTCGATCTGCGGCCGCAACTCGCGCTTGCCGACGAGCGAATTGGAAATCAGGCAGCCGGACTCTGCCTTGTGCAGCGCACGTTCGGCCAAGGCCACGTCGCTGCCTTCAGGCACGCGCAGGCGGGCGTCAATGGTGAAGGCGGTGAAGTGGCTATTGCCCTGCTCGCGCTCCAGCAGGCCTTCGACCTCCACTTCCAGCGACAGCCACGGCACCTTGCTGATGCGCGCGACCACGCGAAAGGTCATCAGCAGGCAGTCGGCCAGCGCGGCGCAGAGCATCGTCTCGGGCGACCAGCGATCGCCCGGGCCGTCGAACTCGACCGGCGGCAGCGAATGAATCGTCGCCAGGCCGGGACTGTCGAGACGGACCTCTTCGTCCGGGCCGGCCGAAGCCTGGGCCCGGTAACGGTGCGGAAACGGATGCATCAGAACGGGATGTCGTCGTCCGGGAAGCTGTCGTCGCTGCGCACCGCCGATGCCGGCGCCGACGAACTGGAACGCTCGCCGCCGTAACCGCCACCGGAACGCTGCGGACGCTCGCTGCGTTCGCTGCGCTCGCCCCGTTCGCCACCCGGCATGCCGCCGAGCATCTGCATCTCGTTGGCGATGATGTCGGTGCTGTACTTTTCAACGCCCTGCTTGTCCGTGTATTTCTCGGTGCGCAGGCTGCCTTCGACATAGACCTGGCCGCCCTTCTTGAGGTACTCGCCGGCGATCTCGGCCAGGCGGCCGAAGAACTTCACCCGGTGCCACTCGGTGCGCTCCTGCATCTCGCCGTTCTTGTCCTTCCACTTCTCGTTGGTGGCGACCGAGACCGAGGCGATGGCGCTGCCGGACTGCGAATAACGCACTTCCGGGTCCTTGCCCAGGGTGCCGACCAAAATTACCTTGTTGATTCCGCGCGCCATGGCGACTGTCCTTGGTGATGCTGTTTGCGGGCCTGCACAAGCAGGAGGCTGAGCCTGTAGCTTGGGATTATAGCCGGGGCGGGAAGTAGCCGCCGACCACCCGCCGCAGCGTCAGGAAAGGGCTGGAATTCGGGTCGCCGACTATCGGCGGCCCGGTATAATCGGCCCATGCCTGCCCTCGACGCCGCCCCTGCCCTGCCCGGTATCAACGACGTCCAGGCCCTGGCCGCCAGCGAGATGGACCAGGTCAATGCCCTGATCCGCCAGCGCCTGGGTTCGGACGTGGTCCTGATCAACCAGATTGCCGAACACATCGTCGCCGCCGGCGGCAAACGCCTGCGGCCGCTGCTGACGGTGATCACCGGCCGGGCCCTGGGCGAAGGCGGCGCGCGCCACCACCAGCTCGCCGCGATCATCGAGTTCATCCACACCTCGACCCTGCTGCACGACGACGTGGTGGACGAATCGGGCCTGCGCCGCGGCCGCAAGACCGCCAACGCGCTCTGGGGCAATGCGCCGAGCGTGCTGGTCGGCGATTTCCTGTATTCGCGCAGCTTCCAGCTGATGGTCGAACTCGATTCCATGCCGGTGATGCAGGTGCTGGCCGACACCACCAACCGCATCGCCGAAGGCGAGGTGCTGCAGCTGCTGCACGTCGGCAACCCAGACACCAGCGAAGCCGATTACCTGCGCGTGATCGAACGCAAGACCGCAGTGCTGTTCTGTGCTGCCACGCGACTGAGCGCCATGTTGGCAGGCGCGGATGCCAAGACGCAGCAATCGCTGGCTGACTTCGGCATGGCGCTCGGCATGGCCTTCCAGATCGCTGACGACGTGCTCGATTACACCGCCGATGCCGCCGCGCTGGGCAAGAACCTCGGCGACGACCTCGCCGAAGGCAAGGCCACGCTGCCGGTCATCCACGCACTGGCGCAGGCAGACGACGCCACGCGCGAGCGCCTCACCGGCATCATCCGCGACTGCGATGCATCGGCGCTGCCCGAAGTCGTCGCGGCAATCCACGCCAGCGGCAGCCTCGATTACAGCCGCCGCATCGCCGAAGCCTATGCGCGCGCCGCCGAAACCGCGCTTGCCGCGCTTCCCGACAACGCCTGGACCGAGGCCCTGCGCGGCCTGGCCCGCTACTCGATCGAGCGCGGGCACTAGGCGCGGCGCGCCTTACTTCTTCGGGGCAAAGGCCTCGGCGAAGAAGTTGCGCATCATCTGCACGCTGCGGCGGTAGCTCGGCTCGTGGAAACGGCAGCCGGGCACGGTGTCGTGCTCGTCAGGCTCGGCGAAGCAATGCACGGCGCCACCAAAGTCCACGAACTGCCAATCGGCGCCGGCCTTGCGCATCTCGTCCTTGAAGGCGGTGATGGACTCGGCCGAGATGAACTTGTCATCGCCGCCATTCATCACCAGCACCGGACCCTTCAGCGCGCCCGGCTGCGCCGGCGCCTGGGTCATCAGGTTGCCGTGGAAGGTCGCCACGCCGGCAAGGTCCGCGCCGCTGCGCGCCAGCTCCAGCGCCACCATGCCACCGAAGCAAAAGCCGATGGCGCCGATCCGCTTGCTGTCCACCGGCGCCTTGTTGCCGGCGCCACGAAGCGTCGCCAGCGCGGCGCGAATATGCGAGCGCAGGGCCGGATCGGCACCGGCGGCGCCTGCCGCCTTGCCCGCTTCGTCAGGATTGGCCGGGCGCAAGCCGCGGCCATACACATCGGCGAGCAGGATCACGTAGTCCTTGCCGGCCAGTACCGTGGCCTTGGCCACGGCGTGGTCGGTCACGCCGTACCAGTTGGGCACCATCACGATGCCGGGGCGCAGGGCCTTGCTGGCGTCGTCCCAGACCAGGTAGCCGTCAAAGGTCTTGCCGCCGTCGGTCCAGGAAATCTTTTCGGCGCGCGGGGCGGCGCTGGCGGCAAAGGAAGCCGCAAGCAGGAACAGGGCAATCAGGGCACGCATGGCAGGCTCCTTGGCGAGTGAAGCCCCGGATTATCCGCCTTCGGCGTCAAGACCGGGTCACGAGACACCTAAGCCAGCAATCGCGCTGATCTGGTTCGGGTCGAAGCCCGCCAGTTTGGCGAAATGCCGCCCGCGTTCGACATAGTCCTTGTAGCGCGGGAAGCTCGGCGCGCCGGGCGACAGCAGGATCACGCCCTCGCTCTCGAGAATCTCGCGGCCGATGCGCAGCGCGTCTTCCATCTCCGAGGCCTCGGCCAGCACGAAATGCTTGTTCAGCGCGATCGGCTTGAGACGTTCGTGGATGCGTGGGCCGTTCTGCCCCATGGTGATCACGGCGCGCGGCGGGTCACTGAGCATGCGCTCGGCGAACACGCCCCAGTCCACGCCACGATCGTAACCGCCGACCAGGATCGCGATGCGCCGGCCCTTGTGGCAGTCCAGCGCGGCGATGCTGGCATGCGGCGTGGTGCTGATGGAGTCGTTGATGTATTCGATGCCGTCGCGGCTGCCCAGCGACTGCAGGCGATGCGGCAGTGGCTTGAAGCTGTGCACATGCGCGGCCAGCGATTCGGCGTCCAGGCCCAGCGCTTCAATCGCCGCCAGCGCCGCGCACAGGTTCATGCGATTGTGCCGGCCCGGCAGCGGCAGGCTGCGCGTGTCCATCACCCGCTGGCGGCCGTGGTAGAGGTCGGAATTGCGCAGGTGCCAGCCGTCGTCGTCGTTGAACCAGATCACCCGCAGCGACGGCGGCAGCTCGGTTTCGGCGAGCCTGGGATCGGCGGCATTTAGCACCGCCACGCGCGGCTCGGCCTGCGTGAGCAGGGCCATCTTGTCTTCGAAGTAGCGCTGCTCGGTGCCGTGCCAGTCCAGGTGTTCGGGGAAGAAGTTCAGCACCACGGCCACTTCCGGGCGCACCGCTTCGCGGGTCTGGTAGCTGGACAATTCGATCGCCCAGTACTGCGGCGGCGGCTCGACATCGAGCAACTCGAGCAGCGGCAAACCGATATTGCCGGCCAGCGCGGTGCGCCGACCCGCCGCGCGCAGCAGGTGCGCGATCAAGGCCGTGACGGTGCTCTTGCCCTTGGTGCCGGTAACGCAAACCGTGCGCTCGTAAGGATGCTCGGCGAACCACAGGCCAGTGCCGCCGATGATCTGCGTGCCGTGCAAGGCCGCGTCCACCGCCGGCGAGGTGTAGGGGCTGATGCCCGGCGACTTCACCACCACGTCGAATTCCGACAGCTTCGGGCCGTCCACTTCGGTTTCGATCACCAGGTAGGGGTCGTCCATGGCACGCAGGCCCACGGCCTCGGCGTCATTGCAGAACACGGTGATGCGCTGGCCCGGCAGGCGCCAGCGCAATGCCGCCAGCGCGGCCCGGCCTTCGCGACCGTAGCCCCAGATGGCTAGCCGCTTGCCTTCAAGCTCGGAAATTTTCAAGCAGCGCGACCTGCAACGCGGGGGGAATGGCGTGATCATCCGATGCTTCGAGCAAGGGCGCCAGCATCAAGTCCACAGTTTCGAGTTGCGGCTGGATCTCCCGGGCGAAGCGGGCGACCAGGGCGTCCTCGCGCCAGGACGGGTTGGCGGCCAGGGCCGCCAGGGCCGCGCGCGACTCCCGGCCCTCGCCCACGCACTCGAAGGGCTTGTGGTCCTGGTACTCGAGCAAGGCGTCGAAGCCCGGTGCCTGCTCGGGCTCGTCGAGCAGGTTGCGGCCGAAGATACCCATCAGCCGCGGCTTGGGCATGAACGGCGCCAGGGCCAGGAACACGAAATGGCATTTCGGGCAGGCGCCGCACCAGCGCTGCGCCGGACGTTCGCCGAGCAGGTGGAAGTTGCGGTTGCAGCTGGAAAAATGCGCATCGTAGTGGTCGGTGCGGGCGAACTGGCGCGCCACGGCCAGCTCCGAAAACGGCCGCAGCAGGGAGAAATAATTCAGGTCGGCCGCCACTTGTTCGCGCAATTGCCGCGCGAAATGCTGCTCGAAGGTCCAGCCCTTCGACCACTGGTGGTTCACCTCGCCAGTGCCGGGAATCAGGCTGCCGTAGCTGGCCGAGCGCTCGTTCGAGAACACCACCATGTCGGCGTCCTCCAGCAAGGCACCCAGCGCCAGGATGGCCGAGTTGATCGCGGTAACCGGGATGTGGCCGTTGAAGGCGCCCTGCTTGTTCATCTCGAACAATTCCGGCGCCAGGCTGCGGCTGATGTTGAGCAGTGGCAGGCCAGTTCTTTCTGCGCAGGCGCGAATCAAAGGCGAGGAGCCGATCCATGACACCGTCTGCGCCACGCCGGCGCGACGCAGGGCTTCGATGGACACCAGCGAGTCCTTGCCGCCGCCGATGGCGACGATGGCGTGCTGGCGCAAGCCCAAAGCCGGTGCCGCAGCGGCATCGCTTGACGCATGCGGGAACTGGATGCGCCCACGCAAGGCCAGCCCGTTGCGATAAGCGAACTCGCCCAGGCCGTTCTCGTAAAGTTCCTGCAGGAAGGCGGCCGTCGCGGCGCTGATGGAGTAGCCGTCAATGGCAATCGTCGGTGGCACCGCCGCCTTGTAATAACTCACACCGGCGATCAGGTGCAGCAGGCGCAGCCCCTGCTCCACCGCCGCTGCGCGTGCGCCGTCCAGCGCATAGGGCGCGTTCGGGAAGCGGATCGTTTCCACCAGGCGCGGGCCTTCATCGAAGGCATAGGCCAGCCGCGCTTCGCCCGTGGCGGCATCAAAGCTGCAATCGAGGAAATGGAAAACACGCGCCGCGTGGCGATCGAAATTCAGGTCAGTCATCGAGCAGGTCCTCCTGCGGCAACTCACGCAGGTTGTAGCGGTTGGCCATCACGTAGCCGTAGGCACCGGCATGGGCGATCAGCAGCACATCGCCGGAGGCGGTGGCGGTGGGCAAGGGGCGGCGGCGTCCCAGCACGTCACCGGTTTCGCAAATCGGGCCGACCACTTCGGCGGGCGCGCCCGGGGCATCGTCCAGGCGCGAGAGGTTCACGATTTCGTGCCAGGCGTTGTACAGGGCCGGACGCAGCAGGGCGTTCATGCCGGCATCGGCGCCGATGCGGCGCACGCCGAGTTTCTCGCTGACCTGGGTGACGCGCGCCAGCAGCACGCCGGCCTCGGCGACCAGGAAGCGCCCGGGTTCGATCCACAGCGCATACTGCGGCCAGAGCGCCTTGATCTGCGCCATGGCGGCAGCGAAACCGGCCACGTCGAAGGCCTCGCTGTCCGGCTCGTAGGCCACGCCCAGTCCGCCGCCGACATCAATCGCCGAAACGGTGCCGATGCGCTCGGCCAAGTTCACCAGTTGCGCATACACCTGCGGCCAGTGGCGCACGTCCTGGATGCCGCTGCCGACATGCGCGTGCAGCACCGAGACTTTCGCCTTGATCGCCTGCGCAGCCTCAAGAAATTCCGGCAGCGCTTCCGCGGGCAAACCGAACTTGGCCTGGCGACCCCCGGTGCGAACCTTCTCGTGATGGCCCAGGCCGTAGCCCGGGTCAATGCGCAGCACCAGCGAACGACCACGGAAAAGCTCGGGCCACTCGCGCAGGGGAAACACGCTGTCCACCGTCACCCACACGTCGCGGGCCAGCGCGTCGGCGTATTCATCGCGCGGCGCAAAGCTGGGAGTGAACAGCACCCGGGTCGGATCGAGCTTGGGCAGCACGGTAAACAGGTGCTGCAATTCGGCGCGCGACACGCATTCGAAGCCAAAGCCCTCGGCTTCCAGTGCGCGCAGGATGCCCGGATTCGAATTGGCCTTGAGCGCGTAGAAGCGCCGGTCCACGGCGCCGGCCGCGGTCAGCGAACGCGCACGCGCCCGCACCGTCGGCAAGTGATAAACGTAGCGCGGCGTGCCCTGCCCCGCCAATTCCAGCAGCTTCGCGCGCGCGGCCTGCTGCCACCACTGGCGCTGCGGCGCGCGGGCTTCGTGGCCGATCTGGCGCCAGCTGGGCCCGAACACTTCAGCCTCGTCCACCGGCATGGCGCCGGAGTGGATCAGCAACTCGTGCAGGCGCGGCATCAAGTCATCGGCCAGCGCTTCGTCCAGCACGAAGGTCAGGTTCAGGTCGTTGGAACTCTGCGAAATCAGGTGCACGCGCTCGCGCCCGAACTCGCCCCAGACATCGGTCAGCTTGTGCAGCAGCGAGCGCATGCCACGCCCGACCAGGGTGACGGCGCTGCAGGGCGTGATCACCTTGACCCGGCAGACTTCGGCCAGGTCCGCGCACAGCGCATCGAGCACATTGGTGGTGACCAGGTTGTCGGAAGGATCCAGCGACACGGTGACGTTGGCTTCGGACGAACCGATCAGGTCAATGGACAGGCCGCGGCGCTTGAAGCGCTCGAACACGTCGGCCAGGAAGCCCACCTGCTGCCACATGCCGATGGTTTCCATGGACACCAGCACGATGCCACGGCGCGAACTGATGGCCTTTACGCCAGGCAGGGTGGTGGCACGGTGGTCGATCACCGTGCCGGTCATGTCCGGGCGTTCGGTGTCGCGGATCCAGATCGGCACGCGCGCTTCGCGGCAGGGGTGGATGCAGCGCGGGTGCAGTACCTTGGCGCCGGTACTGGCGATTTCCTGCGCTTCTTCGTAGTCCAGGCGCGAGAGCAGGCGTGCATCGGGCACCTGGCGCGGGTTGGCGCTGAACATGCCCGGCACGTCGGTCCAGATCTCCACGCGCCGCGCCTGCAACAGCGCGCCGAAGTACGCGGCCGAAGTATCGGAACCACCGCGGCCTAGAATGGCGGTGCCGCCGTCTTCGCCGCGGGCAATGAAGCCTTGGGTGATCAGCAGGCGCGCCTGCAGCCCGAAGCGCGCGCGCAATTGCGGATCGCCGTGGTAGCGGCAGGACACCGACAGTCGCCGCGACCATTCGTTCTGGTTGGGCAGGCTTTGCGCCTGCAACCAGTCGCGCGCGTCCAGCCATTCCACAGGCAAGCCCTGGCTGGCGAGATAGGCCACGCCCAGGGTGGAAGAAAGCAATTCGCCCTGCGCCAGCACTTCGGCCGCCCAGCCAAGGTCGTCGCCGAACCGGCGCGCATCCTTGCCCAGCGCGGCCAGCGTGGCGAGGCGCGCTTCGATGGCGGCGGGATCAATGCCGAGTTCGCCGCAGAACTCGCGGTGGCGCTGGACCAGCGCGTCGATGCGCGAAGAAAGTTCGGCGTCGTTGCCGCGATGGTCGACCAGCGCCTGCAACTCATTCGTCACGCCCGACAAGGCCGACACTACGACCAGCACGCGGCAGTTTTCCGCGCGCGCACGCTCGGCCATCAGGCGACCGATGATGTCCCAGCGGTGGCGGCGGGAAACACTGGTACCTCCGAACTTCAGGACGATCCAGTCATCCTCGCTGGGGCTGGCGATCATGGTCGGGCGCGGACTCCGGGGCGGTATCATGGGCAGGCGCGGCCTGCGCTCAATGGAATGATAAACGATGGCTGTGTCCCGCAAGTTCGCCCAGGTGGATGTTTTCGCGCCACGGCCGGGGATGGGCAATCCGCTGGCGGTCATCCTGGCCGACGACTCGCTCGATCCGGCCGAAATGCAGGCGATGGCGTCCTGGCTGGACCTGGCCGAAACCACCTTCCTGTTGCCGGCCACCATCGCCGGCGCCGACTACCGCTTGCGCATCTTCACCAGCCGCCAGGAAATCGCCTTCGCCGGCCACCCGAGCATCGGCAGCGCCCACGCCGCGCTTTCGCAAAGCTGGCTCTCGCGCCCGGCAAGCGGCGTGTTGATGCAGGAGTGCCGTGCCGGCGTGTTGCCGCTCCGTCTGGCCCAGGACTCCGCCGTGGTGTCGGTGCGCGTGCCGCGCTCGCGCATCGCCGCCCAGGCACCCGGGCATGCGGCCCTGCTGCAGCGCGCCCTCGGAGACCGAAAGCTGGCCGCGCTCGCGCCGGCGCTTGTCGAAGGCGGCCGCCGCTGGTGGCTGGCCGAATTGGCCGACGAAGACCAGGTGCGCGGCATGCGGGCCGACGAAGCCGCCATCCTGGCCTTGGCGAACGCCAGCGACAGCCTGGGCCTGTGCGTGTTCGCCCGCAGCGCATCAGGCACCCAGCTGGTGGTTCGCGCATTTCCGCTGGGCGTGGGCCTGCGCGAAGATCCCGCCTCGGGCGCCGCCAACGCCGCCATCGCCGCCTTCCTCGACGAAGCCGGTGCCTTGGGCGCGCTGGGTCGAAGCTATAACGTGAGCCAGGGCCGCGAGATGGGCCGCGATGCCGAACTGTTGCTCGACATTGACGATGCCGACCAGGTCTGGGTTGGCGGCCTGAGCCACGCGGTCGTTGCCGGCGAGATACGCTGGTAAAAAAAAGGGGCCCGAAGGCCCCTTCCGTTTCAATGGTGTAACGGTTTGATCAGTAGCGGTTGTCGACCGGACGGACATCCACCACCACTCGAATCGAGCGGCCCGGGCGGTTGCGGGTGTAGCTGGTGTAAGTCTGGCCGGCGTAGCGGTAGGTCACCATGTAACCGTCGATGCGCTGCGGACCGTCCTCATACACCGTGCGGCAGCGGCGAACCGTGCCGGAGTTGTCGCGATACTCGTAGGCGTCGTTGTTGCGGTCGATCTTGTTGCCGATCAAGCCGCCGACCACGGCGCCGCCGATGGTGGCCGCCTTGCGACCATCACCCTTGCCGGCCTGGTTGCCCAGGGCGCCACCAATCAGCGCACCGATCAGGGTGCCGTTGGCGTTGCTGTCGCGGCCATTGCGGTACAGGCGACCGTTCTCGTCGCGGTAGTAGCCGTCGTCATAGTTGTTGGTCTGCTCGTTCCAGCATTCCTGACGCTCGTAGCCATTGCTGGCGTAACGGTCGTAGGAAGGCTCGACGCGGATGACCTGCGCGTAATCGGTACGCGAGGTGTTGCCGCGCGAGACGTTGTCGTTATAGCGGGAGTCGGAGCCCCGGCCATAGTCCTGGTAACCGGCGACGGCAACACCGGCGGTGGCGGCGGAGAGGGCCAAGGCGATTGCACTTACAGCGATGCGATTCATGAGGGGTACTCCAGACGCCGTTATTGGCGCAGCCCAGACACTACGCACCGCGTCCTAACCCGAACCTTAACCAGACCGACCCGCCTGAATGGCGTTCAGGCGGGCGACAGGCTGGAATTTCCTCGTGATTACTCCTGCAGGCTGGCGACCATGCTGATCGGCACGCCGAGCGCGCGCGAGATCACGCAGTTCTTCTTGGCGTTGTCGGCGATCGCCGCAAAACCAGCCGCATCCAGTCCGGGCACCTGCGCGGTCACGATCAGGTTCACGCCGACTACGGTCGGTCCGCCATCCACGGTGTCCATGTTCACTTCGGCGCGCGTGTCGATGCGGGTGGCAATGTGGCCGGCATTGCCCAACATGAAACCGAGCGCCATCGAGAAACAACCGGCATGCGCCGCGGCCAGCAGCTCTTCCGGATTGGTGCCCTTCTCTTCGCCGAAGCGGGTGTTGAAGCTGTAGTTCTGTTCGGCGAACAGGCCGCTCTGCGGGGTGCTCATCGCGCCCTTGCCGGTCTTCAGGTCACCCTGCCAGTGGGCGGTGGCGTAGCGTTTGAAACCCATGGTGTCGCTCCTTGGCTGTTCCGGGGCGCCCAGTATGACCCGGCGAACCATTGCCCGCGTAAGGGCCCCGTGACGGCTTGACCGCGGGCCATGGCGGTGGAAGGCTAGGCCTCCCGGCCCGGTCAGGCCGGGACGTCCGCCATGACCGACGCGCGGTTGCAGCACTGTGACCGTAGGCCGCGCTCCCGCGCCGCCGACCATGACGCCCCCGAGCCTCGTGCCAGGAGAGCAAGTCATGTCGTACAGCACCGCCCAGATCCGCAACGTGGCCCTCGCAGGCCACTCGTCCGCCGGCAAAACCACCTTGTTCGAAGCCCTGCTGCATGCCGGCGGCGCAATCCAGACGGCAGGCAGCGTCGAACGCGGCAGCACCGTGTCCGACCACGACCCGATGGAACGCGCGCGCCAGCACTCCATCAACACCGCCATCGCCTCGACCGACCACGGCGGCATCCACGTCAACCTGATCGACACCCCGGGCTATGCCGACTTCCGCGGCCCGACCTTGTCGGCGCTGTCGGCAGTAGAAACCGCGTGCATCGTCGTCAATGCCAGCCATGGCGTGGAATACGGCACGCGCCGCATGATGGAAGTGGCCAAGGCGCGCAATCTCTGCCGCGTGCTGGTGGTGAACAAGATTGATCTCGAACCCGGCCGGCTGAAGGCAGTCATCGCCAGCCTGCGCGAGGCCTTCGGTCCCGAGTGCCTGCCGATCAACCTGCCTGCGCGCGGCGGCGCGACCGTGGTGGATTGCTTCTTCGACCCCAGCGGCGAGAGCGATGTCGAAAGCGTGGCCGAAGCGCACCAGCGCATCATCGACCAGGTGGTCGAGGTGAATGAAACGGTGATGGGCCACTACCTGGAGGACGGCGAAACCGGCCTGTCCGGCCAGGAACTGCACGACGCCTTCGAGCAATGCCTGCGTGAAGGCCACCTGGTGCCGATCTGTTTCGTCTCCGCGCGCACCGGCGCCGGCGTGCGCGAACTGCTGGACTTGGCCGAGCGCCTGTTTCCCAGCCCGCTGGAAGGCAATCCGCCGATGTTCGTGAAGGGCAAGGGCGCCGAGGCGCAGCCGATCATCCTGCAAGCCGATCCGAAGGCGCACGTCATCGCCGATGTTTTCAAGATCGTCAACGACCCTTTCGTCGGCAAGCTCAGCGTATTCCGCGTATTCCAGGGCACCGTGAAGCGCGACACCCAACTTTTCATTGACGACGGCCGCAAGGCCTTCCGGGTCGGGCACCTGTTCAAGTTGCGCGGCAAGGAGCATGTCGAGGTGGAACAGGCCGTGCCCGGTGACATCGCCGGCGTGGCCAAGATCGAAGAGATCCATTTCGACGCCGTGCTGCACGACTCGCACGAAGACGACCACATCCACCTTGCGCCGCTGGACTTCCCAAAGCCCATGTTCGGCATCGCCATCGAAGCCGCCACCCGCGGCCAGGAACAGAAGCTGGCGCAATCCCTGCAGAAGCTGGCCGAAGAAGACCCGGGCTTCGCCATCGAACACAACCCCGAACTCAACGAGACCGTGGTGCGCGGCTTGGGCGAGCTGCAGTTGCGCGTGCTGACCGAGCGCATGAAGGAGCGCTACGGCGTGGACGTGCGCACGCGCCCGCCGCGAATTGCCTATCGCGAAACCATCGGCGCCCCCGCCGAAGGCCACCACCGGCACAAGAAGCAGACCGGCGGCGCCGGCCAGTTCGGCGAAGTCTTCCTGCGCATTGAACCGCTGGAGCGCGGCAAGGGTTTCGAATTCGTGGATGCGGTGAAGGGCGGCACCATTCCCGGCCAGTTCCTGCCGGCGGTAGAAAAAGGCGTGCGCCAGGTGCTGCATGGCGGCGCCGTCGCCGGTTATCCGCTGCAGGACGTGCGCGTCACCGTGTACGACGGCAAGTACCACCCAGTGGATTCGAAGGAAGTGGCCTTCGTGGCCGCGGGAAAGAAAGCCTTCCTCGACGCCATTGCGCAAGCGCGGCCGCAGGTGCTCGAACCGATCGTGGACCTGTCGGTGACCGCACCCGAGGACCATATGGGCGACATCACCGGCAGCCTGGCGGCCAAGCGCGCGCGCATCAATGGCACCGACTCCGCCCGCGACGGCGAAGTGCTGGTCAAGGCGCAGGTTCCACTATCGGAATTGCGCGACTACGCCGCCGAGCTCAAAGGCGCCACCGCTGGCCGTGGCCGCTACGAACTGGAGTTCAGCCACTACGAGCCGGTACCGCCGCCGGTGCAGAAGCAGTTGATGGAAGCCTTCAAACCGCGACATGATGAGGACTGAGCCAAACGGCTCGAGAATATGGACGGGAGCGGCGGCGCAATGGCGAAGGCGGTTCGGGTGGCGCGCAGCAGCAAGGCCGCGAATGCGGCCTCGGCCTATCGGCTGGAGGACATCCCGAATATCGGGCCGTCCATCGCCGATGACCTGCGCGCGCTCGACATCTTCGAACCCGACCAACTCGTCGGCAAGGATCCCTACGCGATGTATCGCCGCCTGACCAAGCTGGCGGGCGTGGACCTGGATCCTTGCCTGTGCGACACCTTCATCGCCGCGGTGCGCTTCATGGAAGGCGGGCCGTCGCGGCCCTGGTGGTTCTACACGGCCGAACGCAAGGCCCGGCTGGGTAGCAAGCGCTAGTCCTTGGCCTTGCGCTTGGGCTGCAGCATCGTCCCGGTGCACTTGGGCGAGCCGCAGCGGCAGGCCCAGAGTTTTTTCAGACGATTCGTGTGCGGCTCGTCCAGGACGATGCCGTAGTTGTAGGTCAACTCTTCGCCCGGCTTGATGGCGCGCATGGCTTCGATGAAGACCGCGTCGCGGGTCGGATCCTCGTCCTCGTCTTCCACCGTCACCGCTTCGCAGTTCGGGTCGCAGCTGTGGTTGATCCAGCGCGCGGCATTGCCGCCGACATTGGCGTCAATCACGTAGGTGTCGTTGAGCGTGAACAGGAAGGTGTGGCCGGTTTCGAGGTCGTCGGCATACACGCGGTCCACTTCCTTGTGCGTGCGCAGCTTGCCCTTGTACTGGATCAGGCGCTCGCCCTTCTTGATCGGGGCGCTGGCGAACACGCCATTGCCATGGATTTGGGAGCGGCGGGTGGCAATCTTCGAGGACATGGGCAGCGCGGAAAGGGGAACAGCCCGCATTGTCGCCGATTTGCCGGCCCCAAAGCGCGCATTTGAGCCGCCGCCGGCCATATAGTACAATTTCGGTACGGATTACCGACCGGGCTGCCCGCCATGCTTCGCGTCACCAAACTCACCGACTACGCCACCGTGCTTCTGACGGCCCTGGCCGACGCGCCCATCCGCGTGCACAGCGCCGCCGAGCTGGCCGAGCGCTCGCGCCTGGAAGCGACCACCGTCAGCAAGGTGCTCAAGCCCCTGACCCATGCCGGGCTGGTGTCGAGCTTTCGCGGTGCCGCGGGCGGCTACCGCCTGGCACGCGCACCTGGGCAGATCAGCCTGATCGAAATCGTCGAGGCCATGGAAGGACGCCTGGGCATGACCGAGTGCTCGGGCGAACACAGCAGCTGCGAGCACCAGCCGCATTGCGGCGTGCAAGGCCCCTGGCGGCGCATCAACGACGTCATCGCCGATGCCCTGCGCGGCATGAGCCTGGCCGAGATGCTGCCGCGCGCCAAGCCCGGCAAGCCCATTCCCCTCAAGCTGGCGAGCGCCTGAGCCATGGCCAGCGAACGCAGCGAAATCGAACGCCAGCTCGAGCGCCGTTACGAGGCGGGCTTCGTCACCGACATCGAGTCCGACACCCTGGCCCCGGGCCTGAGCGAAGACGTGGTGCGCTTCATCTCGGCCAAGAAAGGCGAGCCGGAGTGGCTGACCGAATGGCGCCTGAAGGCCTACCGCCATTGGCTGACCATGGCCATGCCCGATTGGGCTGCGCTCCAGATCGCCCCGATCGACCTGCAGGCCATCAGCTTCTTCGCCGCACCCAAGAAGAAGTACGCCTCGCTCGACGAGGTCGACCCCAAGCTGCTGGAAACTTACGAAAAGCTCGGCGTGCCCCTGCACGAGCGCGCACGCCTGGCCGGCGTGGCGGTGGACGCGGTGTTCGACTCGGTTTCGGTCGGCACCACCTTCAGGAAGGAACTAGCCGAGAAGGGCGTGATCTTCTGCTCCTTCTCCGAGGCCGTGCACGATCACCCCGATCTGGTGCAGAAATACCTGGGTTCGGTGGTGCCGCCGGGCGACAACTATTTCGCCGCGCTGAACTCGGCCGTGTTCTCCGACGGCAGTTTCGTTTTCATCCCGGCCGGCGTGCGTTGCCCGATGGAACTGTCCACCTACTTCCGCATCAATGCCCGCGACACCGGCCAGTTCGAGCGCACCCTCATCATCTGTGAGGACCGCGGCCACGTGTCCTACCTGGAAGGCTGCACCGCGCCGATGCGCGACGAGAACCAGCTGCACGCCGCCGTGGTGGAACTGGTGGCGCTGGAAGATGCCGAGATCAAGTATTCCACGGTGCAGAACTGGTACCCCGGCGATGAGAACGGCGTCGGCGGTATCTACAACTTCGTGACCAAGCGCGGCGAGTGCCGTGGCGCCCGTTCGAAGATCAGCTGGACGCAGGTGGAAACCGGTTCGGCCATCACCTGGAAATACCCCAGTTGCGTGCTGCGCGGCGACGACTCGGTGGGCGAGTTCTATTCGGTCGCCCTCACCCACCACCGCCAGCAGGCCGATACCGGCACCAAGATGATTCACCTCGGTGCGCGCACCAAGTCCAAGATCATTTCCAAGGGCATCAGCGCGGGACGTGGCCAGAACAGTTACCGCGGCCTGGTGCGCATGGAAAAAGGCGCCGAGGACGCGCGCAACTACACCCAGTGCGACAGCCTGCTGATCGGCAAGAAATGCGGCGCCCACACCTTCCCCTATATCGAGGTGAAGAACCCGACCGGCACCGTCGAGCACGAGGCCACCACCTCCAAGATCAGTGAGGACCAGCTGTTCTATTGCCGTGCCCGCGGCATCGGCGAGGAGGATGCGGTTTCGATGATCGTCGACGGTTTCTGCAAGCAGGTCTTCCGCGAACTGCCGATGGAATTCGCGGTCGAGGCCAAGAAGCTGCTCGAAGTCAGCCTGGAAGGCGCGGTCGGATGAACGCTGTAGGCGGCCAGCAGCATTGGCAGGACGTCTACGCGGGCAAGGCCGAGGGCCAGACCAGCTGGTATCGCCCGCACTTGGACGTTTCTCTCGAATTGATTGATGCCCTGCATCTGGCTTCCGACACGCCGGTCATTGACGTCGGCGGCGGGCGCTCCAGCCTGGTGGACGATCTGCTGCAGCGCGGCTTCAGCGATATCACGGTGCTGGATCTTTCGGACGAGGCGCTGCAGCAATCCGCAGCGCGCCTTGGCGCTACTTCTTCGAAGGTGCATTGGCTGGCGGCCGACATCACCACGGTTGAACTTCCAGCGGCTCGCTTCGGCCTGTGGCATGACCGCGCGGCCTTTCATTTCCTTGGCTCCGCCGCCGCGCAGGACGCCTATGTCTCGCGCGCCACGCGCAGCCTGCGCCCCGGCGGCCACCTGTTGCTGGCGACCTTCGCGCCCGACGGCCCGGAAAGATGCAGCGGCCTGCCGGTGTGCCGCTACGACGCCGATGCGCTCACCGTGCGCTTCGGCGCCGGCTTCGAGCGCATCAGCGATCGTCGCGAACTGCACCACACGCCCTTCGGCACCGACCAAAGCTTCACTTACCTGCTGCTGCGGCGAAAGGCCGTAGCGCCCACGGAATGACCATGCTCAAGATCGAAAACCTGCACGCCAGTGTCGCCGGCAAGAACATCCTGCGCGGCCTGGACCTGACCGTGAACCCGGGCGAGGTGCACGCCATCATGGGCCCGAACGGCGCCGGCAAATCCACGCTCGGCAATGTCCTGGCCGGGCGCGATGGCTATGAAGTCAGCGCTGGCAGCGTGAGCTTCGAGGGCAAGGACCTGCTCGCCCTGGAGCCGGAAGAACGCGCCGCCGAAGGCGTGTTCCTGGCATTCCAGTACCCGGTGGAAATTCCGGGCGTGAACAACACCTACTTCCTGCGCGCGGCCCTGAACGCCCAGCGCCGCCATCGCGGCCAGCCTGAACTGGATTCGATGCAGTTCCTCAAACTGGTGCGCGAGAAGATGGCGGTCATGCACATGCGTGACGACCTGCTGCATCGCGCGGTGAACGAAGGCTTTTCCGGCGGCGAGAAAAAGCGCAACGAGATCTTCCAGATGGCGGTGCTCGAGCCAAAACTGGCGATCCTGGATGAAACCGACTCGGGCCTGGACATCGACGCGCTGAAACTGGTGGCCGAAGGCGTGAACCTGATGCGCTCGCCCGAACGCGCCCTGCTTGTCATCACCCACTACCAGCGCCTGCTCGACTACATCAAGCCGGATTTCGTGCATGTGCTGGCCGAAGGCCGCATCGTCGAAAGCGGCGGGCCCGAACTCGCGCTCGAACTCGAGCGCCACGGCTACGCCTGGCTGAAGGATCGGGTCGCGCCGTGAGCGCCCTGCTCGACTCCCTGCAGGCGGGGTTTGAAAGCCTGGCCGATGATCAGGTCGAAGCCATGGGCTTGGGCCCGATGCGTCGCGACTCTTTGCGCCGCAGCCTTGCCGATGGCGTCCCCAACCAGCGCAGCGAAATCTGGAAGTACACATCCTTGCGTGCGCTGGCTGCGCGCCAGTTCAGCCTCAATGCGCCGGCCACGACGGTGGACGCTGCGGCGCTTGAGCACATCCCCGCGCCGCGCCTGGTCTTCGTCAATGGCCGCTTCGATAGCGCCCAGTCATTGCTGCAGGATCTTCCCCAAGGCGTTCGCATCAAGCCGCTCTCACAGCTTCAAGCCGACGAAGCCGAGGCCGCGACCAGCAGCTTCCACGCCGACCCTGGCGCGAACGACCAGGTATTCGCCAGGCTCAATTCGGCCTTGGCTTTGGATGGCATGCTGCTGGAAGTCGCCGCCCATTCGGCCGTAGTTCCGGCGCTGCACCTGGTCTTCGTCGGCGCAACGGCGCAGGCCGATGTCGCGAGCCACCTACGCCACGTCATTCGCCTCGGCGCCGGCGCCAGCCTTCGCTTGGTGGAACACCATCTTGCGATCGGCGAGCACCGTCACCTGTCGAACCATGTGCTCGACCTGGGGCTCGCCGATGGCGCCCGCCTCGTGCACGCACGCCTGCAGGATGAAGACAGCGGCGCCAGCCTGATTGCCCGCAGCCAGGCCAGGCTCGGCGCGAATTCCGAATACCGCCGTCTCGATCTTGAAATGGGCGCGGCCCTGTCGCGGCACGAGTTGGTCGTGGCACTGGCGGGCGAAGGCGCGCGCTTCATATCCGGCGGCGCCATGCTGGCCCGCGGTCGTCGCCACCTCGACAGCCGCCTGCGCGTGCGTCACGTTGCCCGCGACACTCGTTGCGACCTGTTGTGGCGCGGCCTGGCCTCCGAGCGCGCGCGCCTGGCCTTCCATGGCGGCATCGTCATTGAAGTTGGCGCCGATGGCAGCGATGCCCGGCTGTCGAACAAGAACCTGCTGCTCTCGGAAGGCGCCGAAATCGACACCCAACCGGTGCTGGAGATCCACGCCGACGAGGTCAAGGCCGCGCACGGCGCCACCGTGGGCCGCCTTGATGCCACCGCGCTGTTCTACCTGCGCAGCCGCGGCATTCCCGAGCCCGAAGCGCGGGCCTTGCTCACCCAATCCTTCTGCCGCCAGGCGCTCGGTGTAATCGAAGACGCCGACCTGCTGGCGTTGCTGGCGCCGCGTCTGGATGCCCGCCTCGCCCACTTGGAGTCGGCAGCATGAGCGCCGCGCCACTCGATCCTGATTGGGCGAAGCTGCGCGCCGATTTCCCGGTGCTCGATCGCGAGGTGCACGGCAAGCCCTTGGTCTACCTCGACTCGGCCAACACCTCGCAGAAGCCGCGCCAGGTCATCGACGCCACCGACAACTTCTACCGTCGCCACAACGCCAATATCTCGCGCGCCGTGCACGCGCTCGGCCAGGAAGCCACGGACTCCTACGAGTCTGCGCGCAACCGGCTGGCGGCTTTCCTCAATGTCCGGGCGCAGGACCTGGTGCTGACTTCGGGCACGACCCAGGCCATCAATCTGGTCGCCTACAGCTACGCGCTGCCGCGCATCAAGCCAGGCGAAGCCGTGCTGCTCACGCGCATGGAACACCACGCGAATATCGTGCCCTGGCAGCTGGCTGCCGCGCGCGGCGGCTTCGATATCGAAGTCGCTGAGGTCACCGACGCCGGGGAACTTGACCTCGATGCGCTTTGGAAGCAGATGACGCCGCGGGTGAAGTTGCTGGCCTTCACCCACGTCTCGAACGTACTGGGAACGGTCAATCCGGTGGCGGAGATCTGCCGTGAGGCGCGCCGCCGCGGCATCGTCGCCCTGGTGGACGGTTCGCAGGCCGTCCCGCATCGCCCGGTGGACATCGCCGCCCTCGGCTGCGATTTCTACGCCTTCACCGGCCACAAGATGCTCGGCCCCACGGGCACCGGCGCGCTGTGGGCGCGACGCGAGCACCTTCAGTCCATGCCGCCCTTCCTCGGCGGTGGCGAGATGATCCGCGAGGTGCGCTTCGAAGGCACCAGCTTCAACGATCCCCCGCACAAGTTCGAAGCCGGCACGCCGAATATCGCCGGTGTCATTGGGCTGGGTGCGGCGGTGGACTATTTGCGTGATCTTGGCATGGCCGCCATCGAGCGCCGTGAGCAGGCGCTGCTGGCCTACGCGACGCAAGCGCTGGATGGGATTGATGGCCTGCGCATCATCGGCCGGGCTGCCGAGAAGGCAGCGGTAATCAGCTTCCTGGTCGAAGGCGCGCATGCGCATGACCTCGCAACCCTGCTTGATCTGGAAGGCGTGGCAGTCCGTTCCGGCCACCACTGCGCGCATCCGCTGATGGCCCGCTTCGGCGTGCCCGCGACCTGCCGCGCCTCGCTGGCTTTCTGGAACAGCTTCGAGGAAATTGACGCCCTGGTCGCCGCCCTGCACAAGGCGCGGCGGCTCTTGGCCTGAACTGCGGCAGCCTCCACGCCGCCACCGAGTGATCCCATGACCGCGAACGACATCCCGCTGCACTTCCGTCCCGCCACCCACGCCGACATTCCCGCCGTGGTGGCGCTGGTGGAGTCGGCGTACCGCGGCGATTCCAGTCGTGTGGGCTGGACCACCGAAGCGGACTTCCTCGAAGGCCGGCGCACCGGACCCGATGACATCGAGGCCATCCTGGCGCGCGAGCAAAGCCGCCTTCTGCTGGTGGAGCGCGACGGCGAACTGCTGGCCTGCGCCCACGTGGCGGCGGAAGACGGAGCCGGCTACTTCGGCATGTTCTCGGTGCAGCCAAAGTTGCAGGGCGGCGGCATCGGCTCGCGCGTGCTCGCCGAGGCCGAGCGCATCGCCGCGCAGGAATGGCAGTGCCCGAGCATGCGCATGACCGTCATCGACATCCGCGAAGACCTGATTCCCTTCTACCTGCGTCGTGGCTATCGCCGTACCGGCATCGTCAAGCCCTTCCCCTACGGCGATGCCCGCTTCGGCCTGCCCAAGCGCGACGACCTGCGCTTCGAGGTCCTGGAGAAGCCCCTTGCCGGAGCCGCATCGTGAGCGCGTGGATCCGCGTTTGCGGTCGCGATGAACTCCTGCCCGGCGAATTCAAGATCGCCTACGACGGCGATACCGCGATCGCCGTATTCAATATTGATGGCGCCTACTACGCCATCGAAGATGTCTGCACCCACGACGGCGGTGAGCTCGCCGGAGGTCCCATCGAGGGTTTCGAAGTCGAGTGCCTGCGCCATGGCGCCCGCTTCGATGTGCGCACCGGCGCTGCGACCTGTCCGCCGGCTTACCTGCCCACCGTCAGCTTTCCGGTGAAGCTCGAAGACAACGCGATTTGGACGCGGGACGACCGCGATTAGCCCACCTGGCTCCGGGGGCTCTTGTTGCAAATGAGAACTGTTCTCATTAGACTGCCGGCTCGGGCATATGCCCGCAGCCCCGGACCGTCTGATGCTCCTGCCCATCCTCCCCCGCCCGTGCCGACTGGCGCTGGCGATGTCCCTCTGCCTGCCCAGCCCGGCGCTTCTCGCGGCCACTGAAGCGCCATCCGAGTCCGCGGCTCCGCGCCGGACCGAGCTAGAGAAAGTCCAGGTGCAGGGCGAGCAGGAGCGATACCGGGCCGAACAGAGCCGCGCTTCCACGAAAACTCCCACTCCCCTGCTCGACACGCCGCAGTCGGTTACCGTCATCACCCAGGCCCAGATCCGTGACCAGGCCATGCAGGGCGTCGCCGACAGCCTGCGCTATGTGCCAGGCGCCGGTGTCGCCCAGGGTGAAGGCAATCGCGACACTCCCATCTTTCGCGGCAGCAGTTCCACCGCCGACCTGTTCGTGGATGGCATACGCGACGATGTCCAGTACTTCCGCGACCTCTACAACATCGAGCGGGTCGAAGTGCTCAAGGGCCCGAACGCGATGGTGTTCGGGCGCGGCGGCTCTGGCGGCGTGCTCAACCGCGTCAGCAAGCAGGCTGAATGGCAAGACCACCGCGAGCTCAGGCTATTGCTCGGCTCGTGGGACAAGGCGCGGGCCAGTGCGGACCTCGGCGGTGCAATCAACGACACCATGGCACTACGCGTCAATGCGCTGGCAGAGGAAAGCGGAAGTTTCCGCGATGGCGTGGAATCAAGCCGGCGCGGGATTGCGCCGGTGTTTGGGCTGCGATTGGGCAACTCGACCCAACTCGACCTCGGCGTGGAGCACTTCGAGGACAAGCGCACGGCCGACCGCGGCATCACTTCCTACCTGGGGCGGCCACTGAAAGTCGATCCGTCCACTTTCTTTGGTGATCCGGACCGCAGCCGGTCAGAAGCCGAGGTAGACGCGTTTTCCGCCTTGCTCGAGCACGACTTCGCCAATGGCCTGAACCTGCGCAACCGCACGCGCATCGCGCGCTACGACAAGTTCTACCAGAACGTGTATCCGGGCGCCTACCGCGCGAGCGACGACACCGTCGCCATCTCCGCCTACAGCAATGCCACGCGGCGCGAGAACCTGCTGAACCAGACCGACCTGACCTGGCAGCTTGACGCCGGCTCCGTTCGCCACACGATCCTGGCCGGCCTGGAAGTCGGGCGACAGGGCACCGACAACTTCCGCGAGACGGGATACTTCCCCGGCGGTGGTGGCTGCTCGACTGTAAGTACCAGCACCAGCGTTCGCGTCTCCCTGGCGGATACGATCTACACGGGGCCAATCTGCTTTCGGCAAAGTGCCAGCGATGCCGACAATCACAGCATGGCCCGCAATGTCGCCGTCTATCTCCAGGACCAGATCGAGTTCTCGCCGCGTTGGCAGGCCGTCCTCGGCCTGCGCCAGGAACGCCTGCGTGTGAACCTGCACAACAATCGAAATGGACCCGAACTCACGACCAGCGACGACTTGCTGTCGCCGCGCGTGGGCCTGGTATTCAAGCCACGCCCGCAAATGTCGCTGTATGCCAGCTACGGTGAGGCCTTCCAACCGCGCTCGGGCGAGCAACTGGCTTCGCTTTCAGTCAGCAACGCGACGCTCGCGCCAGAACACTTCCGCAATGTCGAGTTCGGATTCAAGTGGGACTTGCGGCCGGATCTGTCGATGACAGCGGCAGCCTACCGCCTGGCGCGCGGCAATGTGGCGGTCGTGGACCCTGCGAACAACAGCCTGCTGGTGCTGCTGGAAGGCGATGCCCAGCGCGTGGACGGCTTTGAGCTGGGCATCAGCGGCAAGTTGACCGCAGGTTGGAGCGTGGTCGGCGGGCTGGCCTGGCAAGACGCGCAGCTCACCCGCGACATCCAGGCCTCGGCAAGTAGCGTGAATATTCCAGCGGGATCCGTTCTCGCCCAGGTTCCACGCCGGAGTTTTTCTCTGTGGAACCGCTACGACTTCAATCCGCGCTGGGGCGCGGGACTGGGCCTGGTGGCGCGCAGCGGCATGTACGCCGCCATGCCCAACAGCGTGCTGCTCCCCGGCTACGCTCGTGTCGATGTCGCGGTCTACTTCAAGTCCAGCGAGCGATTCCAGTGGCAGCTCAATCTGGAGAACCTGCTCGATCGCGAGTACGCACTCTCGGCCAATAGCGATACGAATATCAGCCCGGGCTCGCCGCGCGCAGTCAGTCTCAGCTTGAACCTCGAGTTCTGATCTGCACCAGCAGCACTTCGCCGCCACCCTCGATCAGCATGCGGCCCTTGCCCGAAGCATCAATCAGGGCGGTGTCGCCTTGCTCAAGAATCTGCGCGGCCGGCTGATCCTTGAAATGGGCGCGGCCGCTGAGCACATACACGACCCAGTGCACACCCGCATCGGCAAAGAACAGCATCGGTCCGACCAGGGGCCGATGCAGCAAGCTGGCCTCGACCCGATCGCGCTTCCACATCAGGTTGAAGTCCTGGGTGGGGCCGGATATCAGCTCTGCGCCGAGCGCGCGTTCGCCCGCAAAGCGGACCCGATCGTGCGGCGGCAACAGCTCGACCTGCTCGCCGTCCTCAAAGTGCAGGCACATGCCCTCGCCCGAGAGCAGCACCAGCTCACGATCAACGCCCGGAAAAGCGGAGAACGGACCATCCTTGTCGACTTCGGCGATGGAGAGACGCCAATCCCAATCTTCGCTCCCTGCGGGGTGGCGATAAATCTCGCGCGTCCAGCCGAGACCGTTCTTCCAGCGCTCGCGCCGGTATTCGTTGGCCGGGATCAGGGTGACTTCCACCCGGCCATTGTGTTGGCCACTTCAGGGATCGGCAAGCGCCAGGCCAGGCGTGCTCGCCTGATTGGCGACCTGCAGCCACACCGCGTCCCAGTAGGGGTAAGCGCCCACCGAACGCGCGAGCCCCGCGCGCACCGGATTGGCAACCAGGTGACGGGCAACGGCGACCAGATCCTGCTCGCGCTGCAATTCGCGCTGGTTGTAGCCTTTGCCCCAGAGCCAGCCATTGACGCGGAAGCGCGGCTCCACGGCATTGGCACTGATGCCCTTGAAGCGGCGCACCAACGGATCGAGCGAGTCGCCAGGCGCCATCATCACCAGGCCCTGCCAGCGATCTGGCATCAAGACCCAGGCCAGACAGCGGGAACGGCCCCAGATGCGCGGGTCAGGCTGCACCCGGGCCACCGCGCGGGCAGCATCGGGGTCGAGGAACAAGGGGCGACGAAACAAGGTGGCGATGGTGATGAACACCGCCTGGCCGCTGAGCGGCGGAGTGGCAATGGCTCCGTCGTCGGCAATCGAATCCTGGGACTCCAGTTGCGCATGCATGTTGGACTCCTGCTGATGAGGTGGGGGTACCCGGGCGGCCTGAATCAAGCCGCCCGGGCGCTTGCTCAGCGGGCGCTTCCGGCGCGCGCGGCCGGAGCCGGCTTGGCCGCCGCCGCAGCCGGCTTCGCCGCAACGGGAGCGCTGCCACTGACGAGGATGCGGTCGCGATTGCGTTCAATCGTGGCCAGGCCGATGCCTTTCACGGCAGCGAGCTGATCGATGCTGCGGAAGGGACCATTGGCCTTGCGGTAGGCCACGATGGCCTCGGCCTTGGACGGGCCGACGCCGTTGAGCACGCGGTCAAGCGTGGCGGCATCGGCAGTGTTGATATTCACCCGCTCGCCGCCGGGGGCAGTCCCGGCGTGGGCAGCCGTGGCCAACAGCATGGACAGGACGAAGGCTTTCAGAATCAGGGAGAACTTGTTCATGGCAGCTCCATTCAGGGGGTTCCGCCTCGGCCGATGCCGGGTCGGTGAATGCAGTGTTGGCCAGCGGCCGGAACGCGGATATCGCCGATTCCTTCACATTTCCCTGCGAATCGGCATCAGCCGGGGGTCAGCCTTTTGCGGGGGTCTCGGCTAGAATTGGCTATTGCCCCCGAGACCCGAAAACTGGATGGACACCCAAAAGACCGAACGATTGATTGCCGATGCCTGGGATGGCGACATCGTTCCGCAGCTGGTCGACTACATCCGCATCCCCAACAAGTCGCCGATGTTCGACGCCAACTGGCAGGCGAACGGCTACATGGACGCGGCCACCGACCTGCTCGCGAACTGGGCGAAGGCGCAGGGCGTGCGTGGCATGCAGGTCGAAGTGGTGCGCCTGGCCGGCCGTACGCCGCTGATCTTCATCGAAGTCGCCGGCCAGGGTGACGACTGCGTGCTGCTGTACGGCCACCTGGACAAGCAGCCGGAAATGACTGGCTGGGCCGACGACCTCGGCCCCTGGAAGCCGGTGATCAAGGGCGACAAGTTGTACGGCCGCGGCGGCGCCGATGACGGCTACGCGATCTTCGGTTCGCTGACGGCGATCCGCGCGCTGCAGGATCAAGGCCTGCCGCACGCGCGCTGCGTGATCCTGATCGAGGCCTGCGAGGAATCCGGCAGCTACGACCTGCCGCATTACGTGGACCATCTGGCCGAACGCATCGGCCGGCCGTCCTTGGTGGTTTGCCTGGACTCGGGCTGCGCCAATTACGACCAGCTCTGGTGCACCACTTCGCTGCGCGGCCTCGCTGGCGGCAACCTGCGCGTCAAGGTGCTGACCGAAGGCGTGCACTCAGGCGATGCCTCGGGCGTGGTGCCTTCGAGCTTCCGCATCCTGCGGCAGTTGTTGTCGCGCCTGGAGGACGAAGCCACCGGCAAGATCCTGCTGGACGACCTTTCGGTCGAAATTCCCGAACAGCGCCTGAGCCAGGCGCGGCGCGCGGCCGAAGTGCTGGGCACCGAGGTCTACGACAAGTTCCCCTTCCTGCCGGGCATGACGCCCATGGCCGGCGACCTGACCGAACTCATCCTCAACCGCACCTGGCGGCCGATGCTTTCGATCACCGGTGCCGACGGCCTGCCACCGCTGTCGAATGCCGGCAATGTGCTGCGCCCCTTCACGGCGGTGAAGCTGAGCCTGCGCCTGCCGCCGACGCTGGATCCGCGCAAGGCCACCGAAATTCTCAAGCGCGAACTGACGCGAAATCCGCCCAACGGCGCGATCGTGGACTTCGAAGTCGAGAAGGCTTCCACCGGCTGGAATGCGCCGGCGCTCGCGCCCTGGCTTGAACATGCCATTGACCATGCCAGCCACGAGTTCTTCGGCGCGCCGGCGATGTACATGGGCGAAGGCGGCACGATTCCGTTCATGGGCATGCTCGGCGAGAAATTCCCGGGTGCGCAGTTCATGATCACCGGCGTGCTGGGCCCGCACTCGAATGCGCACGGCCCCAACGAATTCCTGCACATCCCCACCGGCAAGCGCGTGACCTCGGTGGTGGCGCGGGTGATTTCCGAGCACTATCAGGCCAGCGAGAAGGGCCTGACGCGCGGTGTCGGCGTGGCCGCTGGCGCCAGCGAATTCGGCGACCACGGCTGCTGCTGAATCGGCAACGCGATTACTTCAGGGCGCGCTCGGCAACGAGTTGCGCCAGACGTTCCGCCGATTGCGCCGTGGTGTCGAGCACCATCTCGGCATGTTCGGGGGCTTCGTAGGGCGAGCTGATTCCCGTGAAGTTTGGAATTTCGCCGGCGCGCGCCTTCGCGTAAAGACCTTTGGCGTCGCGCTGCTCGCACAGGGCCAGCGGCGTATCCACGAAGATTTCCAGGAACTCGCCAGGCGCAAACAACTCGCGCGCCATCCGCCGTTCGCTGCGGAAGGGCGAGATGAAGCTCACCAGCACGATTAGCCCGGCGTCGGCCATCAGGCGTGCCACCTCGGCGACGCGGCGGATATTTTCCACGCGATCTTCGTCGCTGAAACCCAGGTCGCGATTCAAGCCGTGGCGAATATTGTCGCCGTCCAGCAGGTAGGTGTGATGGCCGCTTGCGAGCAGGCGCTTTTCCACCAGGTTGGCGATCGTTGACTTGCCCGAGCCGGACAGGCCGGTGAACCAGAGGCAGCGCGGCGCCTGGCCCTTGATGGCAGCGCGCGCTTCGCGGTCCACATCCAGCGCCTGCCAGTGCACGTTGGCGGCGCGGTGCAGGGCGAAATCCAGGGTGCCGCAGGCCACCGTTGCCAGCGACTGGCGATCAATCAGGACGAAGGCACCGAGGTTGCGATTGTCGGCGTAACTCTCGAATGCGATCGGCTGGTCCAGGCTAAGGTTGCAGGCCGCCACCTCGTTCAACTGCAGGCGCTTGGCGGCGATGTGCTCCTGGGTGTTTACGTCGGCCTTGTACTTGATCTCGGTGACCTGCGCGGTGACGGTGCGCGCGCCGGATTTGAGCAGGTAGTGGCGCCCCGGCAGCAGCGGTTCATCGCCAAGCCACAGCAGGTGCGCGCCGAACTGGTCGGACACTGGCGGCGGCACCAAGGCAGCGGCAAGCACGTCGCCGCGGCTCACGTCGATTTCGTCCGACAGGGTCAGCAGGATGGACTGGCCTTCGCTCGCATGCTCGATCGCGGTCTCGCCGAGTTGCAGGGAACGCACCTGCGCGCGCCGGCCGGAGCTGGCGCTGACGACTTCATCGCCGACGCGCACGTCGCCTGCGGCAACTTGGCCGGCGAAGCCGCGGAAATCCTGCGAAGGCCGGCAGACCCATTGCACCGGCATGCGGAACGCAGCGATCGGGGGCGCCGGCAGCTCCACCGATTCCAGGTGTTCCAGAAGGTTCGGGCCGCGATACCAGGGCGTTGCGGCAGAGGCAGACAACACGTTGTCGCCACGCAATCCCGATACCGGAATCGCCTGCACTGACTCGATACCCAACTGCGCCGCCAGCGCCTGGTAGTTGCGCTGGATGGCTTCAAAAACTTCGCGCGAATAATCCACCAGGTCCATCTTGTTCACCGCCAGCACGATGCGGCGAATGCCGAACAAGGATGCGATCCAGCTGTGGCGTCGGGTCTGCGTCAGCAGGCCCTTGCGCGCGTCCACCAGGACGATGGCAAGGTCGGCCGTGGATGCGCCGGTGGCCATGTTGCGCGTGTACTGCTCGTGCCCCGGGCAGTCGGCGACGATGAAGCTGCGCCGCTCGGTGCTGAAATAGCGGTAGGCGACGTCAATGGTGATGCCTTGCTCGCGCTCGGCCTCGAGGCCGTCGAGCAAGAGAGCGTAGTCGATATCCTCGCCTTGGGTTCCATGGCGGCGACTGTCACGGCCGAGGGCCGCTACCTGGTCTTCGAACAAGCTGCGGCTTTCGTGCAGCAAGCGGCCAATCAAGGTGCTCTTGCCGTCATCCACGCTGCCGCAGGTGATGAAGCGCAGGCGCTGCTTGGCTTCATGGCGCGCCAGGTAGGCGGCGATGTCGGCGGAGTCGGCCATCAGAAATAGCCCTCCTGCTTCTTCTTTTCCATGGACGCGGACGGATCGTGGTCGATCATGCGGCCCTGGCGCTCGGAACTGCGCGCGACCAGCATCTCGCCGATGATCTTTTCCAGGGTATCGGCTTCGGACTCGAAGCCGCCGGTCAGCGGGTAGCAGCCGAGCGTGCGGAAGCGGACTTTCAGGTGCTGCGGCTGCTCGCCGGGGCGCAGCGGCAGGCGCTCGTCATCGACCAGGATCAGGGCGCCATCGCGCTCGACCACCGGGCGCTCCTTCGCGAAATAAAGCGGCACCACCGGGATCTTTTCGCGGTAGATGTACAGCCAGATATCGAGCTCGGTCCAGTTCGACAGCGGGAATACGCGCACGCTCTCGCCCGGATGGATGCGGGCGTTGAAGAGATTCCACAGCTCCGGGCGCTGGTTCTTCGGGTCCCAGCGGTGCTGGGCGCTGCGGAAGGAAAACACGCGCTCCTTGGCGCGCGACTTTTCCTCATCGCGGCGGGCGCCGCCGATGGCGGCATCGTAGCCACCGGCGTCCAGGGCCTGGCGCAGGGCCTGGGTCTTCATGATGTCGGTGTGCACGGTGGCGCCGTGGCTGACCGGGCCGACGCCCTGGCGAACGCCTTCCTGGTTGATGTGCACGCGCAGGTCGAAGCCACCTTCGCGCGCGACCTGGTCGCGGAAGGCGATCATCTCGCGGAATTTCCAGGTCGTGTCCACGTGCAGCAACGGAATCGGCGGGCGCGCCGGGTGGAACGCCTTCTTCAGCAGGTGCAGCAGGACGGTGCTGTCCTTGCCGATGGAATACAGCATGACCGGATTGCGGAACTCGGCCGCCACTTCGCGCAGGATGTGCAGGCTTTCCGCTTCCAGGCGATCGAGGTGGGAAAGCGCAGGCATGGTCAGGCGCCGTAGTAGGCCCGGTACCAGGCCACGAAGCGCGACACGCCCTCTTCCACCGAGACCTTCGGTCGATAGTCGACCGCGCGGATCAGTTCGGACACATCGGCCTCGGTGTCGGGCACGTCCCCGGCCTGCAGCGGCAGCATCTCCATCCGCGCTTTCTTGCCCAGGCATTCTTCCAGCACTTCGATATAACGCAGCAGTTCCACCGGCTGTTCGTTGCCGATGTTGTAGATGCGATACGGCGCGTTGCTGGTGGCCGGGTCCGGCGCGTCGCCGTTCCAGTCCGCGTTGGCGGCGGCAGGATTGTCGAGCGTGCGCAGCACGCCTTCGACGATGTCATCCACATAGGTGAAGCTGCGTTTATGCCGGCCGTGGTTGAACACCTTGATCGGCTCGCCCGCCAGGATGGCGCGAGTGAACAGGAACAGGGCCATGTCCGGCCGGCCCCAAGGGCCATAGACGGTGAAGAAACGCAGGCCCGAGCAGGGAATGCCGTAGAGGTGCGCATAGCTGTGCGCCATCATCTCGTTGGCCTTCTTGCTGGCCGAATACAGGGTCAGCGGATGTTCGGTGCCCTGGTGCTCGGAAAACGGCATGCGCGTATTCGCGCCATAGACCGAACTGGTCGAGGCGAACACCAGGTGTTCGACGCCGTGGTGGCGGCAGCCTTCGAGCACGTGCAGGAAGCCGGTGACATTGCTGCTGACGTACACATGCGGGTTCTGCGCGGCATAGCGCACGCCCGCCTGCGCCGCGAGGTGCACGACGCGGCGCGGTTGGTGCGTGGCGAACAGTGCTTCCATGGCCGCGCGATCGGCCAGGTCGGCCTGCACATGCGTGTAGCCCGGGATCGTCAGCAGCCGCTCCAGTCGCGCCTGCTTCAGGCTGACATCGTAGTAGTCGTTGAGATTGTCCAGGCCGATGACTTCATCGCCGCGCGCGAGCAACTGCTGGGCGACATGCGAGCCGATGAAGCCGGCGGTACCGGTAACCAGGACGCGCATGCTCAAAGCCTCCCGTCCACGTCTGCCTGCGGCAGCACGTACTTAACGTCGTAGAGCACGGCGCCGGGCTTGCCGAAGGCGCGCAGGCCAGCGCTACCGAGTTCGGCGAACTGGCGGTGGCCCACGGCAACCACGATCGCGTCGTAGACGCCACGCGCCGGGGCGGGGATCGGCTGGATACCGTATTCCTCGTGCGCTTCGAAGGCATCGACCCAGGGGTCGTACACGTCCACTTGCGCGTGGTACTCGCCCAGTTCGCGAACGATGTCCACGACCCGGGTGTTGCGCAGGTCCGGGCAGTTTTCCTTGAAGGCAAAGCCCAGCACCAGCACTTTCGATCCAACGATATTTATCTTGCGCTGGGCCATCAGGCGCAGCACCTGGCTGGCGACGAAGCTGCCCATGCCATCGTTGATGCGACGACCGGCCAGGATCACTTCCGGGTGGTAGCCGATTTCCTGCGCCTTGTGCGTCAGGTAATACGGATCCACGCCAATGCAATGCCCGCCCACCAGTCCGGGCCGGAACGGCAGGAAGTTCCACTTGGTGCCCGCGGCCTGCAGCACTTCCAGCGTGTCGATGCCGAGCTTGTTGAAGATCAGCGCGAGCTCGTTCACCAGGGCGATGTTCACATCGCGCTGGGTGTTCTCGATGACCTTGGCGGCCTCGGCCACCTTGATGGAACTGGCGCGATGGGTGCCGGCGCGAATGATCGAGGCGTACAACGCGTCCACGAAATCGGCTGCCGCAGGCGTGGACCCCGAGGTCACCTTCAGGATGTTCACCAGGCGGTGTTCCTGGTCACCCGGGTTCACGCGCTCGGGGCTGTAACCGGCGAAGAAACTTTCGTTGAACTTCAGGCCGGACTCGCGCTCCAGGATCGGCACGCAGACTTCTTCGGTGCAACCGGGATAGACGGTGGATTCATAGACCACGGTGTCGCCGGGCTTGAGCATGCGGCCGATGGTCTGGCTGGCTGCCACCAGGGGACTCAAGTCGGGCCGGCGCGCGGCATCGATCGGCGTCGGCACCGTAACGATGAAGACGTTGCACTCGCGCAGGTCTTGCGCCGAGGTGCTCAGGCGCAGGCGCGCGGCTGCCGCGATATCGGCAGCAGAGGCTTCGCGCGTGCTGTCCTGGCCTGCGCGCAACGCGGCCACGCGATCGCCGCGCAGGTCAAAACCCACCGTGTCGAAGTGCTTGCCGAACTCCAGCGCCAGCGGCAGGCCGACATAGCCCAAGCCGACGATGCCGATGCGGGCCGTGTCGAGGGTCGGGAGCTCGGCCATCAGCCGGGTGTACGCCCATAAACGTCATCGAAGCGCACGATGTCGTCCTCGCCCAGGTAACCGCCGGACTGTACCTCGATCAGCTCCAGCGGCTGCTTGCCCGGGTTTTCCAGGCGATGCTTGCTGCCCAAGGGAATGTAGGTGCTTTCGTTTTCGCCAAGCAGGAAGACCTTGTCGCCGCAGGTAACGCGCGCCGTGCCCTTCACCACGATCCAGTGCTCGGCGCGGTGGTGGTGCATCTGCAGGCTGAGCGCCGCGCCCGGTTTGACGACAATGCGCTTGACCTGAAATCGCTCGCCGCTGTCGATGCCGTCGTAGCTGCCCCAGGGGCGATAGACCTTGCGGTGCCAGGTCGCCTGCGGGCGTTGGCCGGCCTTGAGCGTGGCGACGATCTCCTTGACCTCCTGCACCCGGTCCTTGTGCGCGACCAGCAGGGCGTCGTCGGTATCGATCGCCACCACATCGGTCAGGCCGATCAGCGCCAGCAGGCGCTTGTCGGTGGCGATGGCCAGCGTGTTGCGGCAATCGCGGGCAATGACATCGCCACGATGGGCATTGCCATTGTCATCCTGCTGCACCACCGACCACAGCGCCGACCAGGAGCCCACATCATTCCAGCCGACATCAATCGCCACCAGGGCGGCGCGATCGGTCTTTTCCATCACCGCGTAGTCGATGGAATCGGAGGGGCAGGCGGCGAAGCTGGCCTTGTCCAAGCGCAGGAAGTCGGCGTCGCGGCTGGCCTTGTCCAGCGACTCGCGCGCCAGCTCGACCATGCGCGGATTGTGCTTGGCCAACTCTTCCAGATAGCGCGAGGCCAGGAAGGCAAACATGCCGCTGTTCCAGAAATATTCGCCGCTGGCGACATAGGCTTCGGCGGTGGCCAGGTCAGGCTTCTCGACGAAGCGTTGCACCTTGCGCACGCCCTCGCCCGCTTCGGCCTTGATGTAGCCATAACCGGTTTCCGGCGCATTCGGAACGATGCCAAAGGTCACCAGTTGCCCGGACTGCGCCGCAGGCGCCGCCACCAGTACCGCCGCGCGGAAGGCCGCTTCGTCGCCGATGACATGGTCCGAAGGCAGCACCAGTAATACCGGATCGGCGCCATTGGCCATGGCCTTGAGCGCGGCCACCGCGATCGCCGGCGCGGTGTTGCGACCGACCGGTTCCAGGATGAGGGCCGAAGGCGTTACGCCGACCTGGCGCAATTGCTCGGCCACCATGAAGCGGTGTTCCTCGTTGGCCACTACCAGCGGCGCCTCGGCGCCGGGCAGGCCCTTCAGGCGCAGCCACGTGGACTGCAACAGCGATGTCTCGCCGCCCAGCAGGGGCAGGAACTGTTTCGGATGCGATTCGCGGGACAGCGGCCAGAGCCGGGTCCCGGAGCCGCCGGACAGGATGACGGGGATCAGCGCAGTCATGGGCAACCGGGGGTAAAAGCCTGCGGCATTTTGGCACGGACCGGCGGCTTGGCCCAGCGCGGCGGGCTTCGGTCATACTTTGCGCATTGCCCCGACAGCCTGCCCCGAACCCCTATGTCCCTGCCCTCGCGAGAACTGGAGCGCCTGAACTGGGCGCGCGCCGCCCTGCAAGATCCTGGCGCCGAACTCGAGCGCGCCTCGGCCGACGCGAGTTTTCGCAGCTACTGGCGCAGCCATTCCGGCGGCCGCACCTGGATCCTGATGGACGCCCCGCCCGACCGCGAGGACATCCGCCCTTGGCTCGATATTGCCCTGCGCCTGAACGGCGCCGGCCTGCACGCGCCCGAAGTGCGCGCTTCCGATGCCGACGCCGGCTTCGTGCTGATGGCCGACCTCGGCAATCGCCTGTACTTGCCCGAACTCGACGATAAGCATGTGGATTCGCTGTACGCCGATGCAATGGACGCATTGCTGTCCATGCAATTGAAGGTGGATGCCAGCGACCTGCCGCCCTACAACGAGCAGCGCCTGGTCAATGAGATGGAGTTGCTGCCGGAGTGGTTCTTGCAGCGGCACCTGGGCTTTACGCCTTCGTGCACCGACTGGGACGTGGTGGAAGTAGCTTTCCGCGCGCTCATTGACAATGCGCGCCACCAGGAACAGGTGTTCGTGCACCGCGACTACCACTCGCGCAATTTGCTGATCTGCCCCGAGCGTAATCCCGGCATTCTCGACTTCCAGGACGCGGTGCGCGGGCCGGTCACCTATGACCTGGTTTCCTTGCTGCGCGACTGCTACATCGAATGGCCCGACGATCGCGTTTATGCCTGGGCCGAAGCCTATCGCCAACGCCTGATCGGCGCGGGCATCACCCATGTCGACGCCGCCACCTTCCAGCGCGGCTTTGACCTGATGGGCCTGCAGCGCCATTTCAAGGTGCTCGGGATTTTCTGCCGGCTCTGGTATCGCGATGGCAAGGCCGGCTACCTGAAAGACCTGCCGCTGGTATGGGAATACAGCCAGCGCATCGGTCGCCGCTATCCGGAAACCGCGCCGCTGATCGAATTGCTGGAGCGGGTGATCGCCGGCCGCGACATCACCCTGCCTGCGGCCTGATACCGATGCGCGCCCTGGTTTTCGCGGCCGGCAAGGGCGAGCGCATGCGCCCGCTGACCAACACCGTGCCCAAGCCCCTGCTCGAAGCCGGCGGAAAGCCCTTGCTGGTGTGGCATCTGGAAAAGCTCAGCGCGATCGGCGTACGCGAGGTGGTGGTGAATATTTCCTGGCTAGCCGATTGTTTCGAGCCCGCGCTCGGCGATGGTTCGCGTTGGGGCCTGCGCCTGTACTATTCGCGCGAAGGCGCCGAACCGCTGGAAACCGGCGGCGGCATGCACAAGGCCCTGGACTTGCTCGGCGATACGCCCTTCCTTGCCGTGAATGGCGACATCTGGACCGACTACGATTTCTCGCGACTTCCCAACGCACCGGCGGGCCTGGCGCACCTGGTGATGGTGGACAACCCGCCCCAACATCCGCGCGGCGATTTCCATCTCGATGGCAAGGCTCAGCTGCACGATGGCGGCGCGCCAACGCTGACCTATTCCGGCATTGGCCTGTATCGCCCGCAAATCCTGGATGGCTGGCGCGATGTTATCGGCGCTGCGCCGGGCGTGGAACTCGATCCGCCGCGCTTCAAGCTCGCGCCCCTGCTGAAGTCGGCGATGGCACGCGGCCAGATCAGCGGCGAACACCATCGCGGGCGCTGGACCGATGTCGGCACGCCCGAGCGCCTGGCCGCGCTGGATGCGCAGTTGCATGGCGAAGCTTCGGCCTGAATTGCAACTCGCGATTCACTCGCCCTCAAGCACGCCGCGAACGAAAGGCACGGTAATGCGGCGCTGGCTGGCCAGGCTGGCGCGGTCGAGTTTGTCGAGCAACGCAGTCAGCGAGGCCAGGTCACGGCCGACGCGGCGAAACACGAAATCCAGCACGGCATCGTCCAGTTCCAGGCCACGCCGTGCGGCGCGCGCGCGCAGGATTTGCCGGCGCGTGCTTTCGTCCGGCGGTTCCAGCGCCAAGCGCGTGCATTGTTCGAGGCGCGAAACGAGGTCGGGCAACACGAAACCCAAGTGCGTGGGCATCGCACTGGCGGCGTAAAGCAAGCGTCCGCCAGCTTGGCGCGCGGCATTGTGGAAATGGAACAGGGCCACTTCGTCCTCGCGATGGCCGGCGATGGACTCCAGGCCATCCAGGCAAGTCAGCGCGGCTGGATCCTGGCCTTGCAGCATGTCCTGCAGATGGCCGGCGAGATTGGCCAGGGGCAGATAGTTCGCCTTGTGCCCCAGTTTTCGCGCTTCGGCGCAGGCCGCCAACAGCAGGTGCGACTTGCCGCTTCCAGAAGGCCCGGCAAGATAGACCCACTCGCCCGCGGCCGCGTCCGCGCGCGCAAGGCTCGCCAGCGCCGCGCGCAACTGCGCCTGGCCTTCGAAGGCGTCGAGTTGCTGGTCGGGAGGAAACTTCAGCGCCAGCGGAATCTGCGGACTCACGCCGCGGGTCCGGACGGCGGCAAGTCTTCGTTGGAAGCCACGTCGGGAAGCAATTCCGGCGGCCCGTCACCTTCGGCTATCGACTCGGGCAAGGGCGCGCCATACAAACCGCTCTGGCGGTAACGGCCATGCCCGTAGCGCAACAACACCATCGACACCGCCGCCACCGGCAAGGCCAGCAGCACGCCGAGGAAACCGAACAACTGCCCGCCCGCCATGATCGCGAAGATCACCGCCACCGGGTGCAAGCCGATGCGATCGCCCACCAGCCAGGGCGTCAGCACGAAACTCTCCATGGTCTGGCCAACGGCAAACACCGCCAGCACTAGGGCCAGGTGGAACATGTCGCCATGCTGCACCAGGCTGGCGATCACGGCCGCGCTGACGCCGATGAAGGCGCCCATGTAAGGCACGAAACTCACGAGGCCCGCCACGAAACCTATCAGCAATCCCAGGCTCAGCCCGACCGCCCACAGGCCGATCGCGTAGATCGTTCCCAGCGCCACCATCACGCTCAGCTGGCCGCGAATGAAACCACCCAGCACCTGGTCGGCTTCCAACGCCAGTTGCGAAACCACCGGCAGCGAAGGCCGCGGCAACAGCTCTCGCACCCGCGCCACGAACACATCCCAGTCGCGCAGGAAATAGAAACTCAGCACCGGCACCAGCGCGATATTGGCCAGGATGCTGAAAAGCAGCAGGCCGGAATCGGAGATGCGGCCGAGCACGGTCGCCGCCAGGCCACCGGCTTCTTCCCAATGCCCACGCACCCACTCGAGCATGAATTCCGGATCAACGTAGTGCGCCAGGTCAACGTGGAACTTCGCCTTGGCCCAAGGCGCCACCGTACCCGACAGCCAAGCCACGCCCTTGGGCAGACTGTCGATCAGCACCTGCAGCTGTTGCCACAGCAAGGGCAGCAGCACGAACAGGGCCAGCGCCAATAGCGCGGTCATGCAAACAAAAACAATCACCACCGAGGTCGAACGCGCGCGACCCGCGCGCTCGAGCCGATCCACCAGCGGGTCGCCCAACCAACCCAGGGCGGCGGCAATCACGAAGGGCGTCAGGATCGGGCCGAGCTTCCATACCAACCAGCCCAGGATCAGCGCGATGGCAATCCACTGCCAGCGGCGGGTGTCGTCAGCAGTCATGGCCTTCCCCTTTGTCCGCGCCAGGCGCGCAGGCAATACACGATCACATAATCCAGGCCGCTGACCACCGTGATGGCGGCGGTGGCGAGCATCAGCGGGCCGATCCAGGTCGGCGCGAAATCAAACCCGGATAGCTGCGCCAGCACCAGGGCCACCAGCACAAGCTGCGAGAGCGTGGTGACCTTGCTGATGCCGGTGGGCGCAGGCCGGATCGAACCCGCCCACTTCCACCAGGCGAACGCGCCCAGACCCACGGTGAGATCTCGTAGAAAAATGGTGGCAACCAGCCAGGTCGGCAGGTGTTCGCTCCACCACAGGCCGACGAAGCACACCATCAGCAGGAGCTTGTCGGCGATCGGGTCCAGGATTCCGCCCAGCACCGACTGCCAGCCGTAGCGCTTGGCGAGGAAACCATCGAGCAGATCGGACGCGCCAGCGATCAAGGCCAGCACCAGCGCTTCGCGAAAATGTTCCCCTGCCAGCAACCACAACAGCGGCAGCGCCACCACCATGCGCGTGATGGTGATGGCATTGGGAATCTGCGCGGGCTTCATTGCAGGTTGAAGCGGGTCACTGCGCCAGCCGAAGGCTCGCTCGCCGGCACCAGGGTATTGCCGCCCGCCGCCATGGACAGGAAGCCGCGCAGGCCCACGCCCAGGTCAAGTTGCAGGCGCACGCTGTTGGGCGTGGCTTCAAGCACGCTGACCTTGCGCACGACCGCCATGGTTTGCAGGTAGGCCATCAGGCGCACGTAGTCGCCCTGCGAATTCACGCCGGCCACTTCGATCTGCTGCGGGCCGGCGGCACCGGCGTCGAGCGACACGGCGTCGCGCTTGGCAAACACGTTCGCGCCTTCGTCCACGCCCGAGGCAATGACCTTGCGCGGATCGGCATCGGCAAAGGACCAGCGCGTGAGTTCAGCACCGCCCTGCATCAACAACCAGTCGGCGGCCCAGCCCGGCGGCTTGCGGTAAACCTTGCCCAGCAACTGGGTGTCGTTGCCGTAGCGCGCCGTCAGCGGTTGCATGGCGGCGCCATTCAAGGCCCAGATGGCATTGAGCGCGGCCTGCTCGGCGGTGGTGCCGGCGGGCAGCAGGTAGCGCATGCCGCGCTCCAGGCCGCGATCGGCCAAGGGCTTGACCACCTTGGTTTGCTGGCCCGTGACCAGGCGCGGTCCGCGGCCATCGTCGATCGCCAGCCAAAGGATCGGCTTCGGGCGCGTGCTGGTCCAGAACTTCAGCCCGGCGCCGGCCACCAATGCGTCCACCGCGTCGGGGTCGAAGCTCACCGCGAGCACGCTCTTGTAGGTCGGCACGCCATTGATGGTCTGCGGGTCCTGGCGAATATTGGACTCGGTGACGAGGGCCTCGATATTTCCGGCAGCGCGACGCACCACGGCATTGGCACCGGCCTGCGGATTGCCGGTCAGGCGCACCAGCACCTGGGTCAGGGCGCGCACGGTGGCGCCGCGACGCTCGGCATCGTTCTCCGAGTTCACCGCCACTTCGGCCTGGTAAAAGGACAGGTTGCGGGTCGGCTTGGGCTTCGCGGCCGGGGCGGCAGGAGCCGCCGAGGACGCCGGAGCGGCGCTTGCCGTACCGGCAGCGGCGCGCTTGTCGCCGGCGCCGGGCGCGCCTTGGGCGAAGGCCGGGCCGGCGGCGATCAGGAGGACAAAAGCGGTCAGGCGGGCGATGGGGGGCATGTCGGCAGCTTGAAATGGCAGCTTGCATGGTGCCGCAAGCGGGCCCGGCCCGTCCAACCCGCGCCCGGGCACGCCGCCGCGGCTGCTAAAATGCGCCTTTCCCCGCGCCGGACCTGCCGTGACCGCCTCCACTCCCCTGACCTACCGCGACGCCGGCGTAGACATCGATGCCGGCAACGAAGTCGTCGAACGGATCAAGCCGGCCATCCGCCGCACCCTGCGCCCGGAAGTACTGGGCGGCGGCATTGGCGGCTTCGGCGGCCTGTTCGACCTGTCGGGCAAGTACAAGGAGCCGGTGCTGGTCTCGGGCACCGACGGCGTTGGCACCAAGCTCATCCTGGCCCGCCAGCTGAACCGCCACGACGGCATCGGCACCGACCTGGTCGCGATGTGCGTGAACGACGTGCTGGTGCAGGGCGCCGAGCCGCTGTTCTTCCTCGATTACTTCGCCACCGGCAAGCTCGATGTGGATACCACCGTGCACGTGGTGAACGGCATTGCCCGCGGTTGCGAAATCGCCGGCTGCGCCCTGATCGGCGGCGAGACCGCCGAAATGCCCGACATGTATCCGCCCGGCGATTACGACCTGGCCGGCTTCACCGTGGGCGCGGTGGAAAAATCGCGCCTGATCGACGGCAGCCGGGTGCAGAGTGGCGACGTGCTGATCGGCATCGCGTCTTCGGGCCCGCATTCGAACGGCTATTCGCTGATCCGCAAGATCCTCGCCCGCGCCGGCAATCCGCTGGACATCGAAGTCGGTGGCGTGAAGCTCGGCGATGCGCTGATGGAACCCACGCGCATCTACGTCAAGCCGGTGCTGGAACTGCTGGCCAGGCACGACATCCACGCCATGGCGCATGTCACCGGCGGCGCGTTGGTGGAAAAGATCATCCGCGTCGTGCCCAAGCACCTGGGTCTGGATATCGAGACTTCGTCCTGGCCGCTGCCGCCGGTGTTCGACTGGCTGCAGCGCGAAGGCCAGGTGCCGCGCGAAGACATGTGGCGCACTTTCAATTGCGGCATCGGCTTCGTACTGATGGCGGCGCCCGATGCGGTGGCGGCCATCGAAGCGGACCTGCAGCGCCTGGGCCTGGCACATTGGCGCATCGGCCAGGTGCGCCCGGCCGGCGACGGCGACCGCCTGCGGATCGGCTGATGCTGCGCATCGCGGTCCTGGCATCCGGCCGCGGCAGCAACCTCGCGGCGCTGCTGGCGGCGATGAAGGATGGCCACCTGCGCTCGCGCGTCGTCGGCGTTTTTTCCGATCGCGCCAAGGCGCCGGCGCTGGAAATGGCGCGCCGCGAAGGCATTCCAGCGCTCTCGCTGGACCCCGCCGCCTACCCACGCCGCGCCGACTTTGATGAAGCCCTGTTCAACGAGGTCGAGGCCGTTCAGCCCGACCTCATCGTCTGTGCCGGATATATGCGTCTGATATCCGAACGCGCCGTCCGGCGCTTCCTGGGCAAGATGATCAATATCCATCCTTCGCTGCTGCCGAACTACCCGGGCCTGCACACGCATGCCCGCGCGCTGGCCGCGGGCGACGCCGAATCCGGCGCCAGCGTGCACCTGGTCATCCCCGAGCTCGACGCCGGGCACGTGCTGGCGCAAGCGCGCGTGGCGATCGAAGCCGGCGACGACCCGGCCGCGCTGGCCGCGCGCATCCTCGAGCGCGAGCACCCGCTGCTGGTGGCCTGCGTGGCCGCGATCGAACGTGGCGAACTGGAACTGTCCGAACCGCCGCGCTGGCGGGGGCAGGCTTTGGCGAAGCCGCTGCGACTGTCCGCCCGCGGCGAGTTGGAGACTCACTAGATGCGCAAGTTCTTCGGATTCGCCCTCGCCCTGCTGCTGTCGCCCCTGGCCGCCGCGCAATCGCTGCTGCCGGCGCCCTACAGCGCCGGCTATGAAGTGCGCCGCAACGGCGACACTATGGGCACGGCCACGGTGGTCTTCCGCGCCCTGCCCAACGGCCGCTATGAACTGCGCTCGCACACGGTCGGCAGCCAAGGCCTGGCCGCCATCGCCGGCGTGGACCTGGACGAGCGCTCGATCCTGCGCGTGGTCGACGGCCTGCCCGAAACCGTGGCTTACAGCTATCGCCAGCAGATGGCCTGGAAGCAGCGCGCCCGTGACATCAGCGTGGATGCGCGCGCCGGCCGGATCACTAGCACTGACAAGGACAAGAGCTTCAGCCCGCCCTACAAGCCGGGTGTGCTCGACCGCAACGCCATCACCATCGCCCTGATGGCCGACCTGGCCGCCGGCAAGACCGGCGACCTGGAATACCTGGTGCCCAGCAAGGACGAACTGGAAACCTGGACCTACCGCAGCAGCGGCCAGGAAAGCATCCAGACCGCCCTCGGCAAGCAACGCGTCGTGCGCGTCGAACGCATCCGCGAAAGCGGCAACGGCCGCACGACAACGCTGTGGCTCGCCGCGGACCGCGGGTACGTGCCGGTGCGGATGCTGCAGACGGAGCCCGACGGCTCCACCATCGAAATGCGGATTACGTCGCTGCGCTGATCGCTTCTTGCTTGGCGTTGTTTACTGAGGCCGTCTGGCGGGTGCCCGGTGCGTTAGCGGACACGCCGTGAATACGTCCATGTAGGCTCTTCAGCGACATCCATGTCGCTGAAGGTCCGCTAACGCACCGGGCACCCACCAGCCGGCCTCCGCGAACTGAATCAAGAAGCGGTTAAGCGCGGGCTGCTGGGGGTGGAAAAACGGGGGCTGCGAGCGCGGTTGTGGCGCGAAGATTCTTTCGATCGCGACGGC
>CBHTVR010000021.1:0-46630 GCA_966096795.1 uncultured Gammaproteobacteria bacterium
GCAGGATCTCGCTGTCCTGCGGCAGGTTGATGCGCTTGATGCGCACGTCCAGCACTTCCACGCCCAAGGTGGCGGCGCCTTCGTTGATGCTCTTGAGCAGGCGCCCGGTCAGGTCGGAGCGGCCACTGGACACCACCGCCTTCAGGTCGAGCTGGTTGATCTCGTTGCGCAGGGCGTTTTTCACGATCGGCGTCAGGCGCGCCTTGGCGGCGCCTTCGTCACCGCCGCTGGCGGCGCGGTAGAAGGTGGTGACGTTCTTGATCTTCCATTTGACGAAGAAGTCGACTTCAACGTCCTTCTTCTCCGCGGTGAGATAGCGCTCCGGCGCGTCATCGAGCGAGAGGATGCGGCGGTCGAACTTGCGCACGTCCTCCACCATCGGCCACTTGAAGTGCAGGCCCGGCTGCAGGTCGCTGCGCACGACCTTGCCGAGCTTGAGCACCAAGGCGGTCTGGCTTTCGTTGACGATGAAGACCGAACCCATCAGGGCCAGCAGGCCGGCCAGGACGATGACGACAAGCGTCTGGAAATTGCGCATGTCAGCGGCTCCCTTCACGGCCGGTCCCGCGAGCAGGGCGCTCGGGTTCTGGCGCACTGGCGTCATTGGCGGACGAGCGCACCGAGGGCAGCTGCGACACCGGCGGCACCGCCGACGGCGCGGCAGCACCGTTCAAGGGCAGGTACAGGATGTTGTTGTTGCGCCCGGCCATCACCTTCTGGTTGCTGGCCAGCACCGTCTGCATGGTTTCCAGGTACAGGCGCTTGCGCGTGACTTCGGGCGCCTTGCGGTACTGCGCTGCCAGCAGGGAGAAGCGTTGGGCGTCACCTTCGGCCTTGGCGATGATGGCCTGGCGATAGCCTTCGGACTCGGCCTTGATGCGCTCGGCGGCGCCGCGGGCTTCGGGCACGATCTTGCTCGAGTACGCCATGGCTTCGCTGACGATGCGGTTCTTGTCTTCGCGCGCGCTGATGGCGTCATCGAAGGCGGTCTTGACCTCTTCCGGCGGACGCGCGTTCTGCAGCGTGAACTCGGTGACCTTCAGGCCGGTGTGGTACATGTCCAGCGACTCCTGCAGGTGCTGGCGCGCAGCCACGATCAGGCGGCTGCGTTCGAACAGCACGGTGTCCATGGTGTTGTTGCCGACCACTTCGCGCACCGCGCTTTCGGCGGCGTTCTGGAGGGTCTCGCGGCCCTGGGAAATCTTGCCGTCCACGCTCAGGTCGTCGCGGAAACCGAACAGGAAGGCGACCGGGTCGTTGACCTGGTACTGGGCATTGAACTTGATGTCGACGATGTTCTCGTCCTTGGTCAGCACGCGCACCTGGTCGTCGAGGGATTCAATGCGGGTCGCATCAACAATCGTCGCGGTCTCGATCGGGAACGGCCACTTGTAGTTCAGGCCCGGGGTCATCACGCGGTCGAACTTGCCGAAGCGCAGCACCACGCCGCGCTGGCGTTCGTCCACCATCTTGAAGCTGTTGAACACCACCAGGATGACCAGCAGCGGCAGGATCCAGCCGATCGGGCTGCCGCCGCCACTGAAGAAGTCCCGCAGGCGCTGGAAAAAGCCATCCATGCCGCCACCCGGGCCCTTGCCGCCGCCCCAGGGGGTTTGCTTGCCTTTTCCAGGCTGATTCCAGGCCATGCTTGCTCCAAAACCGGGCCGATCAGGCCCGTACTCAGTGACTGTCAGGATTGTAGGTAGGGGCGGAGGGGGCCACAAGCAAGAGCGGCTGCAACAAATGCCCGCCGGCCTCGTTCGCCAGCCTTTCTGCCAAGGCCAGCGGCAATTCGAGGTGAAGGCGCCAGCCGTGCTCGTCGGCCTCCTCGGCGCGCACCACGCCCAGGCCGTGCAGACGCGAGCGCAGCCGGCCATCGGCCGGGCCCAGGCGCAACTCGCCGCTTACCTGGCGGGCGCTGAAACGCTCGCCGAGGGCAGCGCGCAACAGGTCCAGGCCCTGGCCACTGACCGCCGAGAGCCAGATGCGCTCGCGCCGCGCTGGCGACTGCGCCTCCATCGGCAGGGGATCACGATGGGCTTCGGCGCCTTCGATGCGATCAATCTTGTTGAACACCAGTACCTGCGGAATGTCGCCCGCGCCGATGTCGGCCAGCACCGCGTCCACCTGTTCGATGCGCTCGTCGCGCAGTTCGTCGGCGGCATCCACCACGTGCAACAGCAGGTCGGCGTCGCGCGCCTCCGACAAGGTGGAGCGGAAGGCCGCGACCAGGTCGTGTGGCAGATCGCGCACGAAGCCGACGGTGTCGGACAGGGCCAAAGGCCCGGCTGCGGATTCCATGCGGCGGACTGTGGGGTCGAGCGTGGCGAACAGCTTGTCTTCGGCCAGGACCGCCGAGCCGGTGAGGGAGTTGAACAAGGTGGACTTGCCGGCATTGGTGTAGCCGACCAGGGCCACGCGCGGCACGGCGTTGCGAATCCTCGAGCGGCGCATCTGGGTGCGCTGGACTTCGACTTTCTCCAGTCGTTCTTCCAACTGCAAGCGGCGCTTCTGCAGCAGTCGGCGATCAGTTTCCAGGCGCGTTTCGCCGGGGCCGCGCAGGCCGATGGAACCGCCACGCTGGCTGTCCAGGCCCGAATGCGCGCGCACCAGGCGCGCGCCGAGATGACGCAGTTGCGCCAGTTCCACCTGCAGCTTGCCTTCGTGCGACACCGCGCGCTGGGCGAAGATGTCGAGGATCAGGCCGGTGCGATCGACCACGCGCCGGCCCAGGGCCGCGGCGAGATTTCGTTCCTGCACGGGGCTCAGGGTCTGGTTGAACAATACGATGTCGGCGTCGGTGGCTTCACAAGCCGCACGCAGCTCTTCGACCTTGCCGCTGCCGACGTAGGTGCTGGCGCTGGGGCGCTCCACGCGCGCCATCAACTGGGCGACGACATTGGCACCCGCCGAGCGTGCGAGTTCGCTGAATTCTTCGAGCAGGGCCGGGTCTTGCCGACCCGGGGGATGCGGCTGGACCAAGAGCGCGTTTTCGGGGCGACCCCGGCTTTCGGGGAGATGACCTGGCAAGATTTACTCGTCTTGCCCGTCGTCGCCGTCTTCGCCACTGGCCGGCGCGACTTCGCCGCCGCCCGGGCCCATGCGCACGTTGCGCGCCGGCACCACGGTGGAGATGGCGTGCTTGTAGACCATCTGGCTGACGGTGTTGCGCAGCAGGACCACGAACTGGTCGAAGCTTTCGATGGTGCCCTGCAGCTTGATGCCGTTGACCAGGTACACCGCCACCGGCACGCGTTCGCGGCGCAGGGCATTGAGGAAGGGGTCTTGCAAGGACTGGCCTTTGGTCATGGTGGACTCCGTATTTTTATTATTCCGCGCCATGGGGCGCGAGCCGCGGCCAAAGGGTCCAGGCCGCAAAGGAATGGGCACTCTACACGCCCCGCCTGCTAGGGGCGAGTGACGAAAGTCGTGAGTGCCAGCTCGAGTTCAGCGACATCGGCCTGGGGGTCCAGCCAGCGGGCGTCCAGTTGCGAGCGCAGCCAGGTGAGCTGGCGTTTGGCCAGTTGCCGGGTGGCGGCAATGGCGCGCTCGCGCAAGCCGGCCGCGTCCTCGCCCCCGTCGAGGTGGTTCCAGGCCTGGCGGTAGCCGACCGCGCGCATCGCGGGCAGGTCCGGATGCAGCCCGGGGTCCGCGCGCAGGCCCTCAACCTCGGCCAGGAAACCGGCCTGCAGCATGGCGTCGAAGCGCTGCGCGATGCGCTCGTGCAGCAGCGAGCGATCGGCCGGAGCCAGCACCAGTTTCAGCACCCGGAACGGGAACGGCGCCGGCCGTTCGCTGCGCTGCCAGTCGCTGATCGGCCGGCCGCTGAGGCGAAACACCTCGAGCGCGCGCACGATCCGCTGCGGGTCGTTGCGGTGAATGCGGGCGGCGGCCAGCGGGTCGTGCTTGGCCAATTCGCCATGCAGGGCGTCCCAGCCACGGGCCGCGGCCTCGGCCTGCAGTTGCGCGCGCGTCTCGGCATCGGCTTCGGGCATGGCAGACAGACCGTGCAGGAGCGCGTGGAAGTACAGGCCGGTGCCGCCCGCCAGAATCGGGATGCGGCCGCCTGCGGCGAGGTCCTTCATCGCCGCCAGGGCGTCGGTGGCGAAGTCCGCGGCCGAATACACCTCGTGCGGCTCGCGCACATCAATCAGGTGGTGGCGTATGCGCGCGAGCGTGTCGCGGTCGGGCTTGGCCGAGCCGATGTCCAGGCGCCGGTAGACCAGCGCGGAATCCACGCTGATCACCTCGGTCTGCAAACGCGCGGCCCAGTCCAGGGCCAGCGCGGTCTTGCCCGATGCCGTCGGGCCCATCAGCGCGATGGCGAGGGGCCGCGCGTCTTCCATGGCTTCAGGCACCGGCTTGGCGCAACTCGTCCTGCACGGCGTCGAAGTTGCGCTGCATGGCCGGCGACGGCGGCGCACCCGCCAGGCTGGCCAGTACGATGGCAATGCTGGCAAAGACGAAGCCCGGCACCATCTCGTAAAGTCCGAACCACCCACCCTGCTTCCAAATCAGCACAGTCGCGGCGCCCACCAGCATGCCGGCTAGCGCGCCGTTGCGGGTCATGCGTTTCCATCCCAGCGAGAACAACACCACCGGGCCAAACGCGGCACCGAAACCGGCCCAGGCGTAGCTGACCAGGCCGAGCACGCGGCTGTCCGGATCGGCGGCCAGCGCGATCGCCAGCAGCGACACCAGCAGCACCGTCAGGCGCCCGACCCACACCAGTTCCGACTGTCCGGCGTTCTTGCGGAAGAAACCCTTGTAGAAGTCTTCAGTGAGCGCGCTCGAACACACAAGCAGCTGGCAGCTGAGCGTGCTCATGATCGCGGCGAGAATCGCCGACAGCAGCACGCCGGCGATCCAGGGATTGAACAGCAGGCCGGAAAGGGAAATGAACACGCGCTCGGAATTCGCCGTCACCATCCCGGCCTGGTCGGGATGCGCGGCGAAGTAGGCAATGCCGAAGAAACCCACGGCCATCGCGCCGAACAGGCAGAGCACCATCCAGGTCATGCCGATGCGGCGCGCGGCGGGAATGGACTTCACCGAATCGGCGGCCATGAAGCGCGCCAGGATATGCGGCTGGCCGAAATAGCCCAGGCCCCAGGCCATCAGCGAAACAATGCCGATGAAGCTGGTGCCCTTGAAGAAGTCGAGCTTGCTGGCGTCTACCGCGTCAATCACGGTCAGGCTGGCGCCGGGGCCGCCGGTGGACATCACCACGATCACCGGCGTGAGGATGAGCGCGAAAATCATCAACGTGGCCTGCACGGTGTCGGTCCAGCTCACCGCCAGGAAACCACCCACCAGCGTGTACAGGATGGTCGCCGCCGCGCCCAGCCACAGCGCCTGGGCATAAGGCACGTTGAACACCGCCTCGAACAAGCGCGCGCCGGCAACGATGCCCGAAGCCGAGTAGATGGCGAAGAACACCAGGATCACCAGCGCCGAGAACACCCGCAGCATGCGGCTGGAGTCTTCGAAGCGGTGCGTGAAATAGTCCGGCAAGGTCAGCGCGTTGTGGCTGCGCTCGGTGTATACGCGCAGCGGGCCGGCCACGTATTTCCAGTTGCACCAGGCGCCGATGATCAGGCCCACGGCGATCCAGCTTTCAGAGGCACCTCCCGCGTACAAGGCGCCCGGCAACCCGAGCAATAACCAGCCGCTCATGTCCGAAGCGCCGGCCGACATCGCCGTGACGAAACTGCCCAGCGAACGCCCGCCCAGGATGTAGTCGTCCAGGCTCTGGGTGCGGCGCCAGGCCGCGAAGCCAATGCCAACCATGCCAAGGATGTAGATGGCGAAGGTGATGTACAGCGGTGAACTGGGCGTCATGCGCGCGGCTCCGGGCGAGGTGGCCGAAGCTTAGCGCGACCAGCCCCTGTCTGCCCCTGCTTGTCCGCAAGTCGCGCCGCGCTATGCTGGCGCCATGAACCGCCTGAAGGCCTTCGGCTTCCTGCTTGTCTTCCTGGTGCCGGTGCAGATGCCGCTCGCCGCCTGGTTGGGCGCGCGCACGGGGCATGCGGACGCGATGGCCTGGTTTCCGCTGCTATTCCTGTTCGTGATGCTGCCGGCCGCTGACTATTTGATCGGCCATGACCCGGCCAATGTGGCAGTCGAACACGAGCGCGAGGTGGCGCTGCAACCCTGGTTTCGCGCCCTGACCCTGCTGGCCCTGCCCGTACAACTGGCCCTGCTGGCCTGGTCAGGCGCCTGGTTCGTGCAGGCCGACCTGGGGACTTTGGGCATGACCGGCTGGCTGCTGTCCCAGGGCCTGGTCGGCGGAATCCTTGCCATCAACACCGCGCACGAATTGATCCACAAGGACGGCCGCGTCGAGCCGCTGGCGGGTGGCTTGTTGTTGGCCAGCGTGGGCTACCACGGCTTCAAGATCGAACACCTGCGCGGACACCACGTGCATGTGTCCACACCCGACGATGCCTCCAGCGCGCGCTTCGGCCAGGGCCTGTGGAATTTCCTGCCGCGCGCGCTCTGGCTCAACACCCGCAATGCCTGGGCGCTGGAAGCCGATCGCCTGCGCGGGCGAAAAATGCCGGTGCTTTCGCTGCACAACGAAATGCTGCGCTGGACCCTGGGCTGGTTGCTGTTCGTGGCCGCGGCCGGATTCGCCTGGGGCGCCAAGGGACTTTCATTCTTCCTGCTGCAGGGGCTGTTCGCGGCCGGCTCGCTGGAAATCATCAACTACATCGAGCACTACGGTCTTGAGCGCCAGCGCCTCGCCGATGGTCGCTACGAACGCACCACCCACCTGCATTCCTGGAATTCGGATTACGCGCTGTCGAACCTGATGCTGTTCCAGTTGCAGCGCCATTCCGACCACCACGCGTTCCCCAAGCGTCGCTACGCGATACTGCGGCACCACGTCGATTCTCCGCAGTTGCCCGGCGGCTATTCGGCGATGTTCGTGCTGGCCCTGTGCCCGCCGCTGTGGCGGCGCGTGATTGATCCGCGCGTGCGTGCTTTTCGCGCTGCCCGCGACGCAGGCGCGGCCAGCGCCTAGTCTTCGTCGCCCCAGCGCGGCATCGCCGGCGCGGCCGGCTTCTTCGCCGAGCCCGGTTGGGCCGATACCGCCGCCCACAGCTTCAGCGCATCGGCGGTCGCGGCGACATCGTGCACGCGCACGATCATCGCTCCGTTCTGCACGGCGATCAGGGCGGCAACAGCGGAACCGACCACGCGATCTTCCAGCGCCCGGCCGGTGACCGCGCCGATCATGCCCTTGCGCGACAGCCCGGCCAGCACCGGCACGCCCAGCTCAACGATGCGCGGCAATTGCCGCAGCAGGCGCAGGTTGTGCTCGAGGTTCTTGCCGAAGCCGAAGCCCGGGTCCAGCACCAACTTCTTGCGGTCAATGCCGGCCATCTGGCAAGCGAACAGGCGCTGGTTGAAGAAGCCGTGCACTTCGGCGACAACGTCTTCATAGGAAGGATCGTCCTGCATCGTCGCCGGTTCGCCCTGCATATGCATCAGGCAGACGGGCACACCGAGTTCAGCAGCGGCGTCCATCGCGCCATCCTCGCGCAGGGCGCGGACATCGTTGATGAAACCGGCGCCGGCAGCGACCGCCGCGCGCATCACTTCGGGTTTGCTGGTGTCGATGCTGATCGGCAGCGTCGTCGCCTTCGCGAGCTTCTTGATCACGGGGATGACGCGGGCAAGCTCGTCTTCGAGCGACACGGGCATGGCGCCGGGGCGGGTGGACTCACCGCCAACATCCAGGATGTCCGCGCCCTCCTCCGCCATGCGAAGGGCATGGGCCACGGCGTCGTCCACCGCTACATGCTGCCCACCGTCGGAGAATGAGTCGGGCGTGACATTGACGATGGCCATGATGCGCGGCCGGTCAAGCGCCAGCGGCCGGCCGCCGCAGTCGAGCGTGGCGAAGGTGTCGAACACCGGCGCGATCAGACCTGCGGGGCAGCGCCGCCCAGGGTGCCGGAGGCGGGGCCGATGTCATCCTTCGGGCCGCGGTCGATCTTCACCCAGTCCTTGGGCGGATCGGGCTGGCGCCCTTCCATGATCGCCTTGACCTGTTCGGCGTCGATGGTTTCCCACTCGAGCAGCGCCGCGGTCATGGCTTCCACGCGGTCGCGCTTGCTCTCGAGGATGCCGCGCGCAACGGCGTACTGCTCGTCGAGGATGCGACGGATCTCGGCGTCCACCTTTTGCTGGGTGGCTTCGGAAATGGTCTTGTTGCTCACGCCAAAACCGGCATCGGTATCGGCATAAATCATCGTGCCAAGCGAGTCGGACATGCCATAGCGCGTGACCATGCCACGGGCCAGCTTGGTGGCACGCTCGAAATCGTTGGCCGCGCCGGTGGACATCTCGCCAACAAACACTTCTTCGGCGATGCGGCCGCCAAACAGAATGGCGATCTCTTCCAGCATACGGTCGCGGTACTTGCTGAGCTGGTCGTGCTCGGGCAATTGCCAGGTCAGGCCCAGGGCCCAGCCGCGCGGCATGATGGTAACCTTGTGCACCGGGTCGGCCTTGGGCAGGGACATCGCGACCACCGCATGACCCGACTCGTGGTAGGCGGTGTTGCGGCGCTCGTCTTCGCGCATGACCATGCTGCGACGCTCGGGACCCATGTAGATCTTGTCCTTGGCGTCCTCGAAGTCCTGCATGCTGACGTCGCGCTTGTTGCGGCGCGCGGCGAACAGCGCCGCTTCGTTGACAAGGTTGGCGAGGTCCGCGCCGGAGAAACCGGGGGTGCCGCGCGCCAGCACTTCCGGGCGCACGTCATCGTTCACCGGCACCTTGCGCATATGCACTTTCAGGATCTGCTCGCGGCCCTTGATGTCGGGCAGGCCGACCATGACCTGGCGGTCGAAGCGGCCCGGGCGCAGCAGCGCCTTGTCGAGCACGTCGGGGCGGTTGGTGGCGGCGATGACGATGACGCCTTCGCCACCTTCGAAACCGTCCATCTCGACCAGCAACTGGTTCAAGGTCTGCTCGCGCTCGTCGTGGCCGCCGCCCATGCCGGAACCTCGGTGGCGGCCGACGGCGTCGATTTCATCAATGAAGATGATGCAGGGCGCGTGCTTCTTCGCCTGCTCGAACATGTCGCGCACGCGGCTGGCGCCGACGCCGACGAACATTTCGACGAAATCGGAACCGGAAATGGAGAAGAACGGCACCTTGGCCTCGCCCGCGATGGCGCGCGCCAGCAAGGTCTTGCCGGTGCCGGGCGGGCCGACCATCAGCACGCCGCGCGGAATCTTGCCGCCGAGCTTTTGGAACTTGCCCGGGTCGCGCAGGAACTCGACCAGCTCGCCCACTTCTTCCTTGGCCTCGTCGCAGCCGGCGACGTCGGCGAAGGTCACCTTCACTTCGTTCTCGCCCTGCAGCTTGGCGCGCGAACGCCCGAAGGTCATGGCGCCGCGGCTGCCACCCTGCTGCATCTGCCGGATGAAGTAGACGAAGATGCCGATGAACAGCACATAGGGCAGGAAGGTCGCAACGATTGCCCACATCGAGGGCGTGTTGTCGGGCTTGGCCTGGACGATCTCGATCTTCTTGTTGACCAGCACATTGACCAGGTCGCGGTCGTAGGGGCCGAAGGACGTGCCCTTGCTGCCGTCCGCGCGCTCGAAATTGAGCACGGTGGTGCCGCCGGCGCCGGCGGCATCAGTGAACTCGACCTTGCGCACCTTGTCGCTGTCCACTTCATCGAGGAAGGTGGAATAGGTGACTTCCTGGCTGCTGCCGCCCGCGGGCGAAGTGAAGGCCTGGAACACGGTCATCAGGACCAGTGCCACCGCCAAAGTCACCAGAAGATTTTTCACCAGGTCATTCATTCACTGCTTCCTCGCGACCGCAGGGCGGGCGCATTGCATTCGTCAGGCGCGCTTGCCGGTGGCCAGCGCATACACTTCATTGGAACGACGCCGCGAGGCGGCGGGCTTGCGGATCACCAGCTTCTCGTAGCGCTTGCGCAGGTCCAGCACGTAGGCGTCGAAACCCTCGCCCTGGAAGAGCTTGATCAGGAAGTCGCCGCCCGGCTTGAGATGGGTTTGGGCGAAGTCCCGGGCAAGCTCGGACAGGTACATGGCGCGGGCCTGGTCGACGGTGTCCACTCCGGTCATATTGGGGGCCATGTCGGAGAGCACAAGGTCCACCGGCGCCCCGCCCAACAAGGCTTCCAGCCTCGACAGTGCCTCGGCCTCTCTGAAATCGCCGTGAATGAACTCGACCCCGGCGATCGGCGGCATGTCCAGGATGTCCAGGGCCAGCACCCGGCCGGCATCGTCGCCGCGCTTGTCGCGCAGGGCCTTGCGCAGGACCTGGGACCAGCCGCCCGGGGCCGCGCCCAGGTCCACCACCACCATGCCCGGCTTGAGCAGGCGGCTGCGGTCGAGCAGCTCTTCGAGCTTGTAGGCGGCGCGCGAGCGCATCCCTTCCGCCTGGGCCTTCTTCACGAAGGGGTCGGAAAAATGCTCTTTGAGCCAGCGCTGGCTGCTCTTGCTGCGGGTGGCCATGGATGGCGCAGGCCGGTCGTTTGGGGCCTCCATGATACCCTGTGCAACCTTGTTCTCCCCTGCCCGAACGTCATGTCCAGCCCGCTCTCCAACGCCCAGAAGCGCTATTTGCGCGGCCTTGCCCACGACCTGAAGGCCATCATCCAGGTCGGCGCGAAAGGCGTCACCCCGGCTTTGGTCGCCGAACTGGGCCTGGCCCTGGAGCAGCACGAGCTGATCAAGGTGAAGGTCGCGGCTGAAGATCGCGAGGCCCGCGACGAGCTCATCGTCGAGCTGGTCGGGCAGACCGGCGCCGAGCTGGTGAACCGCATCGGCCACACCGCCGTGCTGTTCCGGCGCAGCCAGGACAAGCCGCTGGTGATCCTGCCGCGGGCCTGATCGCGTGCAATTGACGCTGGAAAATCCGGAGTTTCGTTACTTGTTGCGCGGCGCCAGCGGCAGCCATGCCCTGGTCAACGAGCAACGCCTTGAGCGCAGTTTCATCCTTGCCCCGAACAGCCTGATCGAGGACTGGCGGCCGCGCGTCGTCGCTGACTTGCAGGTCGAGGACATCGAGCAGGTCCTTCGCTTCGATCCGGCGGTAGTGCTGCTTGGCAGTGGTGAACGCCTGAGCTTTCCTGCGGCTGCGGTCATGGCCGCCTGCCTCACCCGCGGCATTGGCATCGAAGTCATGGACAACGCCGCCGCCGCGCGGACCTTCAACGTGCTCGCCACCGAAGGCCGCCGCGTCGTCGCCGCCTTCCTGATCTGACCGGACCGGCGGCGAACCTTTGGGCTTGCGCGCGTTCCAAGTGTCGAGCAGGCTGCAATCCCGGGGGAGCGCTTCGCATGTCCTACATCAAGCAGATGCAGCAGTCGGGCAATTGGCTGTTCCGCTGGCGCGGCTACCTGCCACTGGCCTTCATCGCCATTGTGCTCGCCTCGCTCACGCACTTCAGCTTCCTGGGCGGCAGCGAGTTCGATGACGAACTCTGGGAAGGCCTGTGCCTGGCGGTGAGTGCCTGCGGCCTGTTGGTGCGTGCGCTCACCGTGGGCTACGCGCCCGCCGAAACCTCCGGGCGCAATGCCCGCGCGCAACGCGCCGCCAGCCTCAATACCTTGGGCGCCTATTCGCTCGTGCGGCACCCGCTGTACGTCGGCAATTTCCTGATCTGGATGGGCATTGCGCTCTATCCGCACCAGTGGCTGGTGGTGCTGGTTTGCGTGGCGCTGTATTGGCTTTACTACGAGCGCATCATTGTGGCCGAGGAAGCTTTTCTTGCGGACAAGTTTGGCGATGCCTTCCTGCAATGGGCCGAGCGCACGCCCGCCTTCGTGCCGACCTTCCGGAATTTCCGCGCGCCTGACCGGCACTTCTCCCTTCGCACGGTGCTGAAGCGGGAATACCCGGCGTTCTCCGGCACGATTTTCACCCTATTTATCCTCGAGGTCGCGGGGGACTACGAAGTGCTGGGACGTTTCAGCCTCGATACCTTCTGGGTGGTGCTGCTGGCGCTGGCGGTTTCCGTGCACCTGGTGCTGCGTACTTTGAAGAAGCACACCCGCCTGCTGCACGAGGCCGGACGCTGACCCGGACCCGCGGCAAATCACTCGCGGCAAATCGGCCGCTGGGCTAAACTTCCGCTGTTTGCCCAGCCCGGAGCCGCCATGACAGCCACGCCCCTGAAGTATCGCCGCGTCCTGCTCAAGCTCTCCGGCGAGGCCCTGATGGGCAACGAGGACTACGGCATCGACCCGGTGGTGATCCGGGCGCTGGCGGCGGAAATCATTGAAGCCCAGAAAGCCGGTGCCGAAGTCGGCCTGGTGATCGGCGGCGGCAATATCTTCCGCGGCGCCGGCCTGGCCGAAAGCGGCATGGATCGGGTCACGGGCGACCACATGGGCATGCTGGCGACCGTGATCAACGCCCTGGCCATGGCCGATGCACTGGAAAAGCAGGGCGCGCACGTGCGGGTGATGAGCGCGATCAAGATCAACGAAGTCTGCGAGGACTACATCCGCCGCCGCGCCATCCGCCACCTGGAAAAGGGCCGCATCGCCCTGTTCGCGGCCGGCACTGGCAACCCCTTCTTCACTACCGACTCGGCGGCGGCCCTGCGCGCCAGCGAGATCAGCGCCGACCTGCTGCTCAAGGCCACCAAGGTCGACGGCATCTACGACTCGGACCCGAAGAAGAACCCCAAGGCCGTGCGCTACGAAGAGCTCAGCTACGACGAAGTGATCGCGCGCAACCTGCAGGTGATGGACACCGCCGCCTTCGCCCTGTGCCGCGACAACAAGATTCCGCTGCGCATCTACAACATGATGCAGCCCGGCGCGCTGATGCGGATCCTGCACGGCGAGCCGCTGGGCACGCTGGTGCACGGCGCCGGCTGAGGCCTCCCGCCTGCACGCGCATTCGCACGATCACGGTCCCGGGGCAGCGCCGGGCCATGGCCATGGTCACGAGCCCGGCACCCGCGCCTTCGCCGTGGCGATGGCGGCCAACTTGGCCTACACCCTGGTCGAGGCCGGTTACGGGTTCTACAGCCATTCCCTGGCCCTGCTTTCAGACGCCTTGCACAACTTCGGCGACGCCCTGGGCCTGGCCCTGGCCTGGGGCGCGGCGGTGCTGGCGCAGCGCCGCCCGACCGATCGCCACACCTACGGCTGGCGCCGTGCCACCCAGCTTTCGCCGTTGGCCAATGCCGTGCTGCTGGTGGGTTTTTCCGGTGCCCTGCTGGGCGAAGCGCTGCGCCGCCTGGCCGACCCACCGGCGGTGCCGGGCGCGGTGGTGATGTGGGTGGCGGCCCTGGGTATTGTCGTGAACCTCGGTACCGCCGCGCTGTTCCATCGCGACCAGGCCCGGGACCTCAACCGCCGCGGTGCCTACCTGCACCTGCTCGCCGACGCCGGCGTGTCCCTGGCCGCGGTACTGGCCGGCTTGGGCATGCTCAAGCTGGGCTGGCGCTGGCTGGACCCGGCTCTGGCAGCGGCCGTCGCCCTGCTGATTGCCGCGACCAGCTGGGGCCTGCTGAAGGCGAGCTTCGGCCAGGCCATGGACGCCGTGCCGGCGCATCTCAAGCTCGAAGACGTGCAGGGATTCCTGGCCGCCATGCCCGGCGTGCAGGCCGTGCACCACCTGCACATCTGGCCGATCGGCGCCTCGGAAATTGCCCTGACCGCGCATGTGGTGCGTTCGCGGGTGGAAGACCACGATGCCTTCCTCGACCAGGTGGCGCATGAGCTCGAAACGCGCTTCGGCATCAACCACGCCACCCTGCAGGTCGAACTCGGCCCCGGTTGCGCGCACGACCACGACGACCACGCCCCGCACCATTGAGGGCGCCACGATGGGGCGCCGGAGCGACCCGGCCCCGGCATGACCTATAATCGGCCGATTGCCGAATCGGCCGATAAATCGCGGAGCGACCATGTTGAACGACATCAAGAAGGAAACCCAGACGCGCATGGCCAAGTGCGTGGATGCGTTCCGCCATGAGCTGACCCTGTTGCGCACCGGCCGCGCCACCACCGCCATCGTCGACCACCTGAAGGTCAACTATTACGGTTCGGACATGCCCCTGAACCAGGTCGCCACGGTATCGGTCACCGATGCCCGCAGCCTGACCATCACGCCTTGGGAAAAGGCCATGGTCGGCCCGGTGGAAAAGGCCATCATGACCTCCGACCTCGGCCTGACCCCGAACACTGCCGGCACGGTCATCCGCATCAACCTGCCGCCGCTCACCGAAGAGCGCCGCAAGGACCTGACCAAGCACGTGCACCACGAAGGCGAGAACACCAAGGTCGCCGTGCGCGCCGTTCGCCGCGACAGCATCCAGCACATCAAGGAACTGCTGAAGGAAAAGAAGACCACCGAGGACGAATCGCATCGCGCCGAGGACGAGATCCAGAAGCTCACCGACAAGTTCGTCAAGGACATTGACGAAGCGGTGAAAGTGAAGGAGCAGGAACTGATGGCGGTCTGAGACGATCGCCCCATGTCCTCGAACGAACGCAAGCCGCGCCATATCGCCATCATCATGGATGGCAATGGCCGTTGGGCCGAACGCCGCCATCGCCCGCGCACGCTCGGCCATCGCGCCGGCGCCCGCGCCGTGCAGACCTGCCTGGATTTCTGCCTGGCCGAGGGCATCGAAGCCCTCACCCTGTTCGCATTTTCCAGTGAAAACTGGAATCGGCCCGCCGAAGAAGTGGGCGCCCTGATGAAACTGTTCCTGCGCATGCTCGACCACGAGGTCGAGGAATTGCACCGACGCGGCGCGCGCATCGTCTTCATCGGCGAACGCGGCGATTTCCCCGTCGCGATCCAGGAACGCATGGCCAAGGCCGAAGCACTGACGGCGCACAATCGCGCGATCAGCTTTTGCATCGCCGCCGGTTACGGCGGGCGCTGGGACATCGTCCAGGCCGCGCGGCAACTGGCGCGCGACGTGGGCGAAGGCCGCATGAGCGCCGAGGCCATTGACGAGGCGGCCTTCGCGGGCCGTTTGGCCACGGCAGGCTTGCCCGAGCCGGATCTTTTCATCCGCACGGGCGGAGATTTGCGCATCAGCAATTTCCTGCTCTGGCAGCTGGCCTACACCGAGATGTGGTTTACCGAGACGCTGTGGCCCGACCTCGACGCGACCGTGTTGCGCCAGGCGATCGATGATTTCGTCAGCCGCGAGCGACGCTTCGGCCTGACCAGCGCGCAGGTGTCGGCGCCGATGCCAGCGCTCGCCGGGAGTGCAAAATGAGCCGGCGTACACGCGTGGTCGCTGCGCTGGTGATGGCGCCGGTAGCCATCGGCTCGGTGCTGTTCTTGCCGACGCCCCTGCTGGCCGCCCTGGTTGCCGGGCTGATGATGATCGGGCTCTGGGAATGGACCCTGCTCTCGGGCCTGGACAGCCGCGTGGGCCGCGCCGCCTACCTGGCCGTGAATGTCGCGGTGATGACAGCCTTGGCCTGGGCCGCAGGCAGTGGCCTGTCCCTGCTCTCGGACATGGCCCTGCTGGGCGCCATCTGGTGGTTGCTGGCGCTGGCCTGGCTGGCGAATTTCAATTTCGCGGCGAGTAACCAGGCTTGGGCGCGCGCGCTGAAATTGTTGGCGGGCAGCCTGTGCGTGATTCCTGCCTGGGCGGCCTTGTGCTGGCTGCACGCGAGCCAGCCGATCGGCCCCGGCTGGACCTTGTTCGCCCTGCTGATCGTCTGGATGGCCGATACCGGCGCCTACTTCGTCGGCGTGCGCTTCGGCCGGCGCAAGCTGGCGCCGAGGGTCAGCCCGGGCAAGAGTTGGGAAGGATTTTTCGGCGGCCTGGGCGCCACGGTGTTGTTGGCGGTGGCGGCGATGCCCGTGCTCGGGCTGGGCTGGCATCGCCTGCCCGACCTGCTCCTGCTGACGGTGGTGACGGCGCTGTTCTCGGTGCTGGGCGACCTGTTCGAGAGCCTGTTCAAACGCCATGCCGGCGCCAAGGATTCCAGTGACCTGATTCCCGGCCACGGCGGCGTGCTCGATCGCCTCGACAGCCTGCTGGCCGCGCTGCCGGTGTTCGCGGTGGGCAAGTTGTGGCTGGGCCTCTGAAACCCGCGCGCCGGATCGCGCTGCTCGGGGCCACCGGTTCGATCGGCAGCTCGGCGCTCGATGTCATTGCCCGGCATCCGGATCGCTTCAGCGTCGAAGCACTCAGCGCACATCGCGATATCGCCAAACTGGTGGCGCTGTGCGAGCGCTTTCGCCCGCGCGTGGCGGTCATCGCCGACCTGGCCCTGCACGCCGCGTTGCGCGATGGCCTGCAGGCCGCCGGGCTGGCGACCGAAGCACTGGCGGGGCCCGAAGCGCTGGACGCGATCGCCGCGGATGCGGCATCGGACACCGTGATCGCCGCCATCGTCGGCGCCGCCGGCGTGTCTTCCACACTCGCGGCCGCAGCGGCGGGCAAGCGCCTGTTGCTGGCCAACAAGGAATCGGTGGTGCTGGCGGGCGAATTGCTCGGCCGCATCGCCGCGCAAGGCGGCGCCACCGTGCTGCCGATCGACAGCGAACACAACGCCATCTTCCAGTGCCTGCCCGGCGACGGCGGGCGCGGCGGCGTGCGTCGTCTGCTGCTGACCGCCTCAGGCGGCCCGTTCCGCGGCCGCAGCCGCGAGTCGCTGGCAACGGTGACGCCGGACCAAGCCTGCGCGCATCCGCGCTGGGTGATGGGCCGCAAGATTTCGGTGGATTCGGCCACCCTGATGAACAAGGGCCTGGAAGTCATCGAAGCGCACCATCTGTTCGGCCTGCCCGCGAGCGCGATCGAGGTGTTGGTGCACCCGCAAAGCATCGTGCACTCGCTGGTGGACTACGTGGACGGTTCGGTGCTCGCGCAATTGGGCAACCCCGACATGCGCACGGCCTTGGCCTACGGGCTGTCCTGGCCTGAACGCATCGACTCCGGCGTCAGCGCGCTGGACCTGGCCGCGCTTGGCCGCCTGGACTTCGAAGCCCCCGATCCGGCGGCTTTCCCCTGCCTGAACCTGGCCTACGCCGCCCTGAGCACCGGCGGCACGGCCCCTGCCATACTCAATGCTGCCAACGAGGTGGCGGTGGCCGCCTTCCTGGACGGCCGGCTGCCCTTCCTGGGCATCCCGGACTTGCTGGAGGCGACCCTGTCTTCGCTGGCTCCGGAACCTGCGGGCAGCCTGGATGTCCTAATGGCCAGTGATGTCCAGGCACGCCGCCGGGCCACCGAACTTTTGAGCAGGACGGCAAAGGCATGAGCGGCATCCCCGGCATGATCTGGTGGTTCATCGTCACGCTGGGCGTGCTGGTGACCTTCCACGAGTTCGGCCACTACTGGGTGGCGCGCCGCTGTGGCGTGAAAGTGCTGAAATTCTCGGTGGGCTTCGGCAAGCCGCTGTGGTCGCGGCTGGGCAAGGACGGCACCCGTTACCAGGTGGCCATGATTCCGCTCGGCGGCTACGTGCAGTTCCTGGACGAGCGCGAGAACGAGGTCGACCCCAAGGACATCGAACGCAGCTTCAACCGCCAGCCGGTGTTCAAGCGCATCGCCATCGTGCTGGCCGGCCCGGTCGCCAACCTGATCCTCTGCCTGGGGCTGTTCTGGGGCGCGTACCTGGTGGGCCTGCCCGGCGTGCGTCCGGTGGTCGGCGAGGTGCAGGGCGTGGCGGCGAGCTCCGGCCTGCAGCCGGGCGATCTGATCCTGGCGGTGGATGGCCAGCGCAGCTTTTCCTGGAACCAGGCCATCACGCCCATCGCGCTTGCCGCCATTGACCATCGGGCCCTGGCCCTGAGCGTGCGCGATCGCGGGGGCCAGGCGCGCGAACGCGTCCTGCGCCTCGACCAGTTGGCGGCAAACTTCGACCAGGCCAATCCGCTCGGTTCCATCGGAATCTCGCCCGCCCGGGAAGCGGATGGCGGCCTGGTGGGCACGGTCCTGGCCGGTTCGGCCTCCGATGGTCTGATCCTGCCGGGCGATCGCATCGTCAGCCTGAACGGCCAGATGATCCGCCAGTGGCCCGATCTCCTCACTATCGTCCGCGCCACGGTGCCGGGCCAGGCCGTGCAGGTTGAGCTGGTGCGTGCGGGTCGCCCGTTGCGCTTGGCCATCACCCCGAAGTTGGGCGAGGCCGAGGGCCGGCAGGTGCCGCAACTGGGCATTTCGCCAAGCCAGAGGGTAGAGGTGCTGCGCCTCGGACCCCTCCAGGCCGCGCAGATGGCCTGGCTGGAAACGCGCAAACAGGCGCGCGAGACCCTCGCTTTCCTGGTCCGGCTGGTCACCGGCAAGGCTTCGTCGAAGAATCTTTCCGGCGCCATCGGCATCGCCCAGGTCGCACAAGCAGAGGCAAATCTGGGCTTCGCGCGCATGATTGCCTTCATGGCCAGCCTGTCGCTGACCCTGTGCATCTTGAACCTGCTGCCCATCCCGGTCTTGGATGGGGGGCACCTGCTGTATTACCTTATCGAACTGGTCTCGGGTCGTCCGGTGGGCGATCGGGTGCTGATCGCGGGTCAATACGCGGGTCTGCTGTTGCTGGCCGGGCTGATTGGCCTGGCCTTCTACAATGACCTGGTACGAGTGATTTCCTGAGCCAAAACCACCGGCGCCAAGCGCCACTTATCTGGATTGATGATGACGCGCCCCACCGCACGCCGCCGACTGTTGAGCCTCGCCCTCGCCGCCGCCCTGACCGGGCCGGTCCTCGCCCAGGACTTCCAGCCGTTCACCGTCCAGGACATCCGCGTCGACGGCCTGCAGCGCATTTCCGCCGGCACCGTGTTCACTTACCTGCCGGTCGAGCGCGGCGACGTGCTTGACCGCGGCAAGTCCAGCTCGGCGATCCGCGCGCTCTTCAAGACCGGCTTCTTCAGCGACATCAAGCTCGAACGCCAGGGCGACGTGCTGGTGGTGGCCGTGGTCGAACGCCCCGCCATCAACACCATCAAGCTCGAGGGCAACAAGGAACTCAAGACCGACGAGTTGATGAAGGGCCTCAAGTCCATCGGCCTGTCCGAAGGCGAGACCTACGACCCGCTCAACCTCGACCGCGTGACCCTGGAACTGACCCGCCAGTACAACAACCGCGGCAAGTACGGCGTCACCATCAGCCCGACCATCACCCCACTCGACCGCAACCGCGTCGATGTGAAGATTGTCATCGCCGAAGGCAAGCCGGCCAAGATCCGCGACATCAATATCGTCGGCAACACGCTGTTCCCGGACGCGCAGATTCGCCAGAACTGGGAGTCCTCGACCAGCAACTGGCTCAGCTGGTACCGGCGCGATGACCAGTATTCGCGCGAAAAGGTTTCCGGCGACCTTGAGAAGCTTTCGAATTTCTACCTTGACCGCGGCTACGTTGACTTCAACGTCGAGTCCACCCAGATCGCGATCAGCCCCTCGCGCCAGGACATGTACATCACCGCCAACGTCAGCGAAGGCGAGAAGTACAAGGTCGCCGACATCAAGGTGACCGGCGACACGGTGCTGCCGCAGGAGCAGGTCGAGAAGATGGTGCTCCTGAAGAAGGACCAGTTCTTCTCGCGCGCCCTGGTCGAGTTGACTACCGAAAGCATCGCCACCGTGCTCGGCAACATCGGCTACGCCACGGCGGAGGTGACTCCGGTTCCCGAGGTCGACCGCGAAAACCACACCATCAGCATCAATTTCGTGGTCAAGCCCGGCCCGCGCGTGGTCGTGCGCCGCATCATCTTCAAGGGCAATGCCAATACCGCCGACGAAGTGCTGCGCCGCGAAATGCGCCAGTTCGAATCGGGCTGGTATTCGCAGGCCATGATCGACCGCTCCAAGATCCGCCTGCAGCGCACCGGCTTCTTCGAAACCGTGGATATCGATACCCCGGCGGTGGCCGGACACGCCGATCAGGTGGACGTCGTGGTCACGGTGAAGGAGCGCAACGCCGGCAGCTTCATCTTCGGCCTGGGTTATTCCCAGAACGCCGGCATCGTCACCAGCATCCAGTTGCAGCAGAACAACTTCCTGGGCACCGGCAACCGCTTCTCCATCGGCCTGCAGAACAACAGCTATTCCAAGAGCATCAATTTCTCTTACGTCGACCCGTACTTCACCGACTCCGGCGTGTCGGTGGGCTACAACCTCAGCTACAGCGACTACAACCGCTCGACCACGACCACCGCCCGCTACGGCTCGGGCAATGCCGCATTCGAAGCCAGCTTTGGCATTCCGCTGTCGGAAGACACTGGCGTGTCCACCTCGTTCGGCATCTTCCGCAACGAGATCTCCACCTACGACGGCCAGACGCCGCCGGAGGTCATCAACTACCTGATCAGCACCTTGGGCAATCGCGCGCGCACCGGCGGCACCACGGTTGATGGCGCCACCTACGACAACGATGGCGACCCGACCACGCCGGCCAGCGACGACGATGGTGATCCGGGCCCCGATCCGAGTTTCGTGACCTTCCCGTATACGGTCCGGAGCTGGGTGGTCAATGCTTGGACGGCGCGCGTTGGCTGGGCGCTGGACACCCGCAACAACTACTTGCTCCCCTCGGCCGGCATGCTCAACAGCGTGCAGGCGGAAATGTCACTGCCGGGCAGCGACCTGGAGTACTACCGCCTCAGCTACGACTTCGAATACTACCGCCCGATTTCGAACTGGCTGATCGGCAAGGCCTCGGTGAGCCTGGGCTACGGCAATGCCTACGGCGAAGCTGCCAAAGCCACCTGCTATTCGCAGTTCAACGGCAACGGCGACCCGCTGCCGACCGACCCGGGCTACAAGTGCGGCCTGCCCTTCTTCAAGAACTTCTATGCGGGTGGCCCGGGTTCGGTGCGCGGCTTTACCCAGAACACCCTGGGCCCGAACACCACCTATGGCGGCTACTCGCAGGTGCAGCCGCTGGGCGGCCCGATCAAGGCGACCGGCAGTTTCGAGTTCTTCTTCCCGAAGCTGCTGGGCGGTCCGGGAACGCGCATTTCGGCGTTCGTGGATTACGGCAACGTGTTCGCGCGGCGCGGCGACTTCTCCTTGAGCGAATTCCGCGTGACCACCGGCCTGGCGCTGCAGTGGCAGTCGCCGGTCGGCCCGATCTCGATCAGCTATGCGCTGCCGATGCGCTACCAGCGCCCGATCAAGAACAGCGCCGGAGTGACCACCACGCCGGGCGATGAAATCGAGCGCCTGCAGTTCACCTTCGGCAACCAGCGCTGATCCTGGCGCGGACAGCATGAGCGGTTCCGGCTACATGCTGTCCGAGCTGGCCGACCGCTTCGGCCTGGAACTGCGCGGCCACGACGGCCGCATCACCGGGGTCGGCACGCTCGAGCGCGCCGGCCCGGGGCAACTGGGTTTCCTTGCCAACACCTCCTATCGCAAGCAGCTGCCGGGCACGGCCGCTGCCGCCGTGGTGCTGCGCGCCGGCGATGCCGATGCCTGCCCGGTGGCCTGCCTGATCGCCAGGGACCCGTACGTGGCCTTCGCGCGCATCTCGGCGCTGTTTGAAACGGCTTCCGCGCCCGCGCCCGGCATTCACGCGAGCGCGGTGATTGATGCCAGCGCGCATATCGCCCGTTCTGCCAGCATCGGGCCGCAGGTCTGTATCGGGCCGCGCTGCGTGGTCGGCGAGCATGCCGTCATCGGCCCCGGTTGCGTGCTGGGCGAGGACTGCGTGGTCGGCGAAGGCAGCGAGTTGCTGGCGCGCGTCACCCTGGTCACGCGTGTGCGCCTGGGCAAGCGCGTGCGCATCCACCCCGGCGCGGTGCTGGGCGCCGAAGGCTTCGGCCTGGCGATGGACGCCGGGCATTGGATCAAGGTGCCGCAGCTGGGCGGCGTGCGCGTCGGCGATGACTGCGAGATTGGCGCCAACACCACGATCGATCGCGGCGCCATCGAAGACACCGAATTGGAAGAGGACGTGCGCCTGGACAACCAGATCCAGGTCGGCCACAACGTGTTCATCGGCGCGCACACGGCCATGGCCGGTTGCGTGGCGATCGCCGGTTCCGCGCGCATCGGCCGCTACTGCCTGATCGGCGGCGGCGTGGGCATCGTCGGCCACATCGAAATCTGCGACAAGGTGATGGTCACCGCCCGCAGCCTGGTCACCCATTCCATCACCACGCCCGGCGAGTATTCCTCGGGCACGCCCCTGCAACCGAGCCGGGACTGGCGCCGCAACGCCGCCCGTTTCAAGCAATTGGACCAACTGGCGCGTAAAATCGGCGCCTTGCCCCAGGCCAAGGAATGACATGAGCGTAGCCTTCGACACGATGCCGGTGGACGTGACCCGCATCCAGGCGCTGCTGCCGCACCGCTACCCTTTCCTGCTGGTGGACCGCGTGCTGGAGCTGGAGCCGAACCAGCGCATCCTGGCGATGAAGTCGGTATCCATCAACGAACCTTTCTTCCAGGGCCACTTCCCGGGGCACCCGGTGATGCCGGGCGTGCTGGTGCTCGAAGCCCTGGCCCAGGCCGGCGGCCTGCTGACCCAGCTCTCGCTTGGCGCCGAAGGCGCGGCCAAGCAGGACAAGCTGTTCTACCTGGTGAAGATTGACAACGCGCGCTTCTCCAGCATGGTGGTACCGGGCGATCGCCTGATGCTCGAGGTCAAGCTCAAGCGCATGATCCGCAACATGGCCATGTATGAATGCGCGGCCAGCGTCGACGGCAAGGTCGTCGCCAGCGCCGACATCCTCTGCGCCGAAGGCAAGAGCTGAACATGATCCACCCGACCGCCCAGATTGATCCGGGCGCGCGCATCGGCTCGGGCGTGCACATCGGTGCCTTCAGCATCATCGGCGCTGATGTTGATATTGGCGACGGCACGCATGTCGGCCCGCATTGCGTCATCACCGGGCCCACGCGCATCGGCAGCGGCAACCGTATCTATTCCCATGCCGCGCTGGGCAGCGACCCGCAGGACAAGAAGTTTGCCGGCGAGCACGGCGAGCTGGTGATTGGCGACCGCAATACCATCCGCGAGTTCACCACCTTCAGCCGCGGCACCGGCGATGGCGGCGGCATCACCCGCATGGGCAATGACAACTGGATCATGGCCTACGTGCACATCGCCCACGATTGCATCGTCGGCAACAACACCATCTTCGCCAACAACGCGACGCTGGCCGGCCATGCTGAAGTCGGCGACTGGGCGATCCTGGGCGGCTTCGTGGGCGTGCACCAGTTCTGCCGCATCGGCGCGCATGCCTTCATCGGCATGGGCAGCCTGGTCAATGCCGACGTGCCGCCCTTCGTGCTGGTGGCCGACCAATACGCGCAGCCGCGCGGCATCAATGCCGAAGGCCTGAAGCGCCGCAGCTTCGATGCCGAGCGCATCGCCGCCATCAAGCGCGCTTACCGGGCCATGTTCGTGTCCGGCAAGCCGATGGCCGAAGCGCTGCAGGAACTCACGCGCGGCGCGGAGGATTCTGCGGACGTTCGCATGATGCTCGAGTTCATCCAGAGCAGCGAACGCGGCCTGCTGCGCTGAGATGCGCATCGCGCTGGTCGCGGGCGAGGCCTCGGGTGACTTGCTCGGTGCAGGATTGGTGGAGGCGCTGAAGCGCCGTTTCCCCGAAGCCGAATTCGCCGGCGTGGCCGGCCCGAAGATGCGCGCCGCCGGCGTGCAGGCCTGGGAAGACAGCGAAGCCCTGTCGGTGATGGGCCTGGCCGAAGTGCTGCGCCACCTGCCGCGACTACTGAAATTACGCGGCAGTCTGCGCGAGCGCTTGCTGGCGTGGAAACCGGATGTGTTCATCGGTATTGACGCGCCCGACTTCAACCTGGGCCTCGAGCGCGCGCTGAAACAGGCGGGCGTTCGCACCGTGCACTACGTCAGCCCCTCGGTCTGGGCCTGGCGCGAAGGCCGCGCGGCCAAGCTCGGGCGCAGCGCCGACCTGGTGCTCTGCCTGTTCCCGATGGAACCGCCGATCTACGAACGCCACGGTGTCGCGGCGCGTTTCGTCGGACATCCACTGGCCGAAGCGTTTGAAGACCACCCCGACCAATCCGCTGCGCGCGCGGCGCTCGAAGTGCCGGCGGGAATTCCGGTGCTCGCCTTGTTGCCGGGCAGCCGCAGCGGCGAGATTCGCCGATTGCTGCCGACCTTCCTGCAGGCGGCGCGCCTGTTGGCGGCCGAGGTTCCCGCGCTGCAAGTATTGGTGCCCGCCGCAAACGCACGCTGCCATGCGCAAATCAGCGAGCACCTGGTGTCCGATCCCGTGCCCGGCCTGCGCGTGCTGGAAGGCCATGCGCACGAAGCCATGGTCGCCGCCGATGCGGTGCTGCTGGCTTCGGGCACCGCCGCGCTGGAAGCCATGCTGGCCAAGCGCCCGATGGTGGTGGGCTACCGCATTTCCAGCCTGACCTATCGCCTGGTGATGGGCCTGGGCATGATGCGTTCGAACCGCTACAGCCTGCCCAATGTGCTGGCGAATGAACCCATCGTTCCCGAGCTGATGCAGCACGACTGCACGCCGGAAAATCTCGCGGCAGCCTTGCGCCCGTGGTTCACGCATCCCGATGCTGAATCCACCATGGCTTCGCGCTTCCTCGCCATCCACCAGCGCCTGCGTGCGGGTGCCGGCGGCGCCTCGCAAGCCGCGGCGAATGCCGTCGCCGAATTGCTCGGCCGGGCATGAAGCGCGGCGGCGAATTGATCGCCGGCGTGGACGAAGCCGGGCGTGGCCCGCTCGCCGGGCCCGTGGCCTGCGCCGCCGTTATCCTCGACCCGCGCCAACCCATCGAAGGCCTGGGCGATTCGAAAGCCCTGAGCGAAGCCGCGCGGGAGCGCCTGTTCCCGATCATCCGGCAACGCTGCCTGGCCTGGTCGGTGGTGCTGGTCGAGCGCGAAGAAATCGACGAACTGAATATCCTCTGGGCGACGATGGAAGGCATGCGCCGCGCCGTTGCTGCGCTCTCGCCCGCGCCTTCGCAGGTGCTGGTGGACGGCAACCGCATTCCGCCGAAGCTGCCCTGCGCGGCGCGCGCGCTGATTGGCGGCGATGCGATCGAGCCGGCGATCATGGCCGCGTCGATTCTGGCGAAGGTCACCCGCGACCGGCATATGCTGGAGCTGCACGCGCGCTTTCCGCATTACGGTTTCGACAGCAACAAGGGCTACCCGACCGCCGTTCATCTTGCCGCGCTGTCCAAGCACGGCCCCTGCCCCGCGCATCGCCTGAGTTTCGCGCCGGTGCGCGAACAGCAGCTCGCACTGTTCGGTGGCGAATAGTCCGAAGGTCACAGCCACCAACGGCCCGCGAATAAATACTTGCAACCCTCCAGACTCTGTCCGCATCAAGAGATAGAAGCGGGCCTGTCGCCCGAATGGAGAAGCAAGATGAACTTCCATCATTACCGTCCCGAGCCGCTGCCGCTGGCACTGCCGGCGGTCAATGCGGGAGTGCGTCCGCGCGCCGTCGCCGGCCTGCAACTGGCCGATGCCGCGCTGCTGGAATTCAATATCCACCTGCACGATGTCCATCGCCAGGCGCCTTCGGTGGACGCCGGGCAGATCGCCGACCTCGCGCTCTGGCTGGAAGGCCTGCCCGCGGAAACCGCCGCGGCCACCATCCACCTGCGCCTGGCCCGCGCCGAGGCCTTGCGACGCATGCTCGACGATGCCGACTGGCTGATGGCGCACGACCTGCACCAGCGCGGCATCGCCCTGCTCGACTACCTGCATCGCTTCGACGACCTGATTCCGGACGAAGTGCCGGTAATCGGCCACCTCGACGACGCCTTACTGATCGAGCTGAGCTGGTCCGAGTTCGAAGGCGAAGTCGCCGACTACGAGGACTTCTGCCGCTTCCGCAGCGAGACGCCCATCCGCGGCAATGCCGAGGAACTGCGCAGCGCCTGGGAGAGCGATTGCCTGGCCCGCGCCAACGCCATGCTGCACCGCCAGGCCCTGCGCGAGCGCGGCTATGCGCGGCCGGAGCCCTACAGCCGCCCGTTCCGGGTCTGCTGAGTTTCCCCGCGTCGGGGGTGGGCAGGATTCAGGGCCTGTCCGCCCCCGGCGTACCCCCCGTCCGGGGCGCCGGGAAGTCAAGCCTTGTCGCCCCCAGTCCCCGGGCCTAAGCTTCGGACTTGCCGCCGAATTAGCCTGGCATGTCCCCAAGTTTCGTCCACCTGCACCTGCACAGCGAGTACTCGCTGACCGATTCGACACTGCGCATCCCGGCGCTGGTGAAGCGCTGCGCCGAGCTCGGCCTGCCGGCGGTCGGCGTTACCGATACCAGCAACCTGTTCGCATTGGTGAAGTTCTACAAGGCCGCCGAAGGCGCAGGCCTGAAGCCGGTCTGCGGCGCCGACATCTTTCTTGCCGATGAAGGCCAGGCGCCGGCGCGACTGACCCTGCTCTGCCAAGACCGCGAGGGCTTCCTGAGCCTGTCGCGCCTGCTGTCGCGCGCCTTCCTGGAAGGCCACCGCGGCGACTTCGTGGCGGTGCGCCCGGACTGGTTGCTGGCCGACAATCGCGGCCTGATCGTGCTGGCCGGTCGCGAGAGTCCGCTCGGCCAATTCCTGGCCTCCGGCCGCCAGGAACAGGCGAACGACTGGCTGCAGCAGATGCAGCGCGCCCTGCCCGAGCGCCTGTACCTGGAGCTCACGCGCACCCAGCGCGCCGGCGAGGACGCCTTCAACAACGCCGCCATCGAACTGGCCGGGCAACACGATCTGCCGCTGCTCGCGAGCAATGACGTGCGCTTCCTGGACCGCGCCGATTTCGACGCGCATGAGGCGCGCGTGTGCATCGCCACCGGCCGCGTGCTGGATGACCCCAAGCGCCCACGCGATTACTCCCCCGAGCAGTACCTGAAATCGCCCGAGGAGATGGCAGCACTGTTTGCCGATGTGCCGGACGCTCTGGCGAACACGGTGGAACTGGCCAAGCGCTGCAATTTCGAATTGTCGCTCGGCACCTATTACCTGCCCGACTTCCCGGTGCCCGAGGGCTACACGCTCAGCTCCTGGATCGAAGCAAGCGCACGCGAAGGTCTGGAAGAACGCCTGCAGCGCAATGCGATGGCAACGGGATTCGCGCGCGCGGATTACAATGCGCGCCTGGCCAGCGAGTTGAAAGTGATCGACTCGATGGGCTTCCCCGGCTATTTCCTGATCGTGGCCGACTTCATCAACTGGGCCAAGCGCAATGACATTCCGGTCGGGCCCGGCCGCGGTTCCGGTGCGGGCTCCCTGGTGGCCTGGGCATTGGGCATCACCGACCTCGACCCGATGCGCTACGACCTGCTGTTCGAGCGCTTCCTCAATCCCGAACGCGTGTCGATGCCCGACTTCGACATCGACTTCTGCATGGACCGGCGCGACGAAGTCATCGACTACGTTGCCCGCAAGTACGGCCGCGACAAGGTCAGCCAGATCATCACCTACGGCACCATGGCGGCGAAGGCGGTGGTGCGCGATACCGGGCGCGTGCTCGGCTATCCGTATGGCTTCGTCGATTCCGTCGCCAAGCTCATTCCCAATACGCTGGGCATTGGCCTGGACGATGCCCTGGGCGAGTCGGACGCGGCGAAGAAAGATTCCAACCTCGCCTCCTCGGAATTGATCGCGCGCTATCGCTCCGAAGACGATGTGCGCGACCTGCTGACCCTGGCGCGCAAGCTCGAAGACCTCACCCGCAATGCCGGCAAGCACGCCGGCGGCGTGGTCATCGCGCCCTCGCCGCTCACCAATTTTTCGCCGCTGTTCGCCGAGCAGGCGGCCAAGGGCGAGACTGCGCGCAGCATCGTCACCCAGTTCGACAAGGACGATGTCGAAGCCATTGGCCTGGTGAAGTTCGACTTCCTGGGCCTGCGCACGCTGACCATCATTGACTGGGCAGTGAAGGCCATCAACGCGCGCCGGCTTGCTGCAAGCGAGGCGCCGCTCGACATCCTGGCCCTGCCGCTGGACGACACGCCGACCTATCGCCTGCTGTCGAAGGGACTGACCACGGCGGTGTTCCAGTTCGAATCGCGCGGCATGAAGGACTACATCCGCAAGCTCGAGCCCGAGCACTTCGAAGACCTTATCGCGCTGGCTGCGCTGTTCCGCCCGGGCCCGCTGGGCGCTGGCATGGTGGACGACTTCATCAACCGCCGCCACGGCCGCGCGGAAGTGGTGTATCCGCACAAGCTGCTCGAGCCGATCCTCAAGCCCACCTACGGCGTCATCGTCTACCAGGAACAGGTGATGCAGATCGCCCAGGTGCTGGCCGGCTATTCGCTCGGCGGCGCCGACTTGCTGCGTCGCGCCATGGGCAAGAAGAAGCCCGAGGAAATGGCGAAGGAGCGCGTCAAGTTCGAAGCGGGCGCGGAAAAAAATGAAATCAACGCGAAGGTCGCCTCCTCGATCTTCGACTTGATGGAAAAGTTCGCCGACTACGGCTTCAACAAGTCGCACTCGGCCGCCTATGCGCTGGTCGCCTACCAGACCGCGTGGCTGAAGACGCATTATCCGGCGCAGTTCATGGCCGCCACGCTGTCGTCTGACATGGACAACACCGACAAGGTGGTGACCTTCCTGGAAGACGCGCGCGCCATCGGCCTGAAGGTCGAGCCGCCGGATGTGAATGCCTCGCAGTACATGTTCCAGGCTCTGGACGCGAAGACCATCCGCTACGGCCTGGGCGCGGTGAAGGGCGTGGGCCGCGGCGCCTGCGAAGCGATTTCCGAGGCGCGCATGCGCGGCGGCGAGTTCCGCGACCTGCTCGATTTCTGCCAGCGCGTGGATTCGGCGCGCCTGAATCGGCGCGTGCTCGAGGCCCTGATCCAGGGCGGCGCGCTCGATGCCGTCGGCGCCAACCGCGCCTCGCTGATGCTGCAACTGCCCGAGGTGATGAAGGCCACCGAGCAACTCGCGCGCGAACGCGAAGCCGGCCAGACCTCGCTGTTCGGCGGCGGCGGACCGGCGCCGGAAATCCGCATTGATTTGCCGACGGTGCCGGACTGGCCGCTGGAACAGAAACTTGCCGGCGAGCGTGAGACGCTGGGGCATTTCCTCAGCGGCCATCCGCTCGATCCCTGGCAGTCGGAACTGGCGAGCCTGGTCGGCAGCAACCTGGGCGAACTCGATCGCGTGTTCGCGCAAGGCAAGAACAATCGCGGCGAAGCGCAGGTCGTGCTCGCGGGACTGGTGACTGCCGTGCGCCGCCGCGGCGACAGCCAGGCCTTCGTGCAGATTGAAGACACCCGCGGCCGCCTGGAATGCGCCTTCTTCAGCGACGCCTTCGCGGAATACGCGCCCCTGCTTTCGCGCGACCGCATCATCATCGTCGAAGGTGGCCTGCGCGAGGACAGCTTCAACGGCGGCTACTCGCTGCGCGCGCGCCAGTGCTGGGACTTCCGCAGCCTGTGCGCGCAATACGGCCGGCGCCTGGCCCTGACCGTGGACCTGCGCCAACCCGGCACCTGGGAGCGCCTGCAACAGGCCATGGCCGGCTTCCGCCCGGGCGGCACGCCGTTGCGCCTGGACTTGCTGACCGATGGCTCGCGCGGCTGCATAGACCTCAACGGCGCCAATTCCCTGCGCACCGACGCTGAGCTGCTGAACCTGCTGCGCAGCCTGCCCGGCATCAGCGGCGTCAGCCTGGCCCTGCACCGGCCCTGGGCCAGCGCCTGAGCCGGCGCCCCGGCCCGTCCTGCTAGACTTTCCCGACCTTAACGGCCCCGCCCGCCCATGAACCCGAATTTCCTCGACTTCGAACAGCCGATCGCCGACCTGGAAGCCAAGATCCAGGAACTGCGCCGCGCCAGCGATGGCCACTCGGTGAACATTGATGCCGAGGTCGAGGGCCTGCAGGAAAAACTGCGCGCCCGCACCGCCGAAATCTTCGACAAGCTCACGCCCTGGCAGATTTCGCAATTGGCGCGCCACCCGCAACGCCCCTACACGCTCGACTACCTAGCGCTGATCTGCGATGAGTTCCACGAGATCGCTGGCGACCGCGCCTATGCCGACGACGCCGCCATCGTCGGTGGCCTCGCCCGCATCGGCGGCCGCGCCTGCGTGGTCATCGGCCAGCAGAAGGGTCGCGACACCAAGAGCAAGATCAAGCGCAACTTCGGCATGCCGCGCCCCGAGGGCTATCGCAAGGCGCTGCGCCTGATGAAGCTGGCCGAGCGTTTCGAATTGCCGCTGTTCACCTTCATTGATACGCCCGGCGCGTATCCCGGCGTTGGCGCGGAAGAGCGCGGCCAGTCCGAAGCCATCGCCCGCAATCTGCTCGAGATGGCCGAACTGAAGATTCCCGTCATCTGCACCGTCATCGGTGAAGGCGGCTCCGGCGGCGCGCTGGCGATCGGCGTAGGCGATCGCACACTCATGCTCCAGTACAGCACCTACTCGGTCATCTCGCCCGAAGGCTGCGCCTCGATCCTGTGGAAGAGCGCGGACAAGGCCAAGGATGCCGCCGAGGCGCTGGGGCTGACCGCGATTCGCCTGCTCGAACATGGGCTGATCGATCGCGTGGTCGAAGAACCCCTGGGCGGCGCGCATCGCGATCCTGCCGCGATGGCCGCGAGCCTGAAGACCATCCTGCTCGACGAACTTCGCGCGCTGGAATTGATGGAAACCCCGGCCCTGCTCGAAAAGCGCTACCAGCGCCTGCGCGGTTACGGGGCTTACCAGGCGGCCTGAGCCGCCCGCCATGGCCGGGCAAGCGCTCCGCCTTGCGCTCGATACGCTGCGCGGCCGCGCCTTGCTGGTGGGCCTGAGCGGCGGCCTGGATTCCACCGTCCTTCTGCATGCGCTCGCGCAACGCCGCGCGGACTTCGAAAGCCTGCGCGCCCTCCACGTGCACCACGGCCTGCTGCCCGAAGCCGACGGCTGGAGCGAGCATTGCCAGCGTTTGTGCGCCGACCTGGCCGTTGAGTTGCGCGTGCACAACGTAAGCGTGGATCGCGACAGCGGCCAGGGCCTGGAAGCCGCCGCCCGCGATGCCCGCCACGGCGCCTTCGCTACCGAACTACGCGAAGGCGAATCACTGGTGCTAGCGCACCATCGCGACGACCAGGCCGAGACCGTGCTGCTGCGCTTGCTGCGCGGCTCCGGCAGCGGCGGACTGGCAGCGATGCGCAGTGAACGCTTCATCGGCGCCCATGCGCTCCTGCGCCCGCTGCTGGGCCTGGGGCGTGCCGAGCTGCAGGAATACGCCCTGTCCCATGCACTGTCCTGGTGCGAGGACCCGAGCAATGCGGATACCGGGCCGGACCGCAACTTCCTGCGCCATCGCGTGCTGCCCCTGCTGGCGCAGCGCTGGCCCCAGGCGGGCAGCGCGCTGGCGCGCAGCGCGAACCTGCTCGAGGAGGACGATGTCTTGCTCGATGCCGAAGCGGCGCGCCGCCTCGACGCCCTGGTGCAGGATGAAGAAACCAGCCTCGACGCCAGCGGCCTGTTGCTGCTGGAACCGGCCTGGCGGGCCCGCGTGCTGCGCCTGTGGCTGGAACGCCTCGGCCTGCCACCGCTCGTGGCCGATGCGCCGGCGATCATCAGCCGCCAGGTGCTGGGTGCCGAGCCGGATCGGGTCGCCTTGTATCGCTGGTCCGGCGCCGAGCTCAAGCGCTGGCGCGGCTGCCTGGTTGCCAGCCTGGAGGACGCACAATCCGATGCCGAAGTTTCCCTGCGCTGGGACGGAATGGCGGCGCTGGCGTTTCCGCGCGGCGGGCAGTTGGAATTCCTGCGGCCCGATGCGACTCCGGCGATTTCACTGGACGAGGGCGGATTCGGCGATTGCCGGGTGGCCTCGCGCGTCGGCGGCGAGCGCATCCGCCTGCCTGGTCGCAACCACCACCATTTGCTCAAGCATCTGCTGCAGGAAGCCCAGGTGCCGCCCTGGGAACGCCAGCGCATTCCTTTGCTGTTCGCCGGCGATGGCGAATTGCTGGCGGCGGGCGACGTCGTGATCGGCGCGCGCCTGCAGGCCTGGTGCCAGCCCCTCGGCTTGTCGCTGCATTGGCAGCGCCCCACGCCGATGGACAATTGACCGGCGCCAAGGCCCCGCCCACACTTGCGCCATGACCAAGAACAGCGCCAGTACCGGTTCCGCCGTCGCCAGCTTCGAACGCGCCCTGGACGAGCTCGAAGGCCTGGTCCAGAAAATGGAAAAGGGCGACCAGAGCCTGGACGAATCGCTGGCCGCCTACGAGCGTGGCATCGCCCTGTATCGCGAATGCCAGAAGGCGCTCGAGCAGGCTGAGCAACGCGTGCGACTGCTGGCCGATCCCGCGCGCCCCGAGGGCGCTGAAGACTTCAAACCCCATGGCGGCTGAGCCGCCGTTCGCGGACTGGCGCAAGCGGGTCGAAGCAGCGCTGGAACGAGCCATCGCTGAAGGCGCCACCGAAGCGCGCCTGCAGGCAGCGATGCGCCATGCCGCGCTCGGCGGTGGCAAGCGCCTGCGCGCGCTGCTGGTGTACGCCAGTGGCGAGGCCTGCGCGGTCGCTGCCGATTCGCTTGATGCGGCCGCCGCTGCGGTGGAATTGGTGCATGCCTTCTCGCTGGTGCACGACGATCTTCCGGCCATGGATGACGACGCCCTGCGGCGCGGCCAGCCAACGGTTCATGTGGCCTTCGACGAAGCCACCGCCATCCTGGCCGGCGATGCCTTGCAAGCGCTGGCGTTCGAGACACTCGCGAATTCGGCATTGCCAGCCGAGCGCCGCCTGCGGCAAGTGCGTGAACTGGCGATCGCGACCGGCGCCGCCGGCATGTGCGCGGGGCAGTCGCTGGATGTGCAGGCGACCGGCGCTATCCTGGAGCTCGCCGAGCTTGAACGAGTGCACACCCTCAAGACGGGCGCCCTCATTCGCGCCAGCGTGCGCTTGGGAGCGCAGGCAGCTGAGGCAGACCTCGCTCGCGATGCCAGGCTGGATCGCTATGCCCAAGCCCTTGGCCTTGCCTTCCAGATTCGCGACGACCTGCTCGACATCGAAGGCGATGACGCGCAGTTGGGCAAGACCGCCGGCAAGGACCAGGCCCAGGGCAAGTCCACCTACCCGGCGCTGATCGGCGCCAACGCGGCGCGCGCGCGCCTGGACGATCTGGCTTCGGAAATGAAATCGGCCCTGGCGTCGATGGACGCCACGGCCGATGCCTTGCGGGCCTTGGCCGAATTCGCGATCGCGCGTTCGAACTGAACGCGCCTGCTTACTTCACCAGGCGGATATTGAACGGGTAGCGATAGGCCACGCCTTCATTGGCCTTGATGCCGGCGAGAATGACCACCACCAACGCTGCCAGGCCGACGATGAACATGGCCGGGAAGGTGAGCAGCGCGCCGATTCCCAGCGTCACGAAAGTCAGGATCCACAGCGCGATGAAGATCGCCGACACGGTGATGCTGAAGTTCAGCGCTTCCTTGGCCTGGTCGGCGACAAAGGGCATGGTGTCCTTCTTGACCTGCCAGATGATCAGCGGCCCGAGGAAGCACAGCCAGCCGGCGCCGATGATGCCACCGAGCAACACGGAAAAATGCGCGAACATCGCCCACTGTTTTTCTTCTGCCGTCGGCGCGCCCGTTGGTGGCGGCGGCGGAGTCATGTATTCGTTGACATCGGACATGGCGTAACCCCTGGTGGCGCACCCGGCGTGCGCGTGCTGACTGTCCACCGGACGGTGGCGAGTGTCAAGAATGAGACTTCAGATGGAACGACTCAAGCCGAAGGCAGCGTGGCATCATCAGGCCAGCTATTGGAGGTTTGTCATGCGAAACGCCCCGGTCTTAGCCACTTTGTTCGTACTGCTCGCCTTGGCCTCGGGCACCGCGTCGCCGCAGTCCAACGATGGCTTCCACTCCATGCAGGTCATCCCCGTTGTGGTGGACACGGCAAGCTATGCACAGCGTTTCATATTCCGTTCCTGGCTGTACAAGGACAACCTCGTCGCGGCCCGGTTCTATCCGGCGGATGGCACCGCGCTTGCGCAGCCGATGGACTGCCCCGATTTCACCATCCCCAAGGATCCGCGACCGGGGCGAAAGGTATTCACCAGCCTGCGGGAGCTCTGCCCCGGCCTGCCGGAAGGTTCGAATTTCGGCCTGCTCTACCTGCGCGCGAAGGGTCCCGACAACCTGCCATTCGCGGCCTACTCACAAGTGAGCAACCCCAAGGGCATTGGATTCAGCGTGGAGGCCTTCCCACCGCATGTGTTCGGCCTGTCGCCGGCGATCGTAGATGGCGTAAGGCGCATGGCGGCGACGGCGACCTCGCCCGCGTTCCAGACCAACTGTTTCCTGGCAAACCTGGGCGAACTGTCTCCCACAGGCAATAGCATCAGTACCTCGGTTGACTTCGCAATCATCAAGGCCGATGGCAGCGCATATGGCTCGTCGGTCTCACTGCCTACCGGGCGTTTTGTGCGCTTGCTGGATGTGTTCGCAGCCGCAGGCGTTCCGCCTGGCGATGTGGACGATGCCGAATTTCGCTATATCAACTCGTTCGCCGTCTCCCCGGACGCGCCCATCGTGGGTTTCTGCACGGTCCAGGACAACAGCAGTTTCGGTGCCGACTTCCGCATTGCCAAGCCCGACCAGGACCCGTTTTGCGTCGAGGACTGCGATGCTGGCATGGGCGATGGCCATGTGATGCGTTACACCCTGGCGAAGGACGACATCTATGTCGGCGAACCTGCTGCGGGCAGCGCCTTTTCGATACCAGCCGGCCCGAACCACCAGAACAGTCACGTGATGTATTTCCGGCACCCGGATGTGATCGGTTGCCGGTTGCGAAAGCCCGATGGAACTCCTGCTACCGCGGACTACGGCCTGGAGATGCGCTTGCTCGACATTGTGCCGATCGCCGGCGGAGATGGAATTACCGGATTCAGCCAGCTATACCTCGGCGACAAGATTGGCAGCCACGGCTCGCCGCTCAACCATCGCTACCTGCTGCAGGTCGAGAGCAATGGCCAGAATGAAGGCAATGCCCGGCCGTACTGGCTCGAGTGCACGAGCGGCAGCGGCCACACCCGCGGCGACACCGTGTATCGCAATCGTCCAGTGGACGAGTTCTAGGCGCTCAACTCGCGCCGGCCACCATCATCTTGCCGATAAGGATGGCGCCGCACTCGATGTGCGAGCGCCGGTCGATGTCGTTGCCGACCGCTTCGATGGCCTGGTACATCTGGCGCAGGTTGCCGGCGATGGTGATTTCGTCCACGGCGTGGGTGATTTCGCCGTTCTCGATCCAGAAACCGGCCGCGCCGCGGGAGTAATCGCCGGTGATGGTGTTCACGCCCTGGCCCATCAGTTCGGTCACCAGCAGGCCACTGCCCACACGCTTGGCGATATCGGCGGCATCACCAGCGTTGGCCGCCACGCGCAGATTGTGCGCACCGCCGGCATTGCCGGTACTGCTCAGGCCCAGTTTGCGCGCCGAATAGCTGCCGAGCAGGTAGCGCTGCAGCACGCCCTCGCTGACCAGGGGCTGGCGGATCGTCGCCACGCCTTCGGCATCGAAGGACGATGAGCGGAAGCCGCGCATGAGGAACGGATCTTCGACAATTGAAAACCAGTCCGGGAAAAGCTGCGTGCCAGCCGCATCCACCAGGAAGCTGGCGCGACGGTACAGCGCACCGCCAGAGACCGCGCCGAGCAGGTGGCCGATCAGGCTGCGCGCGGCCTCGGCCGAGAACAGCACAGGGAACTCACCGGTTTTCACCGGGCGCGGATCCAAGCGCGAGACCGTGCGCTCGGCGGCGCGCTTGCCCACTTGCGCGGGTGATTCAAGATCCGCCGCGGCCAGCGCAGCCGTGTACCAGTAGTCGCGCTGCATGCCTTCGCCCTTGCCGGCGATCAGCGAGCAACTCATGGAATGGCTGGTGCTGCGTTCGAAGCCGCTGAAGCCATGGCTGTTGGCATAGCAACTCAGGCTGGTGCTGGTGTTGACCGCCGCGCCATCGGAGTTGCTGATGCGCTTGTCGCTTTCCAGGCCGCGCGTTTCCGCCGCCAGGGCCATGGCAATCGCCGTCTCGGCATCGAGTTCCCAAGGGTGCCACTGGTCGAAGTCGCGTTGCTCGGTGGCCATCCGCGACGGATCGGCCAGCCCGGCGTCGGGATCAGCCTCGGTGAAACGGGCAATGGCGCAGGCCTGCTCGACGGTGGAGCGCAGGCTGTCGGGCTGCAGGTCGGCGGTACTGGCGCTGGCTTTGCGCTGGCCGAAATACACGGTCAGCGAGACGCCGCGATCGCGCGTGCGCTCGACCGTTTCCACCTCGCCCAGGCGCACGTTCACGGCCAGGCCGCTGTCCTCGTTGATGGACACCTCGGCCTGGGTGGCGCCGCGCGCGGCCGCCAGTTCCAGCACCTGCGCGGCCAGGCCGGACAGGCGGGCGGCATCGTCGGCGCCGTCCGATTTGGTGATGTGCTTGTCCATGGCCATACTATGCGTGCTCAATGAAGGTGGTGGCGACGATGCGCGGTGTGGATGATGAGACTGGCGAGTTCCTGGGACCGAGTCGTGGCGACCTGCGCCGCGAGGCCCTGGCCGTGCTCGACATTGCCCATCGCCTGGTCGAACAGCCGGCCGCGCGCCTGGCGCAGATGCCGCTGAGCGACGAGCTGCTGGCGATCGCCATCGAGGCCCAGCGCATCACCGCCCAGATCGCGCGCAAGCGCCAGGTGGGATTCCTGGCGAAGAAGCTGCGTCGCGAAGACGATGCCGCGCTGGACGCGATCCGCGCCGCGCTCGAGCACGACAAAGCCGACACGCGCCGCGAAGCCGCCAGCCTGCACCGCATCGAAGCCTTGCGCGACCAGCTGCTGGCCGACGGCGATGAAGCGCTGTCGCAGCTGCTTGAGCAATTCCCGCATGCCGACCGCCAGCACCTGCGCCAGCTGCAGCGCCGCGCCGGTGAGGAAAAACGCCGCAACAAACCGCCGCATGCCAGCCGCGAACTGTTCCGCGAGCTGCGTGCGCTGGTGCAGGATGCCGAAGCCGGCGAAGACTGAGGCCATCGTCAGGCGCGGGTTCCGCCGACGGTCATCGCGTCGATCTTCAAGGAAGGCTGGCCCACGCCCACCGGCACGCTCTGCCCGTCCTTGCCGCAGATGCCGACGCCGGCATCAAGCTGCAAATCGTTGCCGACCATGCTCACGCGATTCATCGTTTCCGGGCCGTTGCCGATCAGGGTGGCGCCCTTCACCGGGCGGCTGATCTTGCCGTTCTCGATCAGGTAGGCCTCGCTCGCCGAAAACACGAACTTGCCACTGGTGATGTCCACCTGGCCGCCGCCGAAATTCGGCGCGTACAGGCCGCGTTCGACCGAGGCGATCATCTCGGCGGGGTCGTGCGAACCGGCGAGCATGTAGGTATTGGTCATGCGCGGCATCGGCAGGTGCGCGAAGCTCTCGCGGCGGCCGTTGCCGGTGGGTGCCATGCCCATCAGGCGCGCATTCAGGCTGTCCTGCAGGTAGCCGCGCAAGATGCCGTCTTCAATCAGCGTGGTGCACTGCGTGGGCGTGCCTTCATCGTCGATGTTGAGTGAGCCGCGGCGCGCCATCAGCGTGCCGTCGTCCACGATGGTCACGCCGGGCGCCGCAACACGCTCGCCGATGCGGCCCGAGTACACCGAGGTGCCCTTGCGGTTGAAGTCGCCTTCCAGGCCGTGGCCCACGGCTTCATGCAGCAGCACACCGGGCCAGCCGGGACCGAGCACCACGGGCATCACGCCCGCCGGTGCATCTTCCGCTTCCAGGCTCACCAGCGCTTGGCGCAAGGCTTCGCGCGCCGTGGCCAGCGGTTTGCCGGCGTCGAACATGCTCTGGTATGAATGACGCCCACCGCAGCCGGCGTAACCGGATTCGCGGCGGCCGTTCTCTTCCACGAACACCTGCACGTTGAAGCGCACCAGCGGGCGCACATCGGCGGCGAGCACGCCGTCGCTGCGCGCCACCAGCACCGTGTCCATCGCGCCCATCAGGCTGACGATGACCTGCTTCACGCGCGGGTCGGCGGCGCGCAGGAAAGCATCAATCTCGCGCAGCGCCGACACCTTCTGCTCGGCCGGCATGCCTTCGATCGGGTCTTCGGGCGCGTACAGCGAACGGCCCGCAACGACGATGCGCTGCCCCGGCACGCTGGCGTTGCCCTCGCGGCTGATGGCGCGCGCGGCGCCCGCGGATTCGATCAGCGCCTCGCTGCGAATGTCGTCGGAATAGGCAAAGCCGGTGCGCTCGCCGCTGATGGCACGCACGCCCACGCCTTGCTCGATGGAATGCGCGCCGTCCTTGACGATGCCGTCTTCCACCGTCCAGCTCTCGCGCCGGCTGTGCTGGAAATACAGGTCGCCGAAATCCACACCCGGGCCCATCAGGCGCGAGAAGGCGTGGTCAATCTGCGAAAGGTCCAGGCCGGTGGGCGCAAGCAGTCGGTTTTGGGCTAGGGCAAGGGCGTCGTTCATTCGGATTCCAGATGCGGTCCTGTCAAAGATTGCGGCACGCGCGCCGCATTCAAGGCTTGGCCGGGCTCGCCGGTTCCGGCGGGCTGCCAGGTGATGCCGCGGGAGCGGACTTGCTGGGCCCCTTCTCGATCACCTTCACCACCGGTTTCTGCCAGGGTCCGGAAATCTGGTAAACCACGCGCGTGGTCTGCTTCAACGGCTGCTGCAGCACGGCCTGCGCCATCGCTCCCACGGCTGCCCCTGCGGGTCCACCCGCCAGCAGACCGATGGCCGGAAGGATGCCGCCGGCCTTGGGCAGCACTTCCACTCGTTGGTCGTACACCTGTTCGCGCAAACCGGTGGTGCCGCTGACGCGAATCTGTGCCGCCGGCCCGTCAATGTCGAGCTCGTCGGTACGCGCCTTGCCATCGCTGAAAACAAAATCACCGCGTGCGCTGTTGAAGGCAAAACCCTTCTTGAAGAAGTCACTGAAATCGAGCGACAGGCGGCGTGGAATCTCGGTCAGGCTGATCAAGCCGAGCACGCGACCGGAACCACCGGGCTCGACCTCGAGCAGGCGCCCTTCGCCTACGTCCAAACGCAGCGAACCGCTGAGCGAAGCCAGCGCGAAAGCGCCCGGGGACCCGGGCCAACTGCCACTGAGCGTGGCCTTGGTCTTGCCGCCGCGCACCATGTCCTTGTAGCCGAGCGCGTCCATCATCTGGCCCAGGCTGCCGGCGTTGAACTCGATCTTGAAATTGGAGCGGGTCCCGGCACCGCTGCGCACCCATTCACCGGCAGCAGTCATGCTGAAGTTGCGCGCCTGGGTCTGGAACTTGTCCACGCGCAGACCGTTCGCGGTGGGCGCGGTGGCGAGTTCGGCCTTGCCCAGCTGGGCGTCGCCCAGGCGCAGGTCGGTGATGGAAAAACGCATCGGCGGCAAAGACGAAGGATCCTGCAGCACCAGGCTGCTGGCGGCTGGCGCAACGGCTGCCGCGCTCGCGCCGTTTCCATTTCCGGCCGCGTTCGCGTTCGTGCCCGCCACTCCGGTGTCCGAAGGCAGGTACAGGCGGGCGAATCGCCCCTGTACTCCGCGCGCGCTGTCGTTGGGTATCTCGATCGCGCCTTCGATGCCCTTGCCCTTCATGTTCACGGTGGTCGCCGCCGCCTGCCGCGACAACTGCAGCGATGCGTCGGCGAAGGGGCGATCCAGGAAAATCATCTGGCCGGCCTGCACGTCCACCGACTGCAGGCTGGCACTACCGTTGCCCTTGCCCGCGGCCGATACCCAGCCAGTCGAATCGAGCACCGCCACGCTGCCGCGGACATTGATGCCCGTGCCCGGCGCCGCTGGCGCGCTGGCGCCGCCGAAGACAATATTGGCGGCCATCGGCTGGTTCTTGCGCAGCGCCCCGCGCATACGCATCAGGTCCCCGAGGCGAAGATTGAATTCACCCTGCTCGATCGGCAGCGGTGCCAGCAATTCCAGCGCCAATGCCTGGTTTGCGGATTTGCGCACCGGTTCGGGCAAGCTCAGCACCGTGCCCACCAAGTCGCTGGACAAGCGCAGCTGAGACGGCGGCTGGCGCTTTCCGATGGCCTTCGGAATGCGCACTGCCAGTTTCCAGTCGCTACTGCCGACCATGTCGGGCCGCAACCAGGACAGGTCGGGGTAGCGATCAATCAATGTCGCCGCGCTGAAGCGTCCGTCCAGCGTAGCCATGGCCGCCAGGCCAGGCTCGCCCGCGGCATCACCCACGCGCAGGTTGAACACACCGGGCTGGCGCGCGAAGCGCACCTTCAGGTCCTGGGTGGCAAAACCGTGTTGGGTGAAATGGGTCCTGCCGCTGGCCTCGGTGAAGGCGATGTCCCAGCGCGAATCGGCCAGGCTGGCGGCATTGAGGACAAGGTCACCATCAATACTCATGCCGGCCTGTGCGTCATGCAGCGGCAACTGCATTTTCATCGTCACCTTCGCCGGGCCCGACAGGGTCGCGGCTTTCAGGTGTTCGCCGTATTCCTTTTCCAGCGGGCTGGCGATCATCAGCTGCCGCAGGTTCTCGGCGCGGGTGCTCGAGTCGATGTCCAGTGCGAGCACCGGCAGATGGAAATCCGGAATGCCACCGCTGATGCGCTGCACCGGATTGCCGCGCAGCTGGCCCCGCCCCTCGAGCGTGAAGCCGGGACCGTTGAAGGCGAGGTCCAGGTCCATCGCCTCGCCTTCCGGCCAATGCTCGTTGAACTTCACCGTGGCGCCACGGATGCGCGCGCGGGCATCGAAAGTTCCGCCGCCGTTGCGGAACGGCCAGTCATCAAGGTCACCGCCGATGGCGATGCGGCCGTCCAGCACCTGGCCCGAGACCAGCGCAGTGTCGAGCCAATGCACGGTGGACGGCGGCATCTTGTGCAGGATCCAGAACTTCTTCGCGGTCTGGAACGTGGCCGGATCCAGATCCGCCGCAAGATTCAGTGTCGGCGCACTGCCGTCGCCCTGGAAGCCGATCTCGCCGCTGACCGTGGCGCCATAGTCGTCACCGCGAAGCCGGAGACGCTCGCTGCCCAGGCCCCAACCAGCGCCCTCCTTCCAAGCCGACACGTTGCCCAGCAAGTGCAGCACCTGTGCCTCGCGCAATCCTGCCGGCCAGTCGACACGCACCGGCGATGGCCCGATGTGCAACACGCCGCCCTCGCGATCGAACTCGAGGCGGCCGCCCAAACCCGACAGGCCAGGGTGGGTTGCGAAGGGCTGCAATTGCAATTGCTCGATCTGCAGACTGCCGCGCAAAGGTCCATCGCGCCGGCCTTCGATATTCACGTTGTGCAATACGGCCTGCGGATTGGCTTGCTGCAGGAATATCCGCAGGCCGTCGGGCACGCGGTCGCTGAGCGAAACCATCGCCGCCAGCGGCGAGAGATCAAGCTTGGGGCCAGTCAGGCGAAAGCGCTGGCCCTCGTCAATCAGCAAGCCATCGAGTTGCGCCAGCTTGCCGGCCTTGGACACGTTCAGGCGTGGCGCCGAAAGTTGCCAGCCGTTGGCGGTGACATGCCAGCGCGCCAGCGCTTCCAGGCGATCAAAATCCACGCGCGCGGGCCGGCTGCTGCCATCGGCCAGGCGCAGCGGTCGCGAGGAATGCATGCGCGCGCGGCCAAGGTCCGCTTGCACGGTGAGTTCGCGGATCTTGCGATCGCTCAGCTTGGCCCAGAGGTCGAAGTCGGCACTGCCTTGCTCGGGCACGACGCCCAGGCTGGCCAGGGGCCCGCCCCATTGCCCGAGAGAGAGCTTGCTGCCGCCGACCCACAACAGCCCGTTGCCGCTGGCGCGCTGCACATCAAGCACCGCCGACAAAGGTGTACCGCCGCTGTCGGCCCAAGCCGAGACGCCCACGCGCAGGCGCGGGCCGTTGACCCGGATGCGCGCGTCCACGCGCGGCAAGTGCGTATCGAACTTGAGCTTGGGCGAACGCACGGTGAGCTGCGCACGTTCGATCTGCAGTTCGCCAAATCCTTCCAGGCGATCGAGCGGATTGGCCTCGGCCTGCCCGGGCAAGCCGACCACCGACCAGCGCCCGTCCCTGTCCTGCACCAGGGTCAGGAACAGGTCGCGAATCTTCAGCTCGGTCAGCGGTCGGTCCGGCAACAAGCCCGAGTACATCGCGATCTGCAACTGCGCCCGGCCAATGGCGAGCGCACTACCCGGCTTGCCGACGTGCAAGTCGTCGAGGGTGAAGCGCGGTCCGCGGCGAGTCCACTCTGCGCGCGCCTTGGAAAACGTCACCGGCTCGCCGACCCGCTCGCTGAGCCAGGCGGCGATGCGATCAGGATGGCGCTCGACCATCGGCAACAGTTGGTTGGCCACGCCCACCATCAGGGCCACCAGGATCAGCAGTACGAGCGCGCCATAGCCGGTCCAGCGGCGGGCGTGGCGGATCCGTCGGCGCAGGTGCTCGGTCACGCCTACAACAGCACCACGTCGAATTGTTCCTGCGCGTACTGCTCGTCCGCCTGGAAGCGGATGCTCTTGCCCAGGAATTCCTCCAGCTCCGCGACCGAGGCCGATTCTTCGTCGGTAATCTTGGCCACCACCACGGGCGCCGCGATCACCAGCAGCTGCGAGGCCTCGAACTGGCGCACGGCGCGGGTAATTTCCCGGAAGATTTCGTAGATCACCGTCTCGCAGGTCTTGATGCTGCCGCGACCGCCGCATTCATGGCAGGGCTCGCATAGCTGCCGCTCCAGGCTTTCGGTGGTGCGCTTGCGCGTCATCTCCACCAGGCCGAGCGGCGAGAAATCGTGTACGGCGGTCTTGGCGTGATCGTGCGCCAAACCCTTCTCGAGCGTGCGCAGGACCTGGCGCTTGTGCTCTTCATCGGTCATGTCGATGAAGTCGATGATGATGATGCCGCCCAGGTTGCGCAGGCGCAGTTGCCGCGCGACCGCCTGGGCCGCTTCGAGATTGGTGCGGTAAACCGTCTCTTCCAGATTGCGCTGGCCGAGGAAGGAACCGGTGTTCACGTCCACCGTGGTCATGGCTTCGGTCTGGTCGACGATGAGATGCCCACCGGACTTGAGCGGCACCTCCTTGAGCATGGCGCGCTGGATTTCATCTTCCACGCCGTACAGGTCGAACACCGGGCGGGCGCCGCTGTAGTGCTCCACGCGCTCGGCCAAGTCGGGCATGAACTGGCGCGCGAAGGCCAGCAGGCGCTCGAAGGTTTCGCGCGAATCCACCCGCACCTTGTCCACTTCGCTGCTCATCAGGTCGCGCATGGCGCGCAATGGCAAGGACAGGTCGTCGTAGATCGAGCGCCCGACCGCGGTGCTGGCGCTGGCCTCCCGGATGATCTGCCAGGCGCGGCGCAAATAGGCCACGTCCTCGGCGAGCGATTCGGCGCTCTGGCCTTCGGCATTGGTGCGCACGATGTAACCCAGGCCCGAACCGTTCACCAGCTCGGCCATGATGGTCTTTAGCCGGTTGCGTTCGTCCTCGTCCTCAATGCGCGCGGACACCCCGATGACGCGCGAATACGGCAGCAGCACCAGGTAGCGCGAGGGAATGGAGATCTGCGTGGTCAGGCGCGCGCCCTTGCTGCCGATCGGGTCCTTGACCACCTGCACGACGATTTCCTGGCCCTCGTGCACAAGACTTGAAATCGGCGGCGCGGGCGTGGCCGCGGCACTGGCTTCCTCTTCGCCATTGGCAGCCTGGTCCTGCGGCACGCGCAGGATGTCGGACGCATGCAGGAAGGCGGCCCGGCCCAGGCCGATCTCGACGAAGGCGGCCTGCATGCCCGGCATCACCCGCTGCACGCGGCCCTTGTAGACATTGCCGACCACGCCGCGGCGCGAGGCGCGTTCGATATGCAGTTCCTGCAGCATGCCGTTCTCGACCAGGGCCACGCGGGTTTCGCGCGGGGTCACGTTGATCAGGAGTTCTTCGGACATGCTCAGGCCACCTCACCGAAGGACTCGAGCAGCTTCGCGGTCTCGTGCATCGGCAAACCCATCACGCTGGTGTAGCTGCCGGTGACGCGCGGGATGAAGGCGCCGGCGCGGCCCTGGATACCATAGGCGCCGGCCTTGCCCTGCCATTCACCGCTGGCAAGGTAGCGTGCGATGTCGGCTTCGGAAAGTTCGGAAAACTGCACTTCGGTGCGCTGGATGGCATGGGCTTCGCGCGCGGCGCTCAGCACCCACACGACGGTAATGACTTCGTGGCTGCGCCCGGACAGTTCGCGCAACATGCGCGCGGCATCAGCGGCGTCCTCGGGCTTGCCGTACACGGTGTCGCCGCGCACGACTTCGGTGTCGGCGCCCAGCACCAGCGCGCCCGGCGCGGCCATCACCTGGAGAAGGCCGGCGCCGGCCTTCTCTCGGGCCACGCGGCTGACATAGTCGGCCGGCGGTTCGCCCGGCTGGCGCACCTCCGGCACGTCAATATCCAGCAGGCCCGGTTCGATGCCGAGTTGGCGCAGCAGTTCGAGCCGCCGGGGGGACTTCGAGGCGAGATAAAGCATGTGCCAAGCATAACCGCTGAAGCTGAAGATAGGCCTTCCGGCCGATCCCGAAAGCCCGGTGGCGATTGACTTGTGCGATGGGCGATGATGCCGACCTGCCTAACGGATTCCGCCGATGCGCCGCCCCCCGCTCGCCTTCGCCCTCGCGATCACCCTGGCTGGCTGCGCCAGCTCGCCGCGCCCGGTGCAATCCGCAACCGGCCCGGCCATCGCCCTGCCCTCGATTGCACGGCCCGATGGCGAGACACCCGACTGGTGGTTTCGCGCCGGAGCCGCCGCCGCGCGCGAGCACGGCGCCGGCCACGCGCGGGCGCGCAACGTGATCCTGTTCGTGGGCGATGGCATGAGCCTGACCACGGTCGCCGCGGCGCGCATTCTCGAAGGCCAGCGCCACGGCCAGCCGGGAGAGGAAAACCAGCTCAGCTTCGAAGGCTTTCCCGACACCGCGCTCAGCCGGACCTATAACACCGATGCCCAGACTCCGGACTCGGCCGGCACGATGACTGCGATGATGACCGGTGCAAAAACCCGCAAGGGCGTGCTGAGCGTCGGCCAGGCACCTAAGCGTGGTGATTGCGCGGGCGGTCTGGCGGCCCCGCTGGCCACGCTGGTGGAGTTGGCCGAAGCAGCGGGTCTGTCCACCGGCGTGGTCACCAATACGCGCATCACCCACGCCACGCCCGGCGCCGCCTACGCCCATTCGGCGGAGCGCAATTGGGAATACGACGGCAAGCTTTCCGAAGCCGCCCGTGCTGCCGGCTGCCGCGACATCGCCCGGCAACTGGTGGAGTTCGACCTGGGCGATGGCATTGACGTGGCGATGGGCGGCGGCCGCGAGAACTTCATGACCCGCGACCAGGCCGATCCCGAATACCCAAAGCTGCGCGGGCTGCGCGAGGACGGCCGCGACCTGCTGCAGGCCTGGCAGCGCCAGCATCCCGAAGGCCGCTATGTCTGGAACAAGGCGCAACTGCAGGCGCTGGACCTGTCGCGCACGCCGCGCCTGCTGGGGCTGTTCGAGCCCGACCACATGGCCTATGGCCATGACCGCGACAAGGATGGCGCCGGCGAACCCAGCCTCGCAGAAATGACCACGGCGGCCATCCGGATTCTGTCGCGAAATTCGCGCGGCTATGTCCTGGTGGTGGAAGGCGGCCGCATCGACCAGGCCCACCACGCCGGCAATGCCTTTCGCGCGCTGGATGAAACCATCGGCCTGTCCGATGCCGTGCGTGCCGCGCGCGAAGCGACCAGCACGTCCGACACCCTGGTGATCGTCACTGCCGACCACTCGCACACGCTGAGCTTCGTGGGCTATCCGGTGCGCGGAAATCCGATCCTGGGCAAGGTCAACGGGGCCAGCAGCGAAGACGCCGAGCATGCTTTCGCCACCGATGCCACCGGCCTGCCCTACACCACGCTCAACTACAGCAGCGGTCCGGGCTATGCCGGCGCGTCCGCGCAGCAGGCGGAAGGGCCGAAGCGGTTTCCGCACTACCCCACCGGTTCCCGCCAGGCGGCAGCCGGGCGACCGGATCTGCGCAAGGTTGATACCGAAGACCCGGACTATCTGCAGGAGGCACTGTTCCCCACCGGATCGGAAACCCACGGCGGCGACGACGTCGGCGTCTGGGCCAGCGGACCGGGCGCCGATGCCGTGCGCGGCTCGATCGAGCAGAACGTGATCTTCCACCTGATGCTGCAGTCGCAGCCGGAACTGGTGCGAATGCTCTGCAAGCTGGGCGACTGCGAGAACGGCGTACCGGTGAAGCGGCCCGACCTGGGGCAGCTGCGCCCTCAGGCGCGATGATAGGGATGGTTCGCCAGCAGGCTTGAAGCGCGGTAAATCTGCTCGGCCAGCACCAGCCGCACCAGCATATGCGGCAGGGTCAGCGGCCCCAGCGACCAATGCTCGTTCGCCGCAGACAGCACCTCGGGCGCGTGGCCCTCGGGCCCGCCAATCAGGAAGGCGAGATCGCGGCCACCCTGTCGCCAGGTTTCCAGGCGTTGCGCGAGTTGCTCGGAACTCCAGGCCTTGCCGCGCCCATCCAGGCAAACGATGTGCGCCTGCTTGGGCAAGGCGGCCAATACGCGCGCGCCTTCATCAGCGGTCGCGCGCGCGGCATCGCGGCCCTTGCCGCGGATGCCCGGCGTGACTTCCACCAGCTGCAAGGGCAGCCAGTGCGACAGGCGCTTCTGGTATTCGGAAAAACCGCTGGCGACCCAGTCGGGGGCGCGCTCGCCCACCGCGATCAGGGTGGC
>CBHTVR010000022.1:0-46551 GCA_966096795.1 uncultured Gammaproteobacteria bacterium
GCTTGAGCTTGAAGTCGCCGTCGAAGGTTTCGCGCACGCGCTTTTCGAAATCGCCACTGGTGTACAGGCGCGCGACCTCATACTCGTCCTTGTAGGCCATCAGCTTGAACAGGTAGCGCGACACGGCTTCGGCCAGGCCGCTGAAACCGGGCGTGTGCTGGGCTTCAGCGCTGCGCACCTTGTCGACGAACTCGCGATACGACTTCGCGTACCCGCTGTTCTGGTACTCGGTAAGGAAACGCTCGCGGATGGCGATGGTTTCGTCCAGGCCCTGGGTCAAGCGGCCTTCGCCGACAAAGGCTAGCGAGGTCGCCGAGTCCACCGCCAAGGCGGCCGGACCGGTGGGGGCGGGCGCGATATTGGCGGCGCGCTGCACCGCGGCCAGATCATGCGCGGCCATGCGGCCCCAAGCGAAGGCCTGCTTGTTCATCGCCACCGCCGCGCCATTGAGTTCGATGGCGCGCATCAGCGAGTCCAGCGACAACGGCACCAGGCCCTGCTGCCAGGCATGGCCGAGCATGAACAGGTTGGTGGCAATGGCATCGCCCATCAACGCCAGCGCGAGTTCGGAAGCATCCACCACGCCGGGCTCACGACCGGCGAGCGCGGTGCGCACGGCGGCGATGATGTCGCGCGCCGGGAACTGCAGCTCGGTGTTGCGCGTGAACGTACCCGGCATCGCCTGGTAGCTGTTGAGCAGCACATGGCTGCGGTCGGCGCGGATCTTCGACAGCGCCCAGTAGTCATTCACCACCACCATGTCGCAGCCCAGCACCAGGTCGGCCTCGCCGGCGGCGATGCGCACGGCATTGATGTCGGTCGGTGCCTTGGCGATGCGCACATGCGTGGTCACCGCGCCGCCCTTTTGGGCGAGACCGGTTTGATCCAGCACGCTACCGCCCTTGTGCTCCAGGTGCGCGGCCATGCCGATCAGGGCGCCGATGGTCACCACGCCGGTGCCGCCGATGCCGGTGATCAGGATATTCCAAGGCTCGGCCAGATCCGTCTTGAAGGCGGGCAGGGGCAGGCTGTCGAAGTTGACGCTGGCCTCGCTGCCTTTCTTCTTCTTCAGGCCGCCGCCGTGCACGGTGACGAAGCTCGGGCAGAAGCCGGTGACGCAGGAAAAATCCTTGTTGCAATTGCTCTGGTCGATCTCGCGCTTGCGGCCGAACTCGGTTTCCAGCGGCAGCACGGACACGCAATTGGACTTCACGCCGCAGTCGCCGCAGCCTTCGCACACGGCCGGGTTGATCAGCGTGCGCTTGGCCGGATCGGGCATCTTGCCGCGCTTGCGCCGGCGGCGCTTCTCGGCGGCGCAAGTCTGGTCATAGATCAGCACAGTGGTGCCAGGCACTTCGCGCAAACGACGCGACACCGCATCCAATTCGCTGCGGTCCAGGAATTCCACGCCGTCCGGGAAGATGCTGTGGTCAGACCATTTCTCGATGTCGTCCGAGAGCACGACAATCGTCTGCACGCCTTCGCTGCGCACCTGGCGGGCAATGTCGGGCACGGTCAGCGTGCCGTCCACCGGCTGGCCGCCGGTCATGGCCACGGCGTCGTTGTAGAGAATCTTGTAGGTGATGTTCACCTTCGCCGCGACCGCTTGGCGAATCGCCAGCGAGCCGGAGTGGAAGTAGGTGCCATCCCCGAGGTTCTGGAACACGTGCTTTTCATTGGTGAACGGCGCCTGGCCGCACCAGGTCACGCCTTCGCCGCCCATCTGGGTGAAGGTGTCGGTGTTGCGGTCCATCCAGGTCACCATGTAATGGCAACCGATGCCGGCCATCGCGCGCGAACCTTCCGGCACCACGGTGGAGCTGTTGTGCGGGCAGCCCGAGCAGTAATGCGCGGCGCGCGGGAAGGCGGCGCGTGGCAGCGCCAGTTCCTTTTCCTTCGCGGCCAGGAAGTTGAGACGGTCCGTGATGTGCTCGGACGTGAAAAACCGCGACAGGCGCTTGGCGATGACACGTGCAATGCGCGCCGGCGTCAGCTCATTGGTCGAAGGCAGGATCCACTCGCCGCTCTCGTCGTACTTGCCGACGACGCTCGGGCGCGTGGAGCGATCCCAGTTGTACATCTGCTCCTTCATCTGCGACTCGAGGAAGCTGCGCTTCTCCTCGACCACGATGATGTCTTCCAGGCCGCGGGCGAAATTCTCGATGCCGCGCGGCTCCAGCGGCCAGGTCATGCCGACCTTGTAGACGCGGATGCCGATGTCCTCGGCGGCCTTGTGGTCGATACCCAGGTATTCCAGCGCCTGCAGCACGTCCAGGTAGCTCTTGCCGGTGGTGACGATGCCCAGTCGCGCGCGCGGCGAATCGAAAATGATCTTGTCGAGATGATTCACGCGGGCAAAGGCAATCGCCGCTTGCACCGCGTACTGGTGCAGGCGCATTTCCTGGTCCAGCGGCGGGTCCGGCCAGCGGATGTTCAGGCCGCCCGGTGGCAGCGCGAAATCGGACGGAATGACGATGTCGAGCTGGTGCGGATTCACATTGACCGAAGCGGAGGACTCGACCGTTTCGGCGATGGTCTTGAAGCCGACCCAGCGCCCGGTGAAGCGGCTCATGGCCCAACCGATCAGGCCCATGTCCAGGATGTCCTGCACGCCGGCCGGGTTGAGCACCGGCATCATCGCCGACACAAACTCCAGCTCACTGCCATGCGGCAGGGTGGAGGAACGGCAGGCATGATCATCGGCCGCCAACGCGAGCACACCACCCAGGGTCGAGGTGCCGGCGGCATTGCCGTGCTTGAACACGTCGCCGCAGCGGTCCACGCCCGGGCCCTTGCCGTACCACATGGAAAACACGCCGTCGTACTTCGCGCCCGGGAACAGGTTGGCCTGCTGCGTGCCCCAGACCATGGTCGCGCCCAGGTCTTCGTTCAAGCCGGGGGTGAATTCGATATTCGAAGAGGCCAGGTGCTTCTTGGCCTTCCACAGCTCCAGGTCGAAGCCGCCCAGGGGCGAGCCGCGGTAGCCGGAGATGAAACCGGCGGTGTTCAGGCCGGCCGCGCGGTCGCGCATCTGCTGCATCAGGGGCAGGCGCACCAGGGCTTGCACGCCCGACAGGTAGATCCGGCCCTGCTCGCGGGTGTATTTGTGCTCGAGGCTGTAATCGCTGTCGAGAACAGGCGAGGATTCGGGGTGGGGCACGGACATGGCAGGACCTGAGGGCACGAAACGGGACCGCGCATTGTACCAGCGGGGCCTTTTTCGCCGGTTCCGGAACCGATTCCAGCCCGCCGTGGTCAGCAACATTACCGTTTGCTCATCCCTGGCCCAGACTGGGGACAGGGCTGCCGGCATAGGCTGGGCCCAGCCCAGGGAGAGTCCGATGCGCATACTGCTGGTGGAAGACGAGCCCCTGATCGCCGAGTTCGTGGCCAAGGGCCTGCGCGAGGCCGGCCACAGCGTGGACCACGCGGCGACCGGCCCGGACGGCCTGCACCTGGCCAGCCACGAGACTTACGACGCCTGGATCCTCGACCGCATGCTGCCTGGGCTTGAGGGCCTTCAGTTGCTGAAGACGCTGCGAGCCCAAGGTCATCGCACGCCCGCGCTGATCCTGTCGTCACTGGCCGATGTCGAACAGCGCGTCGAAGGCCTGCGCGGCGGCGCCGACGACTATCTCGCCAAACCCTTCGCCTTCGCCGAATTGTCGGCACGCCTGGATGGTTTGCTGCGCCGGCAAGCCAGCGGCCCGGAAGCCAGCACGCGGCTGCGTGTGGCCGACCTGGAAATGGACCTGCTCAAGCGCAGCGTCAAGCGCGCCGGCACCGCGCTTGAACTGCAGCCGCGCGAGTTCCGCCTGCTCGAATACCTGATGCGCCACGCCGAACAAGTGGTGACGCGCACCATGCTGCTGGAAGCGGTGTGGGACTACCACTTCGACCCGCAGACCAATGTCATTGACGTGCACGTGTCGCGCCTGCGGCAAAAGATTGACCGCGACCGCGGTCCGCCGCTCCTGCACACCGTGCGCGGCGCCGGCTACCTGCTGGGGTTGCGCGCCTGAGTGAAACGCCTGCGCGGCCTGTTCGCTTCCACCCTCAATCGCCTGGTGCTGACCTATGGCGTCGTACTGCTGTTGGCCTTTCTCGCCATCGGCGCGGTCAGCCTGCTGGCCTTTGATCGTTTGGTGGAACGCGATAGCCGGCAGACCGTGCTGGCCGAACACGAAGGCCTGATGGAGGTCTATCGCGTCGAGGGCCGCTGGGGCCTGGCCGACATGATCGATGCCCGCGTGCGCGAGCCGATCAACCGCGAGGCGGTGTACCTGCTGATCGGCAGCGACGGCCAGGTGCGCGCCGGTCATCGCAAGGACCTGCCCCTGGCGCTGCCGCAACGGGCCGGTTGGCTGCGTTTTCCCTGGCGCAATGCGCCCGAGTCCGAGCAGGTGCTGGCCTATGTGCAGCCGCTGCCCGACGGCGACTGGCTGCTTACGGGGCACACCACCGGCGAACAGGCGCGCTTGCGTGACCTGATCCAGCGCCTGGGACTGGTGACGCTGGGCTTGTTACTGGTACTGACGGCCTTGCTGGGCTGGTGGCTGCGCCGCGGCGTGGATCGCGCCTTGAAAGCGCCGCTGGATACCGTCGATCGCGTCGCCGCCGGGCACCTGGAAGAGCGCGTGCCCGAACTCGGCGGCGAAGACGCCTTCGCGCGCCTGGGCCACACGCTCAACCGCATGCTCGATCGCATTGATGAACTGGTCGGCGGCATCCAGAGCTCCACCGACGCCATCGCCCACGACCTGCGCACGCCGCTGACGCGCCTGCGCACGCGGCTTGAACAGGCGCGCCTGGAAGCGCAGGACGAGTCCGTTCGCCAGAAGATTGACGCCGCCGTGGCCGAAGCCGAACAACTGCTGGCCACCTTCAACAGTTTGTTGCGCCTGGCCCGCATCGAAGCCAACAAGGCGCCGCCGCCCGAGCTCATCGCGCTGGATGAAGTGTTGGGCGACGCCGTGGAGATGTGGCAGGCGGTAGCCGAAGCGCGCGGGCAAGTCATCCGCACACGCATCGGGCCGGCGCAGGTGGCGGGCGATCGCGACCTGCTGTTCCAGATGTTCGCCAACCTGCTCGACAACGCCATCAAGTACGGCGAAGAAGGCGGGCGCATTGATATCGGCCTGGTGGCGCGCCAGGGCGAAGCGGTGCTGAGCATCAGCGACCAGGGCCCGGGCATCGCGCCGGAATGGCGCGAGCGCGTGTTTGACCGTTTCGTGCGCGGCGAAAGCCACCGCGGCACGCCCGGCACCGGCCTGGGCCTGAGCCTGGTGCGTGCCATCGCCATTCGCCACGGCGCCGAATTGCGCCTGGAATCGGCTGCGCCCGGCCTGCGCGTGCTGCTGCGCTTTCCGCTGGCCTGAAGCGCCGCGCCGCGCGCGTACATGGACGAAGTTTCATGTAGCGGAAAACTCGGCGCCAAGGGCCGTTAGGCAATCTGGCTACACCGGTGGGACACCGGTGAATCCCGAACCGATACGACCCAGGAGATACCCATGAACATTCGCAATACGCTCGCCGCCCTCGCCCTCGGCTTGGCCAGCACCGTCGCCATGGCCGCCACCAGCCAGGCCACGCCGGCCAGCCCGGCCGCCCCCGCCGCTGCTGCTGCCGCCGCCCCCGCCGCCGCTCCCGCCAAGGCGAAGGCCAAGGTCAAACCGGTCGCCCACAAGGCCGCCAGCTGCAAGAAGGACGAGAGCCTGGTCAAGGGCAAGTGCGAGAAGAAGGCGCAGAGCTGAAACCAGCCTCACCCCGGGTAGTTTTTGCCCTGCGTGCATCGCCGGACCTTGTGTCCGGCGATGTTTTTTTTGCGCTCAGGAACTGCAACTGAGCATTGAGCAACCGGCGCGCTCACGCGCCCAATCCGGGCGCCGCGCGGCGAAGGCTTCGCGACCGGCTTGCTCATCGTAGGGACGGCGTATCACGTCCAGCAGCTCGCTGATGCCTGACGCATCGCCTTGTTCGGCGCGATCAATGACTTGTTGGGCGAGATAGTTGCGCAGGACGAAGCGCGGGTTCACCGCATTCATCGCCGCGCGCCGTTCGGCCTCGGGTCGTGCCTCGCGTTGCAGGCGCTGACTGTAGTCGTCCAGCCAGGCTTGCAGGTCCGGTGCATTTGCTGCGCGCTTGCCGTCAACGTAGAAGGCATCCTCAAGCACTTCCATGCGCGGCGCCTGCGCATCTAGCTCAGCCAGCGCGCGGTAGGTGATGGTCATGTCCATCTCGGCCGAATGCATCAGTGCGTGCAGACGCTGGCGCAGCGCCACGGCCTCTTCGTCGGCGTCGCGTAGGCCGAGCTTGTCGGCAGCCATCTCGCGATCCAGCGCCGACCAGGTTTGCACAAAGCGATGCAGGCCGGCCTGCAGCACGGCCTTGTCTTCGAACAGCGGCGACAGCGCGCCAGCCAGGCGGCCCAGATTCCAGAACGCCACCTGTGGCTGCTGCCCGAAGCGATAGCGTCGGCCCTGGGCATCGGTGGTGTTCGGCGTCCAGTCGGGGTCGTAGTCGTCCACCCAGCCGTAGGGGCCGTAGTCGATCGTCAGCCCGAGGATGGACATGTTGTCGGTATTCATCACCCCGTGCACGAAACCCACGCGCATCCAGTGCGCGATCATTACGGCGGTGCGCTCGCAGACCTGGCCGAACCATTCGGCGCGCATGTTTCCCGCGCTACCGGCAAGCTCCGGAAAATCGCGGCGGATGGTGAAGTCCACCAGTTGTTCAAGCAGTGCCGTGTCGCCGCGCGAGGCCGGCAATTCAAAATTGCCGAAGCGGATGAACGAGGGCGCCACCCGGCAGACGATGGCGCCCGGCTCGGCGCGCGGGTGGCCGTCGTAGAACATGTCGCGCACGACCTCCTCGCCGGTGGCAACCAGGCTGAGCGCGCGCGTGCTCGGCACGCCCAGGTGATGCATCGCTTCCGAGCACAGGAACTCGCGCACCGACGAGCGCAGCACCGCGCGGCCATCGGCCGTGCGCGAGTACGGCGTCAGCCCGGCGCCCTTGAGCTGCAGCTCCTGGCGTTGCCCGGAAGGCGTGATCAGCTCGCCCAGCGAAATCGCCCGGCCATCACCCAATTGCCCGGCCCAATGCCCGAACTGGTGGCCGCCGTAGTTGGCCGCGTAGGGCTGCATGCCCTCGAGCAAGGCATTGCCGCCAAACACTTGCGCGAACTGAGGCGAAGCGACGAAGGCTGCATCGAAGCCCAGCAAGGCCGCCACTTCGGGCGAATACGCCAGCAAGCGGGGCGCCGCGACCGGCGTGGGCTGCACCTGCGAATGCAGCGCGCCCAGGACCTGGCGCCGGCGCGGCCCGGTCTCCGGGTCGCCGGGCAATTCGCGCAGGAAGGCATTGTCGAAGTTCAGGTTTTTCATGCTGGCCGGCAGCTTAAGCGATGCCGGCAACCCGCGGCGTGAGGAAAGCACCGATAATGGCGCCATGACTCAATCCTCCGACAACTCCCCGCCGCCCACCGGCGACGATGGCCTGCGCGATCGCCTGCGTGCCACCACCGACCTGCTCGAAGCCGTGGCCGCAGACACCAGCCTGCTCGACCAGCTCGAAACCGAAGATCGCCACCGCCTGCAGCGCGCCATCGCCGCGGTCTATCACCCGGATCCGGCCTTGCGTCGCCAGCGCCTGAAGGCGGCCGAGAAGGCGCGCAACAACGCCCGCATCGACCAGGACGAGTCGCTGCTGCACAACACCGGCATTCGCGCCCTGCGCCGTCGGCCGGTGTTCACTACGCCCAATGTCTTCCCGCCGGAAAACTTCAGCACCGAAGTCGTGGATGATGAAGACCTGGCGCATCGGCAGACGCTCGAGCCGCGCCATTGCTATGTGTGCAAGGCCAAGTACACGACGGTGCATCGCTTCTACGACCAGCTCTGCCCGGCCTGCGGCGACTTCAACTACCACAAGCGTACGGAGACGGCCGACCTGCGCGGTCGCGTCGCCTTGCTCACCGGCGGGCGCGTGAAGATTGGTTACCAGGCCGGGCTGAAGCTGCTGCGCGCCGGCGCCAAGCTCATCGTGACCACGCGCTTCCCGCGCGACTCGGCCATGCGTTATGCCGCCGAGCCCGACTTCGCCGACTGGAGCGAGCGCCTGGAGGTGTTCGGCCTGGACCTGCGCCACACGCCCAGCGTCGAGGCCTTCTGCGCGATGCTGCTGGCGCGCGGCGAGCGCCTGGACTTCATCATCAACAACGCCTGCCAGACGGTACGCCGCCCGCCCGCCTTTTACGCCCACATGATGGAAGGCGAGCGCGCCCATCGCGACGACCTCGCCCCGCAGGTGCAGAAGCTGCTCGGCGCCTATGAAGGCCTGCGTAGCGAAGAATTGGTCGGTGAGCGCGCGCATATCGAGCACGATGGCGCTACGCCAGCCGTTGCCGGCATCGCCGAACACGGCATTGCCGACGCGCCCACGCTCTCTCAGATTCCCTTGCTGGCCGACGAACTGCTGGGCCAGCAGCACCTGTTCCCCGAAGGCCGGCTCGACCAGGACCTGCAACAGGTGGACCTGCGCGGCCGCAATTCCTGGCGCCTGCTGATGCACGAAGTGCCTTCGGTCGAGCTGCTAGAAGTGCAACTGGTGAACGCGGTGGCGCCCTTCTTGATCAACGCCCGCCTCAAGCCGCTGATGCTGCGTACGCCCGGCAACGACAAGCACATCGTCAACGTCTCGGCGATGGAAGGGCAGTTCTACCGCAACTTCAAGACCACGCGCCACCCGCATACCAATATGGCCAAGGCCGCGCTGAACATGATGACGCGCACCTCGGCGGCCGACTACCACGGCGACGGCATCCACATGAACAGCGTGGACACCGGCTGGGTCACCGATGAAGACCCGATCGAGCTGGCCGAGCGCAAGACCCGCGAGGAACGCTTCCATCCGCCGCTGGACATCATTGACGGCGCCGCGCGCATCGTTGACCCGATCATCGACGGCATCAACACCGGCAATCACGTCTGGGGCCAGTTCCTGAAGGACTACAAGCCCACCGACTGGTAGCGCTTACGCGCGCAGCAACACATAGGCCAGGGCGGCGAGCGCGAACAGCGCCAGCGCAGGCAGGGCGATCCTGAAGTCGGCCGACGACGGCAGGCTCGCAGAAACGAAGGCCGCCACGATCCAGGCCTGCGCGACATAAGCGAGCCCCGCGCTGGGTGCCATCCAGGTGGCGGCCCAGTAAAGCGCCAGCGGCAGCAAAGCCAGGGGCGCGAGAGCGATGGGCAGCGAGCGCAGCCACCCGGCCCGAAACGCCACCGAACCCAGGCGCCAGCCGTGCTCGTTACGTTGCGGGAGCAGCGAGGGAAACTGCGGCTTGGCCATCAGCAACAGCGCCACCAGATAGTGCGCCAACTCGTGCGCCAAGGTGCCGGGCAAGGCCAGCAGCGCATAAGCCCACACGCCCACGCGCGGGGCCAGGCGAATCAGCAAGAGCAGGCCCAGCACCAGCGCAATATCGGTGGACGTGAGCCCGTGCAGGCCCGGGCCGGACCATGCCGCGAACATCAGTCGGCCGGCACCGTGCGCGTGCGCGCCCATTCGCGCAGGCCGTTGACTTGTTCGGCCATCAGCACCGACAGCGGACGGGTGTTGCGCAGTTCGGCGACCAGGCGCGCTTCATCCACCAGGCCGCGCTCGGCATGCGCGGCATACAGCGCGCTGACGATGGCCTGCTCGATCTCGGCGCCGGAAAAGCCTTCGCTGGCCTCGGACAGGGTGTTGAGCGAGAACTCGCTCCAGTCGACGCGTCGGCGTTCCAAGTGCAAGCGGAAAATTTCGCCGCGCGCCGAGGCAGTCGGCAGATCTACGAAGAAGATTTCGTCGAAGCGGCCCTTGCGCAGCAGCTCCGGCGGCAGTTCATCCACGGCATTGGCGGTGGCGACCAGGAACACCCGCGACTTGCGCTCGGCCATCCAGGTCAGGAAGTAGCCGAGCACGCGCCGCGATACGCCGCCGTCCTCGCTGCTGCCCGAGGACAGGCCCTTCTCGAGTTCGTCAATCCACAGCACGCAGGGCGCGAGCTGTTCGGCCGAAGCGAGCGCATCGCGCAGGTTCTTCTCGGTTTCGCCGTGGTACTTGTTGTAGAGCGTGCCGAAATCCAGGCGCACCAGGGGCACGCCGAAGCCACCGGCCACTGCCTTGGCTGCCAGCGATTTGCCGCAGCCCTGCACGCCCAGCAGCAGCACGCCCTTGGGCGGATCCAGGCCGACCGGCAACTCGCCGCTGGCGAAGACTTCGCGCCGGTGCCCGATCCACTGCTTGAGGCGGGCCAGGCCTGCGACATCGGAAAAACGCGCGGTGTCGTATTCGAAATGCAAATGGCCGCTCTTGTTGAGCAATTCGAACTTGAGCTTGGCCAGCTCCGGCAAATCGGACTCGCCGATGGCGCCGTCGCGGAAGATCAGGTGGCGGGCAATGCGCCGCGCTTCGGTCAGCGCCAGCCCGCGCAGGTTGCGCACGATGATCGCCAGCACGTCCTTGTTGATCTCGACCCGGCGCCCGCCATTTTCCTTCTGGTACAGCGCCGCTTCGTCGCGCACCATCTTCAGCAGCGCGTTCTCGTCGGGCAGTTGCAGCGAGAACCGCACGGCCATGGCTTCGAGTTCCGGCGGCAGTTCGATCTTGTTGCCGACCAGCACCACGGTGTGGTCCAGGCTGCCGCGCCGGTCCAGGATCTCGCGCAGCATGCGCTGGGTGCTGGCGTAGCCCAGATAGGGCAGCACATCCAGCAGCAGGTAGATGCCGCGCTGGTCGTGGCCCTTCATCGCCAGCAAGGTGGTGGTGATGTCGGGCGCGGTCTCGGGCGGATCCTCGCGATCCATGTCCACCCGGCGCATGCCTTCGGTGATGGACCAGCGGTAGAGCGCACGCCAGACATTGGCCAGCACATGCCGGAACAAGTCCACGACCCGGGCCTCGTCCTGCGTTTCGATCACCAGCAGGGGCGTGTTCGAACGCACCAGGGAAGACAGGTCTTGCAGTTCGCTCATCTCATCCGATCGCTGCGGCCACGATGGCCCGATTATGCCGCAATCGCATGCTGCCATCGCCAGGCGCACAAAGGCGACGGCCGCCGGGTCGCCCCGACGGCCATCGCCAAGCGCCACAAACTCAAGGGCGGATCAGGCCGCCTTCTTCAGCGCGTGCTTGCGCGAGCGCATGACGTCGTGGCACACGCGCACTTCCGGCAGGAAGCGGTTGAGCGTGGCGCGCGCGGTCACCGGCGTGCTGGTGTCCTGGATCGCCTGGTCGAAGGCTTTCAGCAGGCGGTCTTCGGAGCCTTCCAGTTGCGCGACCCAGGCGTAGTCCTTGTCGCCGACCGAGGCGCGCAGTTCAGCGTAGAGCCTGGCGATGTCGCCGGTCCAGGTACCTTCCGGCGCGGGCGTATCGCCCATGGCCCGCAACTCGGCGGACAGGCCGGTGAGGATTTCGCCCTTCATCGCGGCCATGCGCGTGAACAGGGTCTTGAGCTCGGGGTCCTGCACCTTGGGAATGGCGGTGTCGTAGAAGAACTTGCCGTCACGCACGACGGCGACAATGTCATTGAGGATCTTGCTGGACTTGTGCATGTGAACTCCTTTCACTGCGGGGGGAGGCCCGCCGGGACCGGATTCGAGGATCGCCTTGCGCGATCACCGGGGCGGGAAGGTGGACACCGTGCGCATGCTGCGCTTGCGCTTCGTGTTGCGACCACCTGTTGCCGAGGCTAGGCCCCCGCACCTGAACTTGCGATTAGCCCGAAGTAAGAAAGCGGTTAATCGACGCTGCGGCATCGCGACCATCACGCACTGCAGTCACCACGAGATCCGCGCCACGTACATTGTCGCCACCAGCGAATACTTTCGGATTGCGCGTCTGGTGGGCGAGCGTTGTGTCCACACGCACGCGGCCCTGCTCATTCACGGCGATGCCCTGCGCGTCGAACCAGTCGGCGGGGCTGGCGCGAAAGCCGAAGGCGAGGATGACGATGTCAGCGGGCAATGTTTCTTCGACAGCGCTCGGGTGGGTCGTGTCCCGTACCCGAACGCCGCTGGCGCGAACGGAGCCCTCGATCGCCAGCGGCTGCCGATTGAAGATGAAGCGCACGCCTTCATCCTTCGCATTCTTCACCTCGCGGCGCGAGCCCGGCATGCTGGCTTCGTCGCGCCGATACACGCAGCTGACTTCGCTGGCGCCCAGGCGGATGGAGGTGCGCACGCAATCCATGGCGGTGTCGCCGCCGCCCAGCACCAGCACGCGCTGGCCCCTCAGGTCGGGCAGTGGGTCGGCGCTCGGCGCAAGCTCCAGCACGTTGCGGGCATTGGCGATAAGGAAGGGCAGTGCTTGCAGGACGCCCGGCAGCTCCTGCCCAGGCAGCCGGCCATCCACCGCCGTGTACGCCCCGGTGCCAAGGAAGACGGCATCGTAATCGCGCAGCAATTCATCCGCCAACACATCGCGCCCGACTTCGCAATCCAGATGAAACACCACGCCCATCGCCTCGAGCACCGAGCGGCGTGTGGCGATGACATCCTTCTCGAGCTTGAAGGGCGGAATGCCGAAGGTCAGCAGGCCACCGATTTGCTCATAGCGATCGAAGACATGCGCCTCGATGCCGTAACGCGCCAGCCGATCCGCACAGGCGAGGCCCGCAGGCCCGGCGCCGATGACGGCCACGCGCTTGCCGGTGGCGCGCACGCGCGAAAGATCCGGGCGCCAGCCCTGGGCGAAGGCGCTGTCGACGATGTACTTCTCGATCGAGCCGATGGTCACCGCCTCGAAGCCGACGTTGATGGTGCAGGCGCCTTCGCACAGGCGGTCCTGCGGGCAGACGCGACCGCAGATTTCCGGCAGCGGATTGGTTTCGTGCGCAAGCTCGGCGGCTTCGAACAGGCGGCCCTCACGCACCAGCGCCAGCCAGTTCGGGATGTAGTTGTGCACCGGGCACTTCCACTCGCAATACGGATTGCCGCAGTCCAGGCAGCGCGCCGATTGCTCGCCTGCCTGCGTGGCCTCGTATTGGCCGTAGATTTCCTTCCAGCCGAGCACGCGCGTAGCCACGTCCAGCTCGCGCGGCGCCTTGCGCGGCAGGTCAATGAACTGGAAGGGCCGGGCCTTCATGCCGCGCGCCGCAGGGCTTCGACCAGCGACTCGAGGCTGGCGGCCTTGGGCTTGACCAGCCAGAAGCGCCCGGCCACATCGCGGAAATCATCGAGCATGCGCTGGCCCTGCACGCTACCGGTGTGCTGCACATGCGCGCGGATCAGGCCGCGCAGGTGCTGGCGATGGTTCTCCATGCCCTCGGGCGTGATGCGCAGGACATCAATCAGTTCGTGGTTGTAGCGGTCGACGAAGTCGCGCTCCAGGTCCAGCACATAGGCCATGCCGCCGGTCAGTCCCGCGCCAAAATTCAGCCCGGTGCGGCCGAGCACGACCACGATGCCGCCGGTCATGTATTCGCAGCCATGGTCACCCACGCCCTCCACCACGGCCGTGCAGCCCGAATTTCGTACGGCGAAACGCTCGCCCGCCCGTCCAGCGGCGAACAACTCGCCTCCGGTGGCGCCATACAGGCAGGTGTTGCCCATGATCGGCGTCTCGCAGGCCAGCGTCCGCGCGTTTGAGGGCGGCCGCAGCACGATGCGCCCGCCCGCCATGCCCTTGCCCACGTAGTCGTTGGCATCGCCTTCCAGTTGCAGATGCAGGCCGCCGGCATTCCAGGCACCGAAGCTTTGACCGGCCACGCCCGTGAAGCGCAGCGTGATCGGCGCGCCCGCCATGCCCTGGTCGCCGTGCGCGCGCGCGATCTCGCCCGACAGGCGCGCGCCGATGCTGCGATCGGAATTGGCGATGGCGTAAGCGAACTCGCCGCCACTGCCGGCGGCAATCGCCGCGCCAACATCCGCCTGCAGGCGCGCCGCCAGCGATCCCGGATCGCGGGGCGGATTGCGCGCCTGCTGGCAGAACTGCGGTGAAGCCGAGGCGTAGCCTGCGGCACGAAGCACCGGCGCCAGGTCCAGGCCGTGCTGGCGTTCAGTCTGCGCGGGCGCGAGCTCCAGCAGGTCGGCGCGGCCGATCAACTCGTCCAGCCGGCGCAGGCCAATGCGCGCCAGCCACTGGCGCACGTCTTCAGCCACGAAGCGGAAGAAGTTCATCGCCATCTCCGGCAGTCCGGTGAACTGGTCGCGGCGCAAGCGCTCGTCTTGCGTGGCGATGCCGGTCGCGCAATTGTTGAGGTGGCAGATGCGCAGGTACTTGCAGCCCAGCGCCACCATCGGCGCGGTGCCGAAACCAAAACTCTCCGCGCCCAGGATGGCGCCCTTGATCACGTCCAGGCCGGTCTTCAAGCCGCCATCCACCTGCAGGCGCACGCGCCCGCGCAGGTCATTGCGGCGCAGCGTTTCCTGCACTTCCGACAAGCCCAGCTCCCAGGGCGTGCCGGCGTGGTGGATGGACGAGAGTGGCGAAGCGCCGGTGCCGCCGTCGTAGCCCGATACCGTGATCAGGTCGGCATAGGCCTTCACCACGCCCGCGGCGATGGTGCCGATACCGGCGTGCGAGACCAGCTTCACCGACACCAGGGCCTGCGGATTTACTTCCTTCAAGTCGTAGACCAGTTGTGCGAGGTCTTCGATGGAATAGATGTCGTGGTGCGGCGGCGGTGAAATCAGGCCAATGCCGGGGCGGGCATGGCGCAGGCGCGCGATCAGCTCGTCGACCTTGTGGCCAGGAAGTTGCCCGCCCTCACCGGGCTTGGCGCCCTGCGCAATCTTGATCTGCAGCACCTCGGCATTCACCAGGTATTCCGGCGTCACGCCGAAGCGCCCCGAGGCGACTTGCTTGATCTTCGAACGACGCTCGCTGCCATTGCGTGCCGGATCTTCGCCGCCTTCGCCGGAGTTGGAACGACCGCCGAGGCGATTCATCGCCGTGGCCAGGGCCTCGTGTGCTTCCGGTGACAGCGCGCCTAGCGACATGCCGGCGGAATCGAAGCGCGCGAGAATCGCCTCGACCGGCTCCACTTCATGCAAGGGAATCGGCGCGATATCCGCGCGCAGGTGCAGCAGGTCGCGCAGGGTCGAAGCTGGGCGACCATCCACATGGTCGGCGTAGCGCTGGTAGTCGGCGGCGTCGCCGCTGCGCACCGAGCGCTGCAGGCTGGCGATGACCTCGGGGTTGTACATGTGGTACTCGCCCTGGTGCACGTACTTGTAGCGACCGCCGGGCTCGATGTCCTCGGCATCGCTCCAGGCGCGCGTGGCCAGGGCGCGGGCATCGTCTTCGAGCGCAGCGAATCCGGCGCCCTGGATGCGGCTGGGAATGCCCGGGAAACACAGGGCCACGACTTCATCGGCCAGGCCGACGATTTCGAACAACTGCGCGCCGCGGTAACTGGCGATGGTGCTGATGCCCATCTTCGAGAGGATCTTCAGCAGGCCTTTCTTCAGGCCGCGGCGATAGCTGCGCCCCAGTTCCGCCGGTTCATTGCCACGCTTGCCCTGCAGGGGCGCGGCTTGCCCGAGCGCGGCCAGGGTCTGGTAGGCGAGGTAGGGATAGATGGCCGTCGCGCCCACGCCGATCAGGCAGGCCATCTGGTGGGCGTCGCGGGCGGTGCCGGTTTCCACCAGCAGGTTGCAGTCGCAGCGCAGGCCCGCATGCACCAGATGGTGATGGATCGCGCCCGTCGCCATCAGCGCGTGCACCGGCGCCTGGCCGGGTTCGGGCACGCGGTCGGAAAGAATCAGCAGCACCGCGCCCGCGCGCACCGCAGCCTCGGCTTCGGCACAGAGGCGACGCAGCGCCGCTTCCAGGCGCTCATCCGCATGCATGTACAAGTGCAGCTTGCGATTGGCCTGCGCGAATTCCGGCAGGCCCAGCAGCTGGCGCATCTTGCGCTGCGAAAGCACCGGCGAGTTCAGCATCACCTGGCGGGCATTGGCCGGGCTGAGCTCGAAGACATTGCCCTCGCGGCCGATCTGCGTGGCCAGCGACATCACCACCTGCTCGCGCAGCGGATCGATCGGCGGATTGGTGACCTGCGCAAACGCCTGGCGGAAATAATCGTAGAGCGGGCGCACCTTGCGCGAGAGCACGGCGAAGGGCGTGTCATCGCCCATCGAGCCGGTGGCCTCCTGCTCGGTTTCGGCCAGCACGCGCAGCACGCTTTCGCGCTCTTCGCGGGTGAGCTGGAACAGTTTCTGGAAGCCCTTCAGCGTCGCCGCGTCGAACGGCTTGGACGCCAGGCTCGGGTCGTACAGGTCGGCGCTGAGGTAGGTCACTTCCTGCTTGAGCCAGCGCTTGAAGGGCGCGCGCTCGCGGTTGATGGCATCAATGTCGGCGCTCAGCAACAACTTGCCTTCAAGCAAGTCCACCGCCAGCATCTCGCCCGGGCCGAGCTTGCCCTTGGCGACGACATGCTCCGGGGCCACGTCGTACACACCGATTTCCGAAGACACCACCAAGCGATCGCTATCGGTCAGCAACCAGCGCGCCGGGCGCAGGCCGTTGCGGTCGAGCGTGCAGGCCGCATAACGCGCATCGCTCAGCACGATGCCCGCCGGCCCGTCCCAGGGATCGAGCGAAAGGCCGTAGTACTCGTAAAAGGCTGCGAGGTCCGGGTCCTTGTATTCCAGCGAGGACGTCGCCGGCGGCACCAGGATGCGCATCGCCTGCAACAAGTCCATGCCACCCACCAGCAGGGCTTCGAGCATATTGTCCAGGCTCTGCGAATCCGAGCCCTCCAGCGCCACGATCGGCTGCAACTGCCGGAAGTCCAGGCGCGGCGTGGACCAGCGCGCGCCGCGCGCCAGCGACCAGTGCCGGTTGCCTTCAATGGTGTTGATTTCGCCGTTGTGCGCCAGCAGGCGGAACGGCTGCGCCAGCTTCCAGGCCGGCGCGGTATTGGTGGAAAAGCGCTGGTGGAAGATCACCGCGCTCGAGGCAAGGTCGGGCCGCGCCAGATCCGGGTACAGCGCGGGCAGCGCTTCGGGCAGGACCATGGCTTTGTAGCCGATGCTCGCTGCCGACAGGCTCACCACGTAGAACGCGGCTTGCGCTTGCAGGGATTTTTCCGCCGCGCGCCGCGCCAGGAACAGCGCGCGCTCGAAATCGGCGGCACTCTGCCCCGCCGGCGCATCCACGAACAGCTGTTGGATGCGCGGCATGCCCGCCAGGGCGATCGGCCCGCAGGCGTCGCGGTTCACCGGCACGTCCCGCCAACCGGCGCTTGCCAGGCCCTGATTGGCCAGGGCGCTCGAGAGCATGGCGCGGCAATACGCTGCTTCGCGCTCGTCGCCAGGCAGGAAGATCATGCCGACGGCGAACTGCGCGCTGGTGGCGATGCCGGCTTCGCGGGCCAGTGTGCGCAAGAACGCGTCCGGGCGGCGGATCAGCAGTCCGCAGCCATCGCCGCTGCGGCCGTCGCTGCCGACCGCGCCGCGATGGGCCAGGCGCGCCAGCGCCGACAGGGCCGCCTCGACCAGTTCGCGGTCGGCGCGATCGTGAAGGTCGGCCACCAGGCCGAAACCGCAGCTGTCCCGCTCGAAGCCGGGGGAATACAGGCCGGCCGGGGAGGCGCTTTCCATCCACCCTCCAACAATCGGACGCAGCCGCCCGGGGCCCGGAGGGCCGAGTCGGCGGACGCGTCAACGCCACCGTCACACAGCGCATTAGAGTTTCTGCTCTTTCATGTAAAGTGGAGCCAACCCCCGCAAAGGAGAGGCCCATGCGCACGGTATTGGTCGCCAGCTCGAAGGGCGGCGCCGGCAAGACCACCCTGGCCACCAACCTGGCCGCCTACTTCGCGCTCGACAACAAGCACACCGTGCTGGTGGACGCCGATCGCCAGAAGTCCTCGACCCACTGGTGCGAGAAGCGCGCGGCCATGGCCAACGCGGTGCTGCCCATCGACGGCACCCGCCGCAACTGGGAAAAGCAGATTCCTTCCGACGCCCAACGCATGGTCATCGACGCTCCCGCCGGCGCGATGGGCGACGATCTGGAAGGCTTCCTCGCGCGCGCCGACGCCGTCATCGTGCCGGTCAATCCTTCGATGATCGACCTGGAAGCGACCGTGCCTTTCCTCAATTCGCTGGCGCAAAACCTGCGCGTGAAAAAGGGCAAGCTGCCGGTGGCCCTGGTCGGCAATCGCCTGAAACCCTGGACCAGCGCCTCGCAACAGGCGGTGGGCCAGCTCAAGTCCTGGCCCTATCCGGTGATCGGCGAACTGCGCGACACCCAGGCCTATGTGTTGATGGTGGCGCTGGGCAAGAGCGTGTTCGACTACCGCTCCGAACAAATCCGCAGCCACCAGGACGACTGGGCTCCGCTTTTGAAATGGTTGAGGAAGACTGTCTGATGCGAGAAATCATCCTGCTTCGCCACGCCCACGCCGAATCCGCCGGCGCTGGCCAGACCGATCGCGACCGACCGCTGTCGCGCGAGGGCCTGGCCGAAGCCGAGGCCGCCGGCCGTTGGCTGAAGTCGCACGGCCATATTCCCGACCGCATCGTCGTCTCGCCGGCGAAACGCGCGCGCGACACACTCGAACAGGTGCTGCAAGCCCTGGGCTACGTCGACCAGCGCGAAGACTCTCGCGTCTACGAAGCCACCCCGGGCACGCTGATGCAGGTCGCCGATGAACACCGCGATTGCCAGCGCCTGATGATCGTCGGCCACAACCCCGGCCTGGAACAGACCGCGGCCTTGCTCGCGTCCGGGCAGTCGGGAGATTTCCGCGGCATGCCCGCCGGTGCGGTGGCCGTGCTCAGCCTGCCGGTGGACGCGGCCCTGGAACCGGGCATCGCCCGGCTCGCGGCCTTCTGGTGGCCATGAGGGAATGAGCCGCGCCGCGCGCGCGTTGCTGCTGTTGCTCGCGGCGCTGATGCCCATGACCAGCTTCCCGCAGGCCCGGCCACCGGCACCGGTGCTCGCCTTTGATGAGTCCCACTCGGGCGCCAGCTTCCTGGTGCAGATGCGCATGGGCAACCGCATCGAAGGCCGCATCGGCTCGGCCAGCGGCGAACTCGCCGGCACGCCCGCTACGGAATGGAAGGTACGGGTCAAGCTCGACGGCCGCACCCTGCGCGTGGACGGCGCCCGCTGGATGGAGCGGGTCACGCGCTCGGACAGTTTTCTGGCGGTGAATCGCTATCCGGTCATCCGTTTCGAGTCCGATGCCTTCTCCGATGCGCTCTTGCGCGGCGGCGGCGTGCTGCCTGGACGCCTGAGCCTGCGCGGCCTTGTGCAACCAGTCAGTTTCCAGCTGTTACCTTCGGCCTGCGACCGGCCCGGGCTGGCCTGCGACATCAACGTACGAGGACGACTGAGCCGCAAGGCTTTTGGAATGAACGCTTACCGCGCCCTGCTCGAAGACTCCGTGGAAGTGCACTTCCGCGTGCGCCTGCGCGCCGCCTCCGGAGCGCCATGAGCCGCAGCGCGCGCCTGCTGCTGGTGATGGCGGTGCTGCTGCAGGGCGCCTGCGCGCATTTGTCGCGCAACGAGCACATGCGCGCCAGCGAGTACGCCGAGCAGGCGCGCGGCAGCCAGGTCGAGTGCGCCGACTGCGCCGTGGCCTCGCCCTTGCTCGAGCTCGGCGACACGGCCGCAGCCGCGTCCACTGCCGAAGCGCCGCGCCACGAAGTGCTGATCCTGGACCGCGGCCAGGACTCCTTGCTGGCGCGCGTGCACCTGATCCGCGCCGCCCGCAAGAGCATCGACCTGCAGACCTTCCATTTCGAACGCGACGATGCCGGCCGCGTGGTGCTCGACGAATTGCGCGCGGCGGCCCTGCGTGGCGTGAAAGTACGCTTGCTGGTGGACCAGCTCAACGGCCTGGCCGATCCCGAATTGCAGGCGCGCCTGGCCAGCTTCCACCGCAATTTCGAACTGCGCCTGTACAACCCGATTTTCGCCCAGGCCCAGGTCAGTCCGCTGGAATTCGTGGGCGGCATCTTCTTCCGCTTCCGCGACCTCAACCGGCGCATGCACAACAAGCTGATGCTGGTGGACGACAAGGTCGCGGTGATCGGCGGGCGCAACATCCAGGACGAGTACTTCGACTGGAATGGCGACTACAACTACCGCGACCGCGACTTGCTGGTGGCCGGGCCGGTGACCGCGGCGATGAAGCACAACTTCGACGCCTTCTGGGATGACAAGCGCGCGCTGCCCGCCGCGCAACTGGACGACGTGGCGGCGGTGCTCATCGCCCACCAGGGGCCGCCGGACGACAAGCCCAAGTCGCGCTCGGCACGGGTCAAGGCCATGGCCGCGTCCGCCGCAGATGGCGCCGCCGTGTACGCCCACCTCAAGCCCTTCCTTTACGAAGTCGGACAGGTGGATTTCTACGCCGACCTGCCGGGCAAGCACGACCTGGGCAGGCAGAGCCGCGACGATGCCTCGGAGGCCTTGCTCAACGCCCTCGCCAGCAGCCAGCAGGAGCTGATCCTGCAGACGCCCTACCTGGTGATGTCGCGCCAGGCACGCCAGCTGTTCCGCAAGCTGCACCGGCGCAGCGCGCCGCCGGCGGTGATCGTCTCGACCAATTCCCTGGCCGCCACCGATGCCTTCCCCGTCTATGCGATGTCGCACAAGTACAAGCGCATGTACCTGCGCGAGCTGGGCTTCCAGATCCACGAGTTCAAGCCCTTCCCGGCGGACATGCCGATCGACCTGGCGACCGTGCCGGGCGCGATGGAGACGCTGGCCGCTGAAGACCACGGCCCGGGCGACGAACATCCCGAGGACGGCGCCTGGCGTGGCTCGGGCTCGGGCTCGAGCCGCCGGCCGGTGCCGCTCAAGCGCGCCGGCGTGCGCATCGGCCTGCATTCCAAGTCCATGGTGGTGGACGAGCGCATCGGCATCGTCGGCAGCCACAACTTCGACCCGCGCTCGACCGACTACAACACCGAAAGCCTGGTGATGGTGCACGACGAGGCCTTCGCCCGCGCCCTGGCCGACAGCATCCGCCGCGACATCGAGCCGGGCAATTCCTGGACCATCGCTGCGCGGCCCAAGCTGCCGGTGTTGTCGCAGCTCAACTACAACCTGGGCAAGCTCAGCGAGAAGCTGCCGATCTTTGACGTCTGGCCGCTGCCTTATGCCACCAGCTACGAGATCAAGCCCGGCTGCCAGCCGATCGCGCCCGGGGCGCCGGGCTTCAAGGACTGCTACGAACCGGTGGGCGACTTCCCGGAAGTGAACATGAGCCTGAAATCGGTCTATACCCGCATCCTGACCGTGTTCGGGGCCGGCTTCATCCCCATTCTGTAGGGCCCGGCCCCGGCCCCGCGATTGACTGGGGCAGCCCCTGCGCCTAGGCTGGCGGTCTTCGCTGACCCACCCGGAAATGCCATGCCCCTCGCCATCAGCTTCGAACTGTCCGACCGCGACCTGGAACACTTCACCGCCGCCATCAAGGCCGCGACCTTCGCCGCGGGCGAGAAGAGCGCCGAGGAAGTGATGGAGGCCGCCGGCAAGCTGCTGCTCGACACCGGCGGCATGGAACTGCCCGATTTCATCATGGATCGCCTCGATCGCCTGGACACGTTGATCGCCATGGTCCGCGACGAAGGCTGGGCGCTGCCGGAAGAAGACCGCGCCCGCGTGCTGTCGGCCCTGGTGTATTTCGCCGACCCGAAGGACATCATCCCGGACAATGTGCCGGTGCTGGGTTACTTCGACGACGCCATCGCCATCGAGCTGTGCGTGCGCGAACTGCGCCACGAAATCGACGCCTACGACGAGTTCTGCGACTTCCGCCAGAACGAGGCCGAGCGCCGCGGCATGGAACCCTCCGCCGTCGGCCGCGCCGACTGGCTGGCCTCGCGCCGCGACGAACTGCAGGACCGCATGCACCGCCAGCGCACGCGCGAAGCCGGCACCGGCTACGGCAGCAGCTCGGGCTATGCCCGCGCCGGCTACACCAATGCCTGGCGCCCGGGCATGCTGCGCGTCCGCTGAGTCCGTGAGCGACGCCCGCGGTGCCGGCATCTTCCGGCACCGCCCTTCCATCGAAGACTTGAACCGGCTCGCTGCCGGTACCGTGATCGAGCGCCTGGGCATCGTGCTGACCGAGCAGGGCGAAGACTTCCTGCGCGGCACCATGCCGGTGGACGAGCGCACGCTGCAACCCTACGGGCTGTTGCATGGCGGATCGTCCGCCGTGCTGGCCGAGACGCTCGCCAGCCACGCCGCCAACCTGTGCCTGGAAGAACCGGGCAAGCAGCAGGCGGTGGGCCTGGAATTGAACTGCAACCACATTCGCGCCGCCCGCACCGGCACCGTCACCGGCACCGCCCGCGCCTTGCACGTCGGCCGCAGCACGCAAGTCTGGGACATTCGCATCGAAGACGAACAAGGCCGCCTGGTCTGCGCCTCGCGCCTGACCCTGGCCGTGCGCCACGGCTGATTGCCGCGGCCGATCGGCAGTACCCGAAAGAAAAGCCGGCGCCGTACCGCGGCGCACTGAGTACCTGCCCTATTCGGCTTCGGGCACAATCGCAAGATGTCTTCCACTCCTGCCGCTGAAGCGCGTCCAGCCGATTGGCGTCGGCCCTTGCGCTACGTCTGGCGGCTGCCGCTGCTGGTCCTTCACGTGACGCTGGGATTGGCCATCGTGATGGCCATGATCAATCCGCTGTGCCGGCGCATCCGCCCCGGCGGCGAAGGCCTGGACGCGCGCACCATTCGCCTGTGGTCGCGCTGGATGGTGCGCATCTTCGGCATGCGCGTGCGCCGCTTCGGCACGCCGCTGCCGGGTGCGGCGCTGTTTGTGGCCAACCATGTCAGCTGGATCGACATCACCTTGCTGCATAGCCAGCGCGTGGTCGGCTTCGTGGCCAAGGCCGAGATCGCGCGTTGGCCGGTGGTGGGCTGGCTGGCCAGCCGCGGCGGCACCATCTACCACCATCGCGGCGACAACGATTCCCTGCACGGCGTGATGCACCAGATGCTCGAGCGCCTGCAGTCCGGTCGCGCGATCGGCGTATTTCCCGAAGGCCGCACCAATGACGGCCGCGGCATTGGCGTCTTCCACGCCCGCATCTTCCAGCCGGCGGTGCTGGCCGGTGTGCCGTCGCAGCCGGTGGCGCTCAAGTACGGCGCGCAAGGTAGCGCGCAGACCACGATTGCCTTCCGTGCCCGCGAAAATTTCATGCAGAATTTCTGGCGCCTGCTGGGCGAGCCGGTGCGCGCGGTGGAAGTGCATTTCCTCGAGCCGGTGCCGGCCGGCGAAGACGGCCGCCGGCGCATGGCCGAGGTCTCGCGCGAGCGCATCATGGCGGCGATGGCGCAATGAATTCGCCGCGTGCTTACCGCGCGCCGCGCTGGTTGCGCAACCCGCACCTGCAGTCGGCGCTGAGTTCGATGCCCCTGCGCAAGAGCGGCGGCCAGCGGGCCTTGGCGCGCAGTGGCGCGGTGACGCAAGAACATATCGTTGACGCCGGCGATGGCGTGCGCCTGTTTGGCCTGCACAGCGCGGTGCCGGGTCGCGACCCGCGCGCCCTGGTGCTGTTGCTGCATGGCTGGGAAGGCAGCGTGGATTCGGGCTATATGGGCCACACCGCAGCGAGCCTGCTCGAGCGCGGCTTCGATGTGTTCCGATTGAACTTTCGTGACCATGGCGAAACCCACCACCTCAATCCCGGCCTGTTCCATTCCTGCCGGCTCAGCGAGGTGGTGCAGGCGGCGAAATGGGTGGCGGAAAAATTTCCCGCGCCGGCGTTTCTTGGCGCGGGCTATTCGCTGGGCGGCAATTTCATCCTGCGCCTGGCGCTGGCGGCGCCGGACGCGGGCATTCCCCTGCGCCACGCGGCGGCGGTATGTCCGGCGGTGGATCCCTCGGCGGTGATGCGCGCGCTGGAAACCGGGCCGGCCCTGTACCACTGGTACTTCATGAAGAAGTGGCGCGGCTCGCTACGGCGCAAGCGCGAGTTGTTTCCCGAGCAACACGACTTCGACGACAGCGTGCTGGATCGCGACATGCGTAGCCTGACCGGTTGGCTGGTCGAGCGCCACACCGACCTCGGCGGCGTGGAAGAGTATTTCGCGAGTTATGCGGTGGCCGGCGGTCGCCTCGCGAACCTGCAGGTGCCGGTAAGCGTGCTGGCGTCCGCGGACGACCCGATCATTCCGGTGCAAACACTCAAGCAGCTGCAACTGCCGGCGCACTCAAGCCTGGAAATCACCGAGCACGGCGGCCACTGCGGTTTTATCGAAGGCCCTGGGCTCAGCGGATTCGCCGAGCGCTGGGTGGCGGCGCGGCTGGAAGCGGCACTGGCCGCGTAAGCGCTGCTTGCGGCCCGCTTAAGGCCCGACGCCCGGCAGCAGCAGCAAGAGTGCGCCGAGCGCGATGCGATACCAGGAAAACACCGTGAAGCGGTGCGTCTGGATATAGCCCAGCAACCACTTCACCACCACGAAGGCCGTGATCGCCGAGGTGGCGAAGGCCACGCCCAGGCCGGTCCAGTCCTCGGTGTTGGCGCCGCCATCGCGCAGCACGTGCAGCAACTCATAGCCGGTGGCGGCAAACATGGTCGGAATGCCGACCAGGAAGGCGAACTCGGTGGCGGCGACGCGGCTGCCGGTGCCGAACAACAGCGCGGCAAAAATCGCCGCCGCCGAACGCGAGGTGCCCGGAAAAATTCCCGCCACCACTTGCGCCACGCCCACCAGAACCGCCACGGTCCAGCTGATGCTCGTGCCCGACTCGCCGCGGCGCGAGGCCAGCGCCTCCGCGCCCAGCATCACGAAGCCGCCGATCAGCAGCGCCCAGGCCACCGGCGTGATGGTTTCCGGCAGCGAGAAGCCCAGCTTCTTCACCAGCAGCCCGACCACGGCGGTGACCGCGAAGGACGCGATGAGCTTGAGCACATAGTCGCGCTTGTCGGCCTGCGCCAAACCCGTGGCCAGTTGCCACAGGCGCTGCTGGTAGATCAGCACCACCGCCAGGATGGCGCCGGCCTGGATGGCGATGTTGAACAGGTCCGAGCGCGCGCCCAGCCAGCGTTCGGCAATCAGCAAATGGCCGGTGCTGGAGATCGGCAGGAATTCAGTGATGCCCTCGATCAGCCCCAGCAACAAGTCAGCGATCAGGTGGTCCATTCAAGGCAGGCCGCGAGGAAGTGTGCCGGGATTGTCGCAGAAGCCGCGGCCGCGGCGCGCGCCGGGTTTCAGCCCGCCGACAGAAAGCGCCCCAGCTGCTCCGGCGGCAGCGCTGGCGACAGGTGGAAACCCTGCACCTGGTCGCAGCCCATGGATTGCAGCAGCGACTCGGTGGCGCCGTCTTCCACGCCTTCGGCGACCACTTCCAGGCCCAGGCTATGGGCCAGGGCAATCGTCGAACGCACGATGATGGCGTCATGTTCGCCATTGCACATGTCGGTGACGAACAGACGGTCGATCTTGAGCGAATGGATCGGCAGGCGGTGCAGGTAACCCAGTGAGGAATAACCGGTGCCATAGTCGTCCACGCTGATGCGCACGCCCAGCGCGGCGATGCGGTCCAGGCGCAGCGCCACCTGTTCGGGATCGTGCATCAGCGCGGTCTCGGTGATCTCCAGTTCCAGGTGCGCCGGGTTCACGCGATGCCGTGCCAGCAGGTTGGCAAGGCTTTGCAGGCAACGGTCATCCACCAGGTTGCGCACCGACAGGTTCACCGACACCGAGCAGGCGTACCCGGCATCCTGCCACTGCTGCAGTTGCGCGATCGCGAGTTCGAGCACGCGATCGGTCAGCGGGTGGATGGTCTCGCTCAGCTCGGCCTGCGCCAGGAATTGTTCCGGCAGCAGCAGCCCGAGGCGCGGGTGCTGCCAACGCAGCAGGGCCTCGAAGCCGTCCACGCGCTGGCTGCGCAGGTCCAGGCGCGGCTGGTAATACAGCAACAGTTGCCGGTCGCGGATGGCTTCGTTGAGATCGGCAATCAGGCTCAGGCGTTCGGGCGAATTCTGGTCGAGCGAACGGTCGTACACGGAAATACCGCCGCCCTTGCGCTTGGCCTCGTACATGGCCACATCAGCACTGCGCAGCAAGGCATTGCTGTCGGCGCCATCGGCCGGATAGAAGGCCAGGCCCAGGCTGGCGTCCACCAGCAATTGCATGCTGTCGACGACGAAGGGCCGGCGCAGCTCGGTCAGCAGGCGCTGCGCCAGTGCAACCAGGGGTTCGCGCTGGTTGCCGCCGGGCATGAGCAGGGCGAACTCGTCGCCGCCCAGGCGGCAGAGCACGCCATCGTCTTCCGAGAGCACGCGCCCGAGTCGCGGCCCGATCTGTTGCAGCAGGCGATCACCGACCGGGTGGCCGAGCGTGTCATTGATTTCCTTGAAGCGGTCCAGGTCCAGCAGCAACAAGGCCGCGCCTTCTCCGGACGCGCCGGGCGCCGCCAGCATCTGCTCGAACTCGCGGTGCAGGAACATGCGGTTGGGCAAGCCGGTCAGGCTGTCGTGGTGCGCGAGGTATTCCAGGCCGTCCACGTGCTGCGCGCTGGCCAGGGCCGAGGCCACGGTGTTGCCGATGGCAACGAAGGCATCGAGCTCGACATCGCCAAAGGCCTGGGTCTGCGGATACAGCAGCACGATGCTGCCCAAGGGCCGCTCGCGATACAGCAAGGGGCAAGCCAACACGGCGCGCAAGCCTGCTTCACGCAACACCTGGTCGGTCGCCGGATCCACCGGCGTCTGCGCCAGGTCGCCGGCCACGAACAAGGGCTGCGCCGATAGCGCCTGGCGATGCAGGGTCAGCGCCCAGGGCGCCACGGGGCCGGGGCGCGTGGCGGCGGGCACGCCTTCATTGACGGCGACATACAAAGGGCCGTCGTTGGCCGACTGCAGCAACACCAGTACCGCCGGCTGCGGCTGCATGCCGCGCAGCGCGTCGCTGGTGATGGCGAGGATGTCCTCGGTTTCCAGCGCGCCATGCAGGCGCGTGGACAGGCGATTGATCAGGCGCAGGCTGTCGTTGCGCTGCTCCAGCGCCTGGCGCGATGCGGCCAGTTCGGCTTCGGCGCGCTTGCGCTCACTGGTGTCGCGCACGGTGGCCAGCAAATGCGGTTCGCCCTGGATCTGCACCACGTTCAAGGTCACTTCGGCCGCGAAGGGCGTGCCGTTGTACTGGCAGTGCAGCCATTCGAAATGCTGGGTGCGGCCCTCGAAGGCCGCGCCGATCCGTTCCAGCGCCTTCTCGTCAGAACGCCGGCCGTCGGGTTGGAATTCGGGCGAAAAACGGTAAGGCGGCTGGCCGATGATCTGCGCGCGCGTGCAGCCAAACATCTGCAGGGTGGCCGGGTTGCAGTCGACGAACTGCTCGCCGCGCATCAGGAAGACGCTGTCGCCGGTGCCCTCGAACAAGGTGCGGTACATGCTGGTATCGGCTGGCTCGGCCGGAGGCCGAACAAGCCCGGGGGCGGGCAGGGGGACATCGCTCTTCATGTTTGTGAGTACAGCCGGGGTGCTCCCTTATGCCCTGTTTGCCAGGCCTTGGGCAATCGCCCGAATGTCATGCCCTGCTTGTTCCACTAGAGTGCAATTTCTGACGACAGCGCACCATTACAGTGCGTTTCGGCGAGCCGATCGCGTTGAAGTCTCGTAATATCAAATACTTACGCGCGCCGGCGGCTTGGCACGAGCCTTGCTATCCCTTGCGCACGTCCTTTCCCTGCCGGAGTCCGCCATGTCCTACGAGAACGTCCAGAAACTTGTCAAAGACAACAACGTCGAGTTCGTCGACCTGCGTTTTGCCGACGTGCGCGGCGTGCAGCACCACGTGACCTTCCCGGTGAACATCATCGAGCCGGCCCTGTTTGAAGACGGCAAGATGTTCGACGGTTCGTCCATCTCCGGCTGGAAGGGCATCAACGAGTCCGACATGATCCTGTTGCCGGACGTGAACACCGCGGTGCTCGATCCCTTCACCGCCGACCCGACCCTGATCCTGATCTGCGACATCCTCGATCCGGCCACCATGCAGGCCTACTCGCGCGATCCGCGCGGCGTGGCCAAGCGCGCCGAAGCCTTCCTCAAGTCCAGCGGCATCGCCGACCAGGCCTTCTTTGGTCCCGAGCCGGAGTTCTTCATTTTTGATTCCGTGCGCTGGAACAACGAGCAGGGCAGCACCTTCTTCGAAGTCGATTCCGAAGAAGCGCACTGGAACTCGAAGAAGAAGTACGACGGTGGCAACAGCGGTTATCGCCCGGGCCTGAAGGGCGGCTACTTCCCGGTCGCCCCGGTGGACTCGCTGCACGATATCCGCGCCGAGATGTGCAAGGAACTGATGGCCGCCGGCCAGGAAGTCGAAGTGCACCACCACGAAGTCGCCAACGCCGGCCAGTGCGAGATCGGCACCAAGTTCAACACCCTGGTGCAGAAGGCCGACGAGCTGCTGATGATGAAGTACATCATCAAGAACGTCGCCCATCGCAATGGCAAGACCGCCACCTTCATGCCCAAGCCGCTCGTTGGCGACAACGGCAGCGGCATGCACGTGCACCAGTCGCTGGCCAAGGGTGGCGTCAACCTGTTCAGCGGTGACGGCTACGGCGGCCTGAGCCAGATCGCGCTGTGGTACATCGGCGGCATCTTCAAGCACGCCCGCGCCATCAATGCCTTCGCCAACTCCACCACCAACAGCTACAAGCGCCTGGTGCCGGGCTTCGAAGCGCCGGTGATGCTGGCCTACTCGGCGCGCAACCGTTCGGCGTCCTGCCGCATTCCGTATGTCGCCAACCCGAAGGGCCGCCGCATCGAAATCCGCTTCCCGGACCCGATGAACTCGGGCTACCTGATCTTCGCCGCGCTGATGATGGCGGGCCTTGACGGCATCAAGAACCAGATCGACCCGGGCGCGCCCAGCGACAAGGACCTGTACGACCTGCCGCCGGAAGAAGAGAAGAACATCCCCACCGTCTGCCACAGCCTGGACCAGGCCCTGGAAGCGCTCGACAAGGATCGCGAGTTCCTCAAGGCCGGCGGCGTGTTCACCGACGACCTGATCGACAGCTACATCGGCCTGAAGATGGGCGAAGTCACCAAGTTCCGCGCGGCCACGCATCCGCTCGAGTACGCGATGTACTACGCGATCTGAGTCTTCGCAGCAGGCAAGGCAAACCAGCAAACGGCCCGGGAAACCGGGCCGTTTCTTTCATGCGGGCGTCGGCGCATAGTGGCGGCCACCACGGTCGCCGGGGGAAGGACATGGGTCTTGCCAGGCTCGCGCAGCTTCGATGGGCCCTCGCGCTCTTGCTGTGCGCGGTGGTGGTTCCCGGTCGTGCCGATTTCCGCGGCGCCAACCATGAAGAGCCCGTTGGCCCGAAGCTGACAGTGAGCGCCTTCGCCGGCTTCCCCGGTGGTTCGATGAAGCCGCTGATGTGCCCCGACGACAAGCCCTATCTGGTGGGCGTGGACGGGCGCTTCGGACAATGGATCGATGCCCTGGCGCCGATGTGCGTGGGCTTCAACAGCAGCGGCCGATGGGACGTTCCCGAGGCGGTGACTCCCCCGGGCACCAGCACTGGCGGAAGCGGTGGCGGCTCCGCACGCGTGGCCTGCCCGATGGGCAGCTACATGCTGGGCATGGTCGGCGTGACCCAAAACCTGTTCGGCGATAGCGTTGACCAGTGGTGGAAACACCTGATCAGACTGGACCTGCAATGCGGAAGCCTTGAACGGGGCATCGGCGATACGTTCAGCACGCCCTTCGCCAGACAGGACGAATGCGATGACTGCCTGGACATTTACGACAAAGTGCAGATGACGTGTGGCCCGGGCCAGATCGCCCGTGGCCTGCAGGCGTTCTCGGGCAAATACATAGACAGCGTGGCCTTGGTCTGCGGTCCGCCGCCCGTCGCCGCCGTGGCCCTGGGCCGGGTAATGCCGCGCGGCACGACCGAAGACACGCGCAGCCTGTGCGAGGCCGCGAGTGATGCACGCGCGCGCAACTCACCCGCAGCGCCCGGCCTGGAGCGGCAATGCGCAGCCAGCAAGCCACCGCCGCTTGCGCTAGGCCGCGTGCAATCCACCGAGATGGCGATTGATGGCTCCGCCGAAGCACCCAAGTCGCTATGCGATGCGGCGCGCTCGGCCCGGGCCCGCAATTCTCCCGCGGCGCCTGGCCTGGAGCGGCAATGCCTGGCCACCGGCGGTGTTCTGGTCGCGTCGGCGCCGGTGGATGCGGAACGGGTGGAAAACCTGGCCGAGATCGGCAAGCAGATTGCGCGATCCGATCCGGCGGTCGCAGCGGCGCGGCGCAACCCCGACATCGAGTATCGGCAGGGCTTCGACATCGCCACCGGCCTGTTTGGTGATCCGGCGCTGGGCGCGGCCGGCAACACCCTGATGGGCCCGGGCTCGCAGGCCATTCGCGATTCGTTGGGCAGTGCCGGGCGCGATGGCTTCAACGCCTCGGTGAGCTTCCACCAAGCGCGCCAATACCGGCACTGAGCGGATTCAGCGCGCCATGAGCGAATCGCTGGCCTGCGCGAGCAGGTCAGCGACGGAAATGGCGTTGCAGGCATGGCTGATGGTGTCGGTGCTGACCACGCACGCGGCACCGGCAGCGAGCAACTGTTCGTAGGCGTCCTGCGCGAACACGGCGTGGATGGCGACACAGGTGGCGGGCGGCATGCCCAGCTCGCGCAGCCGCGCCAGCGTCTCGATGACGGTGCGGCCTGAGGAAATGATGTCGTCCACGATCACGGGACGCGCCTGCGACAGGGCGGCGAGATCGGGGCGGCTCACCTCCACCTCGCGATCGCCGTGGCGAATCTTGTCCAGTGTCTGCCAGGGAAGCCCCGCGCGTTTGGCAATGTCGGCGACCCATTGCGAGCTCTCGCTGTCGGGTCCGATCAGCACGGCATTGGGCACGTTGGCGCGGATCCATTCCGCCAGCAGGGGTGCGGCGCTGAGGCAGCGCGTAGGCTTGCGATAGATCTGGGAAAGATCGTGGATGCGGTGCAAATGCGGGTCCACCGTCACCAGCCAGTCGAAACTTTCCTCGATGAATTTTGCGAACAGGGGCGCGTTCACGGCTTCACCGGGATGGAAGCGCTTGTCCTGGCGCATATAAGCCAGGTAGGGCGCGATCAGCCCGACCGAGCGCGCGCCGAACTCGCGCGTGGTGGCCGCAGCGAAGCGCAGGGCCAGGGCTTTTTCGTCCGGGCGATGCAGGCTGGCTAGCAATGCGACATCGCAGCCCTGCAGTTGCTCGTCAATGGCCACCAGCGATTCGCCATCGGGAAAGCGCCGCCAGTCCAGCCGGCCCAGTCGCGCGCCGAGCCCGTCGGCCACCGCGCGCGCGAGCGCTTCCTGCCCGGGGAAGGCCAACAACACGCGACTCATGCGCCTTCTCCGATGGTGAAGATGTCCGGATGCGTGGCCGCGTATTCCAGTGCGTATTCCAGTTCGCCGAGGGTCTGCGCATGCACCTGGAACAGCGGCTCGCCGGTGCGGATGGCATCGCCGATGCGGATGCGGCAATCCAGGCCGGCGCTGGCACTGCCCGGTGCGCCGGCGAGCTTGGCGATCTTGGCCAACGCGCGGTTGTCCATCTCGCGCACGCGGCCATCGTGCTGCGCGAGCACCGGGCGCGAATGCGCGGCCAGCCGCGGCTCGGAAAATCCGCCCTGCGCCTCGCAGATGGCCAGGAATTTGCGCAATGCCGAGCCGTCTTCGAGCAGCGCGCGGGCGTGCGCGCGTCCGCTGCCAGGCACGGCACCGGGCGCGATGTCGAGCAGGGTGCCGGCCAGGTCCAATGCGCGCTCGCGCAGGTCGGCAGGGGCCTGCTTCTCGCCGCGCAAAACGCTGAGCACATCGCGCGCTTCCAGCGCCGGGCCAATGCCGTGGCCCACCGGCTGGCGGCCGTCGCTGCGCAGCACCGACAAGGTCAGTCCGAAGGCATCTGCGGTCGCATGCAGCCGCGCTTCGAGCAGGTCGGCCGCTTGCGGCGAACGCACCTTGGCGGTGGGGCCGACGGGCATGTCGATCAGCACGTGGGTCGAGCCGGCGGCAATCTTCTTCGACAGCACGCTGGCCACCAACTGGCCATCGCTGTCGAAGTCGAGCGGGCGCTCGACGCGAATCAGGATGTCGTCGGCCGGGCTCAGGCGGACATTGCCACCCCAGACGATGCAGCCGCCTTCCTGTTCCACCACACGGCGCATATTGGCCAGGTCCAGGCCGACCGGCGCCATCACTTCCATGGCATCGGCGGTGCCTGCGGGTGAGGTGATCGCACGCGACGACGTCTTGGGAATGCGATGTCCTGCCGCCGCAACAATCGCCACCACGATCGGCGTGGTGCGATTGCCCGGCAAGCCACCGACGCAATGTTTGTCCAACACCGCACCGCCGCCCCAATCAATCGTCTGGCCAACCTCGACCATGGCGCGGGTCAGGCCGATGGTTTCGCGATGGTCGAGGCGTTCGCCGGCACAGGCGGTGACAAGCGCTGCCAGTTCGATATCCGAGAGCCGGTTGTTGACGGTGTCGCGGATCAGGTCGAGCAGGTTCTGTTCGCTCAGGCGTTGCCCGAACACTTTTGCGCGCAAGGCCGGTGCCGATGCCGGCGGTTCCGGATGGCTGAACACCGCCCAGGAATCGGCGTTCGGTTGCAGCGCGTCCCAGGCCGCTTCGGACAGGGCCGCCACGTCCAGCCCGAAGCGGTTCTCCATGACGACATTGAGCGTGGCGACCAGCTCGCGGCCGTCCACCTGGATCAGCACGCGGGTCAGCGCGGAAAAACCTTCCGCGCGGCAGACTTCGCAGTCGCGGTGCATGTACACCACCGGCTGCTGGTAGGTGTCGATGCCGGCGCGGATCAGGCGCAGGCGGTTGTGTTTTCCGTTCATGGCGGGAGTCGGCAGGAGTCTTGTTCGCGGGTCTTGAGCCATCATAGCCACGATGGGGCCGGTCCTCGACTGCCCATCGGCTCCGGGGAGGCGCCGGCCATTCTTGTTGTAGGCTGTGCGCTGCCGCGATTGCACCCCGGCCCGAGATCACGCCGATCCACATTGCCGGAACGCTGCGCGGTAGCCCCCACGTCCGGACCGTTCGACAGACATGAAGCTGGCCAGCGAGATCACCATCAACGGCACGGCCTATCCGAAGGGCTCGGATATTTCGTGGTTCAAGGTCTATCCCTTCTTCCTGCTGCACATGCTGATGTTCGGCGCCTCGGGCTTCTTCATGGCCTACGGCGCCGGCGCGCCGCTACTGTTCCTCTACGCGCACGGCGGCATCGCCATCGTGGTGTATGTGGTGTTCTACCTGGCGATGTTCGGGCGCGACGAAGTGAAGTGGATGTTCATCAACGCCGGGCTGGGCCTGGTGGGCATCTATTGCGATGTGCGCTGGCTATTGCATTTGTTCGGCAAGAACCTCGACGACTACGCCTGGTACTACAACGTCACGCCTTTCCTGTACTACGTTTTGTATACCTTCCTGCTGCGGCAACTGGTGCTGGATGTGTTCCGGGCGCGCGAGGATCCGGTACGGCGGGTGTGGATTGAGCGGATGTATATCGCCGGGTCGCTGCTGTTGTCTGCCGCGGCGTACTGGTCGACGCTGGCCGCGACACAGAAGTAGTCAGCTTTTGACCTGCATAGATGGCACCGGGACCGGTTCCCCGACGTTCCCCCGCTGCGCCCCAGGCTATTCGGAGCGGTGGCACACTAGGGCAGCACTCCAACGGATTCCACAATGAACAAGCGCGCGGTGTTCGCCCTGCTGGCAACCGGTATTTGCATGCCTGCCCTGGCGGGCACAAGGACCGTCGCGTCTCCCAATGCCCTTGTTCCGGCGTCCTACGTTGTCGTCGATCGAATCCAGGGCGATCTGAACGGTGACACGCGGCCCGACTACGTTCTGGTGATCAAGGGGACTGACAAGCGCAAGCTCGTCAGGGACGCATATCGAGGCGAGCTCGACCGCAATCGGCGAGGAATCATCGTGGCGTTCGCGACGCCGGGTGGTTATGGACTGGCCCTGGAGAACCACGACTGCTTCTCGTCGGAGAACGAGGATGGCGGTGTCTACTTCCCCCCTGAACTCGATCTCTCCATCCAAAAGGGCACGCTTCGCATCCACTTTTCCCACGGCCGGTACGGCTTCTGGACCTACAACTTTCGCTACCAGCACTCGGACTTCGAGTTGATCGGGTACGACAGCAGCCAGGATAGAGGGCCCGTCGTCGAGCGCACTACCAGCATCAACCTGCTCGCACGGAAAATGAAGGTTCAGGAGAACACCGTTCCAGATGCAGAACCCGGGGAGGAGAAATACAAGGAAAGCTGGCGAACGTTTGCCCTCCCAAAGCCAATCCGGCTGAAGGAGATCGCCGATTTCGACGAATTCGATGTCGAGGCTGCCCTCGGACTGGGCCAGTGAGGTAGCGATCTTCTGGTTGCGGACATCGGTCGGCGTCGCTTGCACTATGATGGTGCAATGGCAGAACACGACCTCAGCCCCGAACTCGACGCCCTGGCGACCCCCGTCGCCCGGCTGGGGACGGATGCCTGTGTGTCGGGCTGCAACACCGCCTTCGCCAGCTGGCTGGGCGTAAGCGTGCGCCGGCTGCAGGGCCAGGCCCTGGACAGCCTGGACGTGGAGGGCGGGCGCCTGTCGGCCCTGCTGTCACGCCTGCCCGACACCGGTGAGTCCCTGCGCGTGCACCGCGCTCGCCTGGCCTTTCCCGGCGGCGCCGAGCACTTCGCGCAGCTGTGGCTACGGCGCGACCCGGACGGCGGTGTGCAGGTCGAAGCCCACCCCACCGACGAGTTTCCCGGCCAGGACCCCGCCACCGCCCTGCCCGCCGCGCTCAGCGCCGCGTTGAAAGGCCTCGCGCATGAAATCCGCAATCCGCTCGCTGGCATGAAGGGCGCCGCGCAATTGCTGGGACGGCGTGTGGAAGGCGAGGACGCGCGCGAACTGGTCGGACTGATCGGCAGCGAAGTCGACCGCCTCGCCGCCTTGGTCGAGCGCCTGATGAACCCAGCGCCGCCACGCGAGTTCGCACCGCTCAATATCCACAGCGTGCTCGAGCATGTGCGCCAGCTCGCCGATGCCGAAGCCGCGTGGTCTATCAAGCTCGTGCGCGACTACGACCCCAGCCTGCCGGACATCGAAGGCGACGCCGACCGCTTGACGCAGTCGCTGTGGAACCTGGTGCGCAACGCGCTCGAATCCGGGGCCAGCACCGTGTCTCTGCGTACCCGCGCCGAATACCACGTGCTGATCGGCGACGTGCCGCATCGCCTGGCGGTGCGCGTGGAAATCGCCGACAACGGCCGCGGCGTGCCTGAAGATTTGGCCGAACGCATTTTTCTTCCCCTCGTCTCGGGCCGCGCCGAAGGCACAGGCCTGGGCCTGCCGCTGGCGCAGCAGGTGGCGCGCGAACACGGCGGATCGCTGAGCTATCGCTCGCGCCCCGGGCACACCGTATTCACCCTGCTCATTCCCGTGCCCCTGGTCGAGGAGGTTGGCGATGACGCCTGATTCGGCGGCACGCATCTGGGTGGTGGATGACGACCGCACCGTGCGTTTCGTCTTGGCCGAAGCCCTGCGCGAGGCCGGCTACCGCGTGCAGAGTTTCGACAGCGCCAGCGCCGCGCTCGAAGCGCTCGCCGATGAAGGCGCGCCGGATTTGGTCTACACCGACGTGCGCATGCCCGGCCTGGACGGCCTGGGCTTCCTCGATGCCTTGAAGGCGCGGCTGCCGCAGTTGCCGGTGGTGGTGATGAGCGCCTACACCGATATCGCCAGCACCGCAGGCGCATTTCGCGGCGGCGCGCACGAGTTCCTGTCCAAGCCCTTCGACCTGGACGATGCGGTGGGTTTGGCGGCGCGGGCATTGCCAGACGAGCCGCGGGCCGACAAACAGGGTGACGATGTTGCGCGCGAGGCCGATGCCGGCGGCGAGTTGATCGGGAAAACACCGGCCATGCGCGCCCTGTTCCGCGCCATCGGCCGCTTGGCGCAGGCACCGATCGGCGTGCTGATCACCGGCGAAACCGGCACCGGCAAGGAATTGGTGGCGCGCGCCCTGCATCGCGAATCGCCGCGCGCGCGCAAGCCCTTCGTCGCGCTCAACACCGCCGCCATTCCCGCCGAGCTGCTGGAGTCGGAACTGTTCGGCCACGAGGCCGGCGCCTTCACCGGTGCCAGCAAGCGCCATGTCGGTCGCTTCGAACAGGCCGATGGCGGCAGCCTGTTCCTCGATGAAATCGGCGACATGCCGGCGTCGTTGCAGACGCGCCTGCTGCGCGTGCTGGCCGAAGGCGAGTTCTTCCGCGTTGGCGGGCGTGAGCTCATTCGCGTGGATGTGCGCGTGCTCGCCGCCACGCACCAGAATCTGGACCAACTCGTCGCCGAAGGACGCTTTCGCGCAGACTTGTTACATCGCCTCGATGTCGTGCGCCTGGCCTTGCCGCCACTGCGCGAGCGCAAGGGCGACATCCCCTTGCTGGCCGCGCGCTTCCTGGCCGAAGCCGCGATCAAGCTCGGCACTCCCACCAAGCACCTGCAGGCCGACGCCCTCAAGCGCCTGGACCAGCACGACTGGCCGGGCAATATCCGCGAGCTGGAAAACCTGTGCTGGCGCCTGGCCGCCCTGGCGCCGAATGAAGCCATCGGCCTGCGCGACCTGCGCGCCTTGTTCCAGCCCGGTGCCAGCGCAGTGGGCGAGCAGGACTGGGCGCGCGAATTGGCCACGGCCGTGGACGCGGCGCTGGCGCGTGGCGAAACCGAATTGCACGCGCAGCTGCGCGAGCGCTTCGACCAGATCGTGCTGGACGCCGCCATGCGCCACACCGGCGGCCACCGCCAGCAGGCCGCCGCCCTGCTCGGCCTGGGACGCAATACACTGACCCGAAAACTCGGCGCCGGGCGCCGCAGGAAAACGCCATGAGCCACGACATCCAGGTGCGCGCCGCCGACGGCAATGATGTTTCGCTGATGGCCCGTTGGGCCGAGGCCATGGCCTTCGAAACCGAGAACAAGCAGCTCGATCGCGAACTGGTCAGCCGCGGCATTGCCATCGGCGTGGCCGACCCGGCACGCGCGCGTTACTTCATGGCCACCATCCAGGGCGAGCCGGTCGGTACCCTGATGCTGACCTTCGAATGGAGCGACTGGCGCTGCGCCTGGTGGTGGTGGATCCAGAGCGTGTACGTGGCGCCCGAGCATCGCCGCAAGGGCGTGTATCGCGCGCTGTACAGCCACGCCCAGGACCTGGCGCGCGCTAAGTCCGATGTCTGCGGCCTGCGCCTGTACGTCGAGCGCGAGAACATCAACGCCCAGCGCACCTACGAGTTCCTGGGCATGACCGATGCCGGCTACCGCATGTACGAAGCGGAATTGAAAAAGCGCGTCTAGCTCGAGAGCAGGTCGCGCGGATCGGCATCCGCCGAGCAGTAGTCGAAGGTCACCGCCAGGCCGTGCGCTTCAAGCAGCGCGGCAATCTGGCGCTGGCGAATCTGGAAGCGCCGAAAGCCGCGTTCCAATACCGCCGCATCGCGGCCGCGATCTTCGGGCGCGAGGCGCGTCATCCACGCTGCCTCTTCGATCATGGCGATGCGCGCTGCGCCGCCGCTCATGCGCACCAGCGGTTCGTGTTCGCTGTCCAGCCAGGCTTCCTCGTCGGGACTGAGCAGGGCGGTTTCCACCAGCGGCCACACTTCGCCCAGTCCCGCGTGTTCGTACTGCATCGCGGTCATCGCAGCGAGGTCGTGCAGCGTGAGGTAGCGCGCGTGCTCGATCGTCGCTTCGAAGGATTCCTGCGCGAGCAGCGCGGTATCGGCGGCGGCCATGCCGGTGTCGAGCAGGGTGGCTTCCAGGCGCTCGGCCACTTCGGCCACGCGCGCCGCGTCACCGCGCAAGACGAAGGGCAGCAGGCGCAACGGGCCTTCGGCGAACGCCGGATCGGGGTGCGGGATGCCAGCGGCTTCGCCCTCGATGCCACCGAAGGCAATCACGCGCGCCGCACCGGTCCCCGGCGCCTGCGCGGCCAGGCGTTCGAGTTCGCGATGCAGGGGCCAGCCCGGGCGCAGCAGCTCGACCGGGTCGAACAGCCCCGCCAAAAGCACCAGATCCAGCGAGGCCGCCTCCGGCACCCAGCGCGCCAGGTCGCGCGCGGCCAGGGCCGCCAGGGCGCCGGCGCGTTCGGGCGCAATCAGGCTTCGGCCGGCCCGGCTCAGGGGCGAAAGCTCCAGCGCCAGCGCGCCATGGCAACTGCGGATCGGGGGCATGCAAGGGTTCCATACGCCCGGGTTTGGAATCCCGGGCCGGGGCCACTAAGCTAGGGGCCGCGCCATTATGCCAGCGACCCACGCCGCCCCTGCCAAGGACCGTCCATGAACACCCCCCGTCGTGTCGCCGTCCTCGGCGGCGTCCGCATTCCCTTCTGCAAGAACAACACCGCCTACTTCGACGTCGGCAACCTGGGCATGTCGATCAAGACGCTCGGCGCGCTGGTGGAAAAGTTCGGCCTGCAGGGCGAAGTGCTGGGCGAGGTGGCGATGGGCGCGGTGCTCAAGCACAGCTCGGACTGGAACCTGGGCCGCGAAGCCGCGCTCAGCTCCGGCCTGTCGCCGCTGACGCCGGGCATCACCTTGCAGCGCGCCTGCGGCACCGGCCTGGACACCATCGTGCTGGTCGCCAACAAGATTGCGCTCGGCCAGATTGAAGCCGGCATCGGCGGCGGTTCCGACACCACCTCGGACGTGCCGATCGCGGTGAACAAGAAACTGCGTCGCCGCCTGCTGAACATCAACATGGCGCGCACGCTTGGCCAGCGCCTGGGCGCGGCCATCAAAGGATTTTCCTTTGGTGAACTGAAGCCCGAATTCCCCGGCGTCAGCGAACCGCGCACCGGCAAGAGCATGGGCGAGCACTGCGAGCTGATGGCCAAGGAGTGGAAGATCTCGCGCGCCGACCAGGACCAGCTCGCCTTCGAATCGCACAAGAAGGCAGCGGCCGCCTACGAGCGCGGTTTCTTCAAGGACCTGGTGTCGCCGTTCCGCGGTCTGGAACGCGACGGCATCCTGCGCGCCGACACCACGCTGGAAAAACTCGCCACGCTCAAGCCGGCCTTCGACAAGACCAGCGGCCAAGGCACCCTGACGGCCGGCAACTCGACCAATCTTTCCGACGGCGCCTCCGCGGCGCTGCTGGCGAGTGAGGAGTGGGCGCAGGCGCACAAGCTGCCGGTCCAAGCCTGGTTGGTGGATGCGCAGGTGGCGGCGGTGGATTTCGAACACGGCGAAGGCCTGCTGATGGCCCCGACCGTGGCCGTCGCGCAGCTACTCAAGCGCCGCTGCCTGACGCTGCAGGATTTCGACTTCTACGAAATCCATGAAGCCTTCGCCGCGCAAGTGCTGTGCACGCTCAAGGCCTGGGAGTCGGAAGACTACTGCAAGAACCGCCTCGGCCTGGACGGCGCGCTGGGCTCGATCGATCGCAGCAAGCTCAATGTGGTGGGTTCGTCGCTGGCCGTGGGCCATCCGTTCGCCGCGACCGGCGCGCGCATCGTGGCGACGGCGGCGAAGCTGCTGGCCGAGCGCGGCTCGGGCCGGGTGCTGATCTCGATCTGCACCGCCGGCGGCATGGGCGTGGTGGCGATTCTCGAACGCTAGTCGCGCGTCGCCGTTTCAGTCGCCGCTCAGGCGCGGATAACCCAGCGCATCGCGCTGCTCGGACACGGCTTCCGAGGCAATCTGCTCGCGCAAGCTGCGATCACCCAACGGGCGCGCGGCTTCGCCGCGTTGCACGCGCAGGGCATTGGCATAGCAGGCTTGCGCGCGCATGGCGTTGTCCTGCGCGGTGTAGACGTTGCCGAGCGCTTCCCAGGCTTCGCTGCCGCCGCCTTGGGCGATGGCGCGACCCAGCGCTTCCGCCGCCGGACCGAAAGCCTGGCGCTGATGGAACAGGCGGCCCAGGCACAGCGATAGCGCGCCGTCATCGGGATGCGCGCCGAGCCAGGACTGCGCACGCGCCAGGCGCTGGTCATCGCGCGCCGGCGGCAGCAGGCCGAAGGCGCGCACCAGCTCTGCTTGCCACTTGAGTTCGATGGCTTCGGCCAGCGCTTGCGCGGCTTCGCCCTCCAGACCGAGTTGCCCGGCGCGTTCGGCGAAGGCGCGCACCACCGCGGCCGGCTCGCGCTGGCGCAGCGACAGCGCGCTCCAGCGCTGGTGCAATTCATCGGCGTGCGCGCTCTGGCGCAGGGCCGCGGCTTGCCAGTCGCGCTCGAGTTCGGCCGCTGCATCGCTGCTCAGGCCGGCGTCAGTCACCAACGCGGGCAGCAAGCCCAGCGCCTCCTGCGCTCGACCAAGCGCGACTTGCGCCTGCGCGCGCAGCAGTTGTCCGCGCGGTGGCAGGGCGCGCTTGTCTTGCCAGGGCTGAAGCGATTCGATCACGGCCGCGGCTTGGCCTTGTTCGAGCAGCGCGCGCGCATTTTCCAGCGCCACCGCCAGCGGATCGCTCGCGGCCAAACGCCCGAGCTGCCCGGCAGCGGCCAGCGCATCGCCACGCAGGATGGCGGCGCGGCGCGCGCCCAGGCGCGCCAGCGTGGCGTTCTCGGGTTCTTCGGCGGCCTTGTCGAGCAAGGCTTCGGCGCGCGCGTGGCGGCCTTCGTTCAAGGCCTGCAGGCCATTCAACAATCGGTTGCGCGCCTGCTTGTGCGCCAGTTGCTGCCAGGCGGTGAACGGCAGGCGCAGCAGTGTCCACAGTGCCCACAACGAGAACCACAACAGGCCCCAGCCGGCCACGAATACCGCCAGCGACATGAACACCACCGTGGTGCCATGCCAGCGCACCAGCACTTGCCCCGGGTCGGGCGAGAACTGTTCCCAAGCCAGCGCGCCGAGCACGGCCAGCAACAACCACCACAACAGCGTGCGGAAGAAACTCATCGACCGGCGCGTCGGCTGCGTTGCAGCTCTTGCAGTTGCTGCAGGCTCGACCCCGCGATCGGCAAATCGTAGGCCAGGGTAAAGCTGCCCAGGCGCTTGAGCCGCGCGCGGCGATCGCGCAACAGCGCGCTGTCGGGATACAAGCGCTGCAGCCAGCCATCCACATGAAGCAGGCTGCGCCGGAAGTTGGTTTCATCAGCGCGCGCCAGCGCGGTGCGCGCCAGCGCCAGTTCGAGGCCGAGCGCGGCCTTGCCCGATTCGCGATCGGCTGGCGCCAGCATTTCGGCATCGCCGCTGCGGCGCACCTGTACCAGCGAGCCGACGAGTTCGCGCAGATTGTTGGCCTCGGCCGGTTTGCCGGCAGCAACAATGCCGCTGGCCTCGAGCTTGGGCAGCACCGCTTCGAGCGCGTCGAGCTCGCCCGCGGCTTGCGCGCTCTGGTTGGCCGGCAGCGCACGCAAGGCCGCCAGTTCCTGCGCGAGCGTTTGCCGCAGGTCGAGCAGGCCCGGGTCACTTTGCGAACTCAGCACGCCCTGCGCCAGTTCGGTGGCGCGAATCGCGCCGGGCAAATCGCCGGCCAGGCGCAGGCGTTGCTCGGCCAGGGTCAGCAGCAACTCCACTTCGTCCAGGCGCAGCACGGCCACGCCGTCGCGGCGCACGCTGGACAACTCGCGGACATTGTCTTCAAGCAGGGACGCGCGCTGGGTGCCGGCCAATACTTCATCGCGCAACAGGCCGGTGCGGGCGCGGGTGTCGGTGAGCTGCTGGTTCATCGCCTCCTGGCTGCGGCGCAGGGAGGTGATGCCGGCCTCGACCTGCAGCAGGCGCGCGTCGAGTGCTTCCGGGCGCAGGTCCACGCCGGGCTCGGCTTGCGTGCCGGCCGTGCTGAAGTGACGCCAGGCAAAAAGCGCCGCCACCAGCGCAGCCAGCGCCAGCAGGAACCACAACGCGGCGGGCATCTGGCGGGACGGGGCGGAGGGCAGGGGATCGGGCAAGGGCGTGCTCATGGGGGATGAAACGCAAAACGCCGGCAAATGCTACCGGAAGCGGGCGCTTTTCACGTACCCGGCCAGCGCCGACAGCAGGCTTGCCGGGCTGGCATCGCCTGCGCGCACCAGCTTTCGAAAGCCCAGCGCCCGCGCCTGCGCCTGCAAGCGCTCGCTGGCGACCACGCAGGGCCGCGCCTGCAGGCGTTTGCGCGCCGCCGGCGTCAGAGCCTGCCACAGCGGCGCGAACGCCTCGGCGCTGGTCATCAGCAAGGCGCTCTCAGGGCCGAGTTCGGCCAGTGCCTGCAGGCGCGCGGGCGCAATCTCCAGCGCTTCGCGGCGATAGACCTCGGCCTTGCGCACCTGCGCGCCGCGCGCGAGCAACTGGCGCTCGATCAGGCCGCGACCGCCGGGCGCGGTGATCAGGCCAACCTGCTCGCCGCGCAGGGACTGCAATGCAGGCAAAGCGAGCAGGGCTTCCGAATCGGAGCCGTGCTCGGGCGTCTGCACCGCGGCAATGCCGGCGCGCCGCAGCGCTGCCGCCGAACCGCTGCCCAGCGCGAACCACTGCTGGCCGCGCCGCGCCGCCAGCGCCTGCTGCGGCCGGGCCATGCGCACCGCCGCCGGACTGGACACGATCACGCGCGAACAGGCCAGCGCCGCACGCAAGGCCGGCCCTGCCGCCAGCGGCTGCAATTTCAGCGTGGACAGCGCGAACACTTTCGCGCCCAAACGCGCCGCCGCCGCGCGCGCGCCACCGTGCTGGTGCAAGGGTCGCGTGGAGATGACGTACCATTCCGACAACGGCAGCCGCGGCGCTCGACTCGGACGGGTTGGACTCATGCGCCGAGCTTGGCACAGGACTTCGAGCAAGACCACGCAATGACCGACCCTTCGCGACTGGACCGCTTGTTCCAGGCCATGCCGCCGGTAGCGGCGATGCAAGTGCATGCACTCGACTTCGACGGCCAGGTGTTGCGCCTGGGCGCGCCGCTGTCGGCGAACGTCAACGACAAGGCCTGCGCCTTCGGCGGCAGCATGGCCGGGCTGATGACGCTGGCGGGCTGGGGCTGGCTGATGCTCGCGGCCGAAGACGCGGGACTGGCCAGCGAGGTCTACGTGGCCGACAGCCAGATCCGCTACCTCGCGCCCCTCTTCGAAGACCTTGTCGCCGAAGCGCGCCTGCGCACCGATCAGGACTGGGCCGCGATCACCCGCACCCTGGCCGAACGCCGCCGCGCCAGCGCCAGCATGCTGGCCCAGGTTCTGGCGACCGATGGCACCATCGTGGCCACGCTGGAAGCGCGTTTTGCGCTCAAGCGCGTCGCTACCCCCTAGCCAAGACGCGCCGCCCGCGCATAATGCAGGCATGGCCTTGTTTGCGCGCTTGCTGTTGCTGTCCCTGATGCTGGTGCTGTCCGGCTGCCCGGACGGCACGCGCCAGGCCAAGCCCGACACGTTCCTGAGCGACTACGGCGCGGCCATTCGCTGGAATGAATTCGACAAGGCCGTGGCCTTCATCGACCCGCAAGTGCGCGAGCTGAGCCCGCTGACCGACCTGGAGCGCGAGCGCTTCAAGCAAATCCAGGTCACCGGTTATGAAGTGAAGAGCAAGACCGTCGATGCCGACGGCAACCTGAGCCAGGACGTGGAAATCCGCCTGGTCAATCGCAACACCCAACTCGAACGCAGCTTCATGGATCACCAGACCTGGCGACGCGACATCGCCGGCAAGCGCTACTGGCTGACCAGCGGCTTGCCCGACTTCAGCGCCCGCTGAGATGGCGGTGGTCGCGCGCCCACGCGTGCCGGCCTGGCAGCAATACGTCCCGAAGAGCTGGAGCCTGCTGCGCCAGGGCTATGGACTGCATGCGTTGCGCCAGGATCTCGTCGCCGGTCTGACGGTGGCGGTCGTGGCGCTGCCTTTGGCGATGGCGCTGGCCATTGCCAGCGGCGCGGCACCGGAGAAGGGCCTGCACACGGCCATCGTCGCGGGCTTTCTGATTTCCGCGCTGGGTGGTTCGCGCGTGCAGATCGGCGGGCCGACCGCAGCCTTCATCCCGGTGGTGTTCGTGGTGATCGAACGCTTTGGCTATGGCGGCTTGATCCTGTGCACGCTGCTGGCCGGGCTGATGCTGATTGCCGCCGGCCTGCTGCGCCTGGGCGCGTTGATGCGCTACATGCCGCAGCCGGTGATCACCGGTTTCACCGCCGGCATTGCGGTCAGCATTTTTTCCAGCCAGGTGAAGGATCTGTTCGGTTTGCCGATCGCGCACGTGCCCGGCGCCTTCGTGGCGAAGTGGCAGGCTTATGCGGCGAACTTCCACGCCTTCAATCCCACCAGCATCGGCGTGGCGCTGGCGGGCATCGCCCTTATCGTCGGCCTGCGGCGCTGGAAGCCACTGTGGCCGGGCTTCCTGATTACCGTGGTGCTCGCCTCGCTGGCGGCGCTGTGGCTGCAGTTGCAGCTGCCCACCATCGGCACGGTGTTCGGCAGCATTCCGGCGGCGCTGCCGGTGTTCGAGTTTCCGCATATTCCCTTTGAACGCACCGGCGAGATGCTGCCTTCGGCGCTGACCATCGCGTTTCTCGGCGGCGTGGAATCGTTGCTGTCGGCAGTGGTGGCCGATGGCATGACGGGTGGCCGCCATCGCTCGAACGGCGAGTTGGTGGCACAGGGCGTGGCCAATTGTGCGTCCGCGCTATTCGGCGGCTTGCCGGCGACCGGCGCGATTGCGCGCACTGCCACCAATGTCCGTGCCGGCGCGCGCACGCCGGTGGCGGGCATGGCGCATGCCGGCTTCCTGCTGCTGTTCATGCTGGTGGCGGCGCCACTGATGGGCTACGTGCCGCTAGCCGCGCTGGCCGCGGTGCTGGTGGTGGTGGCCTGGAACATGAGCGAGATCGAACAGTTCCGGCATTTGCTGCGCGGGCACTGGGGCGATCGCGTGGTGCTGCTGGTGACCTTCGTGTTGACGGTGGCCTTCGACCTGACGGTGGCGATCGAAGCCGGCGTGGTGCTGGCGGCCTTCATCTTCATGCACCGCATGAGTGAAGTCGTGTCGGTGAGTGATGAAGGCGAAGACGGCGAAGAGCCGGACCAACGCGACCGCCTGCCTAAAGGCGTGGCGGCGTTTCGCATCGCCGGGCCGCTGTTCTTCGCGGTGGCCAATCGCCTGGACGAAGTGCTCGACCAGTTAGTGGTGCCGCCGCGCATCTTCATCCTGCGCCTGCGCCTGGTGCCGATGATTGACGGCTCGGGCGCGCATGCGCTCAAGCAATTCCTCGCGCGCTGCGACAAGCACGGCACCCGGGTGATTTTTTCCGGCGCCCAGGACCAGCCGCGGCAACTGCTGATGGACCAGGGCATCGGCGCGGCGCCGAACCTGCTCGGCTGGGCCGATGGCTTCGAGGAAGCCTGCGCCATGGCCCGGGCCGCCCTATAATGCCCGCCCCGCAAGCCACCTGAGCCGACCGATGTCCCTGCAGCAAATCCTGGCCTTCGCCGGACAGAGTCCGCTCCTGTCCCTGGCCCTGGTCGGTATCACCTTGGCCCTGATCTACACCGAAATCGCCCGCCTGTTCAGCGGCATCAAGTCGGTCAATCCCGCCGGCCTGACCGCCCTGATCAACCAGGACGATGCCCTGCTGGTGGACCTGAGCGCGGTGGCGGACTTCGAAAAAGGCCATATCCCGGGCGCCCGCAACGTCATTCCCAGCCAGTTCGATCCGGAATCCAAGCTGCTGGCCAAGGTCCGCGACCTGCCCGTGGCGGTGACCTGCCGCAGTGGCACGGCCTCGGCCGACGCCGCCAAGCGCCTGGTCAAGGCCGGATTCAAGAAGGTTTACTGGCTGGACGGGGGCGTGGCCTCCTGGCAGGCCGCCAACCTGCCCCTGGTCAAGGGCCGCAGCTGAACCCGACTCGGGGCTTGATTGGCCCTGTCATGGCATAATCGCCCTCTTTTCTCGCATTTCACCGGAGCATCCGCATGACCGACCAGATCCCGGCCGCCACCGACGGCGCCGCACCGCAAGCCCAGTTCACCGTCGAGAAGATCTACGTCAAGGACGTGAGCTTCGAGGCCCCGAATGCCCCGGCCGTGTTCAACGAACAGGGTCAGCCGCAGTTGAACATGAACCTCAACCAGAAGGTCGGCCGCCTGGAAGACAATCTGTTCGAGGTGGTGCTCGGTGTCACCCTGACCTGCACGCTCAACGACAAGACCGTGTACCTGGCCGAAGTCGAGCAGGCCGGCATCTTCGGCCTGGCCAACTTCGACGACCGCACCCTGGACATGATGCTCGGCACCTATTGCCCGAACGTGCTGTTCCCCTACGTGCGCCAGTCGATCAGCGACCTGATCACCAATGGCGGCTTCCCGCCCTTCTACATGCAGCCGATCAACTTCGAAGCCCTGTATGCCGAAGGCCTGCGTCGCCGCGCCGAGCAGCCGCAGGGCTCGGTGGAAATGTCCGAGGGCGGCAACGCCTGATTGCCGGCGGTCGGCGCTCGCGCCTCGCGCGCGAGCCCGACCCCCGTCCCACGCACCGGTTCCATGACCGACGCGACTTTTCCGATTGCCGTACTTGGCGCCGGTTCCTGGGGAACGGCGCTGGCGAGCCTGCTTGCGCGCCACGATTACCCCACGGTGATCTGGGGCCGCG